>CACDOH010000005.1 GCA_902554325.1 uncultured Pelagibacteraceae bacterium
AATCAAGTGAGTGAACCACTGATAACCAATGATGAAGCGTCAGTTGATAATAATGATGAAACTTTAAATACTGCTGGTATTTTACCAAAAAAGAAAATCATAAACACAGTTGATGAAAATAGCCTCGTAGAAGAAGCAACTGCTGCAAGAGATTTACTTACAGAATTGAACAATACTGCTGAATTAGAGAATAAATTAGCTGAAGAAGCATCTCAAGCGTTAGAAGATCTCACTCAACTCATTGAAGAGCCTGCGGAAGTAGTTTCAAATGCCTTTAGTGCCCAAGCAAGTGATGTTGAAGAAACTGAACTAACAATCGATACGAGCGATGCTGAATTTGTTTATATAAAAATTGGATCATATACGCGTGGTAATTCTGCATTCAGTTTTATGAACTATATTTATGATGTAATGGGATTTGACAGCAGATTCCTCAAATATGATATTAATGTCGATAAATTTGATAAAAATGACTATTCCGTCATTGTAGGTCCAGTGCCAATGGGTGAAGCAAAGTCTATGCTGGAAGCGCTCGATACACAATTAAGTTCCCAAAATAGCTCCATTATTGAAGCTGAACTAGTGTGCAATGAAGAAATTATTTTAATGTGCTCAATTTAAGACTGAGCTAAATCTTCATAAATTCTAAAGTAAAAATTCATCATATCACGCGTCGTAATTGCCTTATTCTTGATAAATGTTGCTACTTCTCCATCTTTATGTGCGTAATTAATTCTAAACAATTGACGTCCTTTTTTTTCAAAATGCCCCATCTTTATTAACTTATTACTGCACCTCCTCACGGTTTCTCGAGGCATTTTAGATGCCTCTGCAATTGACGAAATATTTGTTGGCAAGAGATAATCATTTTCGTATAACTCAGAAATATTACTGAAATTTAATATTCCTTTACGTTTCCTAAAATAGATTGATGCAGACAAGACAACGCGATCATTAGGAGTTAAGTTTAAATCATTGCCTTCCAGTGTTAAAACTCTTACCCAAAAGTGATACATGGGTAACCTTATCCGATTCCAGATTTCTGGCTTTACTTTTTTTAGATTTATGGTCCCAATAGATTTTAAATTTAATTTTAGTTTATACTTATCTTCAAGATTTACGATAATATCATCGAATGTTCTCATGAGTGACTTCATAATTTTACTAAGAGAATCTGTAAATATATATTGAACATACGCCTCCATGTTTACAAGGTAACCATACTTTTTATCTTTATTTACAAGCCCAGCCTCTATCAATGAATTTAGATATCGTCTTATATTTTCACGGGGTATAGAAAAAAATGCCTCGAGAACTTTAAGAGATATTTTTTTTCCAATAAAATTAGTAAATGGAGTAATAAAAAAATTATTATCCAAGAAGTCTTCAAGACGCATTGCCTTAATTTGCTTTCTATGTTCAGGAAAAAGGTCTGCATTCACATGTGCATTGGTAAGAGAATAAAGGATGATAAACGAAAGAACGCCAATAGACTCATCTTGTAGTCGTCTGTCTTTAGTTATCCAATTATTTGGGCTGTTTTCCCAATCAGAATCCGTATGTAAAAATAAATTTTGATACCGAGCGATATGAATTAACAACATCAATGAAAAGCTGCCATCTTCTAGATTGTTAATGAGATCAATAACTTTTTCTTTTTTTGCTTCTAAGTTTGAATCCATAGTTTGATGGTATACCCAAAATGGGTCTTGGTTAACATAAATATAGCCTATAATCCTTATTGAATTTAAAAAAATTGGAAGTCATAATTCTAATTATGAAAAGTAATTTAGCTAAGATCGCTCAGCAAAAGAAAATCAAATACTTCTTAATCAGTTTTGTTGATTTGTTTGGGATCCAACGTGCAAAATTGGTTCCTGCTCGCGCTATTTCTAATATGCAAAAAACCGGTGCTGGATTTGGTGGTTTTGCAACATGCCTAGACCTTGATTTTGCATCTCCTGACATGTTTGCCGTTCCAGACCCTGAAAGTCTCATACAACTACCATGGCAACCAGATGTTGCTTGGTTGGCCAGTGATCTGGTTATTAACAATGCCCCTATGGATCAGTGCCCACGTGTCATTCTCAAAAAACAAATTAGCCAAATGACAGATCTCAATTTTAAAATGATGACGGGTGTAGAGTGTGAATTTTTTATACTTAATGAAGCTGGAACTGAGGTTGCTGATTCAAAGGATGATGCTCAAAAGCCTTGCTATGATGTGGCAGCATTGATGAGGCGCTATGATATTTTAAAAGAGATTTGTGACTCCATGATCAAGCTTGGGTGGAAGCCCTATCAAAATGATCATGAGGATGCCAATGGGCAGTATGAAATGAATTGGGACTACACTGACTCACTTATGACTGCAGATCGACATGTTTTTTTTAAATTTATGGTAAAATCTATTGCTGAAAAACACGGATTAAGAGCAACATTTATGCCCAAGCCATTTGATGAATTAACCGGAAATGGTTGTCATGCACACGCATCTTTATGGGACTTAAAGAAGAAGCAAAATCATTTTCTTGATCAGAATAATGAGCTTGGCTTATCCAAAATGGGCTACCACTTTATTGGTGGGATAATGAAATCTGTTGATTCATTTTCTGCTTGGTTCAATCCCTCATTAAATAGTTATGATCGTTTGAATGCGAGAACAACCAATTCAGGATCAACATATTCACCTACTGCTGTAACTTACTCAGGAAACAATCGAACACACATGATCAGAATACCGGATGCCGGAAGGATAGAATTTAGACCTGCTGATGGTGCAGTTAATCCCTATCTCTTGCAAGCTGGGCTGATTGCTATGGGATTGGATGGAATAAAAAATAAAAGAAATCCTGGCAAGAGGATAGATGTGAATATGTATTCACAAGGTCACAAGTTAAAAAGAATTAAAAAGCTACCTCACTCTCTTATAGAGTCACTTGATAAATTTAAAGCCAGTGAGATTGTAAAAAAATCTATAGGCTCAAAAGTTGTCTCTCAATACATAAAACTTAAAAAAAGAGAAATCGCAGAACATAATAAAGTTAGCGATGAAAATAAAAAAGATTGGGAAAGAAAAAATATTATTGATTGCTAATGTTACTTTGTGCCTAAAACGGTCGCCACTAAATGAATTCGATCTTCTTCACCACCATTGATGGCTGTGTGATACTTAGTATTGTCGGTTAGATAAATATTTCCATCAGCAGGAATATGATGACCTGTATGCTCAATAAACATCCTGGCACCATAATTTGTTTTGATGGCAACGTGAATACGTTTCTCAGGATCACGATGCCAACTCAGAGTCGTTCTTGGAGGCATTTTAATAACTCTGCATCTTCCTACTTCAAAAAACTCATTAATTTTTTCATAAACAAATTTGAAGTAAGTATTATTTAGCTTTGGGTTGAATAATGTATATCTCGTTTCATCAATATATGGCTCACGTTCCATCTCCTCAAAAGAAGAGTCAGGCTTTGTCCAATATTTTCCTCTTATGTTACCCCCAAACCATTCATCCAATTCCTTTTCATCATAGTTCAAGCAGATTGCATTGGACTTCAACATACCTGGTTTTAAGTTTTCATTTTCAAAAGGTCTGATCTTTACAAGCTCAGATACCGCTTTATTCAATTCATCAACATTAAAGGAGATATTCTCCAGTCTCTCAATATATTGGTTAATAGGCGTGTACATAGTGTAGTTTTTAAAATTAGTATCTCATTGAATATAATATCTTAAATGAAGAAAGAAAGAAGTTCAGAAGGAGAATTGGGGCTAAAATTGTCGCAGTTTTGCGAAAAAAAACATTAAAATTGCTCAAAAATTGATTTTCTTAGCATTGTTTCCCTCTCAACGCTTTCATAGTATATGAGTAGAAACTATGATCAAAGAATTAGAATTATATGACCTATAGAATCGATAATTTACAATATTGTAATTGGTCAGAAGAAATTTTTAAAATCAATAATGAAGCTGGTTTAAATGCAATTCATGTAACCATTGCTTATCATGAAGATTTTGATGAAGTAAAAAATAATGTAGAGCAATGGAATACGTATTTTGAAGAATTTGATAATTTATTGATACATGGTAGAACGTACAAAGATATAGAAAAAGCAAAAGAGGAAAATAAAACTGCAGTTTTTTTTGGCTTTCAAAATTGCTCGCCCATTGAAGATGATATTAAACTAGTTGAATCTGTTCATGATTTAGGAGCAGTCTTTATGCAGCTCACTTATAACAATCAGTCTCTACTCGCAACAGGCTGTTATGAAGATAACGATAGTGGAGTTACTCGAATGGGCAGAGAAGTTATTAAAGAAATGAATAGAGTTGGAGTCGTTGTGGATATGTCGCACTCAGCCGAGCAATCAACGCTAGATGCGATAAAAATTTCAGAAAAGCCCATTGCTATCACCCATGCCAATCCGTCCTTTTGGCATCCAGCTAGGAGAAACAAATCAAATGAAATATTAAAAGCACTTAGTCAGTCAAAAGGCATAATAGGTCTTTCACTCTATCCTCACCATCTTCTTGGAGGAACTAATTGCACTCTGAAAAGTTTTTGTGAAATGACTGCAAGGACTGTAGATCTAATGGGAATTGATCATGTAGGTATTGGATCAGATTTATGTCTTGATCAACCTGACTCTGTTGTTGAGTGGATGAGAAATGGGACTTGGACGAAAACTAAGGATTATGGAGAAGGGTCGAAAACTGATGCGGCATTTCCAAGACAGCCGGATTGGTTTAAAAATACTTTAGGGTTTAACAATCTTGAATCAGGCTTAAAAGAAGTTGGCTTTGATAATAAAGAAGTAGATGCAATATTAGGTGACAACTGGTTTAATTTTTATAGAGAGAATATTCATTAATGCATAATCAAATTAAGCACCGCGATCCTCATGAAGTCATGACACTTAAGCGATTAGGCTCCTTTCATCAAACAAAGCTATCTTTTCTGAGAAGTTTTGTGAGAGAATTTAAAAGTTGGACATTTAAATGTGATTTATTTGATCTTGATGAACAAGGTTTTGGAACTGCTGTTTATTCAGTAAATAAAGATAGTCGAACCTATTCATTGATTTGCTTTGCTAATGAGCTTGATGCTTCAGAAAGGTCCGACAGAGTAATTGCTACGAAGTGGGATGCAGCATTTGTTCTTCACGATGGAATACCAACAGAAAAAGATATTCAAAGATTAAAATTGAATGTTCCTAAGCAAGAAGTTGGTCGATGCAGTTATAAAGAGTTAACATTATCGAGAGCAAATAAGTCTGTAAGAATTTTTAATCATGTTGTTGAAAAACTATCAAAGGGAGTTCAACCTGATTTATCTTTGATAAAAAAAGTTGGCTACCTCTATAGAACCACAGCGGTTTATGGATCTGGCAAATTTGGATTAGCTGATCGATATAGAATTAAAGACCGTAAAGAAATTAATGGTCCTTTTCGACTTGAAATGATGTTGGTTTATTTAGTGCGTCAGTTTACTTTTGACCAAGTTAATCACATTGCTAAAAAGAAGAATCCTAAATTGGCTGTCACACTTGATCTGTCAATAGCACGTAAACTTGGAATAGGAAATTCAACAGGACTTGGTATGGCTCCTTTTATTATTAATCATCCATCTCTGTTGCATCAGTGGATTTTTGCTAAAGAAGAAGCGTTAAAACAAATTAGAGAAATAAGTAAAGTTAAGGCAAGTGAATTAAATGTATTTAAGGAATGTCTCAAGCTTTCTAAAAATATGATTAGTACTTGGGAAACAGAAAGCGAGTATCAAATAAAAAAAATAAAAGATTTAAGGAATGATATTGAAAAATTTGAAAGTGAATATCTTCCAACCTTATCTGTAGATAAAGAGAATCTTTGGGATCATCTTTATACATGGATTGAAAAACATTTAAGTTTTGAAGGTATTGAATTTATCGTTTCGCTAATGATGGAACCTTACGACTCAATTATTAACCCTTTAATATCAAATATGAGTTCTGATGAGGATTTATATTTCAATATACCAACTTACAAAAAATTAAGTGAATTAAAGAATATAATTTCTCGAGGTTACAAAGATATTATCGAGATTGATTTCTCAAAAAATGAGCCAAATAAAAAATTCTGGTTTATCTCAAAAAATAAAGAGGAGCCAAGGTTAGCAAACAGGTTTGATGACGAAGGATCTGAGTTGGAACAGCCTCTTGCCATCGCTCGTGATATAAATGATTTGTATTATCGTATTTTGGATGTTCCTGAAGACCAAATTTTGTCAGAGTTTTTAAGGAAAAATAGCGATTTAAGACATGTGGTAAGAAGATGCTTTATAGCTGAGAAGTTACCATATTCAGAAATTCAAGATAATTCGATCGGTTCAAATTTAATGCCCATTGATATGCTGAGATTAAAGTTATCTTTTTTTGGGGCACAAAAATTTGATCCTCGTTCTGATAAATGGCTGAGAATATGCATGTATCAAGGAGCTCCTCTGATGAATGAGATAAGTCAAACTAACGACAGATGGATCTATTCATAATTTCATGAGGTCTTCGAGTGAAATCATTACAGTTTCAAAAAGAGCTACTAAAGCTGCAGGATACTCATGGGGCGTAGCTGAAGAAGTTGGAAAAAATATTGATGTATTAGAATTAATAGGAATTGCTGGTATTGAAAATTTAAAATCCTATTTAAGCGTCATAAAAACTAAAACACCAATTGGTCCTAATGGTATAAAGTCCCAAAACAAAATAGATAATGAAAGTCTTTGCCCTATTCTGACAGGAGTCAGTCTGATAGATGATTTCAAAAATATAGAAATTTTAAAAGAAATTAATTTTTATAATGTTAACTTCCCTCTTCTTATGATCCCTTTCATAAGTAGACTTTCATTTCTTATTGGGAAAAGAGTCAGCATTGAGATTGACGATTACAAGTTTAAATTTAATTTAGACAAGTACATGTTTAGTAATAGTGATATTAATTCATTGATATTAGAAAATACAAAAAACGTTAAAATAGAAGTTATTGAAAATGAGGATTCGTTCTCTCAAGAGGTTTGGGATGAGTTGTATAAATTATCAACAGATACCTTTGTTGAAGAAAATGAAAAATTAAAGAGCACAGCTGCTGGAGCTGGTCTTGAAGATAATGATTAATTAAAGTTGAATTCCAACATTTTTTAGTTGCAAATAGCTCTTTATAGCTTGCTGACCTTTTTCACGACTATACCCTGATTGCTTATACCCTCCAAAAGGAGTTGCGATACTTCCCGTAAACCAACTGTTCACATAAACTTGTCCGCCATTAAGCTTAGCTGCTGTTTTCGTTGCCATATCAACATCTTTAGTAAATACGCCCGCCGCTAAACCATAGTCTGTATCATTTGCAATATGAACTGCTTCTTCGTGATCTTCGTATTCCAGCACGGATAAGAATGGACCAAAAATTTCTTCTTGAGCAATGGTCATATCAGGCTTCACATCAGCATAAATTGTTGGCTCAAAGAAATATCCTTTACGATCAACTCGATGACCTCCAGATATTGCTGTCGCTCCAGCTTGTAAACCTGATCTTGCATAGTTTTCTACTTTTTGAAGTTGTTCTTCTGATATTACAGGTGTGAGATCAACGCCTTCCTCATTGCCTGGTCCAACTTTTATCGATTTGGCTAATTCTGATAGCTTATCTAATACCTCATCTTTTATAGATTTATGAACGATCATGCGTGACATTGCAGAACATATTTGTCCTGCTTGACTAAATATTCCAACTTTTGTTGCATTAACAACTTTATCTATATCGGCGTCTGGCAATACAACGGCAGCTGATTTACCACCTAGCTCTACTACTGCTGGCACAGCTCTTTCTGCAGCAGCATGAAGTATTGTCTTTCCCGTTTTCACAGAACCAGTGAATGTGATTTGAGCAACATCATCATGTGATGTCAATGCAGCTCCAGCTTCAACGCCGTATCCAGTTACTATATTAACAAGTCCCTTCGGTACGCCTGCATTGTGAATAGCCTGTGCAAAAAAAGAAGTGGTTGCTAGAGGAGTTAGCTCAGCTGGTTTTATAACTGTTGAATTTCCCGCGGCAAATGAACAGGCTAGAGAACGTGCCAACATTGAAATAGGAAAGTTCCAAGGCACAATATGACCTGAAACACCATAAGGTTCATACAAGGTATAATCCATGACCTGATTGTTCACTGGTATAGTTTGACCTTCAATTTTGTCAGTCAATCCACTGTAATAGTCAAAATAGTTTGCGGCGTCCAAAAACTCATACTCAGATGCACCTAGCAATTTTCCATTCTCTGCACATAGTAGTGCACCACCATCTTTGCTGATCTTTCTTAATTCATCTGCGATGCCGCGCATTAACTTTGCTCTCTCCATTGGATTCATATCGACAAGCACTCGTGACTCATAAGCTGATTTTGCTGCCTCAACAGCTAGGTCAATGTCATCTTTATTAGCAGCTGAAATTTCCCCTATAATTTCTTCTGTCGCAGGATTGACAACGGCAATAATTTCATTTCCTGTAGAATCAATCCACTCTCCATTTATGTAATGTTGATATTTTTTCATTTTATACTTTGTAATATCTTGTTTTGGCTAATTAACGAACTTTATTATAATTTTTATCTGTAATTAATTTAGTTTAAATAACCCTAGATTCCCAACTATTTTTACCTTAGTCTGAAATCATGAGTGGAAAAAAGTCAGATTTTGTAAAATTTGAACAAGTTGACAAAAGTTATGACGGTAAAGAACTGGTAGTAAAAGGTCTAGACCTTGATATTGCTGAAGGGGAGTTTTTAACTTTATTAGGGCCTTCAGGTTCCGGTAAAACAACTACATTGATGATGCTTGCAGGCTTTGAGACGCCTACTAACGGAGAAATCTATTTTGATGGCAATCCAATCAATAATATACCTCCTCACAAAAGAGGTATTGGCATGGTTTTTCAAAACTACGCTCTTTTTCCTCACTTATCAGTATTTGAAAATTTAGCATTTCCATTAAAGGTTAGAAAAATTGATAAGGCAGAAATAGAAGAGCGTATAAATAAGACCCTAAAAATGGTTTCACTAACGGGCTTTGAAAACAGAATGCCTGCTCAACTGTCTGGCGGTCAACAGCAACGTGTCGCTGTTGCGAGAGCATTGGTATTTGATCCTAAATTAGTTTTAATGGATGAACCTTTAGGTGCGTTAGACAAAAACTTGCGTGAGAGCATGCAATACGAATTAAAGCATATTCATGAAACATTGGGTGTTACGGTCGTATATGTTACACACGATCAAGGTGAAGCATTAACAATGTCAAACAGAATTGCCGTCTTTAATGATGGAAAGGTGCAGCAGCTTTCTGGTCCCAATGAATTATACGAGACACCAGTTAATTCTTTTGTTGCTGGCTTTATTGGGGAAAACAATACTTTTACTGGAACTGTAAAAGAACTAGCATCTGGTTCTGCAAAAGTTGAGACAATTACAGGCGAGATAATAATAGCGAACCCAATAGCAGTATCCTCTGCTGGTGAAAAATCAAGAATTTCACTTCGACCTGAAAGGGTTAACATAAATCCGACTGAGCAAATTGAAAATCGATTTGAAGCTGAAATAAAAGAAATCATTTACCATGGAGATCATACAAGAGTACGTGTGAATTTGCTGGGCAATGATGATTTTATTCTTAAAGTTCCAAATGCGAGTAGTAATTCAAAGCTTAATCTTGGTGACAAAGTAAATTTAGGTTGGTCTTCTCAGGACTGTCGAGCACTAGATTACTAAACCTTTGATACTACATATAGATTCAATCCTAAAATATTGAAAAAATTTACCTTTTTTTGTTGCGTTTTTGTTAAAGCCCCTATGTAATATCTTCTTTATATAAAAAAAGGAGACGATTAATCATGTTAAGATTAACAAAAATAATGTCTTTGGCTGCTTTATTAGTGGCACCTACAATGGCTACAGCTGCGGAAGTAAATGTAGTATCTTGGGGTGGCGCTTATACAGAAAGTCAAAAACTCGGTTACGGGGACCCATATCAAGAGAAGAGTGGCGTTCAAGTAAACTGGATTGACTACAGTGGAGGTTTGAGTGAAATTAAAGCTCAAGTCGAGTCTGGAGCAATTACTTGGGACATCATCGATGTGTATGCACGTGATACAATTATCGGTTGTGACGAAGGATTGTTTGTAGAATTTGATTTCGACAATGACTTCCCAGCAGGTGTAAATGGTATGAAAGCAAGTGATGACTTCTTTGCTCCAATGCCAAGTGATTGTGCTGTGGGTAACATTCTTTACTCATGGAACTACGCTTACAACACTGATAACATAAATTTTGACGGAAGTTATCCTGACTCAATGGAGGACTTCTTCAATCCAAGCAAATATCCAGGAGTAAGATCTCTGTATAGCTCTGCAATGTCAAACCTTGAGTTTGCATTAGTTGCAGATGGTGTTCCAGGAGCTGACGTGTATGACTACATGGAAGAAAACGGAATCGATAGAGCTCTTGATAAGCTTTCAGAACTTTGTAACGACCCTAATGGTGGTTGCATATTCTGGTCAGCTGGTGCACAACCACCTGAGCAGTTAGTTTCTGGTGAAGCTATTATGGCTACTGGTTGGAACGGACGTCATTTCAACGCCATTGTGAACGAAGGTTCACCTATGAAAATGGTTTGGGATGGTCAAATTCTTGATTATGAGTACTTCGTACTTGTAAAAGGTGGTCCTAACCAAGCTGAAGCAATGGAAGCATTGAAATACTTCACAAGCTCTGAAGGATTGGCTGGAAGTGCAAAGCATATCGCATACGCACCTTTCAGAATCTCATCTCTTGACATAATCATGGCTGATGAGCCATGGTTTAATTCACCTCAAGCAGGTGCAGTTGAGATTATGCCTCACATGCCTACAGCTCCAGCAAACACTAAGAACTATGTTCTTATGAACCCAGAGTGGTACGCTGATAACAATACTGATATCAACGACGCATGGGAAGCTTGGAAAGCTAACTTATAAGAGACTAAAACTTGGGCAACCTATGGGTTGCCCAAGTCCTTTAAATTAAGTATCCTTATACTTAATGTCTGCAGAAATTAGAACATCGGACGGAGAACTCCTCTCTGTAAAACTCAGAAAAGTTGAACGAAGAAGAAGAACGACAGCATTCTTATTGGCTGCGCCATTACTGTTTTTTATCGTTTTTGCCTATGTGATTCCAATATTTCAAATGCTTGGGCGAAGTGTAGATAACGTTCAAATGAATGAATTTTTAAGTGAGACTCACGAAGTTATGCAAACTTGGGATGGGACTGAAATGCCTGGGGAAGACGTAACCTCAACTTTTTTTTATGAACTTAAAGGATTGGTGGAAGAAAAAAATCACGGCAAAATAGCTACAAGACTCAATTATGAAAAAGGTGGGTTTACAAGCCTTATAAAAAAGACAGCCAGAAAACTTAAAGATTTTGATGAAAATGGAAATTTTCTAGATCAGTTTATTGATGTTCATAAAAAGTGGGGTGACATCGAGTATTGGCTGGCATTAAAAAGAGGTACAGATGCTTATCATTTCCGAAAATATTTAACAACGTTTGACTATGAGCAAAAATTTGATGGCTCGATTGAACGAATACCTGAAAAGAAACGAATAAATGTTACTCTCTGGTTAAGAACTATTTTTGTTGCAGCTGGTGTCACGTTCTGCTGTTTCTTACTTGCATACCCTATATCACATTTACTTTCCGTTTTACCAACTCGATATTCAAATTTACTAATGATCTGCGTACTGCTTCCGTTTTGGACTTCCTTGCTTGTGCGTACATCTAGTTGGATGGTCCTGCTCCAAAAACAGGGGGTCTTAAATGATACTCTTGTTTCTCTCGGTATCGTTGCAGATGAAGGAAGGCTTGAATTAATGTACAACATGACCGGCACATTTATCGCGATGACACAAATACTTTTACCATTTATGGTTCTTCCACTTTATAGCGTTATGAAAACTATACCACCAAGTCTAATGAGAGCTGCAACTTCGATGGGGGCTACTCCTTTCCTTGCGTTTAGAAAAATTTACTTCCCGCTCACATATGCTGGTATAAGTGCAGGTTCAATTTTAGTTTTTGTTCTTTCTATTGGATATTATATCACTCCTGCATTAGTTGGGGGTGCTAAGGGAACATTAATTAGTAATAGAATTGCGTATCACATGCAGCAATCACTTGATTGGTCTTTAGCAACTGCAATGGCAGCTGTTTTATTGGTGGCCGTTTTAATAGTTTATTGGCTTTATAATAAGATTGTCGGCATAGATAACATGAGGCTTGGATAAGATGGCTTTACCTAAATATACTGAAACAAGATACAGGGTCTGGCACTACTCATATATTATTATTTGTACTGCCGTTTTCTTTTTCCTCATAGCTCCACTATTTGTCATTATTCCACTTTCATTTAATGCAGAGCAATACATTCATTTTTCTGATGGGATGCTAGCTCTTCAACCTGAAGCATTCTCGCTTAGATGGTATGAAGATATGGTGTATGGTACCAAAAATCCATGGGGAATAGCTGCTCGGAACAGCATCTATTATGCCTTTTTCGCAACGATAGGTGCTACAGTTTTAGGAACTGTTGCTGCTCTTGGGCTCAGCAGTCGTTACATGCCTTACAAACAATTGATCATGAGTATTTTAATTTCACCAATGATCATCCCACTTATCATTTCTGGCTCAGCAATCTTCTTTTCACTTGCTAAATTAGGTCTTGCAGCAACGTTTCCTGGCATAGTCATAGCGCATATAATTCTAGGAACTCCATTTGTTGTCATTACTGTAACTGCTACTTTAAGTGGTTTTGATGACAGTATTACAAGAGCTGCTTCAAGTCTTGGCAGTACACCAACCAATACATTTTTTAAAATTACATTACCTCTTATCACACCAGGAATTATTTCAGGTGCACTCTTTGCATTCGTTACATCATTTGATGAAATAGTCGTAATCTTATTCGTTGCTGGAGGCGATAGGAACTTAACAACAATACCTCTTCAGATGTGGACAGGATTAAGAGAGCAGCTTAGTCCAACGATTATGGCTGTAGCTACTTGCTTAATTGTTCTTTCAACATTAATTCTGATCGTAACAGAATTATTACGAAGAAGATCTGAGAGAATAAGAGGAATATCAGCACAATAGTATAAATTGTAGCTCAGGAAATCCTTTGTTTCTTTTCAGCTGATTACTAATCCATCTTTTTTTAATTCACTGACCAGATCATCAAAACGGTCTTGGCCAAAAAAGAATTTATCTTTGTAAACAGATAGAGGAACTCCATGATGTCCCGCTTCGAGCTGTTCTTTTTGATTTAACTTAATTTCATCAATTATCGCTTGTTCATTTTCGATACGTATTTTTTCAATATCTTCGAACTTCAGTCCAACTTTTGAAGTAGCATCAGCTATTGACTCATCTGTATTCCAGTTCTTGAGACCACTCCATATTTTATTTGAAACCACAACGGCAAAATCAAGCTGCTTATCTTTTTGAATAGCTTGACAATAATGGGCTAATTTAAAAATATAAGGCTGATGATCAGAAATTTTTCCAGTCACCAAGTTTTGATTTATTGGATCAGGATTTGGCTTGGCAAAAACCATATTATTTTTTTTTGCTTGTCTGACATAATCAATTCTTCTGATTAAAAAGTAAGTAAAGAGATTTTTACCTTTAAAAAATTCTGGTTCCCTTATTGCAAGAGGGTAAACTTGCTTAAAATTAACATCTACCCCATGTTTATCCCTCAATTCAACCATGCGTGGCAAAATTAAATACGAATAGGGACTTCTAAAAGAGAAATATAAATCTACCTTCATAATTTTAATATTAACCTTTCACATCCTGTGCCATCAAGGAGGTTATTAACTTTTTTCCGATCATTTTTTTCAAGTGCACTATATTCTTCATTAACCCATTTAAGACACTTTGCCTGGTAGGGAAACGACTTTTGCTTCCAAAGGCAATTATCGATTTCTGTTTCCCATTCTTTATCACCATTTTCTATAGCTCTTGCATTTGCTAATTGTGCAGGCACATACCCATTTCCAATTTCAATAAGTAAATCTTTTACTGTCGATGGTAAACTTTCAATTGATCCCCATTGTTCATCGGTAACTTCAATGCCAGACTGATCTTCAATTAAACCAACCCATGCAACTGTTCTCAAAGACACCTCATGACAAATTTCTCTGGGAGTTGGATCAAAGTTAACAAGCTGAGAAAGTTGACCATATAAAGCAAAATCGCTGGAAGAAGGTCTTTTACTTAATAGGTAAGATGCGGATGCAAAATGCTTTTCAAGAATAACTAATAAGCGCCTTAAACTTGCATCTATTATTGGCGCTGTATCATTGTTTGAGCCCACTACCCACAATCTGTCAATTTGCCTTTTACTGATCATTTCTCTAACATTATTTAGCATGTCATCTGGAATCATTCCTATAGTCTGAAGTGGTAAAATAGTACCTGCATTATTTGCATCTTTTTGATCGTGCCATCGATAATGAAACATATATTTAGTACCCCACTCATCGGCAAAATCTTCTATTAGATAATTTATGAACGCAAGGGCGGGGTCAGATGGTATCGTACTTCGTTCACTGACCTCTTCATCAATCCTTCTTATCAATGGAGTGGAGTCAGTTACTGCTTTCAAATTTCCATCTTCATCAGGCAATACAAACGTTGGCAGCAAACTAGGTTTTGGTTTTTCAATTCCTTCCTGATCTAGATATTTTGAAGGGTCTCCCCAGATCATTTTGTGGGGAATTCTTTTATATCGTAGGTAGGAGAGCATTTTGCGAGTATAAGGTGACCCCACTCCGCCAAGTACTACTAATGGATTTGGTAAATTCATAATATCTATCTATTTCTGTATAATTTTCGAACCTGTGTCCGTTAAATCTTTTGATTGTTTCATATTTCTCATCAACTCCATAATATCAATTGGAACAGCTACACCTTTTTTACATGCCGGTCGATCTTCCATCATTTGCATCCATCTTTGAAGACCTATCAGGCCGTCAATTTTTATACCTGACCACTTATATGTTCTTACCCAGCACCAGTTAGCAATATCAGCAATGCTAAAATCATCGGCTAAAAATTCATTATCCTTTAAGCGTGTTTCCATTACCTCAAATAATCGTCGTCCTTCATTTTGATAACGATCTACAGCCGCTTGGATTTTATCGCCAGGCCAATACCGAAAAAAAACGTTAGCTTGTCCCATCATGGGACCAATTCCTCCCATTTGAAACATCAACCATTGAATCACTTTAGAACGAGCAGTTGTTTCGGTAGGTAAAAGTTTTCCTGCTTTCTCAGCTAAATAAATGAGTTGGGCACCACTTTCCATGATTGAAAGATTATTATTTTCTATATCAACAATCACAGGGATGCGTCCATTTGGATTCATTGCTAAGAATTCAGATTTTTTTTGATCTCCAGCTTGCAGGTTAACAACGTGAACATTGTAAGGTATTTCAAGTTCCTCTAATGCGACAGAAATCTTATATCCATTTGGTGTAGGCGAAGTATATAGTTCAATCATTTATTTCTTTATTTTCAATATGGAAGTTATCCATAAAGATTGATTCATTGTCAGTTGCAGTTTCAAAAAAACCCCCCTCATCTGATCTTTGCTGGAATATATCTTATTTTTAACTTCCATATTGAACCTTATTATTGATTATAATTAAAATAAACATTATTTAATAATACTAAAGGGGAAAGATTATGAATAAATTTTTAGTAGTTTTAAATGCTATCAATGGGGTATTGTTTATTGCAATTGGTCTCCTTTGGGTGATTTCTCCCTACGAAGCTGGAGCTAACTTTGGTATCTTAGAAATTTCCGAAGGATTGGGTCGAAGTAGTCTAATTGGTGATGTGGGAAGCTATTTTTTTTGCATTGGTTTAATGATGATTCTTGCAGCTTATACTTTAAGAAGTATTTGGTTTTATGCGCCCGCGATGCTTTTAGGTGTTACTGCTTTATTTAGAGTGATCTCATGGGCAGCACATGATGCAACCTTTGCAACTCAATTTATTATTATTGAAATATTACTTATTACTTTATTGCTTGTAACATCGAAGAGAATGTCTAGCCAATAAATATGAAAAAAATTTATTTTTTTTTGATAACCGCAATTTTAATACTCATTATTGCGCTTATCGGAATAAGAACTACTCCTGTTCAAAATCTTTTGATAGATTTTGATTTTGATAGACAATGGAATAATCAGGATAAATTAATAAGTTTTGATGGTGATTATATTATTGGTCTTGTTTGTGGATCACGGGGACCCTTACCTGGTAAGGGAAGAGCCGAGCCTTGTATAATGATAAAAACTCCTGATCATATGTTTGTGGTTGATACTGGGGATGGTAGCAGGCAAAACCTTTTAAATTGGAGTATTAATCTTGGTAATTTAGATGCAGTTTTATTAACTCACTTGCATTCAGATCATATTTCCGATTTAGCTGACTTTCACCTCTATTCATGGGTAACTCAAAATAGAGGCAGAAAACTGCCTGTGTATGGGCCATTGGGTACCGATCTCGTAACTGAGGGGATAACAAAAGCATATGAGTTAGACACTGAGTGGAGAACACTTCATCATGGAGAAGAAGTAGCTCCTTCAGACTTTGCCGGCTTTGATACAAAAATAATTAATTTAAATGATCCTGTTATCTTTGATGATGGTAAACTTAAGATAACAGCTTTTGAAGTTGAGCATTTTCCAGTTGATCCTTCGCTAGGTTTTCGCTTCGATTATAAAGGCAGATCCATAGTGATAAGTGGTGATACCGACTACAGTGAAAACTTAGTTGAACAAGCTAAAAATGCAGACTTGCTGTTTCATGATGCTCTCTCTCAAAATATGATAGGAAGATTAGAAGTAATTTCTAAAGACGTTAATCCCTTATTATCCACTGTCTATTATGATATTCAGGATTATCATGCTTCTCCAATTGAGGCTGCCCAAGCTGCCAATGAAGCAAACGTAAAAGAGTTAATATTCTATCATCTGACACCAACCCCTCAAAATTTCCTTGCTAAAATAATTTTTGTGAGAGGCGTTAATGAAGTGCGTCCAAACAATTGGTCATTAGCAGATGATGGAACCATGGCGATCCTGCCAGTTGGTTCTGAAAAAGTCGAAATCACTAATATTAACTAATATTTATAAAAATAATTTTGAAAAGAAATTTTTCATTTCATTCCAAGAATGCTCATCGGCATATTGGTCATAAAATAATCCGCTTTCTTTCTGATCAGCTTCTGGATTAGTAAAAGCATGGCCGACATTACCATATACGTGAATTTGCCATTTAGCTTTTTTTGAATTTAATTCATCAGCAAGTTCAATCATGCTTTTTGGAGTAGCCATAGGATCATCATAGCCATGCAAAATTAAGATCGAACTATCAATTTTTAATGTGCCTTTTAACTGCTTTCCAGTACTCGCTGTTGGAGCATCATAAAGTCCATGGAAACTAACAACTCCTTTAATATCCTCCCCAGATCTTGCAAGATCAAGAGCGCACTTGCCACCAAAACAAAACCCGATGGCCCCAGTTTTATTCTTATCTACTTGATCAAAGTTTTTAAGAGTTTCAAACGCATTTATCATACGTTCTTGAAGCAATACTCTGTCAGAATTAAATTCATTCATAAGTGCCATTGATTCCTCTGGATTAGAACCTCGTCTACCCTGACCATATAGATCAATTGCAAAAGCAAAATAACCTAATTCAGCCAATTTTTCAGCTTTCGCAATATCAAAAGATGAATGCCCGCCATATGCATGGCAAACAAGGATGCCGGGACGATGATTGCTTACACTATCATCATAACTGATTGAGCCTTCAAATTTTTGATCAGCATTTAGTGCGCCATAGATTAATTTTTCTGTTTTAATCATAGTTATAGAATACCTTCGTATGAATTTATGTAAAGATTCTTCATTTGATCTAAAGATATATCTTTGGGATTGGGTTTAGTGGATGGATCTTTTAACGCCATTTCTGATAGTAAGTCAAAATCAAAATCAACATTCAACTCTTTAAGTGTATGAGGTATAGAAAGATTACTTCTCAAATCCAAGATCCATTCCATGAATCCGTCAAATGATTTCTTATTTAGGTCTAAATATTTTGATAGAGAAATAATTCTATCTTCAATTACATCTTTATTAAAGTTAAGAACATAAGGCATGAAAATGGCATTTGATAAACCATGATGAATATCATTTACTGCATTTATCGGATGTGACAATGAATGAATAGCTCCTAACCCTTTTTGAAAAGCTGTAGAACCCATAGATGAGGTTGCCAACATCTTACTTCTGGCATGAATATTTTTTGGTTCGTTATAAGCAGTGACCAATTGGTCCTTAACATTCTTAATTCCCTCTATAGCAATCCCATCTGCCATTGGATGAAACCCTCGTGCGCAATAAGCTTCTAAGCAATGAGCGAGCGCATCCATCCCCGTCGCAGCAGTTAAGTGAGGGGGTAAGCTCAAAGTTAACTCAGGATCAAGAACGACTAAATCAGGCAAGAAAGACGGGTGGAAAATAATTTTTTTTGTCATATTTGCTTCATCAACAATAAGTGAGGCTCTTCCTGTCTCTGAACCAGTTCCTGAGGTTGTTGGCATTGCAATTACTTTTGGCAGATTATCAGTTATAGCTTGTTTCCAATTGTCGCTGACATCTTCAAAAAACCATAGGTCCTCACTTTGCTTCGACATGAAAGAAATGGCCTTTCCAGCATCCAAAGAACTTCCTCCGCCAATAATAATTATACCATCACTTTTGCTTGTATTAAATTGAGCAACACCATCTGTTACGTTCTTGCCCGTGGGATTACCTTTTATATTTGAAAATACTGAGAATTCGATCTTATTCTTTTTAAGAATAGCAAGGATATCAATAAAATTTTCATTTTTTGCAAAGTTTGGGTCTGTAACAATCATTGGTTTGGTTATTGTTAACTCATTAAGGGCCTCTATAATTTCAAGTCTACGTGAAAGCCCAAACCATATAGGTGTCGGATAGTTCCAGTTTGTCGATACTATTTCATTCATTCAAGAAACTCTTTATTCATAAAGTTGGTGGTGATGTTTTCTGTTTTGAGCCTAAAGCATAGAAGCTTATTGCAATAATTATAATCATACCTCCTATAAGAGTGAATGTTGAAGGTACTTCGTTAACTCCAAAAAGAGGTATCCAACACCATATGACTCCCCCTACAACCTCAGTAAGAGAAAGAAGCATGAACTCGGCTGCTGGCAAATAGCGTGCACCTATACTCAAAAGAATTAATCCTATTGCTACAAAAGAACCATGCATCATGCTCAATAGTATATTTCTAAGCGGCATAGTATAACCATCATTAAGATAAAGAATCATACACATCGAAAATAATGAGCATGCAATCCCAGCAATAATGATCGTTGTAAATTTTGGTGTATCAGGCTGCCATCTTAAAGTCGTAGCAAATATTGCAAAACCAATTGAACAAAATAATCCAAAAGTCCAACCTAAAAATGTGCCAGCATACCAGTCATTGTATGCCATTAAAAACATACCAAACAACGAAACAAAACATGCAATAGCTGTAGTTATTCCAACTTTTTCTCTAAGAAAAATATAAGCAAACAGTCCTGCAAATAAAGGTTGAGTTCCAATCATAAATAACGTTGTTGCAGCAGAAGTAAAAGTCATTCCAAATATGAAAAAAATAAAAGCTGAAGCTAGACCCAAACCGCCAATTAAACCTGAGATACCTACCCTTTTAAAATTATGTCTGAATGCTAATCCTTCTTGATAAATTAGAAAGATTAGGAGAATTGTTGCTACTACAATGCCTCTACAAAATAGATATTGCCATTGATAAATTTCAGCATCGACCATATAGCGAACAGTAGGCGCACCAAAACTCCATATCAAACCAGCAGATAATGCAAGAATAAAACCAATTAAATATGTTTTGTTATTTACTTCGCTCATATAATCTAAAAGAAGAATATATAAATTTAATTTTATTACACTATAAATGAGCACTATGAATTCTGTTACAGAGTATGGAGAATTTGAAGAAAAGTTCCAAGAAACCTATGAACTTTTCAAGAGAAATATTGAAAGTGATGAGGAAGTTGGTGCATCATTTGCTGTTTATAAAGATGGTATGCCAATCATAGATCTTTACGGTGGTTTTCAAGACCGTGACAAAAAAATTAGCTGGAATAAAGAAACAATAGTCAATGTTCATTCAACCAGTAAAGGAATTGTCGCCATGGTAGTTGCAAAACTAATTGATAATGGTGATTTAGAATTAGAAAAAAGAGTTTGCGATTATTGGCCAGAATTTTCTGAAAATGGAAAAAATGATATTAAGGTAAAAACACTTTTATCTCATCAAGCAGGTCTTTATGGTTGGAGGGATCCTCTTGATGAAACAGATTTTTATAAATGGGATTATGTTTGTGAGTTACTTGCAAAACAAAAACCTTTCCATGAACCCAACAAAGAAATTTGCTATCATCCTAAAACTATCGGCTTTCTCGTTGGAGAATTAATTAAGAGAATTACAAAAAAATCAGTTGGAAAAAATTTGTATGAACTTCTCAGTAAACCATTGGATGCAAAATGTTTTATTGGAACCCCTGAGATACATCACGACAATATTGCTGAGTTAATAAGTTCTGAAAGTTTACGTAAAGCTTTTAGTAATCCAGAAAATGTTGATAATTATTTGGTAACTGCATTCCTCAATCCAGCTAACAGAACCAAAACAGCAAATACTGCTGAATGGAGACTAGCCGAAATTCCTGCAATGAATTGTCATGGAAATTCACGATCGATCGCTAAAATTTATGATCATTTTATAAACCATCAGTCAAATAACTTTATATCAAATGAAACTTTTAAATTAGTAACTGCAGTTGCTGTCAGCGGTGATGACAACGTTATGAAATCGCCGATGCAATGGAGTTGTGCAGGGTATAGTGTGGGAGGTGGTAAACTTTTTGGAAAGAGCAGCAAAGCGTTTGGTCATACTGGTTGGGGTGGCTCTATGGCTTTTGGTGATCCCGAAAATGGGCTGAGTTTTGCTTACACTATGAATTTGCTTACTGGATCGATGTTAGGTGACCAACGTGCTTTAAAGTTAGTAGAAACAACTTATGAAAATTTATGAAACTAAGTACCAGATCAAAAATATTTTATGGCGGTGGAGATTTTGCGATAAATATCATGTGGCAGTTAACCGTATTTTATCTACTGTTTTTCTACACAGATATTTTTGGTTTATCACCAACACAAGCAGGGTTGGTATTTTTCATAGCAAAAGTCTGGGATGCATTCACTGATCCCATCATGGGGTACATAGCAGATAATACTTCAACGAGATGGGGGAAATTTAGACCCTATATTTTATTTGGATCAGTACCTGCTTTAATAATGATCATACTGTGTTTTACTTCTCCCGATTTATCCCAAACAGGTAAATTTTACTGGGCTCTTTTCACCTACATTACTTTCACGACACTATATACAATTATTGCTATACCAGTTGGCTCATTAATTCCTGCCATGACTCAAGATCAAGATGAAAGGACTTCTCTAGCTTCATTCAGATTTTTAGGGGCCAGTTCAGGATCAATTGCCGTAGCAGTATTAACATTACCCCTAGTTGGTTTGTTCAGTTCACCCCAATATGGATTCCCAATTGTGGTGGGCTGTTTAGCTTTCATGGGAGCAATTTTTGCTTTTCTTTGCTTCTTTAATACTAAAGAAATTTATTATAAGTCTTATGAAAAACGTGTTGGATTAAAAAAAATCATTAAAATGGTTTTTACAAATTTTCCATTACACTTTGTAGTATTAGCTCTTCTTACTACTTGGATAGCGAATAATATTAAACAACTTACAGTAATCTATTTTGTAAAATATAACTTACAATTAGAAGCATACTTTAGTCCAATTTTACTAGGCGTGATTCTACAAATTATGCTTGGAGCATATGTAATAAATTTAGTAAAACACAGATTTGAAAAGAAAACTTTATTTATGATTGGAACTTTTCTTTATGTTTTTACAGATTTAATAATTTATTTTATCACTGGTTATGAAAACTTTTGGTTATTGGCATTCATTGCTAGCCCTGGATTTGTTGGTTTTGGCATGGCAGGTGTAATGGCCTGGTCAATGATTGCTGATACGGTTGAGTATGGTGAGTGGAAATCAGGATTTCGAGCAGAGGGAATACTTAATTCTGCTCATGTATTTGTGTTCAAGTTAAGTGTTGGTTTTAGTGCTTGGTTAGCAGGAGTGATATTAGATAACACAAATTATATTGCAAATGCAGCAATACAAAGTGAGGAGACATTGAATGGTCTTTTCATTATGGGTTATATTTTTCCATCTATTGCTGGAACAATAGCGATCGTCGTAATGTACTTTAATAAATATGATAGTATTTTTTATAAAAAAGTATTTGCAGAGTTAAAACAAAGATAAAATCAAATTATGAAAGCAGTCTCAGTTGGTGAAGGCTACGGGAGAGTAAACTTAATTGGTGAGCATTTAGATTATAATGGAGGATGTGTATTACCTTTACAGATAAAAAACTCAATAATCTGCGAATTAAGTGAGAACCCTGAAATTGATTGTATTTCTATATCCTCAGACAAGTATCAAAAAACATTATCAATTGAAAAATTAGAAAAAAGAGACGATTGGGCAGATTTTATAATTGGCTCATGTCTATTCTTTGGTAAGAAATATTCAATTATAATCAAAGAACTGTCTATTAAAATAAGCAGTACACTTCCATTAGGAATCGGACTCTCGTCCTCGGCTGCAATAACAGTAAGTACTTTAAAGGCTCTAAATAATTTTTATAAAAAAAATATGTCTGATGATGAACTTATCGATTTGGCATATGACATTGAAAATATTTTTGTAGGAGTTGGTGGTGGCATAATGGATCAATTTGCTTCTGTATTAGGTAATAGCAAACAAGCTTTATACCTAAATACTCTTAGTAGATCTTACGAATTAGTTAATATTTTTGATGATTACAATTTTCTAATTATTGATAGTAATACTAAAAGAATTTTATCAAACAGTGAGTTTAATCAAAAAAAAGAGCTGTGCCTTAGTGCAGCAAAGAAGATGAATTTAAAAAATCTGTGTGAAAAAGAATTTATAACCGAAAAAGATATTAAATTATTATCTGATGAAGAGTTCAAAGTATGTAGACATGTTGTAGAGGAAAATATAAGAGTAAAAAAAGCTGTTCAGTTCCTAAAAGATGATAATCCTAATGAGTTTGGAAAACTGATGACAGAAAGTCACTCTTCTCTATCTGAGTATTATGGCGTTTCAACTGACGAATTGAATAAATTAGTTAACCTGTCTAATTATTTTGGCGCGTTAGGATCAAAGTTGACGGGGGCTGGTTTTGGAGGTGCTGTTGTAACACTGGTGAAAAATGATAAAGTAGAAGAGTTCAAAAAAATGATATTAGAGAATTATAAAAAGGCAAAATTCGTATGATGTTAAAAAATTTACCTAAAGATTTTATTTGGGGCACTGCAACTGCAGCACACCAAGTTGAAGGAAACAATACTAATTCAGATTTTTGGCACTTAGAACATACTAAAGATACTACATTTGCTGAACCTTCAGGTATTGCTTGTGATCAATGGAATAAATATGAAGAAGATATCGATATTATGGCTGATCATTCTATTCAAGCTTATCGCTTATCAGTTGAATGGGCTCGAATTGAAACCAGTGAAGGTGAATTTTCTCAAGAGGCAATAGATCACTACAAAAAAGTTCTAGATTATTGTAGAGAGAAAGGCTTGAAAACTTGTGTAACCCTTCAACACTTTACATCGCCACTATGGTTTACTGCAAGAGGTGGTTGGGAAAATCAGAATAACGTAGATTTATTTGTTCGATACTCAGAAAAAGTATCAAAAGAATTGGACGATTATATGGATACAGTATGTACGATTAATGAGGCAAACCTAACCTCTTGTTTTGCTCATAGTTTTCCTAGCTATCCAGAGGGTGGAATGAAAACGATTATGCCTTTTGTTAGTGAAGCAGCGAAAACATGCGGCTCAAGCCTTGAAAACTTTGGACCTTTTTTGTTTGGACATCCATTCAAAATAAGAGATTGCATGATGGAGGCTCATGTAAAGTCATTTCCAGTTATTAAAGGTAACTTGAATAAAAATCAACCAGTTGGAATCACACTTTCAATTATGGATTACCAATGTATTGACGGTGGGGAAGCAATGAGAGATAAGGCTCATGCCGAGTCTGTAGACATTTGCTTGGATCAGGTAAAAAATGATGACTTTATAGGCATACAAACATACACGCGTCATACATACGGTCCTGAAGGAATTATTAAGCCTAATACAAATAATTCAACCATGCTCGTGATGGGATATGAATACTATCCAGAGTCACTTGAAAATGTCTTGAGATACGTAGCACCTAAAATTAATTGTCCAATGATTGTGACTGAAAATGGAATTGGTACCGATGATGATGAACAAAGAATAAGCTATGTCAAAACAGCACTAGAAGGTCTTCAACGCTGTATCGATGATGGTCTCGATATAAGAGGTTATTATTATTGGTCATTCCTTGACAATTTTGAGTGGTTGTATGGATATAAGCCAAGATTTGGACTTATTGAAGTTGATAGAGAAACTCTTGAAAGAAAAAGTAAAAACAGTTTAAAGTTTTATCAAGAAATTATTGAGAAATCATCTTAATTAGATCTGATCACTCTTAGCTTGATTGAGAAAACAGCCATTAATAAGCCAGCTATCATCTTCTTGCTGTTGCATCGTATAAATTGCAGTTACAAATATGCCATCTGGATCAACTAAATAGACTTCAAGAAAAGTGGTCCCCCCTTGGGTTGTAACGTTTCCAAAGTTTATACTTTTTGGTCTATACACAGCTTGATATTGACCCACTACCATATCTCTAAACTTTTTATAATCAGAAAAGATGGTTTTAATTGTTGGAGAAGCATATGAATATGCTTTTTCAAAATCATCATCTTGAAATGCCTGCAGTTGTGCACTTACCACTGATATTATTTCATCCTCATCTGATGCAGTAATGGCATACGCACCATTCTGAATTACGATGGATAAGATTAATATTTGAAAATAGTTAAATATTTTAGTCTTCAACATCAGAAAACATCTTTAGTTTTCTCGCTTTTAGAATAAGCACTGCAATTGCAATGAGCAGTATTGCGCCACCCTCATACAATAACATGCTAGGATCCATTGTCTTACCTTGAAGTATAATTAATCTAGCTACGGCAGTAATTGCAATAAACAATGGAATGCTTATTCTGATCCTATTGAGCGTCCAATACTCTCTGATCATTTGAATAACTTCTAAGTAAATAAATAGTAACAATAGATCAGCTAATTCAACAAGCGATTTCTCATACATTGCGAAAATCTCATAACCAATAGCAATAACTGTCGCAAAAATAATTATTACTAAAGCAATTTTCTCAATGTATTTTATCGTATCAATCATAAAATTTCAAAAAGTCCTGCCGCTCCCATTCCACCGCCAACGCACATTGTGACGACACCGTATTTTGCATTTCTTCTTTTGCCCTCAATTAAAATATGACCTGTCATACGTGAACCTGTCATACCGTATGGGTGTCCAATTGAGATTGAACCACCATTAACATTCAGCTTCTCATTATCGATTCCAAGTTTATCACGGCAATATAATACTTGAACAGCAAAAGCTTCATTTAGTTCCCAAATGTCAATATCATCAACGGATAAGCCGTGTTGTTCTAACAATTTTGGCACAGCAAAAACTGGACCAATACCCATTTCATCCGGCTCGCAAGCTGCGACTGACAATCCTCTAAAAATTCCCATTGGTTCAATGTTTCTTTTTTCTGCTTCTTTCAAATCCATTAATACGCACGATGATGCTCCATCAGATAACTGACTTGCGTTACCTGCAGTAACGTATTTATCAGGTCCCATAACTGGCATGAGTCCAGCTAAACTTTCTAAAGTTGTCTGAGGTCTGTTACACTCATCTTTATCAACTGTTACTTCTTGCTCAGTAACTTCTTTTGTTTCTTTGTTCATGACGTCCATTTTTGTTTTCAAAGGAACGATTTCATCTGTAAATTTTCCAGCGCTTTGCGCTTCAGCTGTACGCTGTTGACTCTGAAGTGAGTATTCATCTTGCTGTTCCCTGCTTACTTTGTATCTATCAGCAACAATATCTGCTGTATTAATCATTGGCATCCATAAAGCAGGACAGATTTTTTGCAATTCAGGCTCTATCAGGTATTTCATATTTAAGTTCTGCTGTGTCATTGAAATTGACTCAACTCCACCACCTATTGCAACTTTGATACCATCAACAATAATTCTTTGAGCTGCAACAGCAATACTTTGAAGTCCTGATGAGCAAAATCTATTGATTGTAGTGCCAGGAACAGTAACAGGACATCCGCCAGCTATCGCTACATTTCTTCCAATGTTATGACCAGTTGCAGCTTCAGGTTGTCCACAACCAAATATAATATCTTCTACTTCACCAGATTCTATTCCTGCTCTTTCAATTGCGTGTTTTACAGTATGGCCGCCCATCGTAATTCCATGAGTTTTATTAAATCCACCACGCATAGCTTTTGCTAAACCAGTTCTGGCAGTTGATATTATTGCAGCTTCTCTCATACAATTATTTCCCTGAAAATATTAAAAAACGTAACATAAACTTTTTATATGAAAAAAAAAGTTAAAATTTAATATATCTAAAGACGCTTAAAATAGCCTCATATTCTGGCATATAAATTTCTTTATTATGCTTGACCAGATTTAATTACGAGGCTAAAAATTCGCATTCTTAATAACACACGAATCTAAAATGGTAATGCTTAAAACAGAAATGTCTCTTCCTAACTGGGTTCCTGAAGGTTATAAAAAACTTGGGTGGCATGCAGGTTTTGATGTACTCATTGGACCAATGTATTTCAAAAAAGAAGATGACGGAAACTTTAAATTCATTACAAAAATTTTAGACAAACACTTAAATGCTCATGGAATTGCACATGGTGGATACTCAATGTCATTAGCAGATATTTTTTTAGGCTCAATGGTGTTTACTGCGTGTGGAAAGAAACCTTGCAGTACTATCTCTTTAAATTGTAATTTTGTAAGCCCAGGTCTTCAAGATGACATTATTGAGTGTGACGGGAAAGTTACCAAAACAACAAAATCTCTTGTATTTGTAGAAGGAAACTTGATTTCAAAAGATAAAATTATTTTGTCAGCTTCAGGTATCTGGAAAATACTTAATCAATAATATTTAGTAAATCTCTCTAGGCTTATATAAGTTTTAATATCGGAAAACTTATTATTTCTTAACATTTTTTTTATTTCGCTTACTGAGAAGATTTTTGTTTCTAAGACCTCGTCATCATCAAAATTTGTTGCTGTTTGTTTATAACAATGTGTTAAATATGAATGAATAATACAAGTGTTATAAGCTGGGGTAGGAAAGTATTTGCCTATAAGTCTCCATTGCTTTCCATGATAACCAGTTTCTTCAATTAATTCACGTTTTGCACATTGTAATGGTTTTTCACCCGGATCAATCGTTCCTGCCGGCACTTCTAACATGATCTTGTCAGCTCCATACCTATACTGCTTAATCAAGATAATATATTTCTTATCTACAATTGGCACTATAGCAGTTATCCCATTGTGGCAAATAACATCTCTTGTGACCCTTCTACCATTTACCCAAATAACTTCATCTAACTGAAGTTTAAACACACTAGTATCAATACTTTTTTTTGTTTTAATGAATTTTGCTTTTTTCATTTTATTTTTGAAATTGACGCATATCAATAAATTCTACTTTTGAATGATGCTCTTCAATAAGATTAATCAGATCACTTGGTGCTATAGAAACTGTTGCAGTATTAACTAGCGGATGAAAATTAACAATTTCAAAGTTCATAAATTCCGAGTCAAAGAAGAATTTAACTTTTTTTTCATAATCGTTTAATAATCCAAATGGCGATACAGATCCTGGCTTAATGCCTAAATATTGCAAAAGATATTCTTCTCTCGCAAATGATAGTTTCTTTGAGCCTAGCGGATTTGCAGCTTTCTTAAGGTCAGCAACAATATCTTCTATGAAGCTAACTAAATAAAAATTATCTTTTTTATCCTTTAAGAAGAGATTCTTTGAATGAGCTCCTTCAATCTGACCTCTTAAATTTTTTGAGTCTTCCACTGTAAATAATGGTTTGTGTTCAGTTAATTTAAATCGAATAGATTTCTTATTGAGTAAGTCAATTAAACCTTCTCGATCCATTATTAACTAAACTTTTGAAGATTTTTTTTATACTGCGAATTTGGATATTTACTAATGATTAAACTGAATTTCTTTTTTGAAATCCAGCCATTTTTTAGGGCAATTAATTCAATTGAGCCCACTAGGGTTTTTTTATTTTTTTGATATCTTTGAACATAATTAGAAGCCTCAAGCATTTCGGCGGCATCGCCTGTATCAAACCATTTTATATCTTTTTTGAGTGGGAATACATTGAGCAGTTGTTTCTCTAAATATGCAAGATGTACGTCAACGATTTCTAACTCTCCTCTTTTAGAAGGTTTAAGTCTTCTAACTGCCGATTTAGACTCGAAGTCATAAAAATATAATCCCGGTATGGTTAAATTACTTTTAGGTTTCTTTGGTTTTTCAATAATTGATTTGATTTTCCCTTTTTTTCCAAGATCAATAACTGCAGATTTTGAGGGATATTTGGTTTTTACGGCTAAGACTGCTGCACCCGAATTTATTGATTGCACTTGCTTTAGTGTTTTTTGAAAACTTTCTCCGATGAAAAGATTGTCCGCCAAGGCTAGGACAAATGGCTGTTGAGTAATAAATTTATTAGCAACATTTATTGCATCTGGTATACCTTTCTGTTTCGCCTGGAAAGAATATTTAAAACGCATACCTAACTGATTACCTGTGCCAAACAGTTTTTTAAAACTCGGCATATCCTGCTTACGTGAAATAAATAATACTTCCCTAATGCCTGCAAGCATTAAATTAGACAGTGCATAATAAAGCAATGGCTTGTCATACAAAGGTAGTAAAGGCTTTGATGTCGCTTCAGTTGATGGGAACAGTCGAGTTCCCTTACCAGCGGCAAGAATAATTCCTTTTTTAAATCTCATTTAAATTTTTTATATCTGACTTACTGCTTATCAGATTTACGTTTTAGGAAATTTTTATTCCTTAAGTTCCTATATTCAGGATCTTTTTTTTGCATTTTTGCCATCATGGTATTCATCACATCTTCTTTATGAAGGGTCGCAGCATTCCATAATGCTACATTTTCTAATCCCTCTTTTACTGAATGGTCTCTAGAATAATTTAAAACTTCTTTAGTAACCCACATAGCTAAAGGTGTTTTTGAAGCAAGTCTTTCAGCAATTTTAAATGCACTATCCAGCATTTCTTCGTGATTTTCATGCAGAGAACTTACAAGTCCTACCTCTTTTGCTCTATCCGCAGAAACTTTCTCTCCCATCATTGTCCATTCTCTCGCAATACCAGCAGGAATAATTTTGGGTAGTCTTTGAATAGTGCCAATGTCTGCAGCAAGTCCAACATTAATTTCTTCTATTAAAAAGAAAGCATCTTTTGTGCATAATCTAATATCAGCTGCAGTAATTAAGTCTATTCCTCCTCCAATGCATCCACCTTGAACTGCTGCTATCACTGGAAACCGAGCTGTTTCCAAACAAGTAGCTGCGTTCTGTAAATAATGTAGTTGTTGTAAGAAGTAACCTCTGCTTCTTCCAAGTTCATTTTCACTTTGGTTTTCAACCACATCATCCTTAAACATATTCAAATCTATGCCAGATGAAAAGTGAGGACCTGTTGACGAAACGACCAAGGCTCTGATTTCACCACTACTATCTAATTCTTCAACTTCTTTAGGAAATAAATTCCAAAAATCCTCATTCATTGAGTTTCTTTTCTCAGGCCTGTTGAACCTTATATGAGCTATAGAATTGTTTATTTCGACATCAAATGGTTTAGACATATTTTTTACTCGCATTAAATATTTGAACTATATAAACTATATATATATTTAAAACGTACTAAAATACATAAAAAATGCCTATTAATTACGATGAAATAATGTCTATGACATCTGAGAATGTTGAAATTTCTTACTCTGATAAGGATTCAATTCTCTATAGCCTTGGAGTTGGTCTAGGTAATGATCCAATGAATATGGCAGAGTTAAAATATGTTTATGAAAACTCACAAGTTGCATTACCATCAATGGCAACAAATTTTCAATATCACTCGCCTCTACTTTTAAAAGCAAACATAAATTTCATTTTAGTAGTGCATGGTGAGCAAAAACTGTCTTTTACAAATCCCCTACCGGTATCGGGAGATTTTATTTCTAATGCTAAGGTAATAGGTTGCTATGATAAAGGTGCAGGTAAAGGTGCGGTAATAGATGTGGAGACTACAATCAAACTAAAAAAAGATAATACTGAAATCTGTAAACTTGTAAGTACCACGTTTGCGAGAGGTGATGGAGGGTTTGGAGGTCCAGAATCTCCAAAAAGTGAAATATTTAGACCAGAAGGTGATCCAGATTTTGTTCACGAAATTAAGACTAAACCGGACCAGGCTTTGATTTTTAGACTTTCAGGTGATTTTAATCCGCTACACTCCGATCCTAATTTTGCAAAGACTGCAGGATTTGAAAAGCCTATCCTTCATGGCATGTGCACTTATGGTATAGCGTGCCGCTCACTCGTAGAAAGTGTATGTGAGGGTGATGCTACAAAGTTAAAAAAATTTGATTGCCGTTTTTCATCCCCTGTATATCCTGGTGAAACAATCGTTACTGAAATGTGGAAGAACGGCAGTAAGGTTTACTATCAATCTAAAGTAAAAGAGCGAGACAAAATTGTAATTAAGAATGGAGTGAGTGAAATAACATGATACCAAAAGTTGGAATAGCAGAAGGAAAAGAACCTTTATTTTATAATGATTCCCATCACGCTTGGAGAGATGAAGTTAGAAAGTTTGTGGCTAAAGAAATAGCCCCATTTGTACAGGAATGGGAAGAAGCAGGAGAATTCCCAAAAGAATTATACAAAAAAGCCGCCGAGGTTGGTCTGATGGGCATGGGTTATGATGAAAAATACGGTGGTACTACAGAAGGCATTGATATATTCCACGGTATTGTAACCGCAGAAGAGTTTGCTCAAGGGTGTGGCGGTGTTTCTGCAAGTCTACTTTCACATAATATTGCAATTCCTTTGATTCAGTCCCTTGGAACTGAAGAGCAAAAAGAAAAATTTATTCCACCTGTTGTGAAAGGAGAAAAAATAGCAGCCCTTGCAATGACCGAACCTTCAGGTGGCTCTGATGTTGCAAGCTTAAAAACGAAAGCTGTAAGAAAAGATGACCATTTCGTAGTCAACGGTTCAAAAATGTTCATCACAAGCGGGATGAGAGCAGACACCTTTGTTGTTGGAGTAAGAACGGGTGGCGAAGGAGCCTCGGGAATTTCTGTGCTTGTAATTGAAAAAGATACACCTGGATTTACTCAAACTCCCCTTAAAAAAATGGGATGGTTAAGTTCTGATACTGCTGTTCTATATTTTGATGATTGCAAAGTTCCTGTTGAAAATTTAATAGGTGGCGAAAATAGTGGTTGGATTGGTGTGATGAGTAATTTCAGTCAAGAAAGATTAGGTATGGCTGCAGGAATGAATGCATATTCACAAATTTGTATTGATGAAGCTGTTGCTTGGGCTAGAGAGAGAAAAACTTTTGGTAAGCCACTAATCGATAATCAAGTTATTAAACATAAACTCGTTGAAATGAATAGAGTTGTAAGAACGTCTCGTGCATGGACTGAATTATTATCTTGGAGAGTCATGAATGGAGAAAGTCCTATTGCAGATTTAGCTATGCTAAAAGTTCATGCAAGTAAGGCTATGGAATTGTGTGCGCGAGAAGCAATGCAAATACTTGGCGGTGCAGGATACCTCAGAGCGAACAGTGGTCCTGGTAAAGTTGAGAGGATCTACAGAGAAGTAAGAGTTAATGCAATTGGTGGCGGTTCAGAAGAAATTATGTATGACTTAGCTGCAAGACAATTAGGATATAGATCTTAATTAAAACTCAGCTACTTCCATATCCATCATTGATGATTTACCTGCCTGCACTTTTTTAGAATACATTACTAATTCTGGCATAATTTTTTCTACAAAATAAGTGCCTGTTTTAATCTTATTCTTGTGAATAGGCTCATTTTTTCCCATTGAAAATTTAGCCATTCTAGCCCACATGTAGGTCATCGAAGATAAAGCCATTAAATTAAGGTAATCTGTTGCTGATGATAGAGCATTTTCAGGATCCTGCATTCCATTTTGCATTAGCCACATAGTTGAAGTTGTGACTTCTTTTAATGCATTTTCTAACGGCTTTATGAAGGTTGCGATTTCATTATTATCTTTATTTTCATTTAAAAAGCTTTGAACTTCTTTTTGGAAGTTTTGTAACATTCTGCCCTTGTGCATTGTGAGTTTTCTTCCAACTAAATCTAATGCTTGAATTCCATTAGTGCCTTCATAAATCATAGTAATTCTTACATCTCTTAAATATTGTTCAAGAGGGTATTCCTGAGTAAAACCGCTACCCCCAAGTACTTGAAGGCTTTCAGAACAATTCATGAAACCTTTTTCTGTACAATAAGCTTTTATTATCGGCGTCATTAAAGCCGCAAAATCATCAGCATCCTGTCTTACTTGCTCATCAGGATGGTCTTCTGCAAGATCAATTTTCATAGCTGTATATATACAAAGTGCTCTCATTGCTTCAGTAGTTGATTTAACATTCATCAGCATTCGTCTAACATCAGGGTGAACAAGGATGCTGTCTGCTTTACTGTCTGGATCTTGTTTCTCTTTGACTACTGATCTCATTTGTTTTCGTTCTTTTGCAAACTCTAATGCATTTTGATAAGAAATTTCAGACATTGCTATAGCTTGTAAACCAACTTTCAGCCTTGCATCGTTCATCATTAAGAACATTGCTTCCATACCTTTATTTTCTTCACCCACAAGCCAACCTTTTGCATTATCTAGATTCATGACGCAAGTTGGTGATGAGTTAATACCAAGTTTATGTTCTAAGCCGCCACAAAATATAGGATTTCTCGAATTATCATCTAATCTCTTTGGTACTAAAAATAGACTTATACCTTTTATTCCTGCTGGCGCCTCGGGTGTTCGAGCTAAAACAAGATGAATTATATTTTCGGTAAGGTCATGTTCACCGAATGAAATCCAGATCTTTTGACCATTTAGTTCATAATGATTATCAACTGGTTTTGCTGTTGTTTTGATTAAACCTAAATCAGTTCCACATTGTGGCTCGGTAAGACACATAGTTCCCATCCACTCACCAGAGGTCATGTTTGGCAAATACTTATCTTTCAATACTTGAGTGGCCTTTTTAAGTATTGTTTTCATTGCGCCATGACTAAGTCCTGGACCCATATAAAATGCCATGTTGGATGCGATCCCGACTTCTCCTGCGAGTATGGCTGTTGTAAAAGGAGCTCCACCTCCTCCGTATTGAGTTGGCATCGTAGCCCCTACATAACCAGAGTCCTTTACAACCTGGTAAATTTTTTTAAACTCTTCGGGTGTATGAACTTCTGGGCCTTCTGGGCCATCAGGAAGATACTTGAGACCTTCGCGGTCACCTATTTTATTACTATCAACAACCTCTAATTCATTCAGACGGCCAATCTCACTCACTACGCTCATTAGCGTATCAGAGTCATAATCCTTAAATTTATCTATGCCAGCAATTATCTCATCGTAATTGAGCATAGCAAGGTTATATTTAAAATCTTCTATTGGACTTTTGTAGGACATAGGTTTATGAATAATTATTGTAATTTAATTTAAATATATAATCATTGTCTAATAAATTGCAAATCTCTAATTTTGCTATCCATGTCGCAGGGGAAAGTCTGAAAAGTGTGAAAATATGAGTATTTATCTGCCAATTGCAGAGCTCTCAGTTAACATTATTTTACTACTATCAATAGGTGGTGTAGTCGGTTTTTTGTCAGGTATGTTTGGTTTAGGTGGAGGATTTTTAATGACTCCTATCCTCATATTTATGGGTATTCCAACAAATGTAGCTGTAGCAACGTCAGCTAATCAAATTGTCGCTTCATCAATTTCTGGAACAATTGGTTACTGGCGACAAGGCTTAGTTGACTTCAAAATGGGTGGTGTCTTGCTGATAGGCTCATTCTTTGGATCTATATTAGGCGTGTGGATTTTTAGTAGATTAGTCGTCCTCGGTCAAATTGATACTGTCATATCAATTCTATATTTTGCTCTACTTACTTCAATTGGTCTAATTATGCTCATTGAAAGCTCTCAGGTCATCAGGGATAGAGTAAGAAGAAAAACGGTAAAGAGAAAAATTCATTACCATAACTGGGCACACAAATTGCCATTCAAAATGAAATTCTATAAATCTAAATTATATATTAGCGCAATACCTCCTATCATCATTGGATTTGTTATTGGCATTTTGTCAGCAACAATGGGTATTGGTGGTACATTCATATTAATCCCTGCCATGATTTATTTTCTTGGAATGCCAACATCCAAGGTAATCGGAACATCGTTATTTCAAATTATATTTGTTACTGCTCTTGTAACATTGCTCCATGCAACAACTACATTTGCTGTTGATGCAGTTTTAGCATTCTTTCTGATAATCGCCTCTGTTATCGGTGCACAATTAGGAGTATTAGCTGCTAATAAATTAAGAGGTGAAGAAATTAGAGCGCTTCTCGCAATTATTGTATTAGGTGTTGCAGTTAAAATAGCACTCGACTTACTAGTAGAGCCAAACGAGATTTTTAATATTACTGTCATCAGGGCTTTGTTCTAAAATGCATTTTAAAATATTTTTATTAATTAAATTATTTGTATTATTTTTAATCTCGTCAGCCTCAGCACTTGTGATTGGATCTGATGAAGAAGAAATATACATTGATGCTAATTTTTCAGGAAAAAATCTTCTTGTATTTGGAGCATTTTATTCAGATCCCTCGCAAGCAAGAGATGATAAGAGTGATATTCTTATTGAAGTAGTTGGTCCGTCAGAAGATGTAGTCATAAGAAAAAAGGAATCTTTTTTTGGTTTCTGGCTGAATTCAAAAAGTGTTGGGTTTAATGATGTTCCTGGATTTTATTATCTATCAAGTACAAATGAGATAACTAATGAATTTTTAAATAAAAACAATATTGGTCTATTAAATAAAAAAGATACTCAGCTTATAGACTGGAGTGCACTTAATATTGACTGGGGCAATGTCAAAAACCAAAAAGAAAAAGACACTTTTTATGATGCGCTAATAAGAACAAAAGAAAGTGAAGACGTGTACAGAAAGGTCAATGGGGAAATTCAAATAATTGATGGAAATTTATTTAGATCTTATATTGAAATACCCAATACCGTTCCTGTCGGCCAATACAAGGTTAATTTGTATTTGATTATAGATAATAAAATTTCGAACGAATATTCTTATAATTTTATGGTAACCAGAGTAGGTATTGAAGAAGCAATCTATTCCTTTTCAAAAAACTATCCTTTGATTTACGGATTGATTTCCCTTCTAATAGCTATACTTATAGGCTTGAGCGGCGCAGAAGTATTTAAAAGATTTAGAAAAGTTTAATGGCAGAAATATCATATTTTTACGTTGTCCTAGCAGGACTACTCAGCTTTTTGTCACCCTGTGTATTACCTATTGTGCCTGGTTATTTATGTTTTTTAGCGGGTACAAGTTTAGACAAGATTGCATCGGGTGAAGACGCTTCAAAAGAAAGGAATGTATTTTACTTTGCGTTAAGTTTTGTTTTTGGATTTTCTACTGTGTTCATTTTATTGGGGGCGTCAGCGACTTTATTAAGTGGCCTGATTTATGAATACCTAGATATATTGAGAGTTGTTGGTGGAATTATTATTATCATTTTTGGTATTCATTTTATGCAAATTATCCAACTTCCGTTCCTAAATAGAGATACAAGGTACCAAATTGAAAGTTATAGACCTGGAATAGTTGGATCTTACGTAATTGGACTCTCTTTTGCCTTTGGATGGACGCCGTGTATTGGGCCAATTTTAGGTAGTGTATTATCAATAGCGGCAAGTTCAGAAACCGTTACTTATGGGATTGTTCTTTTGATGCTCTACTCAGCAGGCCTTGGTATTCCATTTCTACTCGCTGCGTACGCTATTAATGGCTTCATGAGATTTTTATCAAAAATAAGAAATTATATTAGAGCTATAGAAATTTTTACTGGTGTATTACTTGTAATATTTGGTATTCTCATCTTAACTAATAGAATTCAAGAATTGGCATTCTTTTTTATAAAGTATTTTCCGTTCTTAACGCAATTTGGATAAAGGAGTAAATATGTTTCAAAAAGATCTGTTAAAAGATAAAAGAATTTTAATTTCTGGTGGAGGGTCTGGCCTTGGAAAAGCAATGGCTACAAGATATTTAGAGCTTGGGGCAGATATCTATATTTGCGGTAGAAGAAAATCAGTTTTAGATGAAGCTGCAAAAGAATTAATGGATTTACACGGTGGATCTGTGAAAGCTATTTCATGTGATATTAAAGTCCCTGAGGCCATCGAGGATATGGTTAATGAAATTTGGAGTGAAGGACCTCTCACAGGGCTACTAAATAATGCGGCAGGTAATTTTATTTCTAGAACAGAAGATTTATCTCCAAGAGCTTTTACTGCTATCTCTAATATAGTTTTTAACGGAACTTTTTATATGACTAATGCCATTGGGAAAAGATGGTTAAAAGAAAATCTAAAAGGAAGTATAATTTCTATTCTAACTACTTGGGTTGACAGTAGTGGGCCTTATACAGTTCCATCGGCGATGTCGAAATCTGGCTTAGCGACAATGACAAGGTCACTAGCTGCTGAATGGGGAAACAGAGGAATAAGACTAAATGGAATTGCGCCTGGACCATTTCCTACCAAGGGAGCTTGGGATCGACTGGCACCTGGGGGCAAAGGAGCAGACTTAATGAATTCAGTCCCAATGAAAAGAACTGGTGAATTAAGTGAACTTGCAAATCTTGCAACTTTTTTAATGGCAGATGGCTGTGAATATTTAACAGGTGAAATTGTTGCGATAGATGGCGCTCAATGGCTAAACCATGCAGGCAATTTCTATGAGATGTTAAAAGATGTGACTGATCAGGAATGGGAAATGCTGAGAAATATGATTAAATCTTCAAATGATGCCGACAAGGCAAAAAGATCAGTTTAAATAAAAGTATCTTTGAAAAGTCTTTTGCTCATCCTTCTGATAAAAGAGGGAATAAAGCGCATAAAGAATGAAGCAAGATTTGCTTCTAATCCTACAGGATGATGTATTTTCTTACTTTTATAAGCTAGCCATACTTTGTCAACGACCTTTGAGACTGGGTATATCTTAGTCCGCTCATTTACAAAATCTCTTTCCCATTGACTTTGCATATCAGATGACACGTTTCTCGCTTCAAGGATTGGCGTCTCTGTGAACCATGGATTAATTTCAGAAACTCTTATACCATGTCTTTCATATTCAATTTTTAAAGACTCAGTTAGTGAACTTACTGCATGCTTGGTTGCTCCATAGATAGCAATACCAGGTGTAGGCACTAGCCCTGCTACAGAACTAGTATTTAAAAGAAGACTATTCTCTGTATTCTTTAACAAACTCAGCATCGAAATACATCCATTTGCAACTCCTTTAAAATTAACATCTATTATTTTATAAATTTCATCGACAGGTACGTCCTCAAAAGCTCCTGCAAAATTAGCTATGCCCGCATTATTAAAAAAAATATTGCATGTTCCAGACGTATATTCTGAGAAACTTTTTTCAGCTTCTTTCCACTCTTGAATACTGGTCACATCTAGCTTCTGATACATGCATTTGTTATGTCCAATTTCACTAGCTACTTCTTTGAGACCTTCCTCATTGATATCAAATAAACCTACATTCCAACCTTTTTCAGCAAAAGATATTGCGGTTGCTTTGCCAATACCAGAGGCTGCCCCAGTAATAAATATGCTTTTTGCCATATATTATAAGCCCTTCAAAAAAAGTTTAGTCGCAAAGTTTGAAGCATCGTCAGGTGATACATCACTTCGAGTCAACATTTCATCACCAAGATTTATACACACTGCCATGACAGATGTGATCATAAAAGAAATATCGTTTTGAGGAAATTTTGTTTTTTTTGAGAGATTAATCACGAATTCATATAAATTATTATTAAATCTCGTATACTCCTTTGAATGAGCCGAAAGCCACTTTAAGTCTAATATGTATTTTCTATTATTTTTAATAAATAAGTAATTTTCTTCTTCATCTAAAATCCAATTAAACCAACTACTAAAGGCTATCTCAACAGTCTGATCGAAAGATTGAGCTTCATTTATTTTTTTCATAAAGTAATTGCTGAAATCACTTACTAGCCTTTCAATGATTATTAAAAAAACTGCATTTTTATCTTCAAAGTAATTATAGAATGTACCGGAACCAAGTTTAGCGATTGAAACAATTTCTCTAACACTTGCATTATCAATACTTTTTTCCGTAAGAATCTTTCTTGAGGAGATTATTATAGACTCTCTATTATTTTTTTTATTAATTTGTCTTTTTCTTTGATGAAATGGAATGTCCATTATTTTGTTCATGAATGAATAATCCCTACTGCATCTGAGATGCTTTTGTATCCGTCATTTTGCAAAAGTAATGTTAAATCCTTTTTAATATTATTTATCATTTGAGGTCCATTGAAAGTAAGTGCTGTATACAATTGAACTAATGACGCGCCCAACTTAATTTTAGTATAAACATCTTCTGCATTAGAAATGCCTCCCACACCAATAAGGAGTAATTCTCCCTTTGTTTCTTTTGAGAGGAAACTTAATACTTTATTTGATAATTCTTTAAGTGGCTCTCCTGAAATGCCTCCTTTTTCATCTTTAAACTCATCCATTAAATCTTGAGGACGAGAAATAGTTGTATTAGTAGCAATTATGCCATCGATTTTATATTTCTGAACTAAATTAAGTATCATGCTGTAGTGCTGTTTAGTGCTATCAGGATCAATCTTTAGGATAATCTTTTTTTGTGTCTTCATATTTTCTCTTAGTTGAGACAATTCATTAAGCAGTGTATTCAATGAATCGTGCTCTTGTATCTCTCTTAAATTCTTTGTATTAGGTGAAGATACATTTACTGTAACGTAATCTGAATAATTAACTACTTGAGTGTATAAATTAATATAGTCATCAACGAAATTTTCTGTGTCTTTGTTGGGTCCAATATTTGCCCCAAGGACTCCACTTTTGTTTGATTTACTCATATTCTTCAAAAATTTTTCAATGCCATTATTATTAAAACCTAGTCTATTTATAATAGCCTTGTCTGATGCTAACCGAAATACCCTAGGTTTTGCATTTCCAAATTGAGGTCTTGGTGTGACAGTTCCACACTCAGTGAAACCAAATCCTAGATTGAATAGAGAATTTATAACTTCAGCATTTTTATCAAATCCTGCAGCCATCCCAATAGGGTTCTTAAACGTTAGTCCGTTAATGTCATTGCTTAAAATAGAGACATCATTATTGCTTTCAAAAAATGGATTTGGAAGTTTAAGTGCATTTATTGTTAAGTTGTGTGCAACTTCAGGATCAAGGGACTTAATTATATTAAAAAATATCCTTCTCATTTAATTTCTTATTCTAACTTTTCTTCGATCAACTTAATTGTCTGTTTTACTCCATAGATCGCAATAAAAGTACCAAATCTAGGTCCATCCTCTTTGCCAAAGAGTACTTGATAAATAAGCTTAAACCAATCCCTGAGGTTTTCAAATTTGTGATCTTTCCCTATTTGATAAATCTCAGTTTGATAAGTTTCGGCATCTGCATTTTCTGCCTGACTTCGCAATCTACTTATAAGATCCTCAAAGATTTTTCTTTCTTCACTAGACGGGGTTTTAAAATTTTTTTGTTCTGAAGTAATGTCTTTTTCAAAATTAATTGCCCCTTTTATTAAATCATTAATAAATTGACTATTAGAACTAATAATATTTTCATCATACTTCTTAATAAAATCTAAAATAATTTCAGGATCACTTTTTCCACTCGCAGCAACAAGATTTAATATAAGGTTATATGTTACATTTACATTTCCTATAGAGTTTTCACCATTCATAATATGCCAAATTGGATTTTCAATTTTTTCATGATCTGATTGGGAATTAAATTTGTTTAAATGACTTAAGAACTCATCAGACGACTTTGGAATGATATCATGAAAGAGCTTCTTGGCTCTTCTTGGGTTTTGATACATAAAATAACTTAATGTTTCTTTGGGTGCGTATGACAACCATTCCTCTATAGTTAGTCCATTGCCTTTAGACTTTGATATTTTTTCTCCATTCTGATCTAAAAACAATTCATAAAAATAGTTCTCTGGAGGAGGATAGCCCAATGCTCGGCTTACTTTTGCAGAAAGCTGAAACGTAGGTATTAAATCTTTTCCGTACATCTCATAATCAATGTCAAGAGCACCCCATCGCATTGCCCAATCAACTTTCCATTGAAGTTTACATTTTCCTTTTAAAATAGATTGCTCAACTTCTTTATTTTTACTTATGTACGTAATTGTATTATTATCAGGATTAATTGAAACAATTTCAACCTCTAGAACATGTCCAGAATCAGGGCAAATTGGAAGGAATGGGCTGTATGTTTTTTTTCTTTCTTCTCCTAATGTTGGGAGAATAATATTTTTAATTGTTTCATAATTATTCAAAACATTAATTAGTTGATCATCAAAATACCCCGAAGTGTATAACTCAGTCGCACTTTTAAATGTATATTTAAAATCAAATTTATCTAAAAACTCTTGCAACATTTCATTATTGTGATCACCGAAACTCTTACTTATCTCAAATGGATCTGGAATTGACGTTAGTGGCTTATGAAGATTTTCTTCTAATATTTTTTGGTTAGGAACATTGTCAGGTACTTTGCGAAGTCCATCCATATCATCGGAGAAGGCAATGAGTTCTACTTCAATTTCTGATAATGATTTAATGGCATTTAAAATCATTGTTGTTCTGGCGACCTCGCCAAATGTACCAATGTGAGGTAATCCACTTGGACCATATCCGGTTTGTAATCTTATTTTCTGCTTATTATTGATTTGAGCTTTTTTTATTATTTTCTTCGCCTCAACAAATGGCCATGCTTTCGCATCTTTGCTAATTTCAGGTATTGAAGGCATATTTTTGGACATTACCATATTATTCTTGTAAATCGCTGAAAAATTAACAAATTTTATATATTATCATCTATTAAGACGATTAATTGGTTTTTTTCGTAAATAATAAAACTATATATTATATTGATTTTCATATAGTAATCTGACTTCAAAATCATGAAAAAAAAGAAGAATATAAAGCCTACTCGTCAGGAAGCAGAGGCAGCGGTAAAAACCCTATTATCTTTTGTAGGGGAGAATGCTGATAGACCAGGCTTACAAGAAACTCCTAAGAGAGTTGTAAGGGCCTATGAAGATTGGTTTTCAGGTTACAATGATGACCCAAAAGAAGTTTTATCAAAAACTTTTGACGAACTTGAAGGTTATGATGAAATTATTATGCTACGCGATATCAGGATTGAATCGCACTGTGAACACCATATTGCCCCTTTTATCGGCTCAGCGCATGTAGCATACTTACCTAATAAAAGAGTAGTAGGAATAAGTAAGCTTGCAAGAATTACGCGTATTTATATGAAAAGAATGCAAATTCAGGAAAAGCTAACTGCTCAAATTGCTAATTGCATTCAAGATGTTCTAAAGCCAAAAGGTGTGGCGGTTGTTGTTGAAGCGCAGCACCAATGTATGACGACAAGAGGAATTGGTACGCCAGGTATATCTATGGTCACAAGTCAGCTTTTAGGTAAATTTAGAACTGACTCCTCTACAAGGAGAGAGTTTTATAATATGATCAATCAAGGATCTATTCTTAAAAAGAATTAATAATTTAATTTAATGATAAATTTTAAGATAATACTTAATGTATTAGGGTATCTTTTAATTGCCCTTAGTTTCGTAATGCTTATCCCAATGATAATTGATCTTGGAATGGGTAATAATACATGGAAGTCTTTTATTACTAGTGCGATTATAACATTTGGATTTGGTGTTACATTCCTGATATCTACTCGAAATGAAGAAAATAATAAAATTTTGATGCAGGATGCATTTTTAATTACATCGTTATCCTGGCTATCAATTAGTATATTTGCTGCTTTACCTTTTTATTTCACTGAAGAAGGGTTAAATTTTACCAATTCGATATTTGAGTCAATGTCAGGAATTACAACAACTGGATCGAGCGTTATTCAGAATGTTGAATCTTTAACGGAGGGAATATTAATTTGGAGAGGTTTATTGCAATGGATGGGTGGTATCGGAATTATTGTAATGGCAGTAAGTATTTTGCCTGTTCTTCGGGTTGGAGGAATGCAGGTATTCAGAACAGAAAACTCAGATACAACAGATAAAATTCTTCCCAGAACAACGCAGATAGCCTCTGCTGTTATCATAATTTATTTGACACTCACATTAGTTTGCTTAGTTGCATATTGGTTAGGTGGGATGAAATTCTTTGATGCTCTGGTTCACTCAATGACAACAATTGCAACTGGTGGATTTTCAACTCAAAATAATTCTTTTGCTAGCTTTAACAGTAAGTCATTGGAATATATCGCAATAATTTTTATGGTACTGAGTAGTCTTCCAATATTAATTTATCTTGAAGCATTCAAGGATGGGTTCAAAAGAATAATTTCAGACACGCAGATACTAACATTTCTTGGAATAATATTATTTAGCTCCCTGTTGGTAATACTATACTTATGGTTCACAGAGATAAAAGACATTGAGGAGTCAATTAGAAGTGGAGCATTCAATGTTATTTCTATAATTACTGGGACAGGTTATACATCTGATAATTATAATTTATGGGGGCCTTTTCCAATTTATCTTTTATTTTTTGGGATGTTTATTGGAGGTTGTGCTGGTTCAACAACATGTGGAATAAAAGTATTTAGATTCCAAATCTTGTTCCAGACTTTGAAAATGCAAATTCAAAAACTTCTTCATCCTCATGGAGTTTTTGTTCCTCACTATAATCATAAAAAAATTGAAGAAGATGTAACTTCGTCCGTAATGAGTTTTTTCTTTATATTTATTTTGAGTTTTATCGTTATTACATTATTACTTTCTACAACAGAGCTAGATTTTGTAACCAGTTTGTCAGCTGCTGCAACATCACTTGCAAATGTTGGGCCTGGTCTTGGCGAAATGATTGGTCCTGAAAATTCCTTTTATGAAATTAGTACATTTGCAAAATGGGTGTTGATTTTTTCAATGTTATTGGGAAGACTTGAGATTCTCACTGTTCTAGTGATACTTCATCCTGCATTTTGGAAAAAATAACTATACTAATATTCTAAGTATTTGTTTTTGGACATGGAGTCTGTTAGATGCCTCTTCCCAAATTTTTGAGTTTGCTCCATCAATGACTACCTCTTCAACTTCTTGGCCCCTATTGGCTGGTAAGCAATGCATAAACATACAATCTTTTTTTGCCTTATTCATTAAGGATTTTGTTACTCTAAAATTATGTAACTCTTTAATCACTTGTTCATCAGTTTCTTCGCCCATTGACTGCCATGTGTCTGTTATAATCACATCAGCTGCAGATAAAATTTCATCATTAATTTGATTATGAATTATACTTTCTACATTTAAGTTTACTTTATATTTAGTAATTTTATGTAAGTATAAATCTCTCGATCTATTAGGTGAAAAAATACTAAATTTAAATCCTAAATTTTTGGAATGAGCTTCAATCCATGAATGCGCTACATTGGTTATAGGGCCAAACCAAGTAATATTTAAATTTTCTAAAGAACCTTTTTCTTCAATGATTGTCATTAGACCCGCCATGCATTGGCACGGATGAGATAAATTTGAAAGTCCATTAATAATAGGCACACTTGAAACTTCTATACTGTCTAATATGGTCTGGTGGTTATTTACTCGCATAACTATCCCATCAGAATAGAGACTGAAAGTTTTGATTGTATCTGAGAGACTTTCCTTGCCACTACTCAAGTGTATATCTGAGCCGTTAAGTATAATTGATGACCCGCCTAGTTGCTTAATTGCAAGATCAAATGAAAGTCTTGTTCTTGTAGAATTTTTTTCAAAAAATAAAATTAAGTTTTTTTCAGATAATATTTCTTTTGAGCTAAAATTGTGATTTTTATTTTCTATAGCTGAATTAAGCAATGCGTTAATTTCTTCAGTAGTAAAATCTTTAATATCTATAAAGTTTTTCACGAGGATAACTCTTTGCAAGTCGATCTAATTTTATCGATTGCTTCATCACATTCTGAATTAGATAAATTTATTGGGGGAAGAAGCCTTACAACATTATCAGACGCCTTAACCGTTAAAATAAAATTTTTACGTGCTTGTTTAACAAAATCTTCATTATTAATGTTACATTTTAATCCTAGAATAAAACCCTTTCCTCTTATACCCTCAATAATATCTGGATAATCATTAGCAACTTTATTTAGATCTATTAATAATTTTTCAGAAACTGTGACAACTTCGCTAAAAAATTTTGGAGAAGTCATCAAATCTAACACAGCATTTCCAACACTGCACGCTAGAGGATTTCCGCCAAAGGTTGATCCGTGTGACCCAAACTCCATAGCGTCACCTACCTTTTTTGACGTTAAACATGCTCCGATTGGAAAACCGTTACCAATTGCCTTCGCAATAGTCATTATATCTGGTTCTATATTTGACCACTGATAGGCGAACATTTTTCCTGTTCGACCCATTCCACATTGCACTTCATCAAATATAAGCAAAACTTCATTTTCATCACACAATTTCCTGATTGCATCTAGGCAAAATGGAGGAACTTCTCTTACTCCGCCTTCACCTTGAATGGGTTCTATAATTACCGCTGCAGTCTTTTCGTTAATTGAACTCTTTAATAATTCATGATCACCAAACTCAAGAAACTTAAAATCATTCACAGCTGTATTAAATGACTCCATTTTTTCAGGTCCTTGAGCTGCAAGCGCACCTATGGTTCTTCCGTGAAAAGAACCACTAAAACTAATAATCTCTTTTTTCACTTTAGAGTTTTTAGATTTATGGAAATATCTTCTAGCAATCTTAATACTTGCCTCTACTGCTTCTGTACCTGAATTACAAAAGAAAGCATAGTGTGCAAAACATAATTCACACAAACGTGAAGCTAATAGTTCTTGCTCAGGAATTTGATATATATTTGAAAGGTGCCAGAGTTTTTCTGATTGTTCTCTTAGTTTTTGATTTAGATAAGGATGAGAATATCCTAACGAATTTACTGCTATACCTGATCCAAAATCCAAGTATTTTTTACCTGATTTTTCATATAAATAACAACCTTCGCCGTGAGTAAACGTTAATTCAGACCTTGGATAAGTTGGTAATATATTATTCATTTTAAGCTCTTAATTTATACCCAGTTTTTAACATTAAATAATTAATAACTATTAGAGATATCAAAACTATAATCAAGATAGTAAGCGCATGCAAAATTGAAGAGTCGCTTGCCCCTAGAAATCCAAACCTAAAACCATCAATCATATAAAAGAATGGGTTAATGAGACTTGCTCTTTGGATTGCATCCGGTAGAACTGTAATTGAATAAAAAGTTCCAGATAAAAAAGATAGTGGTACAATCACAAAATTACCAACTGTACCTAAATGGTCCCATTTTTCGGCCCAGATACCAGATATCATCCCAATCAATGACATTATAGCTGAAGCTAGAATGGCAAAGATTAAAATAATCCACAAATTATAAACAGTTACCTCAATAAATGGCATCATAACTAAAGCACACGCAATAGCTGATGCAAGACCTCGGGTTATTCCAGCAAGTGTGAATGCCAAAATAATTTCAACGTTACTAAGTGGAGGCATAAGTAAATCTACAATATTTCCTTGTACTTTAGACATTAAAATTGATGATGAATTATTCATAAACGCGTTCTGAATAATAGTCATCATGATAAGTCCGGGAAAAAGAAAACTTTTAAAACTATCTAGTGGATAGTCTGCTCTGACAGAGCCAATGGCAGTTGTGAATATGATTAAAAATAATAAGCTTGTCAAAGCAGGTGCAGCAATTGTCTGCAAAGGTATTTTTGTAAACCTCTGGACTTCCTTTTTGTAGAGAGTAATAAAACCAATAGGGTTGTAATTCATAGCGACTATTTAAATATATTTCGTAAAATGTCATTAATATTTAAATTTCAATAAGATATCTATTTACCTGAAATTTAATGGGAATTTATTTCTACTCACAAATAACCTAAAATAATTCAATATTTAGTATATTTCTATTGAATTTAGTCAAAATGTAGTGGTAAGCTTTTAATAATTAAGGAGATTACTATGTCTTGGACTTATGAGAGAGTGGAAAAACTCAAGCAATTGTGGGAAGAAGGACTAACAGCTAGCAGAATTGCAGCTGAACTTGGAGAAGTGACCAGAAATGCTGTAATTGGTAAAGCACATAGACTAGGGCTTTCAGGAAGGATGGCATCAAAGAAGTCTAATGGTGGTGTCTCAATTATAAGAAAGAAAAGGATTAATATATCTCAAGCACAAAAAATAATAGACATTTCGCCCGACATCGACGAACCAATGAATCCAACGGCATTTCAGAATATAAAAGATGGACTTTGCCGATGGCCCTTAGGTGAACCAGAGGAAATTGATTTTAAGTTTTGTGGCAGAAGCACAAAAGAAGGGGTTGTATATTGTCAATCTCATTATAAGCAGGCTTACCAGCCACTAAGTAAAGTACGTGAAAGAAGAAAAGCTAAAAAAAAGTTTAGGATAAGTAACTAAAAACTCAAAATTAAACTTAAGCTGAAAGAAAATACCAACAAAATTACTACTACGCATATCACTGCATTCATTAAACTCATTTTTTAATCAGCTTTCTCATAACTAGGAATTAATGGTACATTTTTTTCTATTTTATTTTTAATTTCTTGAATTGTCGCTTCCATTCTTACATATCGTTCTGCTGTAGATGGATGTGTACCACCCTGAGAATATATAGAATTTGGAACTTCTACTGCAAACCTCCTCCAAAAATCAACTGCGTCATCAAGATTATAGCCAGCTCTCTGAAGTATATACATACTTAAGTAATCTGCCTCATTCTCATAATTAATTGAATATGCGGAGGCCCCCATACTTTGACCAATTTCCATCATATCTTGGGGAAGTCCAACATAAATACCTAAAAGTAAACCAAGAAGTGCTCCTGCCTGAGCGTTTTCAATTTTATCAGCAACATGCTTATTTGCATTATGACCTAGTTCATGTGCAAAAACAATTGCTGCACCTGTTTCATTCATCATTAACCACTTCGCCATTCTCAGTGAAAAGACCATGATGTCACCATTTGCAAATGCATTAAATGTATTATTATCGAGGTCAATCACAAAATCAAATCTACATCTCTGCTCACTTCGAACCTTAAAATCAATGATCTCATTATTTCTCAAAATTTTTAAATCATACAATTTTTTATATTCTCTATCTACCTTCTCGATATAAGAGGAATATGCATCCTTACCTTGTTTGATCTTTTCTCCATCAATTTCAAGAATCTCATCTCCAGCTAATATCCCAGCTTTACCAGCTGGTGAAACTGTACCAAGGCTTACAACCTTTAACTTAGATCCTAGACCTAATGATTGATTAATCTCTTCACGAATGCTCTCATATGCTGAATTTTCATTTCCTAAGTTCATACCAAGTGAATAAATGCGGTCATCTTCCTCACAAAGTTCTGCAGCACTAAATAAAATATCAGTGCCCATTGCTGAGAATGGAATGTAAGTGTTTAGCCAAGAGTCCGCGAACATCTGATTTTGAATATCTCGTTCTTTATCTGTAAGCACGGTACTGTATTCTGGAAGCTTTGTTTGAGGCTGAGCACATGAAAAAATTAATAAAAAAGAAAACAGCATTAAAACTCTCATAAAGCTACCTTATCAATATTTTCTTTTTTAATCATGTAGTAAGAATGTCCAAATACTATAAGTATAATTAATATTCCACCTATCAAGGTTTTCTGAGTAGGTTCTTCAAATATAAACAGCCATACCCATAAAGGACCCAGCGAAGTTTCAAGGAGAAAAAATATGCCAACTTCTGGCGAACTAATATATTGAGGCGCTATACTTATAAATACAAAGGACACTCCTACAGTTATAATCATAAGAGATATCAATAATAGATCATGAGTGCCAATCACAAATGATGAGACAAAAAATGCTGATAGTACAGCTGTGGCTAATTTGCCTAGGATATACGAGGGTACAAAATTTATTTCAGGCGATCTTCTCATTACCGTAAGACTAGCGCCAACAAAAATTGCGCATAGTAGTCCATAGAAGTCTCCTAGGTACTTATTGAGTTCATATGACTCATAAAAAATGAATATTACTGCTAATAGGCATCCAAAAGAACAAAACCACGTAATTATCTCAGGCTTTTCATTTAAGAAAATAAAAGAAAAAATTGCTGCAATTATTGGCACCAAACTAATCATGATAAGTGCATTTGCTACATCCGTGTTTGCTAGCGCCATCACAAAAGTTACATTGGCCCCAAGAACTAATAGTGCATTGATGATGCCAGAAAAGCCAATGTTTTTAAAATCATCTAAGGCTCTATGATTAAAAAAAATAAAATATCCCACTAAAAGAGCAAGTCCTGGTAAAAGTGAACGGTAAAATAAAAGATCCCATGTCTCAACACTCACAGATCTGATAATAAGCGCATCTGGAGTAATAATCATGACTCCTATAAAGGCAAGTAACGTTCCTTTTTGTTTATTTGATAATTTTTCAAACATAATATTTTTTTGGCGCGCCGGGAGAGATTCGAACTCCCGACCCCCAGATTCGTAGTCTGGTGCTCTATCCAGCTGAGCCACCGGCGCATGTAGAATTAGTTATAAGCTACTTTTTTATTAATAAACTAAAATCTTTTTTTTATAAATTTATAAATCACAGGAATTATAACAATTAAACTAATTAAAAGTACTGGAAGCAAATACTCTACTTTAAGAATGTCTTCACTAGAGAAACTTTGTGTATCAACTATATTTTGAATGCCATTTCCAATACTAACAAGAATATATGCCCAGGGGATTACACCAAATATAGTTGCAATAAAGTAGTCTCTTAATTTCATATCCAATACTGCAGGAAGCAAGTTCTGTATGCCAAAAGGTACTCCACCAATTACCCTTATAAAGAGAAGATAACTTATTGCATTTCTATTAAAGCCCTCTTTAAATTTATCAAATCTTGAACCGAACTGTCTAAGAATATATCCTTTGAAGAAATACCGAGCATACACAAATACCACCATTGCTCCAATCACTTCTCCTATGATTGCAATAATCAACCCAATGTAAATACCAAAATAGAAACCTGCCAGAATGCAAACAGGTGTAATTGGTCCCATAATTGAGATCATAAGGGCTATTATCAGTATACTGAAAAATATGGATAAAACTGGATTTACAATAATATAGTCTTGGATTAGGCCATTTTGATTTATTAAAAATTCCATTGATATGGGGTTATATTTACCCAATAAATAGAGAACAGATACAAATAAGGTGATGCCAACTATGATGTTTATTATCTTGTTTTTGAACATTTGACTTAATTAATGAATATTATTTGACTATATAATGAATGCAATTTATAAGCCATTTCACTAATTCAATCTAACTAATTTATTATGAAAAGAACGTTTCAGCCCAGTAATCTAGTAAAGAAAAGACGGCACGGTTTTAGAGCCCGATCTGCTACTAAGGATGGTCGTATAATCTTGGCTAGACGTCGCTCTAAAGGTAGAAAAGTTCTTTCGGCCTAACTAATCAGTTCATCATGAAAAGTCTTGTTACACTAAAATCCTCTAAGGATTTTCTAGAGGCTAAAAAAGGTCTATTTTATCGGAGTAGATCCTTTCTTTTACAAGCATTTGAGGTTAAGAATAGCAATGAAATTAAGGTTGGGTATACCGTCTCAAAACAAAATGGAAATGCGGTAGTTCGTAATAAAATTAAAAGAAGATTAAGAGTGCTGGCAAATACAATATTAGGGAACTATGGCATTAAAAACTGGAATTATGTCATCATTGGAAAGAAAAATGCAATGGTTGAAGATTTTGAAAAATTAGAAAATGAAATGCTAATAGCATTAAAAAAAATACACAGATAATTTTATGATTAAATATTTTTTCCTATTCTTAATTACAATTTATCAAAGATTGATCTCACCTTATTTTCCAAGCTCGTGTCGGTTTCTGCCAACATGTTCTGAATATACAAAAGAAGCTATTCAATATCACGGCGCACTCAAAGGAGCTTATCTTGGAATGAAAAGAATTAGCAAATGTCATCCAGTAAAATTTCTTGGAGGCTCTGAGGGATATGACCCTGTACCGAAGGAAAGAAATAAGTAAATGGAAAGTAGAAACTTAATTTTAGCGATAATTCTCTCAATTGGTGTGCTTTTCATATGGAGTTTCTTTTTTGAAGCTCCTGAGCAACAAAATTTAGATAAGTTTAGTCTTGATGAAGAAGTATCTGAAGTTAACTCAGATGAACTAAACATGGAAGCGATAGCCGAGATTGAAGACTCACTTGGCATTGATAATGCAAACACTATTGATTTGAGTGAAGCCCTAAGCAAAGATCAAAGAGTTAATATAAATACTCAGAGTATTTCTGGATCAATTAATTTAAAAGGTCTTAAAATCGATGATATTGTTTTAAAGAAATATAATGAAACACAGGAAGAAGAATCAGAAAAAATTAGACTTCTTCAACCCCTAGATACCTTCAACGGATACGAGGTAACTTTCGGATGGATAAAAAATCAAGATGCCGCATTTGAAACACCGAATGCTGAAACGGTATGGAAAATCAGAAATAATGTCTCAGTTTTAGACACTTCAAATGATGTTGAATTTGAATGGTCAAACAATACCGGGCAAACTTTCATCACGAGTATAGCCCTTGATGAAGATTACATGTTCGATGTCACTCAAAAAGTCATAAATAACTCTACTAATAATATTGTTATTAATAATGCAAGCAAAGTAACTCGGAAACAATCACCCTCTTTATCAGGAATGTTTATTCTTCATGAGGGATTGCTTGGAGTTCTCAAAGAAAAACTTGAACTTATTGACTACAGTGATTTAAAGGATGATCAAGAAACACTTAATTTTGAAAGTGACAATGGCTGGGTTGGTATAACTGATAAATACTGGTTGGCTGCATTGATTCCTGATCAAGAAAAATCCTTTAAAGCTATTTATACTTATGATAATGGCTATATTGCTTATTATAGATCTTTAAATGCCACGAATGTGCCTGCTGGCGAAACACATACTGTTGATAGTCAAATTTTTATTGGAGCCAAAGAGGCTAAATTAATTGATAGATACAAAGAAGATTATGGGATCTATAATTTTGATCTTGCAATTGACTGGGGTTGGTTCTACTTCCTAACTAAACCATTATTTAATGTTATTTACTTCTTCTCTCAATTGTCAGGTAATTTCGGCTTGGCTATTATTTACCTAACAGTCATAACAAGGATAGTCTTTTTCCCGCTAGCAAACTGGTCATTCGTTTCAATGGCAAAAATGAAAATGCTCCAACCAGAAATGACGAGAATAAAAGATCTCTATAAAGATGACAGGACTCAGCAACAACAAGCTTTGATGGCGTTATACAAAAAAGAAAAAGTGAATCCAATATCGGGGTGTTTACCTATACTTATTCAAATCCCTTTCTTTTTTGCGATATACAAAATGCTTTTTGTATCCATTGAAATGAGACATGCACCTTTTTATGGATGGATTCAAGATTTGGCAGCAAAAGATCCTACAACTATATTTAATTTATTTGGCTTAATTCCATGGGATCCACCTTCTTTTATGATTATTGGCATCTGGCCAGTGTTAATGGGAGTAACCATGTACATTCAACAAAAATTAAATCCAGCACCGCCTGACCCAATTCAAGCGAGAATATTTATGTTTTTTCCATTTTTCATAACAGTCTTATTAGCACAATTTGCAGCTGGATTAGTGATTTATTGGACTACGAATAACGTTCTTTCAATCATTCAGCAGTGGATTATTACTAAAAGAACCACGATAAAAACAAATTAATAAAATGTCTCTTCAAAATAAACAGCCTGAAAGCAAACAGCTTTTAGCAAAGTATTGGGCAACTGGTAAAAAATTTCATGCCAAAACTTCATCTTTTATAAAAAAGTATAATAATAAAATTATCGTTATTAAGTATGGAGGATACGCTTTAACTAAACCTGCACTTTTAAAATCATTTGCAAAAAACATATCCTTGTTAAATCAGTTGGGTATTAAGGTTATTGTGGTACACGGTGGAGGTCCTCAAATAGAAAAAGAATTGAAAAAAAGAAAAATTAATAATGAAGAGTATCAGGGATTAAGAGTAACTACGAAAAGTGTACTTGGAGTTGTAAAAAGAATCTTATCTCATGATTTGAATAAACTTATATCTGATGAAATCAAAAAAAATGGAGGTAAGACAAAAAGATTAAATGGAGTGAGTACTAAAGTGCTTAAGGCAAAGATTGCTATGAATGGCAATATTGGTTTCGTGGGGGAGCCAAGAGGTATTTATAAAAATATAATAATGAAAGCTCTTAAAAGTAATCATATTCCTATAATCGCCCCACTGGGAATCGATGCAAATAATAATACTCTTAATGTAAATGCAGATACAGCAGCCGCTTATATTGCGGAGTCACTAAAAGCTGAGAGGTTATTGCTTTTAACAGATGTAGCAGGAGTGCTGGATAACAATAAAAAATTGATAACAGAGCTAGACCGTAAAAAAGCATTTCAATACATAAAAAAAGGCACTATAAAAAGCGGTATGATACCTAAAATCAAAGCATGCTTTAATACTTTGAAAAATGGCGCAAAAGGAGTTGCCTTAATTGATGGGAGAAAACAAAATGCTGTTGCCATGGAGCTTCTAACGACAGAAGGAGCTGGAACATTAATAAAAAAGTAAACTTATGAGTGAAAATCAAAAATTAAAAGAAAGTATTGAAAACGCTTGGGAGAATATAGCAAACTTATCGCCAAGTGATACAGACGTTACTCAAGTAGTGGATCAAGTAATTAAAAAACTTGATAGTGGTGAACTACGAATAGCTGAAAAAGTTGATAATCAATGGACTGTCAATCAATGGCTAAAAAAAGCTGTACTTATTTCATTCAGGATCAATGAAAATACAATCCTTAGAGGACCCTACACATCATGGTTTGATAAAGTTAAAGGTAAAACTGTCGATTGGGATGAAAATCAATGGAAAGAAGCAGGTTATCGACACGTACCCAATGGTACAGTAAGAGAGGGTTCATTTATTGGTAAGGGTGTTGTCTTAATGCCTTCATTTGTAAACATTGGCGCCTATATTGATGAAGGAACTATGGTTGACACATGGGCAACTGTAGGTTCATGCGCGCAGATTGGAAAGAATTGCCATCTCTCTGGCGGGGTTGGCATCGGTGGCGTCCTTGAGCCTCTTCAAGCAAATCCAGTAATAATTGAAGATAATTGTTTTGTAGGTGCTAGGGCTGAGGTTGCGGAGGGTGTAATTGTTCGAGAAGGATCAGTTTTATCTATGGGCGTTTATCTAGGCGCTTCCACAAAAATAGTTAATCGTGCAACTGGAGAGATAATGTATGGTGAAGTTCCTGCATACTCTGTCGTTGTTCCTGGAACAATGCCAAATGAAGATTCATCAAAACCAAGTCTTTATTGTGTAGTGATAGTTAAGACAGTTGATGAAAATACGAGAAAAAAAACCTCCATTAATGATCTTTTAAGAGAGTAAAGTATTATGGAAGTTATCGAATTAACAAAGGCTCTGATATCATGTCAGAGCGTGACCCCTAAAAATGATGGCGTATTAGATTTGCTTGAAAAGGATCTATCAAACATTGGTTTTGATTGCAGGCGATATCTATTTAGCGACAGTAATACGCCTGATGTAGATAATCTCTTTGCTAAAATTGGAAGTGGCGCACCTCATATCTGTTTCGGTGGACATACAGATGTTGTCCCAGTCGGTGACATTGACGCTTGGAGCTTTGACCCGTTTAATGCGACAGAAAAAGATGGAAAAGTATACGGACGAGGAGCAAGCGACATGAAGTCTGCCATTGCTGCATTTGTTTGTGCTCTGAAAGAATACATTGAGAATAATGAGCTCAAGGGCACTGTAAGTCTGCTAATAACTAATGATGAAGAAGGGCCAGCAATCAATGGCACCAAAAAAGTCCTTGAGGAAATTTATAAAAATGGTGAAAAAATTGATAGTTGTCTAGTTGGTGAACCGACATGTCCTAGAAAATTAGGAGAAATGATAAAAATTGGGAGACGAGGAAGTCTAACCACAACTATTAAAGTATCTGGAAAACAAGGTCATGTAGCCTATCCAGAATGGACACTAAATCCAATTAACCCTTTGACATCTATTCTGGATGCGCTGTGCAATTTAGAACTGGATCAAGGAACAGAAGATTTTCCACCTTCAAACATGGAGATTGTTAATATCTCTTCAAGTCAAGGAGCAACAAATGTTGTTCCGCAAACTGCAACTGGTGTATTTAATATTCGATATAATATTAATCATACTAAAGACAGTCTTCAGTCAATGATACAGGAAATTATTTCTAAAAGTAATGAGGACGGTAAATACAAAATTGATATTAGTTTCAATAACTCTGCAGAACCCTTTCTTACACAAAAAGGAAAGTTTACGAACATTGTAAAAAGCTCAGTTGATGAAATTACTGGTATGAATTCTGCTTTAACAACTACCGGTGGAACATCTGATGCTCGGTTCTTTAAAGATTATTGTGAAGTAGCAGAGTTTGGTCTGATTGGTGAAACAGCTCATCAAATTGATGAAAATGTGAATACACATGATATTAATAATCTAAAAGATGTTTATCTACTTATATTGAAGAAGTATTTTGCTTAAATACTTTATTGAATTGGATCGCCAATAAATTCCTCAAAAAGATTTTTTAATTCTTTGGGTGGTGCAATAACTTTTCTTGAACTTAAATTAAACCAGGCTCCATGTGCGACTATTTTGACAGCTAAATCACCTGATTTTTTGAATAATCGTATTTGCCTAACCCATTTTCTTTCGTCATAAGGCTGTCCAATATTTTCTAATCTAAATTCTATTTCTTCTTTCTGAAATACTTCATTTTGATAATCGATTTGAGTTGAAAACGTTACTGGTGCACATGAAGTTTCTAAGTATTTTTTTGAAAGCCCAATTTCTTTATTAAACTCCCACAATGCGTCAATAGCCATGGATAGATATCCAGCTTCACCAACATGGCCATTTTGATCAATATACTTATCAGTGACGATGATTTTTTTTGATCTCATTATACCAAAAGACCTTATTTTTAGAATGTTATACAACAAGCAGCATCAACATAATGGTTAATGCAATATCTAACTTGACGGGTGAGGGGTTGAAGTTCCATTTCGTTCCAAACATAAAAACCTACAGAATCGCCCCAAAAATAAGGAAAATGAAGTATACAACGATGAACCCAGGAAAATATTTAAGGGAAAAATTAAAGCTTTCTACTAATTTTTTTTTCATAAAACGTTCTTACTCAAATTTTTTAACCTTAAATAGAAAATTAATCTGTCAATTTGGCAATTGCATAAAATTAAATAATTGCACTGTTTATGTATGTTGTCTGCATGTTTGATGAAATGTACAGCGATAACGCTGAGATAAGAGAACACTACCTAAATGTTAATTCATGGCTAAGAACAATGTCTTCTACAGCTATAAGTAAAAAAAATGTAGAAGCTGAAAGTCATTTTAAAAGAATAGGGATAACATTTTCAGTTCAAGATGATTCAATGTCAGAAAGAATCATTCCCTTTGACTTAATACCCAGAATATTAACTAACCATGAATGGTCTAAAATTGAGAAAGGTGTCATCCAAAGAACCAAAGCTCTTAATGCATTCTTAGCAGATATTTATAGCAGTGGAGAAATTTTTAAAGCAAAGATAATTCCTGAAGAAATTGTTTATAAGAAAGCATCGTTTGACCAATCAATGGTAGGTTTTTCCCCACCGCGTAAAATATACAGTCCCATTGTAGGAGTTGATTTAGTAAGAACTGGAAGAGATCAATTTTATGTTCTGGAAGATAATTGTCGAACACCATCAGGTGTATCATACATGTTGGAGAACAGGGAAATTATGATGAAAATGTTTCCTGATTTGTTTCATTCAAACCGTGTTCAAAGAGTCGATGATTATCCCACAAGACTACTGCAAACCCTAATGAGTTTAGCTCCTAAGAAATGTGATAGCTCCATTCCCACAGTTGTACTCTTAACTCCTGGACATTTGAATAGTGCTTATTATGAACATACTTTTCTATCTGATCAAATGGGAATAGAAATGGTCGAGGCTAGTGACCTTTATGTAGAAAACGACCTTGTTTATATGAAAACTGTTGACGGCCCAAAAAAAGTTGATGTCATATATCGACGCATTGATGACAATTATATAGATCCTCTATTTTATAACGCTGATTCAGTTATCGGTGTACCAGGTATAATTCATGCATATCGAACTGGTGGAGTTAATATTTGTTCTGCGCCAGGCTGTGGCATTGCAGACGATAAAGCTATTTATATTTATGTTCCTGAAATGATAAAATTTTATTTAGGTGAGATGCCTATTCTTGAAAATGTTGAGACCTGGAGATGCGAAAAAGACGATGAATTAAAATATGTTTTAGAAAATATTAAAAATCTTGTTGTTAAAGAGGTTGATGGCTCTGGTGGCTATGGGATGTTAATCGGTCCAAAATCAACAGAAAAAACCATTGAGCAATTCTCCCTTAAATTAAAAAATAACCCAAAAGGCTATATTGCCCAACCGACTTTGGATCTTTCGTCATCGCCTACTCTCATTGATAATGAAATAACCGGAAGGCGTGTTGACCTGAGACCATACTGCTTAATAGGTAAGCAAGCTCAACTATGCCCAGGTGGCCTCACAAGAGTTGCGCTTAATAAAGGATCATACGTCGTAAATTCATCACAGGGAGGAGGCGTCAAGGACACTTGGGTTCTTGCTGATTAATTAAAATGTTAAGTAGAACTGCAGAGAATTTATATTGGATAAGTAGATACATGGAAAGGGCCGAAACAATGGCGCGTCTATTAGACGTGGGGTATCGAATGTCACTATTTCCAAACCCAAAAGGGTATCATAATGAATGGGACTCTGTTTTATCAGCCGCAGGGGCTTCTCAAGGATATTTTCAAAAATATAATGAAATTAATCAAGAGAATGTAGAGGATTATCTTTTTTTTGACGAGGATAACCCCTCTTCGGTTTACAGCTGTATTTTAAAAGCAAGAAACAACGCATTAGTTGTCCGAACAGCTTTTACACCTGAGGCTTGGGTGGCCATAAATAAGTCCTATCAAGAAATGATTGGATTTAAGAAAAATAAATATTCTCGATCAGACTTGCCAAACTTTACGGAGTGGACAATACAACAGGTGAATATGTTTCGAGGATCAGCGAATTCACTTCTTAGGAATGATGGTTATCATTTTATATTTCTTGGAACATTCATTGAAAGAGCAGATAATTCAGCAAGATTACTTGATGTAAAGTATTTTGTTCTTTTGCCAACAGCTGATTACATTGGAGGTAATCTTGATAATTTACAATGGATCATACTTTTGAGGTCATTATCCTCTTTTAGGGCATTTCGTTGGGCTTATGATGGAGACGTAACATCAACTAAAATTGCTCATTTTTTTATACTCAACAATGACTGCTCAAGGTCGCTTAGTTTCTGTATTAATAATATTGTCTATCATTTAAATAGTCTAAAATGCAGTCCAGAAAAAATCACAGATATATATATGGGACTGAAAGACGTTCATGACTCAGTCAAAACAGAAACCGTTGACACAATAATAAGTTTTGGATTGCATGAGTATGTAACTAATTTTGTTTCCAAAATATCGTTTTTAGATAATCAAATTCAATCACATTTTTTTAGATAATATGCACCTCACTGTTAATCATTCAACCAATTACCACTATGATGATAATCTTTTAGGATTAATTCAAACCACTAAACTTATACCCTCTTCATACAATGGTTTAAAAATCATTGATTGGGAGGTTACAAGAAATGAAAAGAAGGGTGGTGATATCTTTAGAGACGCGGAAGGAAACAATGTTGTTAATTTTAAAAGTGAAGAGAAAGAAACTAATGTTTACTTTCTTGTGAAAGGAATTGTGGAGACATTTAATACTGATGGTATTTACAAAAGTACTAATGATAAAATTAATCCTTTGGTTTACATGAGAAATACAAGACTTACTCAGCCTAACAATGAGATTTATGAGCTTGGCTTAGAGGCAAGAAAGACCTGTAGCGATGACGAAATTTTAAAAATGGCACATAATATTCTTGGACTTGTTTCTGAAAAAATTGATTATGTTCCATATACTACAAATACACAAACTACTGCTGCAATGGCCATGGAACAAAAAAAAGGAGTGTGTCAAGACCAGGCTCATATCATGATCTCTGCAGCTAAATCAATTGGTTTACCCTCAAGATATGTAAGTGGCTATATGCACAAAAACGAAAATGATTCTGAATTTCAAGCAACTCATGCCTGGGCTGAAGTTTATATAAATGGTCTTGGTTGGGTTGGATTTGATCCTACAAATCGCTGCTCCCCAGATGAGAGGTACATCAGAGTTTCTTGTGGACTTGATGCAAGTTTTGCTGCTCCAATCAGAGGTGTTTATTATGGAAATAGCAATGAAAACTTAGAAATAAGTGTCCAGACAATTGAGAATTCCCCCCAATAATTAAGAGGCCAATTTAGGCCTCTTAACAATTAATTAAACCATGTGTTTGATACTTCTCGCGAGTGTTTGAATTCCCATCACTCCAGACGGATCATTCATTGCATCATTAACCCATTTATTAAAGTCATCGCTAGCATTTGAACCATCTAACATTTCTCCATATGCTGCGCAGCTTTTATGTCCTTCTATATAAACAAAGGCGGGTGGCTCTCCAGAGATACCTCTCCAAACAGATACATCAACTCCCATCGCTTCTTGCAACTTTTTAGCAATAGCAGTACTTTTCATCATGCTTTCCATTTTACCTGGGCCAGCTAATGCAAAAACTGTTATCTTAAAATAAGGTAACGAGGTATCAATCAACTTGCCCATTTCGGGATCGGCAGTACATTCATATGAATTAACCATACTTATCATACTGGTGCCCTCAGTCAGGACCTGTTGCATTAAGGACTGATAATTTGAATCGTCATTAAGCTTATCCATGAATTCTCCGTAAGCTTTTGCACTTTCAAATTGAGCACCTAAATCTACACCTGGATTTTGAGTACCTCTTACTGGTATATTCATATAAAAATCAGCACCGTGTTCTTTATAAAGCTTTGCCATCTTCATAAGCCAATCCATACCAGCTGGCTTTGCAGACATCCACCGCGAACCTGAAAAAATTGCAACCATATTATTCTCCTTTAAAAATTAAAAGAAAATTTTTTCATAGGCGTAATATATAAAAAGGCTAAATTTTAGCTTCTTAATTAATAAATCTGTAATTTTTAATATTTTACATCCATAAAATACAGTCCATCTGGCGGGGCTAAAGCACCGCATTTAGATCTTTCCGTTGAGTTTAGTGCGTCACGAAAATTATTTACTGACCAACTCTGATCACCAACCAATTTGAGACTCCCAACAATTGACCTTACTTGATGATGTAAGAATGATTTTGCTGAAAATCCGAAATAAATATTTTCATCTGATTTTGTAATTTTAAGTCTATCAATTGTCTTTATAGGACTGTCTGACTGGCAATGAGCAGAACGAAACGTTGTAAAGTCGTGTTTGCCTTCAATTGATGATATGCATTCCTTCATAAGATCTACATCTATCTCTTTATGCACATGCCATGCTCTACCCTTTTCAATAGTTAAGGGAGATTTACGATTAACTATTCGGTATAAATATTTTCTTTGAAGTGCATTAAAACGGGCATGAAATGTACTATCAACTTCATCAACTTCTAAGATAGCTATTGGAAAGGGGCGTAGATGATCATTGAGCGCATTTTTAATTACAAAAGGTTCAAGCTCTTTGTTATTGATATCAAAATGAGCGACCTGTCCCATGGCATGAACGCCAGCATCTGTTCTTCCGGCTCCGAAAATAGTCACAGTTTCCTCAAATAAATTTTTTATCGAATTTTCTATGGCCCCTTGTATCGATTGCCCATTGTCTTGCCTTTGCCAACCGATAAATGGAGTGCCATCATATTCAATTTTTATTTTGTATCTCTTCATTCAAGTATTGAGCCTACTGATATTTTATTGCCCAGTAAAAATTCTTCTATACCGCAACTTTGTTTGCCTTCTACCTTTAAAATTAATGGTCTAATTGATTTATTTCCACAAGCAATAGTCAGATCATCATCAAAAACTTTTCCTGGCTCAGCGTCAATATCAACCTCGATTGCTTTTAATATTTTTACTCTTTTATTTTTCCACATAAACCAGGCGCCTGGATTGGGATTGTATGCATTAATTCGTCTTACTATTTTTAAGGCATCCTCTTTCCAATCTATCTTAGTTTCTTGCTTAGATATTTTTTCTGCGTAAGAAGAGAGAGTATCATCTTGCTTCTGCATAATATTTTTGAATAAAGAGTCTTTGAAAAATTTTTCAAATAATTCAGCTCCCATTAATGAAAGCCTTGTTTCTAATTCTGTGTAACTCTCTGAAATATTAATTTTGATTTTGTCTTGTAAAACAATATCTCCGGTATCTAATCCCTTATTCATTTTCATAATGGTCACTCCAGTCATTTCGTCTCCTTCAATCATGGATCTTTGAATAGGTGCTGCCCCTCTCCATCTTGGCAAAATCGAGGCATGGAGATTATAGCATCCAAATTTTGGAAGATTAAGAATCTCTTCAGGGAGTATGAGGCCATAGGCAATAACAACTATGAAGTCAAGATTCATATCTTTGATAAATTTAATCTCTTCTGGAGAACGTAATTCTTTTGGAGAATATAACTCTAAATTATTCTCTTCTGCATACAATGCTACTGGTGACTTTGAAATTTGCATTCCGCGATTAGCTTTTTTAGACGGCGATGTGTATACACCTTTGAGCTCATGTCCACTCGTAATAATTTTTTGTAAAGTGGGTATAGAAAAAGGAGCTGTACCCATAAAAAGAATTCGAAAATTAGTCATTTTGATTAAGCGACGATGCGCTCTTTACTCGATTGTTTTTTTGATTTGATTAATTTTTTAACAATCATATTTTTTTTCAAATTTGATAAATAATCAATAAATAGAATGCCTTCAAGATGATCCATTTCATGTTGGATACAGGTAGCGAGAAGTCCCTCCGCGTGCAATGTTGCCTTCTTTCCATTGTAATCTAGGTAGCTTACCTCACATTCCTCAGGTCTATCAATTTCAGCGTACTGATCAGGAACTGAGAGGCAACCCTCTTCATATGTTGACATATTCTTTGTCTTTACTTTAATTTCAGGATTAACAAAAAAATAAGGTTCTTTCTTTCCGTCTTCATTTCTCCAGCTGATATCCATCACTATTACTCTTAGAGGAACTCCTATTTGTACTGCGGCTAAACCAATACCAGGAGCGTCATACATAGTATCAAGCATATCATCCATTAATAATTGGATATCTTTTGTTACTTCCTTCACTGGGGTTGATACCTGCTTTAAAAAAGGATCTGGAGCAGTAAGGATTTTCTTTATAGCCATAAAACTTAGATAGGCTAACTTAGTTACTAGGTCAAGATTGAATAGAAAAATGACTGAAAAACAGACACAACTATATTTTCTGGCGAGCGCTTAAGGCAGCTGCGATAGTGCCTTCATCCATATAATCTAGTTCTCCTCCTACTGGGACACCATGTCCTAAACGGCTTACAACTATATTTTTTTGAGACAAAGTATCTGCAACATAATGTGCGGTAGTTTGGCCATCTACAGTTGCACTAAGAGCTAATATTACCTCTTCCACTTCATCACCACGCACCCTATCGATTAACTTTTTTAAATTAAGATCCTCAGGACCTACACTATTTATCGCAGATAAATTACCCCCAAGAATATGATACATTCCATTAAACACTTCTGCTTTTTCTAGTGCCCATAAGTCAGCAATATTCTCCACTACACAAATTTGTTTTTTTGACCGTTTCTCATCATTACAAATACTGCATGGGCTATGCAAATCGATGTTTCCACATACTTCACATGTGATAATTTTTTCACTGGAAGATAGAAGTGCTTCTGCCAGAGGTATCATTAGCTGTTCCTTTTTTTTTAAAAGGTGTAAAGCTGCCCTACTTGCTGACTTTGGACCAAAGCCAGGCAACTTACTTATTAATAATATCAGTTTATCAATTTCTGAATTCGAAGATCGGGATCGCATTTTAAAAAGGCAATTTCATTCCTGGGGGCAGTTTTAATCCTCCGGTAACTGAACTCATTTCATCGGCTATCTTTTTTTGTATTTTTTCTTTAGCATCATTAAATGCCGCCATAATAAGATCTTCTAATATTTCTTTTTCATTTTTATCAATGACACTGTCATCGATATTAATTGAGGTTACATTATTCTTACCATTAATTGTAACCTTTACAATTCCACCACCAGCAACACCTTCTGCCTCAAGTGTTTCAACTTTCTGTTGCGCATCTGCCATTTTCTGTTGAAGCTCTTGGGCTTGCTTGATCATGTTATTAAAATTATTCATGCTACTATTCTTCTAATTTCTCCACTTTTGTACCAGGAAAAAAGTCAACAATTTCCTTTAGTTTTGGATCCATTTCTTTGACTTCTTTAACTTTTATACTTTCTACGTTATTGGCCTGATTTTCAACCAAATTGTTTAAATCACCAATCAGCTGATCGGGTTTTGGAATATCATTTAAATAAATAATTCTAATTATCAGCATTTCGAGAGCAGAAATTGGAGAAAATGAGTCCGATACCTCACCCAGTCCTTTATTGAGCATTTGCCAAAACATTGAGAGCGTTGGTAAGTCAACATTATCTGCAATTTCCTTAACTTCTTTATACTCTGCTTCAGTCAGTGAGTTTTTTACGCCTTGATCAGCATTTATTTTTACCATGGATATGTCATGAATGGATGAAATTAAATCACGAACAATTACAGATGGATCAGCTCCATTATCATAAAAAGAATTAATCATTTCAATACACTTGATCGTCTCACCTGAAGTCAATAATTTTATAAAATCGATTATTTCTGTAGGATCGTTTAATCCTATCATTTCTTTTACTTTGCTTTCTGTTAACTCTTTATCAGAGAATGTAATTGATTGATCTAAAATTGATAATCCATCTCTAACTGAACCGTCAGCTGCACGTGCAATAATTTTTAATGAGCCCTCGTCAAATTGCACACTTTCCATATCGCAAATTTTCTTTAGGAAAGAAATTAAATCTTCAGGCTCAACTCGTTTAAGATCGTATCTTTGACATCTAGATAAGATTGTTGTTGGAATCTTTCTCACTTCAGTCGTCGCAAAAATAAATTTTACATGCGGTGGTGGCTCTTCTAAGGTTTTAAGCAATCCATTAAAAGCTGCTGTAGATAACATATGAACTTCATCAATAATATAAACTTTATATTTGGAAGATACAGGTGAGTATTGGACACCCTCAATCAATTCTCGTATATCAGCAATACCCGTTCGTGACGCTGCATCCATTTCATATACATCAACACTCCTGGACTCTGTTATAGCAATACAATTTTCACAAATACCGCACGGCTCTTTTTCACCATTAGAGTCTATATTCAAACAATTTAGTGATTTAGCAATAATCCTCGCTGTTGTTGTTTTCCCAACGCCCCTCACCCCTGTAAGCAAGTAAGCATTAGCAACACGGTCTGTCTCAATTGCTTTTTGAATTGTTTGAGACATGAGGCTTTGACCAATAAGTTCACTAAACTTTAATGGTCGATATTTTAGAGGGATTGGTAAATTTTTTTGTTCTGACATCTATCTATATTAATTCTGTGGGAGATTAAAGTAACCCAAATATCATCGTTGCGGCTGCTTCTTTTCAGACCTGACCGGATTGGCGAATAACTTGTCTACTCAATCTCCCAAAATATTGTAGCATACGATCATTAAATGTTGTTTATTAAATAAATAAAATCATGAGTAAAATTGTATTTGCAAATAATCCTCTAGATAGAATGTCTAGTATTAGAAGTGATAAAGAGTGGCAAAAAACCTCAATGAGCAGCTCTGATGCGAGATATATTATTTTTGACTCTGGCAAGCCTCTCATTCAAGTAAGCAAAGAACCAGGAAGTAATTCTACAATATATTTAGCTAAGTTCGACTCGATTAAGAAACACTTTGAAGCCTGTCAGGTTATCTTTCTCGGTGAAATGAAAAGTATAAAATATTATGCTATAGATATTACTAAGGAGCGTAGTCATTTTGATATAGAAGTTTTTATTGGATGTAAATTTATCGATTTAAGATCTATTGCTCAAAGCTTATCACCTGAAGATACAGGAATTCTTGCTCAAGCCAAATCAATGGTGGAGTGGAATGCTGTTAATATTTTTTGTAGTCGGTGTGAAAATTCAAAACTCAAAACAGTCGATGCTGGCTCTAAAAAAGTTTGTGTTAACTGCAAAACCGAATTATTCCCTCGCGTGGACCCTGTCGTTATCATGCTGCCCATTTATAATGAAAAATGTCTTTTAGGGCGTCAGTCGATTTTTCCCCCAAGAATGTACTCTGCTCTGGCTGGCTTTCTCGAACCAGGAGAAACTATTGAAGATGCAGTTATAAGGGAAGTGAAAGAAGAGGTGGGCCTTAATGTAACTAGTGTTGAGTACAAATTTACACAGCCATGGCCTTTTTCTTCACAATTGATGATTGGATGTTTTTCAAATGTGGATGATGACAAAACTAATTTAGATGAAGATGAGATTGAACATGCAGTTTGGTTATCTCGCGAAGATATAAATCGAATTTTTGTTGGCAAAAGTCCTGACAGAATCTGGATTCCTCCCGCTATGGCTGTAGCTCATCAACTTATTGTTGAATGGTTACACAGTAAATAAATTATTGGTTCCTGTAGGAATGTTTTGGGTAAACGCCGAGAACCTGAAGTTTTTCTGTATAGAATGACAACTCTTCTAGAGCTCCTTTAACAGAACTATCATCAACGTGACCATCAAGATCAATATAAAACTGTGCTTTATTAAAATCACCATCAACTATAAAACTTTCGAGCTTCGTTAGATTAACACCATTAGTCGCAAAGCCTCCAAGAGCTTTGTATAATGCCGACGGCACACTACGAACTTCAAAAATGCAGCTTGTTAAATATGATAATTTTGCGTCTCTTTCCTGCTGTGCACCTTTTGACATAATAAGAAATCGTGTCGTGTTGTATTTCATATCTTGAATATCTGACTTTAAAATCTCTAATCCATAAATTTCTGCAGCTAAGTGGGAGGCAATTGCAGAATCCTCATTCGTACCTATTTCACTTATATGTTTAGCGGATCCAGCGGTATCAGCCATTACAATTGGGGTAAGATTTAATCTTTGAATTGCTGATTGACATTGACCAATAGCCATTGAGTGACTTCTTACAAATTTTATCTCGTCAATGGTAGTTCCTTTTTTTGCAAGCAGCTGATGCTTGACTTCCTGAAAATGCTCAGCATAAATTTTGAGGTCATAATCTCCTAATAAGTAATGAATATCAGCAACTCGACCAGCGACGGAGTTTTCAACAGGTATCATCGCTAAATCTACTTTCTCTTCTCTTACACAATTTAACGCTGCTTCAAATGTTCTGCATGGAACACATTCGTAATCAGTCATTGCTTCTTTACATGCTAAATGTGAGTAAGCACCTAATTCTCCTTGGTAAGATATTTTTTTCATTGCTTTAAGATTTCTTTAATTTTCTCTAAATCCTCAGGAGTATCCACTCCCAAAGGCAAAAAGTCAATTAAACCAACTTTTATTTTCATGTCATTATCTAGAGCTCTTAATTGTTCAAGTTTTTCATTTTTTTCTCTTTCAGTTTGAGATAAAGAAACAAACTTTTTAAGAGAATCTCTTCTAAAAGAATAAATCCCTATATGGTGGTATAGTTTATTTTCATCATAAAGATCATTATTTCTTATGAAGTCTAAAGCCATAGTAGAACTTTCATTTTCTTTAAAGTCACAAATGGCTTTCACAACTTGTTTTTTTTTAATTTCTGACTTGTCCATAAAAACCGATGCTAATGTACCCATTTCAGAACCCTCTTCTTCAATTAAACTAAGCACAGTACTCAGTGCCTCAGTATTGATTGTAGGAAGATCACCTTGTAAATTAATTATAAATTCAATTCTTTGATCAAGATCAATTTTATTTAAGGCCTCAAATATTCGATCAGTACCAGATGTATGTTTGGTTGATGTCATACATGCATTGCCCCCCAAGCCTTCAATTAAATTTTTAATATCTTCACTATCCGTCGCGACAAGAACCTCACCTAGTTGAGATAAAACAGCTTTTTCCCAAACATGTTGAATCATTGGCTTACCATGGATTTCAAGTAAAGGTTTGTTTGGAAGTCTGTTAGATTGAAGTCTTGCAGGTATAATAATTGCTGTATTTTCTTGAGTAATCATAATGCTTTTATGCGACTAGAAGACGCATAATAACTTGAATAAATTAGAATAATGTTTAATTAATATCATATATTCTGCGAAAAAAACATTATGGATTCATTCGAAATTAACAAAATTGTTGCCTGTATATTAGTGGTAGCACTTGTGTTTATTGGATTAGCAAACTTTAGTGAAATTCTCTATCATGTTGAAAAGCCAAAGGTTGCTGCTTATCAAGTTGACGGCGGTGATGACATATTAATGGATGCGGCTGCAACTTCAACTGAGGAAATTGCCCAAGCTCCCACCGAAGACCCTATTCAAGTTCTTCTTGCTAGCGCTGATCTAGATAAGGGTAAAAAAGTATTTAAGAAATGTTCACAGTGTCATGTTATGGAAAAAGGCGGTGCTAATAAAATTGGCCCAGCTTTATGGAATATTGTAAATAAAGATATTGGTTCAAAGGATGATTATAAATATTCTAGTGCAATGGCAGCTTTTGAGGGTGATTGGACATATGAACAATTAAATAGTTATTTAATTAATCCAAAAAAATATATTCAAGGTACAAAGATGTCTTTTGTTGGTCTTAAAAAAGCTAAGGACCGCGCAAATGTTATTCTTTATTTAAGAAGTTTCAGCGATAATCCCGCTCCAATTGAATAAATCAATAGTTACTTAATATATTAATTGACGGCTGCAGGCACTAAACCTTATTCTCATCTAGTATGACAAAAGAAAATGTTGGCTTATCAATTTATTTTGATAAAAGAATGCTTCGCATTTTACTTTTAGGTGCTATCAGTGGTTTCCCGTGGGTAATAATTGGCAGCGCACTGTCACTTTGGTTAAAAGACTTTGAACTTTCTAGAAGTACTATTGGTTGGGCAGGATTAATTTTTGGAGTTTACGCAATTAACTTTTTATGGGCTCCTTTAATTGATAGAATAAAAATACCCTTTCTTACAGATAAAATAGGTCATAGAAAATCTTGGATTATTTCTCTTCAATTTATAATCTTATGCAGTCTTATTTTTTGGAGTTTTCTCAATCCAGTAAATAATCTTGAGATGATTATTTTCCTAGGTTTATTAATTGCAATCTCATCAGCATCACAAGATATAACAATTGATGCTCTTAGAATTGAACAAATATCTGCAAATGAAAAAGCATCAATGGCTGCAGGCGCTTCAATTGCTGTAGTTGGATGGTGGACAGGTTATAAGATTGGAGGAATGTTAACGTTATTTGTTGCTGATTATTTAGAGGTAGTTGGATTTGCAAATTATTGGCAACTGACTTTTATATTTCTTTGCCTATTAATTCTTTTATTTAATGTTGGATTACTTTTTATTCCTGAAGATACCTCCAATGAAAGACAAAAAGCACAAAATAAGGATCAAGAAAATTTTAAAGCTGCTGGATTTACAGCATGGTTTATAAGCACAATTATAAGTCCATTGATAAGCTTCTTTAAGAAAAACGGTATAACCATAAGCTTTTTAATTATCGGATTTATTTTCCTCTTTAAATTAGGTGAGGCTTTTCTTGGAAGAATGTCCATCATATTTTATGACGAGATGGGATTTTCAAAATCTGATATTGCAATTTATTCAAAAGGTCTTGGATGGATTACAACTATTACGTTCACTCTATTGGGTGGATGGTTTGCTATTAAATCTGGCGTTGTTAGGGCTTTATTTCTATCAGGTATAGCAATGGCTATAACAAACATTATGTTTAGCTTTATGGCATGGTCAGATAAATCTGAATTGTTATTTGCTGCCGCTGTTCTTCTTGATGATCTTGCTGCTGCATTTGCAACCGTTGCCTTTGTTACATTTATTTCGTTACTTGTAGACAGGACCTATACAGCAACACAGTATGCACTTCTTGCCTCTCTTGGAACGGCTGGAAGAACGTTGATGGCATCTTCATCAGGTTCGCTGGTAGATTGGTTGCAGGGTGATTGGGGAATATTCTTTATAATTACTGCCTTAATGGTAATCCCTTCATTAATAATTCTATGGTATATCAGAAATAAATTCAATTTCAATTAGTTTAAAGTCTACCCATTTTTTTTATTTTACCATTAGTTTTAAATATCCTTTTTTTTGCAGAACTTAATAATTCGATTGCAGTTTTCATGTGATAAGCATTAGCGTGGATAATATGTTTATTATCTATCATCATGGCTACATGACCCTTCCAAAAAATAAAATCACCTGCTTTAAGTTTCTTTTCACTCAAAATCTCTTTTGTTATAAAAATTTCTTGCATATCCGTATCTCTTGGAAAAATTTTATTATTAATTTGCACTAAATTTTGAATCAGGCCCGAGCAATCAATACCCACAGAACTTCTTCCTCCCCATAAATAAGGAGTATTTAAATACTGCTGGGCATATTTGACTTTATCAAACCCCACCTTCCCAATTGCAGATAAATCACGTGTTGAACACCAACCTAATCCGTTAATAAGAGAAAACTTTCCTTTAGTTTTATTTACTTCCAAAACCGAATTAAAGCTTAAGTGGAATAGATCTTTGCTCTTAATATCAGGTTCCTTGTAAATGTATGTACGAAGAGATGTTACTTTATGTGTAGGTTTAAATAATTTTTTTGATATATTTGAAGTGGGTATATATCCCACATATTGATCTCTTGATGATTGAACCCATGACCAATCCTTGGATACTTCATAGGCGATACATTCTTCACCGAATAAAAGTTGAGTGCTTAATTTAGATTTTTTATTTGAATACAATGGTGCAAACGAACTGACCACAGTGCATTTTTTACCTTTAGAGTATTTTGGTCTCTTAACGATATATTTATAAGTTGAAGCAGCTAAATTACTCTTGATGGGAGTTATTCGTGGGTCAAACTTCACTTTTATTTAAAGCGCAAAACCAAGATATAAAAAAACAATCGTCATGACAGCAATACCCCCGAAAATCATTGTAGCTCTGATCACTACGTCCAATTCCATAGCAGCAAACATATGATAGATAAGTGGGCCAACTAGAGGTACAAACATCAATACCAATGTCCAAATTAGTTTAGATGGAGTACTTCTGTATTTTCCAATATGTAAGTCAAATAAAGCTGTTGCTGTCCAAGTTGCATACAAAAAGATAGGAAGATAATATCCATAAAAATTAAAAAAGAGCGATAAGAATGGAACATCCTCTAATGGAAAAAAAGTAACTCCAGGCATTTATTTTTTATCTCCTAATTGTAGGTTAAACAATTAAGGAATTAGTTCAAATAGTTTCTGGCCTCTTGAGGCAGCTCTATTTCCTCTAAAACATCTTTATATTGACTAAAAACCTCAACTGCAGGTCTAACTGAACTCCATATTTTTGAAACCGGCAATGTTGTTTTATCGTAACCGAGGTCTATTAATTCATCCATAATGGGCATGTTGGGTTGGTTAGCAGGTGCTTCAAACGTACGCCAGTCACCTTGATCATAGTTTCCATCGCTTGTCTGAATTACGCGCGCCAATGATGACCACATACCTGATAAATCTGCACTTAAGGGATAGAAGGAAGAGTCACAATTATTAAGCGTTTGTAAGCCAGGCGGGATTGATGTATTGAAGTAGTTATTTTCAAAACAGTTTCCTAAATTAGAAATACCACTAAAGGCAATATCAGCCCTTTTAGAATTTATGATCAAATTACTTTCAACCCGATTCCCATGGGCAGGCCAGTAATTCACATCTGCTGTAGCAGTTATTATAACGCCGTAAAGATTATGATTAGCAATAACATTGTTTTTAATAATATTGTTATTTCCTCCTGCAATGACAACTCCATTTCCAAGTGATAAGTTAGTTGCTTGAGTAGCAGGGGCATCTATATTATTGTTGTTTTCAATTAGATTCCCAATAATAAAAGTTTCTCGTTCAGGAGGTAGAAGTTCCGAGTCTAAAGTATTCGGTGCTAATCCACCTTTATTATTTCTAAAAACTGAGCTTATAATATAAAGAGAGCCACCCGAGTTAGTACCTGAATATCCAAGTCCATTTTTTTCAGATACGATATCATTAACGATTGCGTCGCATGGATAACATTGACCAATATAAAAACCTGCATCTGGTGAGCCAGAGGCATAAGAATGATCTAAAACTCCATCAACAGCATCAAATGCATATACACCATAATCACCATTATTATACGCTGTTAAATAAGATCCTCTATAACCTTTTACTGTTGCCCAATAAAAACCATTCAGTAATGCATTTCTTGCAGTTATATTTTCTATAACTACGCCATCAACACCTGCAACTAAAATACCATTACCTCTCTCAAACTCCCCATCGATGATTGTTGTATTTCTATCCCAACCCCTTATCGTTATTGAGGGAACATTTACAACAACCTCCTCGTAGTAAATACCTGGCTTAATCAATACAAGATCACCTGGGTTTGAAGCATTAACAGCATCTTGAATTGTTTCATATCGATCAGGCACATGCCTTACATTTCCAGTGAACCTTGCAACCACATCTTTCTTTGAGAAGTTTGTATAATCCTCATAATTTATGTCGCCTACTACAACAGAACCAACCATGCCCCACTTTCCATCTGGAGAAGCGTGGAATGAACACAAATATTTATATAGTCCTTCATTTTCGTAATTTATATCTAGATAGTCACCCTTTGGAATTTCTGCTAGGGAGCCCCAACTTTCATCGACAGCAATAACATTATGGGGGTTGTTGCCCCAATTATTAAATCTTACTTTGCCACCTGGATTTATTCTCACAACTGGTGGGGAATAAGAATTATCTATGACTCTTACTCCAGTAAAAGCAGCGGACTGATCTGGGCCGCTATCACATGACGAAAAAAAAATAAATGACGATAAAAAGAAAAATATAACTATGAAACTTTTTTTAATATTTAACATTAAACTTAAAATCCTACTAGAAATTTTCTTGCAAGACCAATAATAGGTGCAAGAAAACCAAGGTTACCTCTTGTAAGCATAAATACAACTGCAATTATAATCGCTGCGAAAATAATTATTTTTATAACTCGAGATAACTTTCCAGGCTCAGTATTCACTAATGCACGAATAATAAAATATAATGTGGCTGCACCTAAGACAAAAAAAACTAATATTTTAATCATGACAAATTTTAATAGGAAAGCCTAATTTGTCTTCGAAAATAAATCAACTTGTTATAAGTTATTTTCTAACTCATAGAGATTAATAGCCTCTGCAAGCTCATTCTTTTCATCACAATTAAAAACACACAAATCGGTTAATTTAGCAAGATTTTCAATCGCATTTTCGTATCTATCGGTTTGCAGAAATAATTCACCTTGATATGCAAGAATCCCTTCATGTTCGGGGTCAATTTCTAAACCAGTATTATAATATATTTCAGCATCTTCAAATTTACCTAACTTTCTACTTGCA
>CACDOH010000006.1 GCA_902554325.1 uncultured Pelagibacteraceae bacterium
TCTCCCCCCATTTGGGTTTAGTTAGAGGTTAATTAATGAATCAAATGTTTGATTCGTTATGTTCAATGATTAAACTTTTATTGAAAACTGTCAATTTCTCAATCTTTTCAAAGATTAACAATAAAAATGTTAGAAAGTTAAATTTATTTTAAATTATTAGTTTATTTATTTAAATACTTATAGTCATTGAATTTTTTTAAATAAATAAAACTTATTCTTTAAAATTTATAATTTTAAAACAAAAAAAGAAAAAAAAATTTGTTATAAGTTTATTTCTGATTAATGTGCGCTCGTAGCTCAGTAGGATAGAGCACAGGATTCCTAATCCTGGGGTCGGATGTTCGAATCATCTCGAGCGCGCCAATAAAAATTTATCTAGGCTATTTCAGAACCGTTATCTACCAATTGACGCGGTTCTAAAAGTATCACTTCTTCCCTTTCATTTATGGCACCTAATACTAACACTTCTGACTCGACGCCTGCAATATTCCTATTTTCAAAATTGCAAACTGCAACAATTTGCCTATTAATTAACTCATCTATTGAATAATTAGTGATTTGAGCAGAACTAATTTTTATTCCTAATTCTGGACCAAAATCAATTGATAAAACATATGCTGGTTTTCTTGCTTTTATATTAATTTCAGCAGATTTAATGGTACCTGTTAAAATTTGTATTTTTTGAAAATCATCATATTTTACAATGCTTTTTTTATCTATGAGAGCCATATTGGCAGTTGTTTATACCCTTTATTGTTTGATTCAATTTGTAATTATTTATTCAATTTGTATTTTAGCATCATGTCAAGTTTTGATGATACAAATGAAATGAAAGCTTTTACTAAAAAAGCCATGTCAATTCCTCTTTTAGCTGAAGAACGCGAAAAAGTTTTAGCTAAAAAGTGGATTGAAAAGAAGGATGAGAGTGCTCTTCACGAGCTTACGCAATCTCATATAAGATTAGTAATTGCTTTTGCAGTAAAATATAAAAATTACGGCTTAAATCTCAGTGACCTAATTCAAGAGGGTAACATTGGATTAATGAAAGCTGCCGAAAGATTTCAGCTCGATAAAGAAGTTAGATTTTCTACATATGCAGGCTGGTGGATAAGAGCTTCTATACAGGATTTTGTTCTGAAAAACTGGTCACTAGTAAGAATAGCTACGACATCAAAACAAAAAAGCTTATTTTTCAATCTAAGAAAACTAAAACATAAAATTCACCAAACTGAGCATGGTTCAATTGACTTTAGAACAGCTCAAGGAATTGCAAACGATTTAAATATTTCTACGTCCGATGTTATTAAAATGGATAGCAGAATAAGCCAAAACGACAGCTCTCTTAATCACAAAATTAATGATGAGAGCCAAAGTGAATTCATGGAATTAATAGAGGACGAAGATGCAAGGCCCGACGACAATGTTTTCGAAAAGGATCAAGTAAATTTCAAAAAAGAACTAATTCAACGTTCCCTTGAGATACTAGATGATCGGGAAATTAGAATTATTAAAGATCGTCACTTAATTGAAGATACTAAAACTCTAGATATTCTAGGAAAAGAACTTAAAATTTCAAAAGAAAGAGTTAGACAAATAGAAAAAGCTGCATTGATGAAGTTGAAGTCTTACATCGCGAACTCTCAAAGCAAAGATCTTCTTTTCAGCTAAATAATTCAACAATATGTTCTCCCAAGACTAAAGAAGAAGTTAAACCAGGAGACTCAATTCCAAAAAGATTTATTAAATTCTTACTTTTGTGAATCTCCTCGCCTTGTATTATGAAATCACTCTTTCCTTCTCCACGATTTTTCAACTTTGGCCTTACCCCCGAATAGCCTTTTTTTAATAAGCCCTTATCAAAAGTAGGTATATATTTTCGAATATCATTATAAAAAGATTCAAGTCTATTCTCATCTACATCATAATTTATTTCATCAATCCATTCTACATCTGGACCAAATCGTACTTGCATGCCAATATCTAAACCTAAATGTAAGCCAAGACTTGCTTCATTTGGTATAGGATAAATTAAGTGCCTAATATTTAAATCTTTACTGGTCTCGAAATAATTTCCCTTAGCGAAGTATGTCTTTGGAATTAGTGTTTTATCCATGGAGGATATTGATTTGGCAACATCTTCAGCATAAAGACCCGCTGCATTGATTAAAATTGAAGACTCAATTTTAATTTCATTATCTTCGTTAAGAACTGTTGAGACATGAACATTATTCTTTAGCTCAGATTTAATAAATTTACTATTGTAGGCAATGCTTCCTGACAGCTCTAACTCTCCTAGATATGATCTCATTAATGATGCTTGGTCAACAATGCCTGAAGATGGAACAAATAATGCTTCCTCACATTCTACGAGCGGTTCTATCTGAGTAACATAATCTCCTGTTACTCTCTCTATTCCTTCAACACCATTATCCCCTGCTTTTTCATATATCTCAATAAGCTTTGGGATTTCGTCTTTTGAACAGGCCACAATAAATTTACCTGTATTGACATGTGGGATTTTAAATTTATTACAATATTCATAAATACGTTTATTTCCAGGAGCACAAAATTTAGCTTTTAGTGAATTCTGATCATAATATACACCGGCATGTATCACCCCACTGTTTCTTGAACTTGTTACTGAGCCAAAAGTATTTTCTCTTTCGACAACTAATACATCCCTTCTTTCAGCGGCAAAAGTTTTAGCAATTGCCAATCCAACAACTCCCCCTCCTATTACTAATACGTCTACAAAATTATTTGTCATGAAATTCTCTTTATCATTAATGATACTTTTTTTGTTTCATTTTCTGTAAGTTGATATCCAACGTTTTTATAGTTAAGGCTTTCATGAAATTTTTTTGATATTGGGTTTGGTGGCTCAATATTAAATTCACATGCGATTAATTGATATTCACCAATGTTTTTTTCTAAGTCTAAATATAGACTTTTTCCAATACCATTTTTCTTAAACTCATCCATAATCACAATTCTATCTATGTAAGCAAAGTTATCATACCTTCCGCTAAACCATTTATAATTTAGGCTTTTATATTCAAGTCCTGATGGTAAAACTAATAAAAAACCAGAAATGGCACCGTTAGAATTCTCAGCTATTTTGAAATATAGTTTTCTGTTAAGAAACCATTCAAATTCATCATAGGATACATAATTGACTGCTGGAATTGCAGACTTATTAATTTGTACAATCTTATCTATATCAGAATGTTTAGCATCTCTTAATGTAAACATTTTAACAAGTTACATTATAATTTTTGACTAAGAGCTTTGGCATCCTTACTGGCTTAAAACTGTTTAAACTTACACAGGCGTAATCAACAAAAGAAGTAAAAATTGTTTGATCTTTATCTATATTAATAACCTGAAAAAATCTACTTAATCTGATTTTTTTATCCGTTGAAATAATCCAAGTTGAAATTGCCACTTGGTCTCCTTCAAAGAGAGATCCTTTAAAATTATTTTCACTTTTTATTACAACACAAGCACATTTCAAATCTTCATATATCTTTGGAGTAATACCTAATCTTGCTGAGTGTTTCCAGCTTACCATTTCACACCAATTTAAATAAACTTTATTGTTAACGTGACCAAGGATATCAATATCTTCTTTTGTAACAGTAAAGTCTTCGATAAACGGATTTTTATATTTCCAATTTAAATTTTCAAACATTTTTAATTTCTGACCTCTTTAGGAAGTTTAAATTGAACACTTTCCTCACCAAGAGAAACATTCTCAATATCTAATGAATAATTTTCTTGAAATTTTGATATTACATTCTCAACCAGAACTTCTGGCACAGAGGCGCCTGAGGATATTCCAATAGTTTTGCATGAGGAATAGTTGCTAACATTCAAGTTTTCAGCATTTTCTAATAAATATGAATTTAAACATCCTGCATTTTTAGCTACTTCGACAAGTCTATTGGAATTAGATGAATTCTTAGACCCAACCACAATAAATGCATCACACTTATTTGCATACTCCTTGATCGCATTTTGTCTATTCGAAGTTGCGTAACATATATCTTCCTTAGGAGATGACTCAATATTTGGAAATTTATTACTTAGCTCAACAATCATATCTTGAGTATCGTCAACGGATAGAGTTGTCTGAGTTACATAAGCAACCTTATCATCTTCATGAAAATTTAGTTCACTTATATCTTTTATTGTTTCTACTAAATAAATACTACCCCCTGGCAATTGACCCATCGTGCCCTCTACTTCAGGATGATTCTTATGACCTATTAAAATAATTTTAAACCCTAATTTATAAAACTTATCAGCTTGTACATGAACCTTTGTAACTAGAGGACAAGTCGCATCGATTATTGTTTCATTATTACTTTTTGCATAATTAGTAATTTTTTTTGAAACTCCATGAGCTGAAAATATAATTGGCCTATCTTTTGGAGCATCTACAATATTTTTTAAAAAAATAGCACCTTTAGTGGTTAAATCTTCTATAACATGCTTATTGTGGACAATTTCGTGATTAACATATACTGGTTTTCCATATTTTTTTATTGCTTCCAATACAACATCGATAGCTCTTGTGACTCCTGCGCAAAACCCTCTGGGTGAAACTAAAATTATTTTCTTGCTATTATCCATAATGTTTTAAATTCTAAAATTAGGTATTTATTCTTCACACACCAATTTAAAGAAGGCTCCCAGATAATAATCAAGATTACCAAGTATTTTTAAATTCTCACTTCTTGATTATTTATTTTCGTAAATAAGTCTGTATCAAGATTTATGTACTTATTTTCCTCTCCAGATGCAAAATATAAAGGTTCATTTACAACTTGAGGATCGAAACCTTCTTTAGCAAGATCAGTTTTTTTATACTTAAATGTTCCAGTTTTTTCTATCTCTGGACTTATGCGTATAAAAACAGGAATAGAATACTTTGGAAGCTGTTCGTTGAGATACTTGTAAAAACCATCTATATTAAAATCATCACTAGTCACAATAGATGCCATTCCTGCTCTTCCATCTTGTTTAGGAACTAATACTCCATAAACATTTGCTTCTTTAATCCCTTTATATGCTGATATGGCCTCACTAACTTCGCTGGTTGCGACATTCTCAGATTTCCATCTGAATGTATCCCCAATTCTATCAACAAAATAAATATATCCTTCCTTATCTTTTTTCAAAAGGTCGCCTGAAGTAAACCACCTATCACCTTTTTCAAAGACATCTTTAAGGATTTTTTTATTTGTTGCTTCTTCATTAGTATATCCCTCAAATTTACCTCTAACTGTATCATCGTCTGGAATTTGTCCAATAGCTTCGCCTGCTTCGTTGTTATCACATTCAATACAGTAACCATTTTCACCTCTAATATGTTTCTCGTTATCCACATCAAACTTGATTATTTTAATATTCATCAGCTTCTTTAAATATGATGGTATTCTGCCAATAGCCCCAAACCGACTATCAATATTAAATAGGTTTATATTTCCTTCAGAAGAACCGTAAAATTCAACTATATGGTTAATATTGAAACGAGACTGAACCTCTTTCCAGACATCGGGTCTAAGGCCGTTACCAAGAATTCCAGAAATATTGTGTTTTTTTTCATATTCTGAAGGCTTAGTGTTTACAAGGTACCTTAGCATTTCGCCAATATAAGTAAAATGTGTGACGTTAAATTTTACGCACTCTTCCCAAAACTTTTCAGCAGAGAATTTTCTACGTAGTACTAAACACCCACCATATAATAATACTGAAGTTACACCTATTGCTCCTCCGGTTGCATGGTAAAGAGGGAGAACCATTAAATTTTTACTTTCAGCTGTCATATTAAGTGATTTATATTGAATTGATCCTGAGGCGATAAATCTGAAGTGGCTAAACTTTGATGCTTTAGGCATTCCAGTTGTTCCACTAGTATACACATACTGAAATGGGTCAGTACTTAATAAACCTTTTCTACATTCCCGACTTGGCCTTGATTCAGATGACAAATTGATTTCGTCATCAAAATTTTTAAAACCTTGGACATCTTTACCATACATAAATACCTCAGGAGAACCTTCGATTTCACTCTCAGATGAAGAAAAATTATCAACTAAATCAGAATCAACAAAAACTGCATTACACTTTGATGTATTAATACAATGTGCCAGTGATTTACCTTTTATATTTGAATTTAATAGAGCAATCGTCACGCCAACTTTTGCAAATCCATACCAAAAAATAATATACTCAGGTTTATTTTCCATTAATAACGACACTACATCTCCTGTTTTATATCCATTTTCAATCGCCCAATTAGCAATTTTATTCGCTCTATTATCTAAATCCTGATAGCTTATTTTTTGATCATCGAACTCTATAGCAATGTTGGAGGGAGTTTTAGTGCATTGTTTTTCTAGTTGATCAGCAAGAGTAATAGTTCTATCTTTATCTAACTCTTTTGATTTTCTACTAAAAAAAATAGCAAAATTTATCCATTTTAATTCTCTGTTAATTTTTTGAAAAATATTCATCTACTCTAAATTCCTTTATCAAGCATAAATTTATTTAATATAATTGTATTGTCAAAATTTTTGCCAATTAATTTTTTTTTAATATACGTTACAGGCCTTATTCCATAAACACTATTAGACAAGAAAATTTCTTTACATTTCAGTAGCTTATCAATCTTAATGCTCCTAACTGCAACCTTTTTTTTTCTAATTAAGAATTCTCTTATCGTACCATTAAGAACACCATCTGATACAGGGGGGGTGAAGAACTTATTATTCTGAAGAAAATAAATATTAGATGTGGTGCATGAACTTACATTACCAGAATTATTCGTAAGTATTGCATCATTATATCCAGCTCGTATTGCATCGTTTTTTGCTATTATATTTTCTAGATAATTTGCAGATTTAATTTTGCTTACAAAGGATTTCTCATTTCTCTTGATATTTGAAATATCTAATGTAATTGGTTTCAGCCTCAAATCATTTTTAAGTTCAGATGATTTTACAGTAATACATGCACCCTGTTTTTCGTTTATATCTATTCCACGTTCATTACTGACACGTGAAATTGTAATTCTTATAACAGTGGTTTTATTAGAAAGTTTATTTTTTTTTATGAGCTTGAGTATATCTTGGTATAATTTTCCCTTATCAAGAATTGCTTTTATTTTAACTAATTTTAATGATGAGATTAATCGATCTAAATGTAAATTAAAAAGTATTAAATCTTTATCTTTATATAATATAGTCTCAAACACAGCATCTCCTAACAAATAACCTCTATCTTCAATCGATATAATATTTTTATTTCTTGTTAGCTTTCCATTATTTAAAATATACATAAGTTAGTTAGCCAATACGTGTTTATGCTCATTTGTTTTTTTATTTATTTTCTTTTTGATAATATTTGAAATCTTTTGAATTGATTCATTATATTCATCGTAAGGTAAAGAGTCTGAAACTATTCCACCACCACAGCCAATAGTTAAGTAGTTATCTTTTATTGTCATTGTTCTTATAGGAATATTGAAATCAGCATTTCCATTAAATGAGATATATCCTATAGCTCCACAATATACTCCTCTTTTACTATTTTCTAATTCTGAAATGATTTCCATGGCTCTTATCTTTGGTGCGCCTGTTATCGATCCTCCAGGCAATATCGAAAGCAACAAATCAATAATATTTAATTCCTTTTTGATGGAACTTTTTATGGTTGATACAAGGTGGTGTACGTTTTTATAAGACTTAATCTTTGCTAGTTCAGTCACTTTTACTGATCCCCTCTCACTTACTCTTGATATATCATTACGCAATACATCAACAATCATTAAATTTTCTGCAAGATTTTTCTTACTGTTTTGCAAATGGCTTTTTAAATCTCGATCTTGCTGCTCGTTATTGCCTCTTTTTATGGTACCCTTGATTGGAGATGTTGTAATCTCGTCATCTTGTAATTTAATTAATCTCTCAGGTGAATAAGAACAAACCGTAAGATCATCAAAATTTAAAAATGCTGAAAACGGTGTTGCAGTTTTATCTCTATAATTCAAATATATTTCAAGAGATGTTAAATTTCTTTTATTATTTGAAAAAAATTTATGAGTGTAATTGGCTTGAAAAATGTCACCCTGATTTATGTATGAGATGATTTTCTTTATATTCTTTATATAATTTTGTTTAGTTATTTCTGGTTTCCAAGAATCTTTGTGTTCAATGGATCTTGTTGCTGAAATATAGGGTACTTTGTAAATTGATAATAATTTATTTCTTCTGTTAGTGTGCGAAGATTCATTTTTATTTAGTTTAAGATGATCCAGATTAAGAGAAAATAAATATGATTTTTTTAGTTTCAAATCAAATGCAAAAACAAAATCATATAAGCCAAAAATCGAATCAAATGCTGAATTGTCTTTTTTTGATATCTGTTTTATTTTCTCTATATTTAAACAAGTATCATATGTAATATATCCTGCTAATCCGCATTGAAAGTCAGGTAAATATTTTCTTTTATTATGTTTTGTTTTATTAATAAGATTATTTAGGAAACGCTTTTTAGAAATTTTTATTAGTTTATCATTTTCGTATAACTTATTTTTTTTTAATTTATAGATACATAGTGGATCTACTGCTAAATAGGTATACCGATTGTCTTTTGAAAACTCACCAGCACTATCTAAGAGTATCTGATTAGTAAACGTTTCAAATTTTTTAATAACATCGGTTGGTTCCAAATATTTTAATTTTTGTACTCGAAGTTTATTATTCTTTATTTCCATATTACTATTCTTGGTAGGGATATCCGGAGTCGAACCGGAACGCCCGAAGGCACCAGATTTTGAGTCTGGCGCGTCTACCAATTCCGCCATATCCCCATTCTATAAATTATTCTTTAAACCATTATTATAATGAATAAGAGCCTAAAGTTATTATGTATGTTAATATATGTATATTACCATAAATTATGTTAAACACTACTTATCAAAAATTTAAGCTATATTTCGTCTCTAAAACTTTACAGTTCTCTAATAGTCCGCTCGCGTATCCTTTTCTATTTGTAATTTGCTTAATAGAAGCAATCATATTTCCATTGCCTCAAGAAATTATTATGATTCCGATGATGGCAGTCAATAAAGCTAAGATTTATATGATTGCATTCGTTTGCCTTACTGGCTCTTTAGCGGGTGCTGTTATTGCATATTTCATTGGACTGTTTCTATTTGAAAGCCTTGGCATGCTTATACTTGAAACGTTACATATGAATAACGCTTTCTATGATTTTGTAAGCGATATTGAACAATATGGTTTTTTATATGTCTTTATTGGGGGCTTTACACCTTTACCCTTTAAAGTTGTAACTTTATCAAGCGGCTTCCTAAACATAAATTTTTTGATATTTATTCTTGCTTGCATTATATCAAGATCAATAAGGTTTTTTTTGATCGGTTTTTTAATTAAGACATATGGTGAGCAAGTAATACGTGAATTTGAGAAAAGATTAACTCTTTATTCAATTTTTTTTATAATAATAATATTATTAATTATATTTTATATAAGCACTTGATTAAATTATGAACTCTATAAATATAAACCTTTTCATCTCATTAATTACATTGATTATAGTTTTTATTCTTGAATATATTTTCAAATTAATTCCGTGTGATATGTGCTTAGTCGAGAGATACCCTTACTACGCTCTTATTTTATTAAGTATTATTGCAATGTATTTGGTAAGAATAGAAAAAGCAAAATTAAGAAAAACAATTGATTATATCTCAATCTCAACGATTTTATTTGGCTTCATTTACACTCTAAGGCATGTTGGCGTTGAAAGAGGCATTATTAAACTAAGTACGGAATGCTCAGGCGCGCTAATTAATACGTCAGATAGATCAGCATTGCTTGAGGCACTGAATCAGGCTGCATTAGTAAGATGCGATGAGGCAACTTATTTATTTAACTTTATATCAATTGCAGAATCTAACTTGATTTTGATGACTTTTCTCTTATTTATAAACATATATTTTTTGGTAAAAAAATGATGAATGCAAAAAGAAAAATTTTAGAGAAAATTGTTAGAGTTGATCAAGCTGGTGAGGTAGGTGCTCAACAAATTTATGAAGGCCAGAAATTAATATTTAAGACTTTAAAAAATAAAAAAGACTTCGATCAAATTTCTCGAATGGCGGATGAAGAAAAAGAGCATCTAGACTACTTTAATGACCTTGCAAAAAAAGAATCAATTAAACCTACTAAATTATCAAACTTATTTGGAGTTGGTGCTTTCGCAATGGGCATTGGCACTGCCCTCTTGGGTCGAAAAGCTGCATATGTTTGTACAGAGGCGGTAGAAGAAGTTATTGAGGCCCATTATCAAAAACAAATAGATGAACTAGACGGTATTCACAATGATGTAAGAGAAAAAATAATTAAATTCCAAGAAGACGAAGTAGACCATAAAAATACAGCCATTAATGAGGGGTCTCAACAAACTTTTGGCTATAGCATTTTAAGAAAAACAATTAACGAGACTACCAAGCTTGCAATCTTTATGGCAGAGAGATACTAGTTATTTTTCTAGTTGTATATCCCAGTATAGAAAATCCATCCAACTCTCATGGAGAAAATTTGGTGGGAATGATCTTCCACATTTGTCTAAATCAGCCATTGTTGGAATCTTCGGATAATTCTTTGGCTTCATGCCCGAGTGTTTGAGAAGTTTGCCTCCTTTTTTTACATTACACATTGAACATGCAGTTACAATATTTTCCCATGTTGTTTCTCCCCCGTGTGCTCTCGGTAGTAAATGGTCGAATGTTAAATCTTTTTTCGATCCACAGTATTGGCAACTAAACTTGTCTCTTAAAAAGACATTGAATCTTGAAAAAATAGGATTTCGAGTTGGCTTAATATAAGTCTTTAAACTTATCACGCTTGGCAAATACATCTGGAAGCTTGGACTGCTAATTTCACGGGTGTAGTTAGAAACAATATTCACTCTTCCTAAAATTACTGCTTTTACACTATCTTGCCAACACCACAGGGAGAGAGGGTAGTGACTTAGTGGACGAAAGTCAGAATTCAATACTAGAGCAGGACATTTTTCTAATGGCACACGAACAGTCATACAAATATAATATATGCATATGCATCTAAAATTCAAAAAAATTTTGTGTGAAATTAATTTGAAAATTTTTCAGTTATGAAGTCTATGGCAATTGAAAGTCCGTCTTGGGCAATTGAATGTGGAGTATTTGGTGAAATGTGGGCTTTTACATCTAAACCAAGCCCATTTAATTTTTTTTCAGCTTCTATTGTATCTTGGTAAGGCACCATTGGGTCAGCGTCGCCGTGTATGAGATAAATTGGAGGCTTAGACTTTAACTCTTTATCCAACAATTCTGGTGCAATTAATCTACCTGAAAATCCTACAATTGCCCTTATTGGTTTTGGTCTCCTTAGACCAACGTGAAGGCTCATCATAGTTCCCTGACTAAAGCCAACAAGGGCTAAATCTTGATCAGTTAGATTGTAATGCTCAAGTTGCTCATCAATAAACTTACTAAGTGTATCTGCAGCGGTTAAAACACCTTTCCAAATTGTAGCAGGATCTCCCGATTGAAAATCAAACCACTGGTAACCCATAGGATTCATGCCGCATTTCTCTGGTGCATTAGGAGATAAGAAAACTGCATCTGGGAGCGTTGGCTGAAAATAATTGGCTAAGCTAATCAAATCATTTCCATCTGCACCATATCCATGACAAAAAATCACAATTTTTTTTGGGTTCTGTGAGTTAGCTGCTTCAATAACGGGGCCATTAAGAATTGACATTAGGAAACTCTTTTCTCTACAATTCCGACAATATCACTCATAATATCTTTGAGCTGATAGTTTTTTGGTGTGTATACTGCTTCGACTCCATTGTTGATTAATAGTTTTTCATCTTCGGTCGGAATGATCCCTCCAACAATTACTGGTATGTCATCTATATTATTTTTTTTCATTTCATTCATAATTTCTCCAACAAGTTGGACATGTGACCCGGAAAGAATAGAGAGACCGATAATATGAACATCTTCTTCAACTGATGATTTAACTATTTGTTCAGGTGTAAGCCTTATTCCCTCATATAAAACATCCATGCCACAATCACTAGCGCTCACAGCTATTTGTTCAGCACCACTCGAGTGACCATCAAGACCTGGCTTGCCAACGAGGAACTTAATGCGTCTACCGATTTTATCTGATATATCCTCAACTCTTTTTCTAATTGCACTGTAATCATCATTGTTGGTTGGCTGTATATTGCTTATACCTGTTGGTGCTTTAAATTCTCCAAAAACATCTCTTAATACCGCAGACCATTCACCTGTTGTAACTCCAGCTTTGGCAGCAGCTATAGATGGTTCCATCATATTGCTTCCATTATTTGCCGCATCAATCAGATCTTTTAATGCTTTATCTGCGGCCCCCTGGTCTCTATTTTTTCTCCATTGTTGAATAGCTTTCACTTGTTCACTTTCAATTTTGGGGTCTATTGTCTCTATTCCTCCATCAGAAGAAGTCAAAGGTGACTCTTCCGTTTCTATAAAATCATTAACACCAACAACAATTTGTTCTTTGCTATTTATTTTTCTCAATCTTTCTTTTTGTGAATTAACAAGTTCTTGTTTCAAATAACCACTTTCAACTGCCTTAACAGCACCTCCAATCGACAATATATGATTAAATTCTTCATATGCCGCTTCCTCAAGTGCTTTAACTTTTTCATCTACAACTTTTGAGCCATTAAATATATCTTCAAAATGCAGCAAGTCTGTTTCAAAGGCTACAATTTGCTGAAGCCTCAAAGACCACTGTTGATCCCACGGCCTTGGCAAACCCATTGCTTCATTCCATGCAGGTAATTGAACAGCCCTAGCTCTTGCATCTTTTGACAGAACAACGCCAAGCATTTCAATCAAAATTCTATAAACATTATTTTCTGGTTGCTGCTCGGTTAATCCGAGACTATTAACTTGCATACCGTATCTGAATCTTCTGTTTTTTGCGTCTTTAACTTTATATCGTTCCTTAGTAATTCGATCCCATAAAGAAACAAAAGCCCTCATCTTACACATTTCAGTAATAAACTTAATTCCAGAGTTAACAAAAAAACTTATCCTACCGACAACATTCTCAAATTCTTCATCGGTTAATGTTTTGGAAGACTGCACTTTATCAAGATATGCAACTGCAATTGAAAGTCCAAAAGCAAGCTCCTGCTCAGGTGTTGCTCCTACTTCAACTAGATGATAGGGACAAACATTAATTGGATTCCAGTTAGGCATTTCTTTAAATGTAAAAGTAATGACATCAGAAATAATTCTTAAACTCGGGTCTGGAGGTAGAATATAAGTGCCTCTCGATAAATATTCTTTTAGTACATCATTTTGAGTTGTGCCTCTAAGCTTGCTTCTTTCAATGCCTTGCTCATCAGCCACCGCTATATACAAACTAAGTAACCATGCAGCAGTCGCATTGATAGTCATTGAAGTGTTCATTTTATCTAAAGGGATTTGATTAAACAAAGACCTCATATCCCCAATGTGTGAAATTGGAACTCCTACCTTGCCTACTTCGCCTTTTGATAATATGTGATCGCTATCATAGCCAGTTTGTGTTGGCAGATCAAAAGCTACAGATATACCGGTTTGACCCTTTGAAAGGTTCTTCAGATATAGTTCATTTGACTTTTTGGCAGACGAATGTCCTGCATAAGTTCGTATAAGCCAAGGTTTATCCATTGTTTTTTAACGTTTTTTTTGTGAATAATTAAATCGTTTTCACTAAAATGTATATACTAATCTATTTTAAATGGCTATAAACCTAGAAAAAAGAAACATTAGATTTATATAATCTACACCACAGGAGCTAATTTATGACGACTGAAGAAAAAGATATTTATGCAATCGGTGAGGTCCCGCCTCTTGGATACATCCCAAAAAAAATGCACGCATGGGTTATTAGAAGAGACCGTCATGGCAATCCCATGAAGTCATTTCAGGAAGAAGAATTTGATATACCTGAAGTTGGATCCAACGATGTATTAATTTTTGTTATGGCCGCTGGTGTTAATTATAATGGAGTTTGGGCAGGTTTAGGTAAGCCTGTATCTACTTTGGACATGACTAAAAAAGATTATCACATTGCAGGTTCAGATTGTTCAGGAATAGTTTGGAAAGTTGGCTCTGGAGTCAAAAAGTGGAAAGTAGGTGATGAAGTAATTATTCATGGAATGCAATGGGATCATGAAGATGCTGAAGTTAACGGTGGTGAACCAATGGTTTCAAAAACAAACAAAGTGTTTGGTTACGAAACGGCCGACGGGACTTTTGCACAATTTACATCTGTTCAAGCTCATCAGGTCCTGCGTAAACCACCAAACCTGTCTTGGGAAGAAAGTGGTTGTTATATGTTAACGCTTGCCACAGCGTATAGAATGCTTTTTGGTCATGCGCCTAACGAATTAAAACCTGGAGAGTTTGTTTTAATATGGGGGGCGTCAGGTGGTCTTGGAAGTATGGCGGTTCAACTTGCAAAAATTGTTGGAGCAAAACCTATTGGTATTATCTCGGACAACTCAAAAATTGATTATGTAAAAAGTCTTGGAGCTGTGGGAGTACTAAACAGAAAAGACTTTAATTGTTGGGGTGAACACCCAGATATTGATGATGCTGAAACATATGGAAACTATATGAAAGAAGTAAGAAAGTTTGGAAAAGCTCTATGGGAGTTCACAGGAAAAGGCAACAATGTGGACATGGTCTTTGAGCACCCAGGAGAAACTACAGTTCCTGTCTCTTGCTTTGTAGTAAAACCCGGTGGAATGGTTGTTATTTGTGCTGGTACAACTGGCTACAATTTAACTTTAGATGCAAGATATCTATGGATGCAAAGTAAAAGGCTTCAGGGCTCACACTTTGGAAACTCAAAACAAGCTAACGCAGCAAATGAACTTGTTATTGATGGAACTTTAGATCCTTGTATGTCTGAGTTGTTTGCATGGAAAAATATTCCAGATGCGCATGAGAAAATGCTAAATAATGAGCATAAAGGTGGCAATATGTCTGTTCTCGTTGGTGCGGCAAATGAAGGGCAAAAATCTCTTAACTAAATTTATAATATGAATCAATTAATTTCAAAATGTCAGAAAGCTCTTATTACCGTCGATAAATATTACGACGCAGCTTTGCAGCATGTAAGAAGCGAACTTATAATTGATGGAAAATTATCAAGAGATAATCTTGATAAAGAACAGCATGCAGCACATGGGCTTTCATGGATAGCAGCTTATAGGGCTACTCTTAAAGAGATGGTAAATTGGGCAGAAAGTTTAGATAAGGATTCTGCTTTCAATGAGACAGAGCAGCTTATGCTTCAAATCATATTCTCAGAATATTGTGCGCAGATAAAATCAGGTATTCCAATGTCACAACTCGAGTATGTGCGACCACAAGACCTAGGGCTTAAAAATGGTTTATTTCAAGAGAATGGAACTGAAGAATTTAATGATCTAATTCTAAATGGCAACAGTGCTGATGATAGAATGAAACTTGCACAGTTATTAAAAGATGGTTTCAGCAGCAAAAACTTTGGAAACAGTAATCTTGACGAAACGACATCTATTATCAGAGACCAGTTTAGAAAGTTTGTTGAGGACGATGTGACGCCACATGCTCATGAATGGCATTTGAAAGATGAATTAATACCAATGCAAATTATTGAGAAGATGTCAGAGATGGGAGTTTTTGGTCTCACAATCCCTGAAGAATATGGCGGCTTAGGAATGTCTCGTTTTGTAGACTGTGTTGTGACAGAAGAACTCGCTAGAGGATATATTGGCATTGGATCATTGGGAACACGTGGTGATATTGCCGCTGAGCTTCTAATAACAGGTGGAACTGAAGATCAAAAATTAAAATTCCTTCCCAAAATTGCATCAGGTGAAACTTTACCATGTGCAGTACTCACAGAACCACATTCAGGTTCTGACATGGGCTCCTTCAAGACAAGAGCCGTAGCAAATGGTGAGCATTACACAATTACTGGAAATAAAACTTGGGTGACACATGGTGCACGTAGTGACGTGATGATGCTCCTTGCTCGAACCAATCCTGACGAAAAGGGTTATAAAGGTTTATCAATGTTTTTGGCTGAAAAGCAAAGAGGTGACGATGATAATATGTTTCCTGATGATGGCATTAGCGGTGGTGAAATTGAAGTCTTGGGATATAGAGGGATGAAAGAATATGAAATGGCATTCGATGGATTTAAAGTAAAGAAAGAAAATCTATTAGGCGAAGAAGAAGGCAATGGATTTAAACAGATGATGGAAACTTTTGAGTCAGCAAGAATACAAACTGCTGCAAGGGCTTTAGGTGTTGCTCAATCAGCTTTTGAAACATCAATGCAATATGCTATTGATAGATTGAATGTTACCGGCCAATCACTATATGATAAGCCAAGAAATGCATCTAAAATTGTATCAATGGCTACTGAAATAATGGCGGCAAGACAATTAACTTATTACGCGGCTAGAGAAAAAGATAAAGGTCACAGATGTGATCTTGAAGCAGGTATGGCTAAAATGCTCGCTGCAAGAGTTGCTTGGGCTTGTGCTGATAATGGCTTGCAAATACATGGTGGTAATGGTTTTGCACTTGAATACCCAATCAGTAGAATACTATGTGACTCAAGAATATTGAATATATTCGAAGGCACAGCAGAGATACAGGCAGACATTGTCACTCGCAGATTAGTGTCAACAAATCCATCTTAAAATGCCAGGATTTTTATATTATCTATTAATTCCCATTTCTTTACTAGCAGTGCTAGCCGTATTGGGTACAGGAATATATGCTATGTTTAAGGGTGGAGACTTTAATAAAAAATACGCAAATAAATTAATGCGGTTAAGAATTACACTTCAGTTTGTCGCTATTGTCATTATCATGAGCGCATTGTACTTCTCTACTAATAGTTAATGGTAAAACTCAATAAAATTTATACTAAGGCAGGTGATAAGGGTAAGACTGGTTTAGTTAACGGTAAAAGAATCTTCAAAGACAACATTCGCATCAAAGCATACGGAACCGTAGATGAGCTAAATTCAATACTAGGTATTGTTAACCTTTATACGAGGTCAAGCATAAAAAAAATAACTTCAGAAATTCAAAATGATCTTTTTGACTTAGGAGCAGATCTTGCAACGCCAATAGAAGCAAAACCTAAGTATAAGCCGCTTCGAATTACCAGCAATCAAGTTGATAGAATAGAAAAAATTATTGATAAGTATAATAAAAAGTTAAAGCCTCTCAGTTCTTTTGTTTTGCCTGGAGGAAGTAAAGCTGCGTCATTTTTTCACAACGCACGAACTGTAGCAAGAAGAGCTGAAACTTTAATTGTAACTTTATCAAAAAAAGAAAATATCAATGAGCAGGCCCTTAAGTATATCAATCGTTTATCAGATTTGTTTTTTGTACTATCACGTGTAGAAAATGATAATGGAAAAAAAGATATTCTGTGGAAGCCTGGCAAGAATGTATAAATATGTTTACTCAAATAAAAAAGGTATTATAAATCAATTATGAAAATTTTAGTCCCAGTAAAACGTGTTATCGACCCTTACGTAAATATTAGAGTTAAATCTGATCAATCTGGTGTCGAAACTGAAAATGTAAAAATGTCAATGAACCCTTTCTGTGAAATTGCAGTTGAAGAAGCGATTAGGTTAAAAGAAGCTGGAAAAGCTGAAGAAATAATTGCTGTTTCAATAGGAAATCAGTCCTGCCAAGAAACCATAAGAACGGCATTAGCAATGGGTGCGGATAGAGGAATACATGTTTTAACTGAAGAAAAAATTGAGCCAATATCAATCGCAAAAATTTTATCTAAGATTTGTGAACAAGAATCTCCAGGACTAGTTATTTCTGGCAAGCAAGCAATTGATGGTGACAATAACCAGACGGGACAGATGTTAGCAGCACTAACTGATATGCCTCAAGGTACGTTTGCATCAAAAATTGAAATTGACTCAGATAAAGTTAAAGTCACTCGAGAAATTGACGGTGGCTTACAAACAGTAAGCCTAAACATGCCGGCTATTATCACAACCGACTTAAGATTAAATGAGCCTCGATATGCTTCTCTTCCAAATATAATGAAAGCAAAGAAAAAACCTATTGATCAAAAATCGCCAGAGGATTACGGAATTGACGTCACCCCTAGAGTGAATGTACTAAAAGTTATAGAGCCTCCAAAGAGAGAAGCGGGCATTAAAGTAGAAAATATTTCTGAATTAGTTGAAAAACTTAAAAATGAGGCAGGTGTTATATGACAACATTATTTTTTATTGAACATGCAAATGGACAAGTAAGTGACCAAAGTTTAAAGGCAATCTCAGCTACGTCCCAAATAGATGGTGATGTTCACGGGTTAATTGTCGGATCAAATATAGATTCTGCTGTTGCTGAAGCTTCTAAAATAGAGGGACTAAATAAGCTAATGCATGTGGATGACGATAGCTTTAATAATATACTGGCTGAAAATCTAACCCAATTAATACTAAATATATCTGGAGATTATGAATACTTTTTAGCTGCGGCTACCACGACTGGAAAAAATGTTATGCCTAGACTTGCAGCAAAATTAGATGTCTCTCAGATCTCTGAAATTATTGCAATAGAAGGGCCTGATACTTTCATTAGAACAATTTATGCTGGTAATGCTATCGCGACAGTTCAAACTAGCGATCCAAAAAAGGTTCTTACTGTGAGGCCTACTGCTTTTAAATCTGCGGTTATGGGATCTTCCGGTTGTGAGATAACAAAAATAAATGCTGAAAATATGCCATCGATTTCTGAATTCATAGGAGAAGAGTTAACTAAATCTGATAGACCAGAGTTAACCTCTGCGAAAACTATTATTTCTGGCGGACGTGGAATGCAAAATGGCGAAAACTTTGAACTCTTAGACAAAGTGGCTGAAAAACTTGGAGCTGCTGTAGGTGCTTCAAGAGCTGCAGTAGATGCAGGCTTTGTTCCAAATGATTATCAAGTTGGACAAACTGGTAAAGTAGTTGCCCCTGAATTATATATTGCTGTGGGAATATCTGGAGCAATTCAGCATCTTGCTGGTATGAAAGATTCAAAAGTGATAGTTGCAATCAACAAAGATGAAGAAGCTCCAATTTTTGATGTTGCTGATTACGGATTAGTAGCTGACTTATTTCAGGTATTACCAGAATTAGAACAAGCTCTTTAATTAGTTTAGAGTTTTTCTAATAAAGTTTACAAAATAATCACTGTCCCATTCTGCTGGACCAATTAACTTAGCAATCTCATTACCATTCTGGTTAATAAAAATAGAGTAAGGTAACCCAACTGCCTTTGCCTCTCTCGGGATATTGTTCTTGTCATCAAAATAAATATCTAATTCTTCAATATTATATTCTTTAAAAAAGTTGATTGAATTTTTTTTCGGTCCTCGATCTAGGCTGATTGGGAGGATTTGAAAAACATTTTTATCAAATTTTTTTTGCAATCTATCTAAAGAAGGCATTTCTTCTTTGCAAGGTTCACACCATGTTGCCCAAAGATTAACTAAAATTAGTTTTCCCTCAAAATTTTTCAGATCCAATTCAGTACTATTTATATCTTGAAATTTACTGGAAAAACCTTGCTTTTCATAAATGATAAGTTCATTAGCACTTAAGTATGAATTATATAAACTGTTGCAAAACAAGAGAATTATGGCATATACCATCAAAATTAATCTGGACCTAAAGTTTTTAAGCAACATAAATTGGAAAGTATAATCTTAGAGTAAAATGTCTATAAAAAAAAATAAATTAAGAAATAGGTTTAAAAAACCAGTGAGCGCAGCCTTTGAAAAAATCAATTCTTCTATCAAATTTGATAAATTTTTATTCAATGAAGATATTGTGGCATCTATTGCTCATGCATCAATGCTTGGTTCACAAAGAATTATTTCAGTAAGTGATTCAAATAAAATCATAAGCGGGTTGAAAAAGATTAAATCTGAAATAAAAAATAATAAATTTAAGTTTGATAATCAATTAGAAGATATTCATATGAATATTGAATATAGATTAAGTGAAATCATAGGCGATGTTGCAGGTAAGCTTCATACTGCGCGTTCAAGAAATGATCAAGTGATAACGGATCTGAAACTATGGATGAAAAAAGATAATGTATTAATTTCAAAAAAAATAAAAAGATTGAAAAACTCTTTAGTGAAGTCTGCAAATAAAAATATTGAAATATTGCTACCAGGGCTTACACACTTTCAGTCTGCACAGCCTATATCTGCTGGCCATTATTTTATGGCTTACTATGAAATGTTTTCAAGAGACACTTCAAGGTTTGGGGACTCATTAAAAAGACTTGATGAAAATCCTCTAGGTGTCGGCGCACTCGCAGGAACTAATTTTTCTATAAATCGAAACAAAACCACTAAAACCCTAGGCTTCAAAAAACCTACAAGAAACTCTCTAGATACAGTTTCGGACAGAGATTTTGTTATTGATTTTTTATCAAGTGCTTCGTTACTTTCTATGCACCTGTTAAGGATCGCAGAAGAAGTTGCGCTTTATTCTTCAGATCTAATTAACTTCTTCAAAATTGGTGATCAGTTAATGTCTAGCTCATCTATAATGCCGCAAAAAAGGAATCCAGACGGTGCTGAGCTTATAAGAGCCAAAGCTTCTATTGCAATAGGTAATCTTTCATCGATGCTAAATCTAATGAAGTCACTGCCCCTGACTTACAGTAAAGATCTTCAAGAAGATAAAATCTTAGTTACATCAACAAGTGAAACGTTGCATATTTGTTTAGATTGTATGGTTGAAATCATTGACTCATTAGAAATTAACAAAAAATCTGCAGAGAAGATTATCTCTAAAACCTACATAAATGCTACTGAATTAGCAGATTGGCTTGTAATTAAGCTAAATTATACTTTCAGAGATGCGCATAGTCTTACTGGAAAAATTGTAAATTTTGCTGAGAAAAAGAAATTATTCTTAAAAGATATTACACTTCGTGATTATAAATCATTTGATCAAAATATTGATAAATCTTTATATGATTTCCTTAGTATAAAAAAAAGTGTTAATAATAAACAGAGTTACGGTGGCACTGCTATAAGTCAAATAAAAAAAATGATTGCCATTGCTCGTAAGGAGATCAAGAATGAAAAGTATTAGTATTTTGATACTATTAATTTTTATATATGGTTGTGGCAAGAAAGGTTCACTTGAGTACCCTCCAGTTGAGACAGGATATTTATATCAATCTTCAACTGTCAAGGTGTAGTTATGTCAGAACTGAAATATGAAAATAATATTCTTAGATTTGGGAATGTTAGTGTAGATGAAATCTCTGAAAAACACCAAACACCATTTTATTGTTACAGCAAAAGTGTGCTCACTAATAACTATAATAATTTTAATAATGTATTTTCAGATCTCGATTACAAAATTTGTTTTTCTTTAAAATCAAATTCTAATCTCACACTATTAAGAATCTTGGCCTCGTTAGGTGCTGGTGCTGATGTGGTATCTGAATGGGAATTTAAAAAAGCAATTGAAGCAGGGATACTACCTCAAAAAATAGTATTTTCTGGAATTGGAAAAAGCGAAAATGAAATTAAGTATGCAATTGCAAATGATTGCTTTCAAATTAATGTAGAGTCTTTAGCTGAGTTAAAAAAAATTAATCAAATAGCTGAAGGAATTGGTAAAGTTCAAAATATTGGGATTAGGATAAATCCTGATGTACAATCTGATACGCATGAAAAAATAACAACTGGGAGTCTTGAAAATAAATTTGGAATATCTGTAAATGAAACTTTAGAGATATTTAATAAAAGTAAAGAATTTTCCTCTCTTTCGATTACAGCTATTGCATTTCATATAGGCAGTAACATAAAAGATTTAAGTCCATTTAAAAATTCTTTTGAAGTTGCTAAAAACTTAATTGATAAAATACAATTGAATTACAACTCGCTAAAAACTATTGATGTTGGCGGAGGAATAAGTCCCGAAGAAAGAAATTTTAGCTTTAAAGATTATTACGATATGCTGATTTCATATTTTGATAAAGAAAGATTTAATTTTATCTTTGAGCCTGGGAGATTAATTGCGGCTGATGCAGGAATACTTGTTTCAAAAGTTCTTTATACTAAAATAAGTGAAGGAAAAAAATTTATTATAATTGATGCAGGTATGAATGACATGATGCGGCCTGCTTTATACGATGCAGAGCATGAAATTTTAACTTCAAAATTAAATGATTCAGATCACAACATTGAAACAGAAATAGTTGGACCAATATGTGAATCTTCTGACAAATTTATGAGAACTACTAAATTTGCTAATATAGAAGAAGGAGATAATGTAGTTATTAAAAATGTTGGAGCCTATGGATCGACAATGAGTTCAAATTATAATGCCAGACCGTTTATTGAAGAAATTTTAATTAATAAAGATGAAATTCAAATAATAAGAAAAAAACAGTCATTTGATGACTTCATAAAAAATGAACTTTAATTATTAAATAATTCAGTTATTTGATTTACTAACAAACTAATAAAATTATTTATAGATTGGCTAAGGGCAAAAGCATCAATCTTGATACTGTCAATTATCATACTTCCAAAAATAAATATAACTGGCACTATCAATACTAAAAATGGCAGTGGAATATTTTTCTGATTTTTATAAACTACTGGTAGGTTTTGATCTGAAAGACTCTCTCTTATAATTTTCCCATTACTAATCTCATTTATTATTAGTTTTTTCTCGGCTTCATATGTCGTATTTTCATGAAACCATGAATGGTTACACCTAGTACATTTAACTTGCCGACCATGACCGATATCGTCAATATTTACAACATAGCGAGCTGAACATGATGGACAAGAAATAATCATAAATTGTGTTAGTCTGTGTTAATATTTAAACCTTGTTAGTGTAGCTTATTTAGTATGTTAAATGTACAAAAATTGTATTACTTTTTTTTATTCCTATTGTCTTTATTGATACTAATTTTGATCCATTTTAATATTTTCTTCTCGAGTGTTAAGACAGTAGATGACGGAAATCATAATATAGCCCAAGTAGATAGTATTGTTGTCTTAACAGGAGACAGATTCAGAATTGCTAAAGGGTTAGAACTTTTGAGTCAAAATCTTGGTAGCAAGCTTCTTCTATCTGGAGTTAATAAAGATATTACTCTCACAGAAATAAAAAATGCTTTTCCAAATAATAATAAACTGTTTAATTGCTGTATTGAAATTGAATCGATCTCAGAAAATACCTTTGAAAATATAAGGGAAACATTCCTATGGATAAGAAATAATAACTATCGCAACACTATTATTGTTACATCAGATTATCACCTACCTCGAGTAAAATTAGAGTCAAAAAGGCTTATAAATAGCGAGAATATCTATTATGTATCCACAAAAAACATCAGTGAAGAGCAATTTAGTCGAGTGAAAAAATTAGTGTTAGAATATATTAAATATTTAAGAACTTATATAAGTTTGAGCATAGGGCTTTACTAATGATCTACATAAATTCTTTTCTAGCTAACCTTGCTTTCTATATCGTATTGATTGCATGCTGCCTATTCGCACCAGTACTTTTTTTTCTACCTAAAAAATATATGTTAGGAATTATTCACTTTCAATCCGTTCACACAAGAATAAGCTTAAAACTATTTGCAAATCTTGAAATTGAATATCGAGGTCTTGAGAATATACCTAAAGAACGAAAATATTTAATTGCTTCTAAACATCAATCACTTGCCGAGGCAATATTTTTAAATGATGCAATTGAAACTCCGTCTATAATTGCAAAAAAACAACTTTTATTAATTCCAGTAGTTGGCCTATGTTTTAAGAAAGCTAATTTTATTTATGTAGATAGACGAAAGGGCGAAACAAATATTCAAGCAATGGTAAATTCTGCAAAAAGAAGTATGGACGCAGACCCACGACCACTTTTAATCTTTCCTGAAGGTACTAGAACACCGATAGGAGTAAAACGACCATATAAATATGGCGTTACAGCTCTTTATGATGGTCTGAATATCCCTTGTCTTCCAGTGGCAATAAATTGTGGGTACTTTTGGTCACGAAGAAGATTTCTTAGATACCCTGGTAGAATGGTCATTGAATTTCTAAAACCAATTGAAGCAGGTTTGGAAAAAGAAGTATTCACAAAAAAACTGTATGATGTAATAGAAAATAAATCAGATGATTTATTATCTGAAGCTAGGATTAATTTTCCTAAATGAAGAATGCATATTTTAGGAGAATAATTTTCCTTGTTATTGCTATTTTATTTATCTACTCAGCATATTGGCTTTTCATCTCAGTTCAATTTAAAACTCAAATAAAAAATAATCTAGATAAAGTGAATAGTAGTTACAGCAATATATCAATATCAGGTTACCCATATAGAATGAGTGCTCTTATTAATGACTTAATGTTCAGTAAATTTGAAAACAATTTTTTATCTAATATTAATTTTCATGACGTCAGAATTGATATGAACCCATTTCAAATTGATACTTTATATTTAAGAAGTAACCAAGTTGAAGGTTCAGATATAGCTAATAGCTCAGAATCTCTTTTTGATTTTAAAAACCTTCAGGGCAAGATAGTTTTGAATGAAGGCATAGTTATGAAACTTTTGTTGATATCTGATTACCTTGATTTGAATTATAATGAATATAAAGTTGGTACAATCAATCAACTTTTAATAAGGATAGATTTAGACGACCAGTCAGTTTTCAAGATTGATTTTTCAGGGATTGCAAATGATTTCCTCAACTCATATATCGGAAAGACTAAGGTAAGTATTAATGGTGAAATTTCATCGATTACTTACAATGGTAGCTTACAGGTTGATATTATAGAAAATGAAAATCAAAATAAATTATTCAGTGCGCCTTTAACTGTTAATAATGGAAAAGTGTCATTACTGTTTATGCCCTTATTAGATTTGAAGGACTTATCTTTTTTTTGATCTGCCAAAATCAGCATCTACAGTATCTTGTCCTGCTGAAATTATTTTGTCTCGTACTTTTCTTGTTTTTGAAAAGAGTTTATGTAGACTTTTGCCGTCTTCCCAACGAATTGATTTTTGTAAAGCAGTTAAATCCTCTGTAAATCTACTAATCATCTCCAACACAGCTTCCTTATTATTAAGAAATATATCTCTCCACATCGTTGGATCAGATGATGCAATTCTAGTAAAGTCTCTAAAACCACTGGCACTATACTTAATGATGTCAGACTTTGTTACATTCTCGAGATCTGCAGCAGTAGATACAATATTATAAGCAATTAAGTGAGGTAAATGAGAAGTGATTGCCATTACTCTGTCATGTCTTTGAGGGGACATTACCTCAACATCGCTTCCTAATGACTTCCAAAGATTTTTTACTTTATTAATATGACTTTTTTTATTGTTTTTAAGTGGAGTGATTATGCACCACCTGTCATCAAATAATTCTGCAAACCCAGCACTTGGGCCACTTTTTTCTGTTCCAGCTATAGGGTGAGCGGGTATAAAAATATCATCATTACTTAAGAGAGGAATTATTTCGTTAATAGTTTTTTCTTTTGCAGAGCCGACGTCAGAGATAATTGTGCCTTTTGATATGTGGGGTATAATTTTTTTTATTATATTTGAATAACTACTTAAAGGAGTACAAATTATTATCAAATCTGACCCTCTTACAGACTCCTCTAATTTATTACTTACCTTATCAACTAAGTTGAGTCTTTTAGATGTATTTCTGGTTTTAGAAGATCTGGAGTAACCCACTGTTTTAGAAGAGATTTTACTTTTCTTTATAGACAGTGCTAGTGATGAACCAATCAAACCTAGCCCAATGATAGTAATTTGCTTAAATAGTTTTTTCTTATTTGTCATTTATAAAAATCTTTGAAAGCCTTTATAACTTTCTTATTTTCGTTTGCTGTACCAATAGAAACCCTTACACAGCTTGGTAACTTATATTTGTCCATTAACCTAATAATAATTGATTTAGATAAAAGATACTTATTTAGTTTAGATACAGATTTTCCTACATCTATAAGTAAAAAGTTAGCTCTACTATCATAAACTTTTATAGGCAGTTTACTTAACTCTTTATTCATAATGTTGAGCCACAATGTATTATGTTTTTTTGAATTGCTTGTATATTTTTTGTCTTTCAATGCTTGAATTCCTGCAACTTGTGCCAATTGGTTCACATTAAAAGGTCCTCTGACTTTGTTCATAGAACTAATAATATTACTGTGAGCATAACACCAGCCTAGTCTAAGAGAAGCTAGTCCATATATTTTAGAAAATGTACGTGTAACAATTACATTTTTGTTTTTTTGGGCAAATTCAAGTCCATTTGAGTAATCATTATCAGTCATGTACTCAGCGTACGCTGCATCAATTATAATCATAATTTTTTTTGGAATTTTTTTAATCATCATTACGAGATCTTTTTTCGATAAATAAAAACCTGTAGGATTATTAGGCTGTGCAATAAAAATCATCTTTGTTTTTTTAGTGATAGATTTTAATAAACTTTCTAAATCCACCCGAAGATTTTTTGTTGCTGATCTCTTAATAACTCCACCACTTATTTTGGAATAGATTTCGAACATTAAAAAGCTATGCTTTGGAACAATAACCTCATCACCTTTGTTTAAAAATAATTGACATGCAATACCAAGTATCTCATCTGAACCATTTCCAACAAAAAGATTGCTGCTTTTTAATTTGAAACTTTTAGATATAGCTTCTTTTAACTCAACACAATTACCGTCAGGATATTTATTCGTCTTAAGTCGGCTTTCTGAAATTGCTTTCTTTACACTAATACTGGGGCCAAAAGGTGACTCATTAGAAGACACTTTGACTACATCTTTTTTTCCTGGAATTGATGAGATTCCACCTTCATAGATATTAATATTTTTTAAATTTTTCATATAATAATTCGGTATAAATAGGTGAATATTGTTTATTTTGAAAGAAAATCTTTGAAATATTTAATCTTCTAATTTGACATTACTGATTTGAATATATAATACAGTTACTGCGCCGATTTGAGCACAGCTTGCGGGCGCTGTAAAAATGCAGCTAAAGAGGTATATAAACCACCAAACTTAGTTGTTAGGTGGTTTTTTTTTGGTTAAACAAATGAGTGAAAACAAAATAGTAGAATTAGCAAAAGAACAGGCTCTTGTACTGGATTGTGGTAAATCGCTGAAAAGCATTAAAACAGCTTATACAACTTACGGTAAATTAAATGCCACTAAGGATAATGCTATTTTGATTTGTCATGCTCTCACTGGCGATCAGTATGTTGCGAGCAAACACCCAATTACAAAAAAAGAAGGATGGTGGTCATATATTGTTGGTCCTGAAAAACCAATCGATACAAATAAATTTTTTGTAGTCTGTCCTAATGTTATTGGTGGCTGCATGGGTTCAACTGGTCCAAAGGAAGTAAATTCAGAAACTGGTAAAGAATATGGTACAGATTTTCCAGTTATTACAATTGCTGATATGGTAAGAGCTCAAAAGCTACTTATTGACTATTTAGGTATTGAAAAAATTTTTTGTGTGACAGGTGGATCTATGGGCGGAATGCTAGTTCTTGAATGGCTATCAAAATTTCCTAAGATGGTTCATTCTGCGATTCCAATTGCAACTGCGACAAATCATTCAGCGCAGAATATTGCATTAAATGAACTTGCTAGACAATCCATTATGGCTGATCCAAATTGGAATTCAGGTAATTATTATAATTCTGACAATAAACCTTTAAAAGGTCTATCAGTTGCGAGAATGGCAGCCCATATCTCTTATCTATCTAAAGACGCTTTGCACAGCAAGTTTGGAAGAAATCTGCAAGATAAGAATAGTTTAGATTATTCTTTTGATGCTGATTTCCAAATTGAAAGTTATTTAAGGCACCAAGGATTTACATTTGTAGACCGCTTTGATGCTAATAGTTATTTATATATTACTCGTGCAATGGATTATTTTGATGTTTCGTCAAGTAATAATGGTTCACTAATTGAATCATTTAAAAACACAAGCTCAAAAGTTTTGTGTATTTCTTTTACAAGCGATTGGCTTTACCCAACCTCAGAGAATAAAAAAATTGTAAAAGTATTTAATGCTTTAGGAATAAATGTCAGTTTTATTGAGATTGAAACTGACGGTGGACATGACTCATTTCTACTTGAAGAACCTAAGCTTTTTGAAGCTATGCAAGGATTTATTAAATCAACTTATGAAAATTTATGAGCTTAATTAATGAAAAAAAAGACTTTAAGATCATTGCTGATTTAATACCAACTAAGTCATCTGTAATTGATGTAGGCTGTAACGATGGTTCGTTACTAGAATTCTTAAAAGAAGAAAAAGATATTGATGGTAGAGGCATGGAGATTGATCAACAAAAAGTACAACTCTGTCTTTCAAAAGGAATTTCTGTAATCGAAGGTGATGCTGATTTAGACTTATATGATTATCCAGATAATTTGTTTGATTACTCGATACTTACTTACACCTTACAGGCAACAAAGAGTCCAAAAAATGTTTTGTCAGAATTAGTAAGAATTTCAAGCAAAGCAATAATCTCTTTTCCTAATTTTGGTCATTGGAAAATTGCTACAAGTCTATTACTTAAAAGAAAAATGCCTATAAGTGAGAAATTAAGTTACTCTTGGCATGAAACACCTAATCTTCATTTCTGTACCATAAATGATTTCATTGATTTATGTGATGAAGTGGGAATTAGAATTGAAAAGCAAGCAAATTTAAAAACAAACAAACTAAATAAATTTAATGGAAAAAATCTTTTGAATAGTTATTTTAATGAAGTTGGTTTATTTTTAGTTTCTAAAATAAAAAATTAATATGTTTAAAACTCTCATTGTTCAGTGTCTATCCGATAATTATGCATATGTATGCTATAATGAAAATAATGAAGCATTTGTAGTTGATCCATCTGAAGCCAGTCCTATCATTGATTGCTTAGAAAAAAATAATTTGAAATTAAAATATATTTTAAATACTCATCATCATTTTGATCATGTTGGAGGAAATTATGAACTTAAAGAAAAATATAAATGTAGTATTGTAGGTAGTGAAAAAGATAAAGATAGAATTCCTGGCATCGATATTCACCTTAAAGAGGGAGACAAATGGCAGTTTGGCGATATAGAGTCTGAGATTTTTGAAATTTCAGGCCACACAGTTGGTCATATTGCATTTTATTTTCATAGAGAAAAGTCAGTTTTTACAGGCGATACTCTGTTTTCCCTTGGATGTGGAAGACTGTTTGAGGGCACTCCTAAAATGATGTGGGAATCACTTAAAAAAATCAGGGATCTGCCTGATGAAACAAAAATATATTGTGGTCATGAGTATACTTTGAGCAATGCCAAATTTATCTACTCAATTTTGCCTAGCGATGAGTTAAAAGGTAAAATTAATGAACTGGAAAATTTATATTCAAAAAATTTATCCTCGATACCTTCAACAATTCAAGAGGAAAAGAAATTGAATATTTTTTTACAAGCAGATAATAATAAAATTAGTGAAGCTTTAGGCCTTATAGAAAAAAGTCCTGAGAACGTATTCACCCATATAAGAAATCTTAAAGATAATTTTTAAGAGAAGTACTGACCACCATTTGCAGATATGGTTGAACCAGTTATAAATCCAGCATCATCGCTTGCAAGGAAAGTAACAATTCTTGATACTTCATCAACTGTACCTAACCGGCCTATTGGAATTTGAGCAAGAATTCCTTCCATGACTTTTTCTGGGGTATCAGCAAGTAATTCGGTGCTAATATAACCTGGTGCAACAGCATTGACGGTTATGTTCTTTCTTGCTGTCTCTTGGGCAAGTGCCTTAGTAAAACCAATTACTCCTGCTTTTGCAGCACTATAGTTAACAACACCCATTTGACCCTTTTGACCATTAATTGACGAAATCGAAATAATTCTTCCAAATCCTTTTTCTCTCATGCCATCTAGTACACATCTTGTCATATAAAAAACTGAATCTAAATCAACTCTGATGACATCATCCCATTGCTCAATTGTCATCTTATGTGTCATTGCAGCTTTAGTAATTCCAGCATTGTTTACTAGGATGTCAACAGCTCCTAATTTTTCAACTACTTGTTTAACGCCATCTTCACATGCAGCTGGATCAGCTACATTCCATTTAAAGACCTCTACTCCATTTTCAGATGAAAATTTTTCTGCAGCCTCAGAATTTGAACCGTATGTTGCTGCAACTTTACATCCACTATTCTTTAGCGCTATGGATATTGCTGCACCAATACCTCTTGTTCCACCAGTTACTAATGCTACTTTTGTCATAATATTCTCCTTTTTATCTTTCAACACATAAAGCGACACCCATGCCACCGCCAATGCATAGTGTTGCAAGGCCTTTTTTCGCATCTTGTCTCTTCATTTGATTTAATAATGTCACTAAGATTCTTGCTCCAGAAGCACCGATTGGATGGCCAATTGCAATAGCTCCGCCATTGACATTTACTTTAGATGTATCCCAGCCCATTTCTTTATTTACTGCACATGATTGGGCTGCAAAAGCTTCATTTGACTCAATCAAATCTAAGTCAGCAACACTCCATCCAGCTTTATCTAAGGCTTTTCTACTGGCAGGTATTGGACCAGTGCCCATTATTGAAGGATCAACTCCAGCACTTGCCCATGAAACAATACGAGCGATAGGTTCTATATTTTTTTTCTTAACTTCTTCTCCAGACATAACAGTCATTGCCGCAGCACCATCGTTAATTCCACTCGCATTGGCTGCTGTTACAGTACCTTCTTTTGAAAAAGCTGGTCTTAGAGTCGCAAGTTTTTCTAACTGTACATTATCCTTAATGTATTCATCGCTATCAAATACAACAGTTTCTTTTCTTGTTTTTATTTCAACGCCAACAATTTCATCTTTAAATATACCTTCAGATTTTGCCTTGCTTGCTCTCTTTTGAGACTCAACAGCAAATTCGTCTTGTTGATCACGAGTTATTTGCCATTGTTGAGCAACATTCTCAGCTGTTGTGCCCATGTGATAACCATTGAAGGCATCCCAGAGACCATCTTTAATCATTGAGTCCACCATTTGGTTGTCTCCCATTTTTGTTCCATTTCTTAAATGAGAACAATGAGGAGATTGACTCATAGACTCCTGGCCACCAGCAACAATAATATTTGCATCATTGTTCATGATCGCTTGATACGCTAGTGCCACGCTTCTTAGTCCGGATCCACACACTTGATTTACAAGCCAAGCTGGTGTTTCCTTATTTAAACCTGCATTTATTGCCGCTTGTCTTGCTGGATTCTGGCCAGTCGCGGCAGTTAATACTTGACCTAGTATAACTTCCTCTACTTCAGAAGCCTCAACGTTTGACCTACCGATAGCTTCTTTAATTACAATTTTGCCCAAGTCATGAGCAGGCATGTTTGCTAATGATCCATTGAAAGAACCGACAGCTGTTCTAACAGCGGATGTGATAAAAACTTCATTCATAAATGTACCTCTTTAAGCGCCAATATCTGGCAAATTTTCCGATCTGAGGGGATCAAGATAACTTGCCGACTGTATTTTGCAACTATTATTTAAGGTTATCATCAGAGGATTCCCTGTGGGAATTTCTAAATTCACTATTTCTTTGTCTGAAACAGAAAAAAGATATTTGCAAAGAGCACGCAAGCTGTTTCCATGTGCCGAAATAATAGTAGTATTTTTTAGTACTATTGGCTTTATGTTATTCTCCCAATAGGGAATTACTCTCTCATAAGTATCTGCTAAACATTCTGTTAAAGGTAAATTTGTAATTCCCTTATATAAAGGATCGAGTTTTGGGTTCATCTCACTATCAGCATTTAACGCTGGTGGAGGAGTGTTATATCCCCGGCGCCATTTAAGAAATTGTTCTTCTCCATATTTCTCTTTAACTTCATTTTTATTTAAACCTTGAAGAGCACCATAGTGTCTTTCATTTAATTCCCACGCATAATTTACTTCTACATCGTTTAATTTTAAATTTTTTACTATTATGTTCAGAGTTTCTTGAGCTCTCTTTAGGTAAGAAGTAAATGCTGCTGTTGGTTTAAGATTTACTTTTGAGATTAAATCAGCAGCCTTTAATGCTTCACTTGTTCCTTCAGAATCTAAATCAACATCAACCCAGCCAGTAAAAATATTTTTTTTATTCCAAACACTTTTACCGTGCCTGATTAATATTAACTGATTAGACACTAAGAATTTACTTGATTAACAATATTGTTGTTAAGAAGATAATCAGCTATTTGTTCTGCTATCTGTACAGCAACTTTTTCTTGAGCTTCAGCTGTGCTTGCGCCAATGTGTGGGGTCATTACAACATTGTGCATCCCACTAAAAATGCTATCCGTTTGTGGCTCAGTTTCATAAACATCACACCCATACCCAGCTAGGCCATCTTCATCTAAGGCTAATTTGACATCATATTCATTTACAATGCCACCTCTTGCGCAATTAATAATAATCGCAGTTTTTTTCATTTTAGTTATTGACTCACTGTTGACCATATATTTTGATTTATCTGATAATTTATTGTGAAAAGTAATAATATCTGATTGTACAATTAATTCATCAAAGGAAAGATTACTTATACCGTATTTACTTTCATCACCAGTTGATAGTGAAGAACTATTTACAACGACATTCATGCCATAAGCTTTTGAAATTTCACAAATCTTCTTTCCTATATTACCAAATCCCACAATACCAATTGTTTTTCCAAGCATTTCAGAGCCAATAAATTTCTTTTTTTCCCATTTTTTATTGTGCATCGATTGATTAGCATTTGTTATATTTCTCATTAATGCATGAATGATAGAGAATGTGAGCTCAGCGGTAGCCTGAACATTTCCAAGTGGAGTGTTCATCACCACTATATTTTTCTTTGATGCCGCCTCAAGGTCAACGTTATCAACGCCAACTCCAGGTCGACCAATGACTTTTAAATTTCCAGCACTTTCAATAATTTTTTCGGTAACTGTAACAGCTGATCTTATAACAAGACCTGAGTAATTTTTAATTTCAGCACAAATTTCGTCTTCACTCAATCCGACCTTTTGATCATATTCTATTTTATATTTTTCAAAAACTCTAAATACAGCATCAGATACATTGTCTGCAATTAAAACTTTATTCATTTTTGAAAGCTTGATTTTACAGATGAATATGCCCAATCAATCCATGGAAGAACCAGTTTAACGTTTTTATTTTCAACCGTAGAGCCTCCCCAAATTCTAATTCCTGGTGGAGCTGTTTTGTATGAGTTTAAATCATAACCAGCTTCATTAGTTTCTAATTGGGAACATACTTCAGCCATAAACTTTTTCTGATCATCGCCATTCAAAGATTTAAACCACTCATCTTTAGGTATGATACATATGGACGTACAGGACCTTGTTTTCGGATCCTTCGCTAAAAACTCAAAATTTTCATTTGTTTCAATCCAATCACTTACTATTTTTAAGTTGTTTTCAGATATTTCTATTAATTTTGAAAGTCCACCAATTTCATTGGACCAATTAAGAGAGTTTAAAACATCCTCTACACTTATCATTGAGGGTGTATTAATTGTGGCGCCAGAAAAAATTCCCGAGATTAATTTTTGATTTCGCGCCAATCTAAATACTTTTGGAATAGGCCATGGTGGCGTAAAGCTTTCCAGCCGCTCTATAGCCCTTGGTGATAAAATTAACATCCCATGAGCAGCTTCACTGCCTAGAACTTTTTGCCATGAATATGTAACTACATCAAGTTTTGGCCAATCCATTTCCATTGAAAATACTGCAGAGGTGGCATCGCAAATAGTTAATCCCTTACGATCATCACTTATCCAATCAGTATTTTTAATTCTTACTCCTGCAGTGGTTCCATTCCATGTGAATACAATATCATTGTCAGGATTACTTTTTGAAAAGTCAGGTATATCTCCATAGTCTGCTTTAACTAGAATTTTATTATCAAGAGGCAGTTGTTCACCTGCATCAATATTCCAGTCATGTCCAAAGTTTTCCCAAGAATATACCTCAACACCTCTCTGACCCAACATACACCACATAGCCATCTCTACCGCACCTGTATCCGAAGCAGGTACAATTCCTATTAAGTAATCGTCAGGTATTTGAAGTATTTCTCTTGATTTATTAATGACCTCTTGTAATTTTTTAACTGCTGCACCTGAACGATGTGATCTTGATAACGCTGCATCTTTTAACTTGTCTAATGACCATCCAGGGGGCTTAGCACAAGGTCCAGAAGAAAAGTAGGGGTAATGCGGTTTTGATGTTGGTTTTTCCATTTTATATATCCATTAATAAGTTTACCAAGCCATCTGCTGGCTTAGGATCAAAGTAAGTAGATTTTTTAGGCACTGTCTTACCTTTATCCGCTATGGACATTATCTTTTTCATCGGCATTGGGCAAATAAAAAATCCAATATCAGCCCTTCTTGAGTCTACCTCTTTCATTAATTTTTTATGAACGCTGAGGCCGGGCAGATTAATAACGGAGATAAGGGTGTTGTTCTGATTTTTATTAGCGATATTTTTTATAATTATTTTTTCAACTATATCTACATCAGTCTCATATTTAAAATATATTTTAGGATCCGATCTAAGCGAAACACTATACCAAGATTTGTTCAAATATATCATCAGATCACCAGGTTTAACAGGGTTTTGAAACCTAGATTTTTTTGAGATCATAAATCTTTTTTTTAATGAGTCTATAAATTTTTTCGAATTAAATTTATTAAACTTTGCTAAGCGATGAAAACTTAGAATATTAACTGACTGCTCATCAAAGATTGCTGTTAAAAGATTTATCTTCTTTTTTTTTCTCAAACCAGCATTAATTTTTTTGTCAAGGGTTTCAATTGCATCAAATCGATGATGCCCATCAGCGATATAATAATGTTTTATGCTAGATAATTTTTTTGCTATTAAATTAATATCTTTAGTATTATCAATTTTCCATAATGAGCGAGTTGTACCACCAGCAGACTTATATTTATAAAGTGGTTTTTGAATTTTATATTTTGAAAAAATAAAATTCATATTAATTTTATCTTTATATGAAAGATAGACAGGGCCAATTTGCATCTTAGTGTGCTCTATTGTCTCTAATATAGAATTTGAACGAGCCTTATAAATTGCTTCGTGTTTTAAAATTCTTTTATTTCTTCTATCAAATTCAATTGATGCTACTATGCCGAATTGACTTTTATCATATTTATTTAGACAGTATACGTAGAAAGATTCACTTTTTTCCTGAATAATAATTTTATTTTTAATCATTGCATCCAAATGATCAATGGCATGCTTTTTAGAATTTTTTTTAGATATGTTTGGATAAAACGCTTTGGGACTTACAACATTAAGGAAATTGTACTCTGATTGATTTAATATTTTTTTTAACTGCTTATCTGTTAGATTATCAAATGTTGGCAAGACCACCTCTTCCAAACGTCGCTTCAATGGCCTATATGCCTTAAATGGTTTTACCAAAAATACCATAATCGGATAAATTAATTAAAATTGAACTAGCAAGATATATATACGTATATTTTATGCTTAAAAACCATTGATTTTAAGTTTTTTTAACAAAATTATGGCTATTGACAGTAGAAAAGTGGGGTATATATTCAGCCAGACTTAAAAATCAATAAATCAAAATTATTATGTTTGCAATAATCTCAACTGGTGGGAAACAATATAAAGTAAGCCAGGACACCGTTCTAACAGTTAACAAGCTTCAAGGCAAAGATGGTGACAAAATTACAATAAATGAGGTATTGTTTGCTTGCAATGGCGATCAATTTTCTGTTGGTTCTCCTCAAATTGATGGAGCCAAAGTTAGCGCTGAGATAGTAAAGCAAGATCGTGATAGAAAAATATTAGTATTTAAGAAAAAGAGAAGAAAAAACTACAGAAGACTTAATGGACATAGGCAGGATATTACTTTCTTAAGAGTTAATTCATTGGATATACCAGGATTTGCTGCAGTGAAAACAACCAAGAAAGCTTCTGCAAAAGAGAAAATTAAAGGTGAAGATGTCGCTTTGAAAAAAAAGGCAGTGGCAAAGAAAAAGACAACAAAGAAAAAGGGTGAATAAGAATGGCTACTAAAAAAGCTGGTGGTTCGTCGAGAAATGGAAGAGATTCTGCAGGTCGTAGATTGGGAATTAAGAAGTACGGTGGTGAACAAGTTATACCTGGCAATATTATAGCGAGACAAAGAGGCACTAAATGGCACCCAGGTGATAATGTTGGCTTGGGTAAGGATCATACAATTTTTTCACTTGTTGATGGAGTCGTAAGATTTGGAAAAAAGAAAAATGGCAGAACATTCATTTCTGTTGATCCCAAAAAATAAAAAGTAAAAAACTTTTTTATAAATTATATTTCAAAAAAATGAAGTTCATTGATGAAGCTAAAATCTTTGTAAAGAGTGGCGACGGTGGTGACGGTTGCCTAAGTTTTAGAAGAGAAAAATATATTGAATTTGGAGGACCTGATGGTGGTAATGGGGGTAAGGGAGGAGATATTATTATTGAGGGCACCAAATCGTTGAATACCTTGGTAGATTATAGATTCCAAAAACACTTCAAAGCTCAAAAGGGTCGAGGTGGCGCTGGTAGAAACAGAACAGGTGCTGCAGGCAAGGATATGATTTTAAAAATTCCTGTAGGAACTGAAATATTACAAGATGACGAAATTCTTGCAGATATAATAAATGACGAAAAAATGATTCTTTTTCCAGGTGGAGAAGGAGGTAAAGGAAATATTAATTTTAAATCTTCAACAAACAGAGCCCCAAGAAAAACAACTCTTGGTGAAAAAGGCTATGAGGCAGAGGTTGTTCTAAGGCTTAAAATTTTAGCAGACGCTGGCTTGGTTGGGTTTCCCAATGCAGGAAAATCAAGTTTATTGAGAAAGATTTCAGCTGCTAAACCCAAGGTTGCTGATTATCCATTTACAACTCTTGATCCCAAATTGGGAGTTGTTCGAAAAGGTGATGAAGAGATTGTAGTAGCAGACATACCTGGATTAATTGAAGACGCACATGTTGGCAGTGGGCTTGGATTTAAATTCCTAAAACATATTGAAAGATGCCATTCATTAATTCACGTGATAGATATCACAAGTGAAAATTTAGTTAAATCATACAATACAATTATAAACGAATTGAAAAGTTATGATGAAGATTTGGTCAATAAGAATAAGATTATTGTGCTAAATAAATGTGACTTACTTAAAAAAGAAGAAGTAGATAAAATAAGAATAGATTTTGAAAATTTTATAAACTTAAAGGTACATTTAATTTCTACAGTGTCTGGAGAAGGCATTGACCGTTTAATAAATGAAATTTTGAATTTAAAAAATATATGAAACTAGAAGATACAAAAAGAATTGTAATAAAAATTGGTTCAGCCATTTTATTTGATCCCATATCTGGAAGTTTAAATAAAGACTGGCTCAATAGTCTTGCTGAGGATGTAAAATTTCTACGAGAAAGAGAAAAAGAAGTCATTATTGTTTCATCTGGTGCAATAGCAATGGGCGCAAAAGACTTAAATCTTGATATGAAAAATATGAAATTAGATATGAACCAAGCTGTATCGTCCGTAGGTCAAATACATTTAATGAGCTCATTTAAAAATGCTTTTGAACAAAATGAAATAAAAATTTCTCAAATCTTACTTACTCTTGATGATACAGAACAAAGAAGAAGGTCAATTAATGCAAGAAGAACTATAGATACGCTACTTAAACTTGCAATAGTTCCAATTGTTAATGAAAACGATACAATAGCAACGACAGAAATAAGATATGGCGATAATGATCGGTTGGCCTCTAGAGTCGCTCAAATATCAAGCTCTGATTGTTTAATTCTCTTATCAAATATCAATGGACTTTATTCAGCTGACCCTACTAACGGGGAAGATATAAAATTAATCCCTTCTGTAAATGAAATTGATCAAGATATAGAAAAAATGATCGGAGAATCAATATCTGAATATGGGAAAGGTGGTATGAAAACAAAAATACAAGCAGCCAAAACTGCTATGCTATCTGGTTGTCATCTGGCTATTACAAACGGGTCCATAATGAAGCCCATAAGATCACTTTTTGAAGGCAGGCCCTGTACATGGTTTGAACCTAATAAATCACCTATGGCTGCAAGAAAACAATGGATTGCTGGAACAATGAATCCTGTAGGAAAACTAGTAATTGATCAAGGAGCTGCAGATGCACTAAAAAAAGGAAGTAGTTTGCTTCCTGCTGGAGTAAAAATGATTGAAGGAGTCTTTGAACGAGGAGATGTGATCGAAGTTTGCTCTGAGGATAACAAAAAGATTGGGATTGGCCTTGCAGGATACTCATCAACAGCAAGCAAATCTATTATGGGACATAAAAGTGATGAAATAGCAAATATATTAAGCTACTCTTATAGAGAAGAAATGATACATAAGGATGATTTGGTATTGTTATGAGTCTTAAAAATGAACTAGATAATTTAGGTAAAGAAAGCGTTGTTGCCTCTCAAGAAATCAAATCCTTGAGTAAGCATGAAAAGAATGAACTTTTAAAAGCCATCATAGAATCTTTAAAAAGCGATAAAGATCTAATTCTTAAAGCTAATAAACGAGACATCGAAGAATCTCAAAATAAATTATCCAATGCAATGATTGACCGCTTGATGCTTGATGATCAAAGGTTTGAGGGTATTTTAGAGTCAATAAAAAATGTGATTTCTCTTGATGACCCTACTGGAAATATTTTATTTACCAATGAAAGACCTAACGGAATGATTGTTGAAAGAGTGTCTGTTCCACTTGGGGTTATTGGGATTATATATGAAAGCAGACCAAATGTAACAATTGACGCTACTGTACTATGCCTAAAAGCAGGAAATAGTGTGATTCTCAGAGGTGGTTCTGAGTGCTTCAATACAAATACAGCCATGGTCAACTCAATGCAAAAAGCTATGCGATCAAAATCTGTAAGTGAAAATATAGTTCAGTATGTAAATACAACCGACAGAGCGGCTGTTGATTATATGCTATCTAAAATGGATAAATATATTGATGTAATTGTCCCTCGAGGCGGTAAAGGTTTAGTCAAAAAAGTTCAGGATACTGCAAAAATTCCAGTTATTGGTCATCTTGATGGCATATGTCATCTTTATGTTGATGAAACATCCGATCCAGATGTTGCAAGTAAAATTGTAGAGAATGCAAAATTAAGAAGAACTGGTATTTGTGGTGCCGCTGAAACAGTTCTTGTAGACGAAAAGTGCATTGATAGTCATTTAGGTAAAATAATAGAAACTCTCATAAAAGGTGGTTGTGAAGTGAGAGGTGATAGCATATGTATGAATTATTCTGATAAAGTAAAAGAAGCGACTGAAATTGATTGGGAAACTGAATATCTTGAAGCAATTATATCTATCAAAATTGTAAAGGATGTCGATGAAGCAATTGATCATATAGCTAAATATGGATCAGGACATACAGAAAGCATAATTTCCGAAAATAAAAATAATGTTGAAAAATTTTTAAACTCAGTAGGTAGTGCAATTGTAATGCATAATGCGTCTACTCAGTTTGCTGATGGTGGAGAATTTGGCCTTGGTGCAGAAATTGGAATAGCAACGGGCAAACTGCATGCAAGAGGTCCTGTGGGGCTTGAAGGTTTGACAACCTATAAGTATATAGTTCGTGGAAGTGGGCAGGTAAGACCATAAATGAAAGTAGGAATTTTAGGTAGTTCATTCAATCCTCCACACAAAGGTCATTTAGAAATATCAAATCGAGCATTAAAAACTTTTAGTTTGAACGAAGTATGGTGGCTTATAACTAAGGTCAATCCATTAAAAAACTCCTCAGATTATATTTCATTAAATGAGCGCAAAAGTAAAATTGATGAAATCATCAAAAATGAGAATATTAAGTTTAAATATTATGAAGAAGAGACAAATTCTAACTATCTCATTGATAATCTTAAATATATAAAAGAAAAATTTTCAAAAGATACTTTCATTTTTCTAATGGGAAGCGACTCACTTAATGAAATGCATGAATGGAAAGAGTACAAGAATATATTTAATCAAATGCCTATTGCTGTATTCAATCGACAAGATAATGAATATCAATCGCTAAACTCAAAAGCGGCCAAAACATTTGAAAAATATCGAGTAGATGAACTATCCGGTAGCTCAATATTTACCGAAGTACCCTGCTGGACATTTATCAAAGATTTTGATGAAAATGTTTCGTCGACAGAAATTAGGTCTAAAATTGACTAGTATACTCAAAGATATTCTAAACGAATTAGAAGAGAGTAAAGCTTCAGATATAGTTTCAATTAATATTTCAAAAAAAACATCACTAGCTGATTACCTGGTATTTGCAACTGGGACCTCCAATCGGCATATTAATTCGATTTCACAATCAGTTAATAAAAAATTAAAGAAATTAAATATAAAAAATCCTTCTATTGAGGGAAGCAATGATAGTGGTTGGGTCGTTATTGATAGTGGAGATGTAATAGTGCATTTATTTAAAGATGAGATAAGGAAGTTTTATAATCTTGAAAATATGTGGTCAACAGAAATAGAATAATAGATGTAATGTCATGGACATTGAGATTTTATATCATGATAAATTTAAATTTGAGCAAGAAGAGTATCTATTTAAAATGTATCTAAATCGTATTAGAAAAATATCTAATAATCTTTTAACTAAAATTAAAACTGAAAAGGTTAATGATAATTCTCTAATAAAGAAAATAAAATTAAAAAAAGGGACTGAAGCAATAATATTACTTGATGAAAAAGGTGAAGTAGTCACAACTGGCAAATTCAAACATTTATTATTTGAAACCTCCTTGAGTAAAATATTGTTTGTAATTGGAGGGACTGATGGATTTAGTAAGGAGATAAATAATTTGTGCAATAAGCGGATATCACTCAGTAAAATGACACTTACACACTCTTTTGCTGCTATTATTTTATTAGAACAAATTTATAGATCTGTTACTATTAAAATTAATCATCCTTATCACAGAGCATAGAATGAAACTATTTTTTACTTTTATTTTTTTTATATCTTCTTTTTTTAGTTTTAATTATTTATCAGCAAACAATCAGGATCTTTATAAAAAATTAGAGGTCTTTGGTGATGTATTTGACATTATAAAACAGGATTATGTAGAAGAGATCAATGATGAAGAAGTAATTGAATATGCTATTAATGGAATGCTTCAATCGCTTGATCCCTTCTCAAGTTATATGGCCTCAGAAATATATTCTGACATGCAGGAAGAAACCAAAGGTAAATTCGGTGGACTTGGTATTGAGGTGACTATGGAAAATGGTTATGTCAAAGTTATTTCACCCATTGATGATACGCCGGCAGCAAAGGCTGGCGTAAGACCTGGTGATTATATTACGCATATTGATGACGTTGATGTTCTTGGATTAACTCTTGCTGAAGCTGTTGAACTGTTAAGGGGTCCTGTCGGGAAGTCTCTTACTATCACCGTTGTTAGAATCGGTGCAGAGGATCCTCTAAATATTGAGTTAAAACGGGCAATAATTACAGTTCAAGCAGTAAAATTTCGGCTGGAAGGAAACATAGGCTATATCAGACTGATCTCATTCAGTGAACAGGCAGATAAAGGAATAAAGAACGCTATAAAAGAATTAAACGCTAGTATAGGAAGTGAAAATATTGAGGGGTTTATTTTAGATTTAAGAAATAATCCTGGAGGTCTATTAGATCAATCTGCAAAGGTCACAAATAATTTTTTAAGATCAGGTGAAATCGTTTCCATAAAGGGAAGAGATAAAAATGATATCTCAAGGTTTACTGCATCTGGTGGAGATATTGCAAGTGATAAACCTATGATAGTTTTAATTAATCAAGGATCTGCCTCTGCATCAGAAATTGTTGCTGGAGCTCTGCAAGATCATAAAAGAGCAATTATTATTGGTGAGCAATCTTATGGTAAGGGATCAGTTCAAACAATTTTTCCTCTAAAGGATTTAAGTGCAATTCGTATGACTACAGCTTTATATTATACACCTTCAGGGGACTCAATTCATAAAGTTGGTATAACGCCGGATATAGAAGTTGAATTTATTTATAATGAAGATGATAACGAACAAGATAATCAACTTGATTACGCCTTGGATCTCTTAAACAAAGACAGTGTTATAGAGTAAAGTCATATATCGAATGAACAAATACAAACCTGACCTGCTTAAAGAAAAATACCGAAGAGGTGTAGGTATGATGATTATTAATAAAAATAAAGAAATATTTATTGGTCAAAGATTTGAAAAAGATAAATCCGCCTGGCAGATGCCTCAAGGAGGTATTGATAAGGGAGAAAAAACTATTGATGCTGTTATACGAGAGATGAACGAGGAAACTGGTATCAAAAAAAACTTTAAAATACTCTATGAAACTAAAATATGGCATTACTATAAACTGCCTATTTATTTACAGAAAAAATTATGGGGTGGAAAGTTTGTAGGGCAAAAACAAAAATGGTTTTTGATTGATTTTAAAGGTAAGGACAGTGAAATTAATATACAAACGAAAAAGCCTGAGTTTAAAAAATGGAAATGGACTTCTTCGAAGGAAATGATGGAATTGATAGTGCCTTTTAAAAAAAAACTATATGCCAACCTGGTATCTGAAATGGTGGAAGAATTAAATAAGAATAATTAAGTTATTATTGACTTTACTACTCGCTCACAATTCCTTCAGCTACTACAAGCAACTTATTTTCTGAGAATTTTACAAACCCTTTTTCTACATTAAAAGAATTTGTATCTTTATCTGAGGTAACAACGATTGTACCTGGTCTGAGTGAAGTTATTATATTGGCGTGATTAGCTAAAAAGCCAATATCACCCTCTATACCTGGAACTACCACCATAGATGCTTCTCCATCTAGGTAGGTCTGCTCAGGCGTAACAACACTAAAATTAAATGAATCAGACACTTATTTAAGCCGCCTCGACTGCCATTTTTTCAGATTTTTTTATTGCCTCTTCTATTGTGCCTACCATGTAGAACGCTGCTTCAGGGAGATGATCATACTCACCCTTACAAATTGCATCAAAGCCTTTAATTGTGTCGTCTAATTCCACATAGATTCCTGGTGTTCCAGTGAAGACCTCTGCAACAAAGAATGGTTGAGACATGAACCTTTGAATTTTTCTAGCGCGCGAAACGGTCAACTTGTCCTCCTCGGATAATTCGTCCATACCAAGAATCGCAATAATGTCTTGAAGTGACTTATATGTTTGTAAAACAGATTGAACATTACGAGCTACTCTATAATGCTCTTCACCAACAATACGTGGGTCAAGAATTCTAGAGGTACTGTCTAATGGATCAACGGCAGGATAAATTCCCAATTCTGCAATTTGTCTCGAAAGTACGGTTGTTGCATCCAAGTGAGCAAATGATGTTGCAGGTGCTGGGTCTGTTAAATCATCAGCAGGAACATAAATTGCCTGCACAGAAGTAATCGATCCTTTATTTGTAGAAGTTATTCTCTCCTGAAGTGAACCCATATCTGTTGCTAATGTTGGTTGGTACCCAACCGCAGACGGTATCCTTCCAAGAAGTGCTGACACCTCTGATCCAGCTTGAGTAAAGCGAAAGATATTATCAACAAAGAATAATACGTCTTGACCTTCCATATCCCTAAAATATTCAGCAACAGTAAGTCCGGTTAAAGCAACTCTTGCTCGAGCTCCTGGAGGTTCATTCATTTGACCAAACACTAGAGCACATTTGGAGTCTTTACCCTCAAGAGTATTCACACCTGACTCTAACATTTCATGATATAAATCATTTCCCTCACGAGTTCTTTCTCCTACCCCCGCAAATACTGAGTACCCACCGTGTGCTTTTGCGATGTTATTAATCAGCTCCATAATGATAACTGTTTTTCCAACTCCCGCTCCACCGAAAAGACCAATCTTTCCTCCACGTGAGTATGGTGCAAGTAAATCAACAACTTTAATTCCTGTTACAAGAATTTCTGTTTCAGTTGCTTGATCAACGAATTGAGGGGCATCTCTATGAATTGCCCATCTATCAGAGGACTTAATTTCTCCTCTCTCGTCAACTGGCTCACCAACCACGTTCATTATACGACCAAGAGTTTCTGGGCCGACTGGAACTTGGATTTGATTTCCAGTATCTAAAACTTCATCTCCCCTAGTCATGCCATCGGTAGATTCCATTGCAATTGTTCTCACTGTTGACTCACCTAAGTGTTGAGCTACTTCGAGTACTACTTTTTTTCCCCCAACGTTACATTCCAATGCCGTTAGAATAGGAGGGAGATTGTCTTCAAATCTCACATCAACTACGGCTCCGATTACTTGCGAAATTGCTCCTTTATTATTAGTGGTCATATTGTGCTCCTTTTTTAAACTGCTTCTGCTCCAGAAATTATTTCTATAAGCTCTTTTGTAATAACCGCCTGTCTTGAGCGGTTATAAAATAGTGTTAAATTATCAATCATATCTCCCGCATTTCTTGATGCATTATCCATTGCGCTCATTCTAGCTCCTTGTTCACTTGCAGCGCTTTCCAATAAAGCCTTAAATACTTGAACTGTAAAGTTGAGCGGCAAAATCTCATCAAGAATTTCACTTTCTCCGGGTTCAAATTCAAAAAAAGAGTCTTCTTTTCTTTCTTGATCTGATTCGTTGCCGATAATCTCAATTGGAATAACTTGTTGTTCTGTTGGTATTTGTGAAATTACAGATTTAAACTCATTGTAAAAGATTGAGCATTTATCAAACTCACCATCAAAAAACATCTTCACAACTTTATCAGAAATATTTTTTGCATCTTGATAAGTTATAGATTTTACTGCTCTCATATCGATGACTTCAGTAATCATCTCAGAATATTGTCTCTTTAAAATGTCATAACCTTTTTTGCCAACGCATACAATTTTTACAGTTTTGTTATGATCAATAAGATTTTCTATTTTATCCCTAAGAGTTCTTGTTACTATTGAATTAAAGCCTCCACACAAACCTCGTTCAGAAGTGAAAAGTATTAACAGGTGAATTTGATCTTTTTCATCACCTGTTAAAAGATTTCTATCAGTTGATGAGGGTTTGTAACCCTTTGATATAGACTCGATTAAATCTTTCATGCTATCAGAGTATGGACGACTTGACTCAGCAGACTCCTGAGCTCTACGAAGTTTTGCAGCTGCAACCATTTTCATTGCCTTCGTAATTTTCTCTGTAGACTTTACACTACCAATTCTTTTCTTAAGATCGTCTAAGTTAGGCATTTTTGTTTACTCTATCTATTTTTTTTAAATTCTTCGATGATAGTACTTAACTTTGAAGCAATATCATCCTCAAGATTACCTGAACTATTAATTGCTTCAATTATATCTTTATGTGAAGATTTAATGAGTTCAAATAGATCCTTCTCAAAATCTTTAATTAAATTCAGTTCTAAGTCATCGAGGTAACCATTAACACCCGTAAAAATTGAAACAACCTGTTCAGCGATCGTCATAGGCGAATATTGATTTTGTTTTAAGAGCTCAGTTAATTTAGAGCCTCGATTCAATAATTTTTGAGTTGATGCATCAAGGTCTGATCCAAACTGGGCAAATGCTGCCATTTCGCGATATTGAGCAAGCTCCAATTTAATTGAACCAGCCACCTTTTTCATTGCTTTTGTTTGAGCAGCAGAACCAACACGAGAAACACTTAGTCCCACATTCACTGCAGGACGTATTCCTTGGTTGAATAGTTCTGTTTCTAAGAAAATTTGTCCATCAGTTATCGAAATAACATTGGTTGGAATGAAGGCACTCACATCATTGGCCTGTGTCTCAATTACTGGCAATGCAGTTAGAGAACCTCCGCCACTTTCATCATTTAATTTTGCAGCTCGTTCAAGTAATCTACTGTGAAGATAGAAAACGTCACCAGGAAATGCTTCACGTCCAGGGGGTCTTCTAAGTAAAAGTGACATTTGACGGTAAGCAACTGCTTGCTTTGAAAGATCATCATAAATGATAAGAGCATGCATGCCATTGTCCCTAAAATATTCACCCATAGAACAGCCAGTATATGGCGCAAGGAATTGAAGTGGAGCTGCATCACTTGCGGTTGCGGCTACAACAGTTGTATACTCCATTGCTCCTGCATCCTCCAAAGTTTTTACAGTCTGAGCGATTGAGGATCTTTTTTGCCCGATACCTACATATATACAATACAGTTTTTTTGATTCATCATCTGATTCATTTATTGTTTTCTGATTTATTATGGTATCAATTGCAATAGCAGTTTTTCCTGTTTGCCTGTCTCCAATAATTAACTCTCTTTGACCTCTTCCAACAGGTATAAGACTATCAATAGCTTTTAAACCTGTCTGCATTGGTTCTGACACTGATTTTCTTGGAATAATTCCTGGAGCTTTTACTTCAATTCTACTTCTATTTTCTGAATCAATGTTACCTTTTCCATCTATCGGATTTCCTAATGCATCAACTACTCTACCTAATAATTCCTTACCTACTGGTACATCAACAATTGCATTAGTTCGCTTAACAGTGTCTCCCTCTTTAATATTTGCATCACTTCCAAATAGAACTACTCCTACATTATCATCTTCAAGATTCAAAGCCATTCCCTTAGTTCCATCATCAAAGAGAACCATTTCACCAGCTTGAACATTATCTAATCCATATATTCTTGCAATTCCATCTCCGATTGATAATACCTGTCCAACTTCACTGATTTCAGAATCAGAACCAAAGTTTTTAATTTCTTCTTTTAAGATTTTTGATATTTCTGAAGGTTGTATATCCATTTAAGCGACCTCTTTCATTTTTTCTTTTAATAGTTGTAATTGGTTTTTAATACTGCTGTCAATCATTTGACTGCCAACTTGAATTTTTAATCCTCCGATTAGTTCTGGCTCGATATTTAATTGTATATTGAAATCAGCGTTAAATTTATCTTTTAACTTTGAACAGATATCAGCTAACTGAGCATCAGTTAGCGCATAAGCAGAAGATACAGTTGCTACTCTTTCACCTTTTAGTGAAGCTAATAAGTTCTCAAATGTTCCCACAATTTCTAAGAGATAATTGATACGATTTTTTTTAACAATGACACCAATGAAATTTAATACAAGTTTTGATAATTCAATTTTTTCTGCGATAGTTTCAAAAAGTTTTATTTTATTTGATTTGCTTATTGAAGGGTTTAATATGACAGATAGAACTTCTTGATCTTCTTGTAAAATTTCCTTAATCCTTATTAATTCATTAGAAACTGAATCTAATACTTTAGCCTCTTTGGCCAACTGAAATAAGGCATTTGCATACCGGTCAACAGCTGCTATTTGGTAAGTATTAACTTTTGACATTATCCATTAAATCTTTGAAATTTCAGTCATTGCGTACCATTAACTCTTACTTTTTTCAAGCATTGGAATGTCACATTCACAACTAATTATACAAAGCTGTAGGGATCGATATCAACTGATATATTTACATTCGGAAGCATCTTAGACCTGGACAGCCAAGTCACAACAATTTTTTGCATATTTCTGGCTTTTTTATCATGTATTAAAAACCTTTGTCGATGACGACCTTTTAATTTAGAAAGCGGTGCTGGAGCAGGTCCATAAACTTCTAATTCAGGGATCTTGGGAGTGGAATTATATAGTATGCTGCATTGGCTTCTGACTCTCTCAATATTATTGCCACTAACAATAATTGCTGCCATTTTTCCAAGAGGTGGAAGCTTATTATCAACTCGATAATTAATTTCATTTTCATAAAATTCATCTCTATTTAATGAGGACAATGCTTGTATAGTTTCATTATTTGGATAATAAGTTTGTATGAATACCGATCCCTCCAATTCTGCCCTACCTGCTCTACCCGCAACTTGGTAAAGAGCTTGATAAGTTTTTTCCGAAGCTCTTAAGTCACCTCCTCTAAGAGACATATCGGCATCAATTATGCCAACACATGTCAAACGTGGAAAATGATATCCCTTAGTAATCAATTGTGTTCCGATGATAATGTTATAATTATTTTCTTTGATTTCTCGAACACGCTCATCAAGTTCTATTTGAGATTTTATATGATCACTTGAAAACAAACATATTTTAGCAACAGGAAATAATTTTGTAATTTCAGTATAAATTTTCTCTATACCGGCACCATAATCAATAAATTGTTGATCGTTGTTATCACATGATGGACAATTGAGTCCGAATGATTTAACACTATGTCCACAATGATGACATAATAAATTTTTATTTTTTATATGTTCTACAAGATAACTTGTACAATTCTTACACGTAAATTTATAACCACATGATTTGCATATGACTACAGGCGCATAACCTCTTTTATTTATGTATAAAAGTGCCTGGCTTTGATTAGATATTGTTTTTTCAATTGCATTCTTGAGTGATTTAGACACCCATTGATCTTTCTTTAATTTTTCTTTTCGCATGTCGATAATTTTTATTTTATTTTCTACATTGCTAAAAAATTTATTTTTAATAGATACTTTGTGATATTTTTTCTTGAATACATTGAATATTGTTTCTAATGATGGTGTTGCACTAGTTAAAATTAATGGTATATTTTCGATAGATGCTTTAACTACTGACATATCTCTCGCATGATAAATTCCTTTCTCTTCTTGCTTGTAGGAAGTATCGTGCTCTTCATCAATAATGATCATGCCTAATTTCTTATAGGGTAAAAAAAGTGCTGATCTTGCCCCAACAATGATCTTTGATGTTCCATTGATTATATTTTTTAACGTTTTGGTCTTTTTGCTTGCACTAATCTTTGAATGCCAAACATCAGGAGTAAAACCAAACCTTTCTTCAACTCTTTTAACAAAATCACTTGTTAAAGAAACTTCTGGAAACATAATTAATACTTGTTCTTTTTCAGTTAAATAATTTTTTAATGTACTGAAATAAACTTCAGTTTTTCCCGATCCTGGGACACCATCTAATAAGATTGTGTTATAATCTCGTCTAGATGATATTTTTAAAATTTTTTCACTTGCCCTTTTCTGCTCAATGTTAAGTTCAATTATCTTTTCATGGGTAGCTATATTTTCACTTAGTATTTCAATCTTCTTTTCATCAAAGTAAGTTTTTGAATGAGATAATACCATTTTCAAAACAAGGCCTCTTTGTATTGCATTATAACTACTTACCCATTCCAAAAATTTTAGCATTTTAGAAGTAAGTTGGTGTTTATTAGAAACCTTCTCAATCTCTTTAATTTTAATTTTACTTTGTACATAATTTTCTAAAACACCTGTAATTACTCCCACTTTAAGACTCGAACGCAAAGAAGCTTGAACAATTGACCCTATTTTAGGCTTACTCTTGCTTATTAATTTATATGTAAAATCATCATTAATATTGTGTGCAAATAAAACATTTACGTAAAAAAGATCTTTTGACATACATTTGGTCTGATTATTTATTTGTGCTATAAATATATCAGTCAAAATTATTTAATGTTATGGAATTCTTTTTGAATAGTGAATAAGCATATTGAAGATGTATTTGCTAATTGGCTAGGAAATTTAAAAGAAGTAAGAAATCTTAGTGATAATACACTGATAAGCTACAAACATGACGTCAAAAGCTTTCTAGATTTCATTAATACTCACACGGGTTCTGAAATTTCAATAAAATACCTCAATGATATGAAAATTTCTGATTTTAGAAGTTTTCTCTCTTACCTTAGGAATAAAGATATAAGTTCCACGTCCATAGCAAGAATAATATCTTCATTAAAATCTTTCTTTAATTATCTACTGAATATAAATGAAATTGAAAGTACTGTCATTCAATCTTTAAGAACTCCTAAACAAAAAAAATCTTTACCGAGACCGATTTCATCCGAACTTGCAATTGAAACTATTAAACATGCTCAAGATATGGAGAAAGAAAAATGGATAGGATTGAGAAATAAATCAATTTTAATGCTTTTATATGGATGTGGGTTAAGAATTTCTGAAGCACTAAACTTAAATTTTGAAGATATAAATGAAAATGACTACTTAATAATTAAAGGAAAAGGAAATAAGGAACGCATGGTACCGTTAATGGACTATGTAAAAAATGATATTGAAAATTATATACATGAGTGTCCTAAAAATTTCATTAAAGATGATCCTTTGTTTGTTGGCAAAAGATTGGATCGCCTTAGCCCCAGAATAATACAATATGTCTTAGAAAAGATTAGACACAATTTATCTCTTCCTGAGACTGCAACTCCTCATGCGCTTAGGCATAGCTTTGCGACTCATCTGCTTAATTCAGGTGGCGATTTAAGAACAATACAAGAATTATTGGGGCATAGTAGCTTGTCTACTACTCAAAAATATACAAAGGTTGAAACAGAAAAGCTATATGACGCTTACTCAAAGGCTCATCCTCTTGCTAAGAAGTAAATAAATTATATATTAAATATTAAATGAATAATCCAATTCAAAAATGGCACGATGTCGTAAAGCTAAGAGATTATAATACTCTTACAGAAATTATACATGACGATGCAATTTTCTATTCACCTGTGGTTTATACGCCTCAAAAAGGGAAAGATATAACTTTGAAATATTTGATAGCGGCTTCTGAAGTATTTAATTCTTCGAGCTTTAAGTATGATAAAGAAATGATTGGTGAAAACTCTGCAAGCTTAGAATTTTCACTAACAATTGATGATACTGATATAAATGGCATTGATCTTATTACTTGGAATAATGATGGATTAATTACTGAATTTAAGGTATTTATAAGGCCGCTTCAGGGCGTAAATTTAATACATAAAATGATGCAAGGAATGTTAGAAAGTTTTAAAAATGTCAGTTGATTTCCTATTTAAGTACTCTGCTCTAGAACTTTTCTGGCTACTTGTTCCAATACTTATTGGAATAGCAGTTGTTGAAACACTTGCAATTTATTTTTTTAAATTAAAAGGAAAAAATGATTTTAAAGAGTGGATATTAAACATCACAATGGGAACTTTGAGTTACCCTATTAATGGAATATTTGCCTTTATTACACTTGGTGCTTTATTTTGGGCTAAGGAATTTCAAATTTATACATTTCCTTTCACATTAAGTGCTTTAGTACTTTGTTTTATACTTGATGATTTAACTTTTTACTTACATCACAGAATTTGTCATAGATGGCGATGGGGATGGGGGTTACATCGAACACACCACTCATCTGAAAGAATGGGAATTGATGTAGGCGCAAGACAACCATTCACAAAACACTTCACAGGAACACGTATGCTCAAGTTACCACTAGTAATTATTGGATTTGATCCAGTGATGGTTTTATTTTGTGTTTTTATAAATGGTTATTACCAATATTTGTGCCACACTCAAACAATACATAAACTTCCAAGATGGTATGAATATCTATTCAATACTCCGTCACATCACAGAGTTCATCATGCCAGAAATCCAAAATATCTAGATTCAAATTATGCTGGAACACTAATGATTTGGGATAGAATGTTTGGCACATTCGTTCCTGAAGATCCAAAAGAACCGTGTGACTATGGATTAGTAGTTCCAATGACATCATTAAATCCTTTAAGAATCCTATTTGAAGAATATGCAAATATTTTCAAAGATATAACAATGCGTGGAATAACTTTAAAAGACAGATTTATGTATCTTTGTGGCCCTCCTGGATGGTCTCATGATGGAACAAGAAAAACATCAACAGAGATTAAAGAAGATTATTACAACGTAATAAAAAATACTTAATGCCGCCAGCGCATTATGCTTTATCTGAAATATTAATTGTTCTCATTAGTATTTATACTCTAACTATATTCTTTAAAGAAAGACGATTTTATAGTTTTGTCGGCGTATTTTTGATTAGCTGTGCCGCAGTAATAGCGTCTATAAGATTTGGAATAAATTATCAAAGTGAATTAAAATCTTTTCATCAACTTTTGTCCGCAATATCTCTATTATTCGGCATACCTCTAATTGTTATTGAAATAATGAAAAGAAGTAATCTTCTTAATAACAAAATCATATATCTAGTTCTTCTAATCGCAATTATCATTGGTCTATATATATTTCTTCAAGCAAAACATTTAACAATTACGATAGTTGCATCTTGGTTAATAGTAGGTGCTTTTTTTTCAGTACTTATTTCGAGAGAGCATGCTTTAATGAAAATTGTTTCTGGTATTTTCTTTTCACTCATCATTATAAACTTAATAGTAAGAAGAATGGAGCTATTTGACCCTTCTACTAGCTGGCACTTGTATCACATTGGAATTGCTGTTTGGTTGTATCTGATTACAAGAATCTTAAAGCAGAATGAGACTAAATATGTATAGCTTGATTTTCTACATTAAGAGCCGCTTCTTTGATTGACTCAGTTAATGTTGGATGAGCATGGCACGTTCTGGCTATATCTTCAGCTGAGGCTCCGAATTCCATAGCAACTGTAAGTTCACCTATCATATTACCCGCATCAGCACCAATTATATGAACACCCAATACCTCATCAGATTTATTGTCAGATAAAATTTTTACAAATCCACCTGTATCGTTCATTACTTTTGCTTTTGCATTTGCAGTAAAGGGAAATTTACCGACTTTATAGGTAACGCCTTCAGCTTTTATTTCATCTTCTGTTTTACCCACTGAAGCAACTTCTGGCGCAGTATATATTACTGATGGAATTGCATTATAATTCACATGTCCTGCCTGCCCATCAATAATCTCCGCAACCGCTGTTCCTTCTTCTGATGCTTTATGAGCTAGCATTGGGCCTAATTTGCAATCACCAACTGCGTAAATATTATCAATCGAAGTTTTAAAATGATTATCAGTAATTATAAAGCCTTTATCATCTAGTTTAACTCCCAGTTCTTCAAGATTTAATCCAAAGGTATAGGGTCTTCTGCCTGTGGAAATTAGAACCTTATCACAGTCTATATTCATAGTTTGCCCCTTGTTTTCCACTGAGACAGATAACGAGTCACCTTCTTTATTTACTGATCTTAATGCTGTAGAAAGTTTAAAGTCAAAACCCTGTTTAATGAGTATCTTCTGAAAACTGCTTGATACTTCAGTATCCATTCCTGGAAGGATTCTATCTGCATATTCAATTACTGTTACTTTAGAACCAAGTCGTGACCAAACTGATCCCATTTCTAGGCCGATATAGCCTGCGCCAATGACAACTAAGTGATTAGGAACTTTTTCCAGACTTAATGCTCCGGTAGATGATAAAATATCTTTTTCATCGATCACTACTCCATTAGGACTAGATACCTCAGATCCGGTTGCAATAATTATTTTTGCAGATTTTATTATCTCTGATTTTTCACCTGATAAAATTTCTATTTCATTAATATTCTTCAGTTTTGCAAATCCAGACTTACGATTGATTTTGTTTTTTTTAAACAAGAATTCAACTCCTTTAGTTAGCGACTCAACACTTTCTGATTTTTTTTCCATTATTTTACTCAGGTCAAAGGAAACATTATCAAAATTGATTCCTAACTTTTTTAGATCCGATGCCTGATCATATAAATGTGAGGAGTGAAGAAGAGATTTCGATGGAATACAGCCAATATTAAGACATGTTCCACCTAGAGTCTGACCTTTTTCAATACAGCAAACATTGTAACCTAACTGTGCAGCTCTAATTGCACAAACGTATCCTGCAGGTCCGCTACCTATAACCGTAATATCAAATTCTTCCATTCTATACCCCTAGTAATATTCGATTCGGATCTTCTAAACTTTCTTTGACCCTTACCAAAAAAGTAACTGCACCTTTACCGTCCACAATACGATGATCGTAAGACAACGCAAGGTACATCATTGGCCTTATCACGATGTCACCATTTACGGCAACTGGTCTTTCCTCAATCTTGTGCATGCCAAGTATCCCTGATTGAGGAGGGTTTAAAATAGGGGTAGACATAAGAGATCCATAAACGCCACCATTCGAAACTGTAAATGTACCTCCTTGCATGTCGTCGATACTTAATTTACCAGTTCGAGCTTTTTGTCCTAAATTAAAAATCTCTTGCTCTATTTCTACAATTGATTTTTGATCAGCATCTCTGATAACGGGCACAACCAATCCTTGATCAGTTCCTACTGCAACACCAATATTGTAAAAATTTTTATAAATAACATCATTATTTTCAACTTCTGCATTAACCTCAGGAATATCTTTGAGAGCTGTGATACAAGCTTTTACGAAGAAAGACATAAATCCTAATTTTATTCCGTATTTTGACTCAAAAGCATCTTTATGCTCATTACGAGTTCTAATCAATTCACCCATATCAACTTCATTAAATGTTGTGAGCATAGCTGCATTATTTTGTGCATCTTTGAGTCGTTTAGCTATAGTTTGTCTTAGTCGAGACATTGGAACTCTCTCTTCTTTACTGTCATGATCCTTACTTATTGGCGGCTTCGTTGAAAGTTCTTGAACATTGTTATTTGAAGCTAAAATATCACCCTTTGTAATTCTTCCATCTGAACGAGCAGTAGCTACTTGAGAAATATCAATATTTTTTTCTGCTGCAATTTTTCTTACTGCGGGTGATAGTTTTGAGACTTTACTCTCAAGAATTTGTTTTGGAGTATTGTCCAATGGTACACTTAGTTCTTGTAGAACTGGCTTTTCCATCGCTGGCTCTTCTTTAGACTTTTCTTCTTTAGTGGTAACTATTTTCTCTGAATTTTTAGGAGCTTTTTTTACATCTGCAGTATCATTAATAACTCCCAGTAATGCGCCTACCTCGACCGTTGATCCTTCAGGCGATGAAATTTTTTCGATCAATCCTGATGTAGGGGAAGGAACTTCAAGAGTCACTTTATCGGTTTCTAACTCAAGCAGTGGTTCATCTAGCGTAACGCTGTCTCCCTCATTTTTATACCACTTAGCAACAGTTGCTTCTACAACACTCTCACCAAGAGATGGTACTTTAATATCTACGGACATACTAATTATTTAACACTTTAACAATATTATTCAATTGGCAGTTTGAACTTTACGAGAGATACCCCGTCTTTATTATCTTTTATTTCACTTCTTTCCGACTCCGTAGCAAGTCTTAGAATATTTAATTGGTTTTCAGCGTGTCGGTTAGCTATCCCTGTTGCTGGAGATGCAGATGCTTTCCTTCCAATAAATAAGAGTTCTTCATATTTACCAGTTATTGACTGATTAACTGACTCTACTCTATGCTTTACAAAACGAAATGCCCCCATATTTGACGGCTCTTCTTGAACCCAGTAGATTTCAGCTTGAGGGTACTCTAACAATTCTTCTTTTAAAGCTTCATAAGGGAACGGATACAATTGATCAAACCTTAAAATCTGAATATTTTCTTGTTTACGCTTCTCAATATAATCATCTAACTCAAAATAAATTTTTCCTGAGCAAAGAAGTAGTCTATTAATTTTAGATTTTTCAATTTTAGATAGTTCTTTTCTTAAAATACGGTGAAAAGTTGAACCATTTGTAAACTCGGCAATATCAGAGACATTCTTTTTATGTCTAAGAGTTGATTTAGGAGTCATTATCACAAGCGGCTTACGAAAATCTCTTAGCAATTGTCTTCTAAGAACATGAAAGTAATTTGCGGGTGAAGTACAGTTAACTACTTGAATATTATCTTCAGCACAGAGTTGTAAGAATCTCTCTAGTCTTCCACTTGTATGTTCAGGACCTTGACCTTCATGTCCATGTGGCAGCAAGAGTGTTAGTCCTGACATTCTTAACCACTTCCTTTCACCCGTTGTAATGAACTGATCAATTATAGTTTGTGCATTATTTGCAAAATCACCAAATTGCCCCTCCCACAAAACTAGGGTTCGAGGATCTACTTGAGAATAACCATATTCAAATCCAAGGACTCCATACTCAGACAAAAAGCTATCGATGATTTCAAAGAAGCCCTGTTCATTTCTAAAATGCCTCAGAGGCACAAACCTATCTTCGTTAACTTGATCATATAGCACAGAGTGTCTTTGACTAAAAGTTCCTCTACCAGAGTCTTGTCCTGATAGCCTTACGCCATATCCTTCAGCCAATAGTGATGCAAACGCGAGAGACTCGGCGGTCGACCAATCCACTCCTTTTCCCTCATTGATACTGTTTAGGCGATCGTCATAAATTTTTTTGATTCTTTTATGAGGACTAAAATCTTTGGGTATTTGATGAATTTCTTTTCCAATTTTTTTAAATTCATCTTCGGTTATAGAAGTTTGTCCCCGTCTAGCATCTATAGATGCAACATTTATTCCTTTCCATGAACCCTCAAGCCAGTCGGCTTTATTAGGTTTATAAGATTTTGCAGATGCTAGCTCTTCATTTAACTTTTCATTATATGATGAAATTTCATTATCAATATCATCCAAAGTTAATACACCTTCATCAATTAATCTTTGCTGATATATATTTAGAGTTGTCGCATGCTCCTTAATTTTTTGATACATTAATGGTTGCGTAAATTCTGGTAAATCCATTTCATTATGGCCGGCTCTACGATAGCAAAACATATCTACAACGACATCAGTCTTAAATTTATTTCTGAATTCAACAGCAAGCCTACAAACATGAACTACAGACTCAACATCATCTCCGTTAACGTGAAATATAGGTGCCTGAATAATCTTAGCAATTTCAGTACAATAAGGAGCCGATCGTCCATAATGAGGCACAGTTGTAAAACCTATTTGATTATTGATTACAAAATGAATTGTTCCCCCAGTTCGAAAACCTCTTAATTGTGACATCGCAAATGTTTCAGCAACTACTCCTTGACCTGCCATGGCTGCATCGCCATGAATGAGCAGACCCATGACTTTGTCATTGGTTTTGTCTTTAAGTAAAGTTTGCTCTGCTCTTACCTTGCCCATAACAACGGGGTCAACTGCCTCAAGATGGGATGGATTTGGAGTTAAAGAAAGGTGAATCTTTTTATCTTCAAATTCTCTATCACTAGAAATACCTAAATGATATTTAACATCACCTGATCCAAGTATTTCATTTGGATCTTCACCACCTCCTTCAAACTTTGCCATTATAGACCTCAGAGGAACCTCCATGACTGATGACAATAATGTCAACCTTCCTCTGTGAGCTGTACCAATGTAAATATCTTCAATTCCAGATAGACAACTTTGTTTGATTATTTGCTCTATACCTGGAATAGTTGCCTCACTTCCAACTAATCCAAAACGTTTTGTGCCAATAAATTTTTTATCTAAAAACTTCTCAAACATCTCCGCTTCTAACAAGCGTTTGAAAATTGCTTTTTTTCCATTTGTAGTAAATTGAGTTTTATTTCTAACTTCTTCTATTCTTTCTTGAACCCATTGTTTTTGATCTGCGTCCTGAATATGAACAAATTCTACACCTATAGAACCACAGTATGTCTCTTTTAAAATATTAATAATTTCATTTAGTGTTGTGAAATTAAGTCCAAGGCTTCCATCAATAAATATTTCTTTACTGAGGTCTTTCTCTTCAAAACCATAATTTCTGTAATCTAATTCAGGATAATTTTTTATCTCTTTTAAATTTAATGGATCAAGTTGAGATGCTAAATGGCCATTAACCCTAAAAGCTCGAATTAGTCTTATTGCTCTAATTGAGTCATATATTTGTTCTTTTAATTTGTCTGAAGAAATACCTGTGCTGATATTTTCATTAATTTTGTAAGACTTTTTTTCCCAAGAACTATTAATATTAATTGCTAAGTCTTCTTCAGTTACAAAATCGTTATTTGCCCAACTAGCTCTTAAAATATTTTGTTTATTTAAATTTTTTGATAATCCTGAAAAAAAAATTTTCCAATCTTCTGGTATTTGATTTGGATCAGTTTGATACTTTTCATACATTTGCTCAATATAAGTGGCATTAGAACCATGCAAGAAAGAGGTTTTGTCAAAAATATCATTTGTTGAGGTTTTGGCCATTCAGTAAAATTACTTTAGATTTGATTCTTCAATACCTCAAGTAAAGTCGACCCTAATGCTGCTGGAGAATTTGAAATTTTGATGCCAGCTTCTTTCATTGCTTCAATTTTATCCTCTGCTCCGCCTTTTCCGCCAGAAACAATTGCACCAGCATGTCCCATTCTTCTGCCTGGTGGAGCTGAGGTCCCAGCAATAAAGCCCACCGTAGGTTTTTTTGTATTTTGTTTCTTTAAAAATTCTGCAGCTTCCTCCTCTGCAGATCCTCCAATTTCTCCAATCATAATTATCGACTCAGTTTCTGGATCAGCAAGGAACAAATCTAAACAATCAATGAAATTAGTTCCATTTATTGGATCTCCTCCTATGCCAATACATGTAGATTGACCCAAGCCTGCTACTGTTGTTTGATATACTGCCTCATAAGTAAGAGTTCCTGATCGTGAAACAATACCTACATTACCTTTTTTATGAATATGAGCTGGCATGATGCCTATTTTGCACTCGTCGGGCGTAATTATCCCTGGACAGTTAGGACCAATTAACCTTGAAGATGAAGAACTTAATCTATCTTTAACTTTCATCATATCCATCACAGGAATACCTTCTGTAATGCAAACAATTAATTCAATCTCACTGTCAATCGCTTCAATGATCGCGTTTGCTGCGTAGGGTGGTGGAACATAAATAACTGTGGCATTAGCATTAGTTTTTTCTTTCGCTTCTTTTACTGTATTGAAAACTGGAAGTTCAAGATGCATTGATCCACCTTTTTTAGGCGTAACACCTCCAACCATGTTTGTCCCATATTTGATAGCCTGCTCAGAATGAAAAGTTCCCTGTGCTCCAGTAAACCCCTGGCAAATAACTCTTGTATCTTTGTTGACGATAACAGACATTAAACAAGCTTAACTATTTTTTTTGCAGCATCATCAAGGTCATTTGCCGAAATGATTTCTATCCCTGAATTTTCAAGGATCTGCTTTCCTTGGTCCACATTAGTGCCCTCTAATCTAACAACAAGGGGAACAGAAATTTTTAATTCCTTTGCTGCAGAAACAATTCCCTCGGCAATAACATCACATCTCATAATGCCACCAAATATATTCACGAGTATCCCTTTAACACCCTGGTCTGAAAGGATGATTTTAAAAGCACTCGAGACTTTTTCTTTTGACGCGCCCCCGCCAACATCTAAGAAATTTGCAGGTTCGCCGCCATACATTTTAATAATATCAAGACTAGCCATCGCAAGTCCTGCTCCATTTACCATACATCCTATATTTCCATCCAATTTAATATAGGCAAGGTCATATTTTGCTGCTTCCCTCTCATATTCATCTTCTTCATTTTCATCTCTTAATTCTTCAATTTCAGGGTGACGATAAATTGCATTATCATCAAAGTTTACTTTTGCGTCTAAACATAAAAGTTTATTTGTATTTGTAACTATTAGAGGATTAACTTCAACAAGACTTGCATCTTTTTCAATAAAAAATAAATACATATTTTTAATCAGATCCGACAATTGATTATTTAAATCATCATCTATTTCAAAAGCCTTTTGAATCATTTCAATATCATTCTTTGTAACACCTATTGATGGTTCAATTTGAACTGTAGTAATATTTTCAGGCGTATCAGCGGCAACTGCTTCTATATCCATGCCTCCCATTTTAGAAACTATAAATGCAACTTTACTAGTTGATCGGTCTAGCAGACATGAGAGATATAATTCCTTTTCTATATCAGAACCATTTTCAATGTAAATGCGCTTAACCTCTTTACCTGATGCTCCAGTTTGAGGAGTAACTAAATTCATGCCATACATTTTTTTCGCTTCGTTAAGGGCATCTTCTTTAGTAGAAACAACTTTGACACCTCCGCCTTTTCCTCTTCCGCCTGCATGTATTTGAGCCTTCACTACCCACACTGGACCTACAACTTCATTTACAGCTCTTTCTATCTCATCTGCGCTATAAGCTACAGAGCCTGATGAAACAGGAATGTTATAACCTCTAAACAAATCCTTGGCTTGATGTTCGTGAATGTTCATATTTACTTTAATGAGGGATCTATGTTTTTAGCTGCATCAAATAATTCATTTACAGCTTCTATTGAAGTATCAAAATGTTTTTTTTCTTCAGCATCTAAGTCTAATTCAACAACTTGTTCAATTCCTCCTGATCCGATAATAACAGGAACACCAACATAAAGATCTGAAACACCGTATTCCCCATTTAAATGCGCAGCACAAGGTAAAGTTTTCTTTTTATTATTTAGATAAGAGTCAGCCATTTCAATTCCAGACGCTGCCGGACCATAAAATGCGGACCCAACTTCTAACAATTTTACTACTTCAGCTCCTCCCTTCCGGGTTCTGTCAATTATTTCATCAAGTTTTGATTGTGATATTTGACCTTGGTTTACTAGATCCATCAGGGGCTTTCCACTCACCGTTGTTCTATTAGGAACTGGAACCATAGTATCTCCATGTCCACCCAAAACAAACGAGTCTACCTCACTTATGTGTACATTGAGTTCTTGTGATAAGAAATATTTAAATCTTGAAGTATCCAGCACGCCTGCCATACCAATCACTTTATTTTTTGGTAAGCCAGAATATTTTTGTAGCGCCATTACAATTACATCTAGTGGATTTGTGATACAAATCACAAAAGCATTAGGTGATGTAGATTTGATACCTTCAGCAACTTGTTTAATGATTTTCAAGTTGGTGCCTAAGAGATCGTCTCTTGTCATGCCTGGTTTTCTTGGCACACCAGCAGTAATTATGATAACATCAGAGTCTCGAGTATCTTCGTAATTATCTGTTCCCGATAAGGAAACATTAAAGCCATCAATTGCCGATGACTGTGAAATATCTAATGCTTTTCCTTTCGCTAAACCAGCCATTAAGTCAAAAAGAACAACATCACCTAATTCTTTCATTGCTGCGAGATGGGCTAACGTACCTCCGATTTGACCAGCTCCAATAAGTGATATTTTTTTATTTTTCATCTGAGAATATTTACAATCCGTAAACTAACTAGATAGAGATTAAAATCAAGCTAAGAATCTAAATTATTTCATTGTTGGAATTGTAAATTCTGTACCTTCTCTAATTCCAGTTGGCCACCTTGAAGTAACTGTTTTCAGTCGAGTAAAAAATCTTACTCCATCCATGCCATGCATTGCGTGATCACCAAATAAAGACCTCTTCCATCCTCCGAAACTATGAAAAGCCATTGGAACTGGTATGGGCACATTAACTCCCACCATGCCAATTTTACATTGATTAGAAAAAGCACGGGCAGTATCTCCATCTCGAGTATAAATAGTAGTGCCATTTCCGAATTCGTGATCGTTAATCATTTTTAAAGCATCATTAAAAGTTGGTTGACGCACAACTGAGAGTACAGGACCAAATATTTCCTCTCTATATATCTTCATGTCCTCTTTAACATGATCAAATAAACATCCACCTATAAAATATCCGTTTTCATACCCTTGAAGTGAAATTGATCTTCCATCAACAATTAGTTCAGCTCCTTCAGATACCCCTGCGTCAACGTAGCTTTTAACTTTTGCGAGATGAACGTCACTGATCAATGGGCCCATTTCAACTTCTGGATCTGTTCCAGGACCTACCTTCAAGTTCTGAACGCGAGGTGTTAATTTTTCAATTAGCTTATCTCCTACGTCACCAACAGCAACGGCGACCGATAGAGCCATGCATCTCTCGCCAGCAGAACCGTATCCTGCACCAATCAAACCATCAACGACTTGATCAAGATCAGCGTCAGGCATAACAATCATATGATTCTTAGCGCCTCCCAGGGATTGAACTCTTTTATTGTGCTTTGAAGATGTATGATAAATGTATTCAGCAACCGGAGTTGATCCAACAAAGCTCACAGAGTCTACTGCTGGATCAGTTATTAATAAATCAACTGCTCCTTTATCTCCATTAATTACATTAAATACTCCATCTGGCAGTCCAGCTTCTTTTAACAATTCAGCCAACATATAGGGAACTGTTGGATCTTTTTCACTTGGCTTAAGAATAAATGAATTTCCACATGCTATCGAAATGACAAACATCCACATTGGAACCATGGCTGGAAAATTAAATGGAGAAATACCAACACTTACACCCAACGGCTGTCTCATGCTCCAACTATCAATATCAGATCCTACGTTTTCAGAGTATTCACCCTTAAGAAGATGAGGAATACCACAGGCGAATTCTACAACTTCCATGCCCCTAGTAATTGAACCTGCTGAGTCTGATAAAATTTTACCATGCTCAGAAGTCAGCTCTAGCGCAAGCTGATCTATATCTCGCATAATTAAATCTTTAAACCTAAAAAAAACCCTTGATCTTGTTAAGGGTGGAGTTGCAGCCCATTTTTTTCCTGCTTCAACTGCACATTCTATTGCAACTTTCACGTCCTCGGAGTTAGCAAATGAGACTTTTTTTGTTTTTTCTCCATTCGCAGGATTAAATATATCACCAAACCGTTCAGATTTACTAATATACTCTTTGCCATTAATAAACTGATTAATTACTTTCATTAAAGATTCCTATATTTCGAAATTTTCACTAATAGCCTCGCAGCTTTTAGTCCATAATAGATTCTTAGTTTCATCATTGTCGTAAAAAGACTCAAGTGGAAATGACTTTGCTTTACCCTTAGCTCCTTTTAGACCAGGCCCAACAATTGATCCTGAATTAATTTTTGGATCAGCAATACACCTTAATAATCCTAAAGTTCCATCCTTTTCAGACTGACCAAACTTCATCATATATTTTGTAAAAAAACTACTTAAGCCACCGTCTTCAACAGTAGTAGATTGTAAATCACTTTCTGCGAGTCCAGGATGTGCGACCATTGCTCTAATTTTTGAATTTTTATTCTTTAATTTCTCATGAAGACATGCAGTAAACGCAGCATTAGCAAGTTTTGTTTGAGCATAACGTTCCCAACGACCAGTACCAAATATCATACTGCCTTTGTCTCCGCCTAAGCTACCACCTTTCTTTTCAAAAAATTTTTCTTTTAATTTTTTGGCTTGAGTACGTGCAATACTTGAATGATTGACTATTCTTGCTTCATTTCTTAATTGTGAAGCTTTATCTAATAGTGGCATACATAACTTAGTAAGAAGAAAATGAGAAAGATGATTTGTTTGCATCTGCACATCAAAACCGTCAATTGTAGCTTTATCTTTAAGTGCCATAACACCAGCATTATTACACAAGACATCAAGGCCATCTGTACAAATTTCACTTACTTTTATTGACGCTGATTTAACTGATTCAAAGCTTTGAAGGTCACAATCTACTTTATGAAGTTCCCCATTTGAGCAGTTATCATTTAACAAAGCATAAGAAGTTTCAGCTCTGTCTGATGGACGATTAAGTAATAATACTCGTGCACCAAGCTTAGCAACTGACTCAGCCGCATAAAACCCTAATCCCGAAGTTGTGCCTGTAATGGCGACTGATTTATTCTCCATTGATGGAAGCGAATTGAATAAATCTTCAAAATACTTAGTTTTTAAGTTAGGTTTAGTGTAAGAATTCTTCATAGGTAAATTATTGTAAATTAATTAAGGCTAATAGCAATGTTTGAAAATTATGAGAAAACTTGATCTCCACGGATTTACATTAGAAGAGGCTTATCAGGATTTTACTGATTTTATTTACAGCGCGTATGAGGATAATATTTCTAAAGTTGAAATTATTACTGGTAATAGTGGTCAAATAAAAAAAGAATTCCCCCATTGGGCAGAGAATAATCATCAAATCAGATATATAGAAAACAGCTGGCATAAGGGAAGTTTCATAGTAAAAATTGAGAAGAAATATTGAATATTGCATTTGTCAAGTTGGCAGTAGTATTTAGGTTCAATTATTAGCGAA
>CACDOH010000007.1 GCA_902554325.1 uncultured Pelagibacteraceae bacterium
TATTAATAAGTTTTGCGTTGAGCAAGCTGTGCGGTCAGGGATTGGATTAAATGCTCAAATTAATAAAAAATCTATTTTTGATCGTAAAAATTATTTTTACCAAGATTTACCTCAAGGATATCAAATATCCCAATTTAAGGATCCTATTGTAGGTAATGGATTTATTGAAATTGAGACAGATGGTCAGTCAAAAAAAGTTGGTATTGAACGGCTGCACCTTGAACAAGATGCAGGAAAGAGTTTGCATGATCAAGATCCAAACCTAACTTTTGTAGATTTAAATCGCTCTGGTATCGCTCTAATGGAAATTGTTTCTATGCCTGATATGAAGTCACCTGAAGAAGCTGTGGAATATGTAAAGAAGGTGCGTTCTATATTGCGTTACCTAGATACTTGTGATGGCAATATGGAACAAGGTTCATTGAGAGCTGATGTGAATGTATCTGTGAATAAACCAGGGGATGATTTAGGTACAAGGTGTGAGATCAAAAATTTGAATTCGTTTAAATATATTCATTCAGCAATTATTTATGAAGCAAAAAGACAAATTAAATTAATCGAGTCAGGTGAAAATATTATTCAAGAAACTAGGTTGTATAATATTGACTCTGGAGAAACAAGATCAATGCGATCAAAAGAGGACGCGCATGATTATAGATATTTTCCTGACCCAGATTTATTACCCCTTATTCTTGAGGATGATTGGATTAAAAAAATAAAAAGTTCCATTCCAGAATTGCCTGATCAGAAAAAAGAAAGATTTATTAGAGAATATAGTCTTAGTGAATATGATTCGAGTGTCATTGTATCTGACAAATCAACAAGTGATTATTATGAAAAGGTTGTTAAAGATCGAAATCCCAAACTTGTTACAACATGGGTAACTAGTGAACTATTTTCTGTTTTAAATAAAAAAAACCTATCTATTGATGAGAGTCCTATATCACCTAATCATTTAGGTGAATTAATTGACAATATTGATAGTGGTAAAATTTCGAGTCGTCAGGCAAAAGACATATTTGAGGAAATGTGCGAGACAGGAGAAAGTGCTAATAATATTATAAATGAAAAAGGATTGTCTCAGATAAGTGATGAAGGCGAACTAGAAAAATTAGTTGATAATGTTATATCTTCAAATCCAGAAAATGTTGAAAAGTACAAGAATGGAAAAGATAAACTGTTTGGTTTTTTTGTAGGTGAGGCTATGAAGCTGTCAAAAGGAAAAGCAAATCCAAAAGTTTTAAATGAGCTTTTAAAAAGTAAATTAAATACTTAGATTATTTAGAATATTTATAGTACTAATCTATTTATCGGAGAGATGGGTGAGTGGTTGAAACCGGCTCCCTGCTAAGGAGTTGTGCGGGCTTATACCCGTACCGAGGGTTCGAATCCCTCTCTCTCCGCCATATTTTAACTTATATTTGTTTTTTTGTTGGCTTGATAACTGTTTTACCACCTGTGTAGGCTCTATTTAAATTTAAGCTAAGAGTATACTCAACAGGTAAAAGATCATTCTCAATAAATTCATACACTTGAATATTTTCCATAACTCTTTGCACATAATTTCTTGTTTCTTTAAATGGAATTAATTCTATCCAGTCTTCGCTTGTAATGTCGTCTTTTCTTGGGTCGCCGTATTTTTTAATCCATCGCGAAACACGAGACTCCCCTGCATTATATGCAGCAAGCGATAATATGTATGAACCATTATAATTAGATAGTAGTTTGTCTAAGTAAGCACTTCCTAAAATTACATTATATTTTGGGTCTTCAGTAAGTTTACTTTTTGTATACTCCAACTTAAGTCCTTTAGATACTCTCTTTGCAGTGTATGGCATTAATTGCATCAAGCCCTTAGCACCTGCATAACTGCCTGCCTGGGGATCGAATTGACTTTCTTGCCTGGTGACAGAGTGTATTAAACTTTGAGGTGGAAATATAATTTTATCAAATTTAGGTCTTTCAACTTCAGGAAAACTTAATGGGTCAAGAAGAACATGATTATAATATAAAATCTTACCAGCTTGCACTGCAAAATCTTTTCTACCTAACTCGTTTGCAATTCTAACAGACTTAGTCGCAGTATTTAAATCTTCTCGATCAGCTAGATCCCATATAAATTTTTTTACGAGTTTCGATTTATCAAATTCATTTAGCAATGAAATAGCAAGGTAGACACTATTAGATATTTCTTGCTTTTCAGATGAAATATTCTCTTTACTGGTCAGTTTGGGAGAAAATAAAATCTTTTTATTCAGTTTTGATGCTGCAAGCTGGCCATAAAAAGTTAAGCTATATTTCGAAGCTTTTAAATATTCTTTTTGAGCGTCATCAGTTTTACCCAATGCATCGAGAGATTTCCCCATCCAATAAGCAGCTCTTGCTTTTGAAATTGGTCTCGAAGATACATCCCAAATTTCTTTGAAATGTAGATATGCAGATTCGGGGTTATCTAAAAAAGTTAGACTTATCCAGCCCGCCATCCATTCTGCTTCAGCTATATCTTTATTTTCTTTTAGATCATGGTTTATGGATAATTTGTAAGCTGTATTATACTCATGCCTATCGATGAGTTTTCTTATCAAGAAGTTTTTCTTTGCCCAAAATTTATCCGGCCTGACTAATTTACTTGAGTCAGTATTGTTAATTTCTAATAAGAGATTCAATGCACTATCATATTTTCTTTTTTTAATTCTCCAATGTATCCTGTCATAAACAAGTCCTGGATCAGATTTTAATTGATCTGGAACTTTTTTGATCAAATCATCTACTCCTCCAGCAAAAGAAATTAAACCAATTCGTGCCTCAAATAATTTTTGATAATCTATATTTACATACTTAACAAGTCTTGATGCAGTTCTATATTTGCCATTCCAAAGAAGCTGCTCGATTCTTTTTTTATGATGATTTTCTTCTAAAATCGTTTTAAAGTTTTTTAATATTTGAGATTGTTCTTTTCTTGAGAAGCTCCCATCAGTATAACCTTGAATAATATATTTTTTCCCTTTTTCAATTTCTCCGTTATTCAAGAGAGCGTTTCCATAATAAATATTGCCCCAACCAGTCTTAGGTTCATTTTTTTTAAAATGGTTTATTATTAATTGATGATTTTCTTTGAATGATATTTTTGACTCGCTTTTAATCTTTATTTTTTCAATTTCGGGCCAATCATTATTTTGATCTATGTAATCTAGATAATTAGTAAAAGTAAGATTATTAGCTCCGTTATAGTATTTTAGCCATTCAAGTGTATCCCTAGCTGTTTCATTTTTAATATTACTTTGTATTCCTATAACTCGATCCCACTTATTAGCACCAGCTTTATCAAGTGCCAACTTAAATAATTCAACATCTTTATTGCTAAGAAGTTGAGATAACTCAGGCTGAGTAGGTCTTTTAGTGGGATAGGAAAAGTTGACTGACTGATAATTAATAAAGCCTATCTCTCTTTTTTGTGGAAAGATTTCAGCATTGGCAAATGAAAGGCTAAAAAAAAAGAATGATAATAGTAAAATAAGTTTTTTTTTCACAAGAATAAGATTGTTGTTTTGAAGGCGAGTATATTTATGATTTATGTTTTTTTAAATAATTAAAAGTGTTAAAGTAAAGTATGCTTAAAGGTGCCCATACTGCATTAATTACTCCTTTTAAAGGAGGTCAAATAGACGAAGAGTCATTTAGATCATTTATTGACTTTCAAATTTCTGAGGGAATACATGGACTTGTTCCTGTTGGTACGACGGGTGAATCACCTACGCTCAGTCATGAAGAGCATAAACTCGCTGTTGAGCTGTGTGTGCAACAAGCAGATAAAAGAGTTCCAATAATTGCTGGAACAGGATCAAATAATACAGAAGAAGCAATTGATTTAACACGACATGCGGAAAGTGCGGGAGCGGATGCCGCTCTGGTTGTAACACCTTATTACAATAAGCCGACTCAAAAAGGCTTATACAGTCATTTTGAGGCTATTAGCAAAAGCACAAAGTTACCTATTATAATTTATAATATTCCAGGTAGATCAATTGTTGATATGTCTACTGAAACAATGAAGAGTTTATTTAAGATTGAAAATATAGTTGGAGTTAAAGATGCTACTTCTAATATACCTAGAGTGTATGAATCTAAAACTGTTATAGGTGAAAACTTCAATCAACTTACTGGAGATGATGCCACAACGCTTGCTTTTATGACTTATGGTGGACATGGATCAATATCGGTCACATCAAATATTGCACCTAAATTATGTTCCCAATTTATGCAACTTTGTCTGAGTAAAGACTTTGCAGAAGCGGCAAAGATAAATGATAAATTGATGCCTCTTCATCATGCTCTTTTTGTTGAGTCGAGCCCTGGACCAGTAAAATATGCGGCATCTAAATTAGGTCTTTGTGGTGAAGAGATACGGTTGCCCCTTACTTTAATTTCTGATGAGACAAAAGTCTTAGTTGATAAAGCATTAAAACACGCTTCGTTGATATAATCTTGCAAATAGCAGTCCAAAATAGAAAAGCTAGATACAATTACTCTTTTATTGAATTATTTGAGGCTGGCATTCAATTGCAAGGAAGTGAAATTAAATCACTTCGCAATGGCCGAGTTGAAATCGCTGAATCATACGCGCGTGAAGAGGATAACGAAATATTTTTAATTAACTCTCATTTTTCAAAGTATTCAAATGCATCATACTTAAATCATATAGAGAATCGTCCTAGAAAATTATTATTAAATAGAAAAGAAATTCAAAAAATAATTGGCAAGTTAAATAAAGAATCTCTAACTTTAGTGCCTCTTAAAATTTATTTTAACAAAAAGGGTATCGCAAAACTTGAAATTGCTTTAGCAAAAGGAAAAAAAATATATGATAAAAGGGATGCTAAGAAAAGAAAAGATTGGGTCAGAGAAAGAAAAAAATTATAATGATTTATATAATTGGTTTAGGTTCTAATATTCCATCAAAGTATGGGGATAAACTTCAGACATTAAAGTTTGCAATGTTAGAACTAGAAAAAAATAATATAAAAATATTAAAAAAATCATATTTATATTCATCTGCGCCTCAGAATTTCATATCTGCTGCAGACAATTTTATTAATGCGGCTATCATGGTTGAAACCATTCAGAAGCCATTGATTTTACTAAATTGTCTAAAGAAGATTGAGCGTATGACAGGCCGAAATGCTTACAAGCAAAATACATCAAGAACATGTGACTTAGATATATTAATGGCAAAACCATTTATCAATTTCTTTATTAAAGACCATATAAATTATTTAGAAATCCCGCATCCTAAATTAATAGAGAGAGATTTTGTATTAAGGCCAATGAGCGATATATGTCCTAACTGGGTACATCTAAAAAAAAATAGTACAATTATGAGACTTGCAAAAAGCTTAAGATCTAGCAGTAAGCTATATAAGCTTAAGGAATTTCTTTAATCGGGGAATTATTTAATACTTCACTTCATGAATAATGTATGATTAAAAGTGCATTATGAGCAAAATCGAACTACTAGATAGATCTGAAAAAAGTAGTTTTGGCCTTAATTCAAAGCTAATTGAGAAGGCTTATCAATTTGCTCTTGAATCTCATAAAAGCCAAAAAAGATATTCAGGCGATCCATATATTTCTCACCCGGTAGCAGTAGCCGATATTTTACTAAATTTAAAATTAGACACATCAACTATAATCACAGGCTTATTGCATGATACGTTAGAAGATACACTCGCAACTGAACATGAAATTAAAGAAAAGTTTGGAGATGAAATAGCTGTTTTAGTAAATGGTGTTACAAAGCTATCAAAAATTGAAACTTATACTGAAAATAAATTTCAGGCTGAAAACTTTCGAAAACTTATTCTAGCAATGTCAAAAGATATAAGAGTATTGCTCGTAAAGTTAGCAGATCGTTTGCACAACATGAGAACTATCCAATTTATTCCTCAAGAAAAAAGAAGACACAGAATAGCATCTGAAACACTTGAAATCTATGCTCCATTAGCTGGAAGATTAGGTATGCACGAATTTAAGGATGAGTTGGAAGATTTATCATTTCAAATTTTAAATCCATCTGCTTATTCATCTTTATCAACTCGTATAGAATATTTAAAGAAAGATAAATCCAATCTTACCGACAAGATCAAATCACGAATTGGAGAGTTACTAAGCAAAAACCAAATTGACTATGAAATAATTGGACGCGAAAAAAAGTTATACTCTGTCTGGAATAAAATGCAAAATAAGCAAGTTGCCTTTAGGCAACTTTCAGATATTTTTGCCTTTAGAATTATAACCAAAAGTATTGATGATTGCTATCGAATTTTGGGAATAATACATAATCGCTGGTCTGCAGTCCCCGGTTCCTTTAAAGACTATATTTCCACACCTAAAATAAATAATTACCAGTCAATTCATTCAACAATTGTAGGACCAGAAAGACAACGTGTTGAGTTACAAATTAGAACTACAGAAATGGAGGTTGTAGCCGATAAAGGCATCGCTGCCCATTGGAGTTATAAAGAAAATTATAACCTAATTGATAATTCCTCTTCAGACCCCGTAAATGTGACTTGGCTGAGAGATCTTGTTGAAATACTCGACAGCGGTGGGTCATCTGAGGAGTTAATGGAAGCAACTAAATTAGAAATGTTTCAAGATCAGGTATTTTGTTTCACACCAAAAGGAGATTTAATTCATCTTCCTTCAAATTCAAATTCAATTGATTTTGCATATGCATTACATTCAGAAATTGGGAATAGGTGTGTGGGATCTAAGATTAATGGTAAACCCAAACCATTATATACGAAATTACAAAATGGTGATGAAATTGAAATTTTAACTTCTAAAAATCCATCTCCATCAGAAACCTGGGAAAATATTGTCACGACTGCAAAAGCTCAATCATCAATAAAAAGATTCTTTAAAAAACAGGAAAAAGATGAGTTTGTAACTTTAGGATTGAAAATCTTACAAAAAATTTTAAAAAAAGATGCAGATATATCCACTGCAGAGCTGGAGCGCTATTCAAAGAAATTCAATAGGAAAAACCCTGACGATTTTTTAATATCCATTGGTAAGGGCAATATTAGACCCAGAGAACTTGAAAAGATAAAATCAAAATCACGATTATCATTTTTCTCTCGATATAGAAAAACGAATCCACTGGGTAAAACTCCTCTCGAAATAAGTGATTTTCAACCAGGTGTAGCAATTCATTTTGCTGAGTGTTGTTTCCCCCTACCACATGAAAATATTATAGGAATTACATCAGAAGACTCAGGTATCTTCATTCATTCAAATCAATGTAATGCAATTGATAAAGAATATAAAAAAGAAGATTGGATTTCAGCATCATGGAAAGACGTTGATCCAGAGCAATTTTTTTCTTCTAGAATTAAAGTTTCTGTGAAAAACGAACCAGGATCACTTGGAACTCTTGCAACTATTGTCGGAACTGAAAAAGGAAATATTACACATTTAAATATATCCGAAAAGGGCGAAGATTATTTTGATATGATTATTGTAATTGACGTACATGATTTAGCGCATCTTGATAAAATAATTAATGTACTTGTGGAAGTAGAGAATGTGAGTTCAGTAAATAGATTATTGCTAGACCTATGAAAAATGAAAAAGAAATAATTAGTTTTTTTGAAAATTCTGGAGCTCTACAGCATGGACACTTTATTCTTTCCTCAGGAAAAAGGTCTAAAATGTATTTTCAATGTTCAAAGCTTTTTGTTAGCCCTAACGATGGTAGAGCTGTTTGTGAAGAACTTAAAATTAAAATACTCAAAACAATAGACACTAAAATTGATTGTATAGTTTCACCTGCTTTAGGAGGGGTTTTAGTCGGATATCAACTTGCTCAAACTTTAGGGTGTGATTTCATATTCTATGAGCGGTCAGAAAATGAATTTGAATTAAGAAGGGGTTTTGATTTAAAAAAAGGAAGCAATATCTTATTCGTTGAAGATGTAATAACTACTGGCAAATCAACGAAAGAGTGTCTAGATAAAATAAATTTACTGGAAGTAAACTTAAAAGGAATAGCATCAATAGTTGACAGGACTACAGAGGATGTTTTTGAAAATTTTGATATTATATCATTGTTAAAGCTTGATATTCCAATATTCGATCCCGAAAACCTTCCTAAAGAATTAGCAAATATTCCAGCAATTAAACCAGGAAGCAGAAAATTTTGATATTATGAATTTGCCAAGGTTAGGAGTAAACATCGATCATGTTGCAACTTTAAGAAATGCAAGGGGAGAGAATTATCCAAGTCCTGTTCAAGCTGCAAAACTATGTCAAGAATTTGGCGCTGATGGCATTACAGCTCATCTTCGTGAGGATAGAAGGCACATAAAAGATGAAGATATTTTCGAACTTAAAGCAAATATATCATTGCCATTAAACTTTGAAATGGCCCCAACACTAGAAATGCTTGACATAGCATTAAAAGTAAAGCCAAACGCATGTTGTATAGTTCCTGAGAAGCGAGAAGAAGTAACCACAGAGGGTGGTATAGATGTTAAAAAAAATCATAAGTTACTTCATTCTATTATTCCGAAACTTAAACAGAGCGGTATAAAAGTGTCATTATTTGTTGACGCTGATGAAGAGCAAATTATTGCATCAAAAAAAATACAAGCCGATATTGTAGAAATTCACGCAGGAGGGTTTTGCAGAAAAATAGAAAATTCTCACAATTTTGAAGATGATTTAGGAAGAATAAAAAAGGCCTCTCAATTAGCTGACAATTTAGGATTAGAAGTACATATAGGTCATGGAATTACTTTTGATTCAATAGTCGAATTGGCAAAAATACCTGAAGTAAAGGAATTTAATATTGGCCATTTTATAATAGCTGAAGCTATATTTTCTGGATTAGGGGAAACTGTTAGTAAGCTTAAAGTTCTTATAAAAGAAAATAGAGGCTCATAAATGAAAGGCATTGGCTCAGATTTAATTGATATACGCAGAATAGATAAAACTATAGCCAGATTTGGTGATCGGTTTAAGAAGAGAATATTTACAGATAATGAAATTAGAAAGTGTGAAAAAACAAAAAAAAGCGCTTCCTGTTACGCAAAGAGATTTGCTGCAAAAGAAGCTGCTGCTAAGGCACTAGGCACTGGTTTCCGCAAAGGCGTCTATTGGCGAGATTTAGAGATTGTAAATGAACCATCGGGCAAGCCGACTCTTGAGTTTCACGGAAAATCGAAATTACATTTATTAAATTTAGTTCAAGACAATGATTATACTATCAATTTGTCAATTACTGACGAATTTCCATATGCACAAGCAATTGTAACTATTAATTAACAAAATGAGTGATAAAAAAATAAATGCATCTTGGATCAAATCTAATTTGTTAACACTTTTTTATGCACTTGTAATTGCATTGATTATTAGAACCTTTTTAATACAGCCATTTTTTATACCTTCCTCATCAATGGAACCAAATTTATTAGTTGGTGACAGACTTTTTGCTTCAAAATTTGATTACGGTTACAGTAAGCATTCATTTCCTTTTAGTTTAGGTCCTATATCCAACCGAATATTTTCAAACGTTCCAGACAGGGGTGACGTGATAATATTCAAGCCTCCACATACAAATTTAGATTATATTAAAAGACTGATTGGACTTCCAGGAGACCGAATTAAAGTTCGAAATGGTAATTTGATTATTAACAGTAACTCACTTGAGTATGAAAATATCCGCGAGGACTCGAAAGTTCTTAAAAATGGAAGAATAATTAAAATAAACGTATTAAAAGAAACTTTGCCAAATGGTATCTCTTACGAAATTTATAATTATTTAGATGGATCTCCTGGTGACAATACAAAGGAATTTGTAGTGCCTGAAAACCATTATTTTTTTATGGGAGATAATAGAGACAATTCAAATGATAGCAGGTTTTGGGGCACAGTAGAATTCAGCAGGTTAGTAGGCAAAGCTCAAATAATTTTTTTTTCAACAGAAGATGGATCAACTATTCTTGAATTTTGGAAATGGCCATTTGATATCCAATTTAATAGATTGCTGAAATTAATAAATTAGTTGAGAAATGGAAAAAGATTTATCATTACTTGAAAAAAAAATTAAATATAAATTTAAAGATATCAGTTTACTTAAATTAGCTTTGACTCATTCAAGCTTTGAAAAAACCCTTAATAATGAGAATCTTGAGTTTTTAGGTGATCGCGTATTGGGTTTAGCGATAGCTGAAAAACTAATTAAAGATTACCCTAGTGCCGATGAGGGTTCTTTAGATAAGATGCTTAGTAGTTTAGTTAATAGGAATACATGTTTTATGGTTGCCAATAATCTAGCATTAGGTGATTTCATACTGCTGGGAAGTACAGAAAGATCATCTTTAGGCAATAAAAAGAAGAGCATCTTGTCCAATGCTTGTGAGTCAATTCTTGGTGCTGTATATCGAGATTCAGATTTCGTCATAGTAAAGAAATTGATTCTAGAACTATGGCGTGAGCATATTCATAATATTGATCGAAATTTAATTGATCCAAAATCTTTTTTGCAAGAATGGACATTAAAGAAATACAAAAAACTTCCTGAATATAAGACTTTATCTAAAAAAGGTCCTGATCATGAGCCAATTTTTGAAATTGAATTAAAATTTATGAATTATAAAAAGGCTTTTAGTAAAGCCAGATCGATAAAAGAAGCAGAAAAACTTGCAGCTGAGTCATTCATTCAATTAAATAAAATTATTCAATAAATGAAAAGTGGGAATATAGTTTTAATAGGTCCTACGAATTCAGGAAAGTCAACTTTAGTTAATTCGATCATGGGACGAAGAGTGACATTGGTTTCTAGAAAGAAACAATCCACTACCTTCAACCAAAAATTAACAAAAAATATATCTGAATTTGAATATATTTTACAGGACACACCTGGGACTTTTGCATCTATGAAAAAAATAAGCAACAAAGTTGTTTCATCTCCATTTGCAGAAATAGACAATGCAGTGATTATATATTTAGTACTAGATATATCAAAAAAAACAAAAACAGAATTTAAAAGAATTCAATCATCTTTGAAAGATAAAATTATAGATCAGAAAATTTTTCTTGTACTAAATAAAATAGATAAATGTAACGATGAAGATGTTTTAAAAAGCATTAATTTTTACTCAAAGGAAAATTTAATTCAGGAAATTTTCCCTGTATCAAGCATTAATGGTGATGGAGTATCAAGATTGCTAGAAAGATCTAATAAATATCTTAAAATTAAAGAATCTAAATATCAAACTAAAGATAAGATTCAGATCAAGAAAGAACTTTTTTATTCAGAGGTGACAAGAGAGAAAATATTAGACAAATTACATAAAGAGATACCTTACCAATGTGATGTTATCACAGATAAAGTCGAAAATAGAAAGAATGAAATCAAAATATTTCAAACTATAGAAGTAAGAAGAAAATCACATAAAAGTATTGTCATTGGTAAGCGGGGATCTTTGTTGAAAGAAATAGGATCGTCATCAAGAAAAGAAATAGCTAAACATGAAAATAAAAAAATTCATTTATTTTTATTTGTAAAAGTTGTTAGCGAAAAAAAACTATGAGGTGGTCTGGGGATGGCTTTATTTTGGGATTCAGTAAATATAATGAAAAATCGTATATACTTGAAATATTTACATATGAGCATGGAAGACACAAAGGTTTAATAAGAGGAATTCACTCTAAGAATCTTAGAGCCACAATTGAGCCAGGAAATGAGGTGCATGTTAATTGGTCAGGTAGATTAGAAAGTCACTTGGGCAATTTTACAATTGAGCCTATAAAGATGTGGTCTTCATATATTTTAAATCAAAGAGCGAAGCTTCTTGCAGTTACAACGATTTGTTCAATGATAATCTCAACTATGGCAGAGAAGCAGCAAAATATACTTATGTACGAAAAAACATTAAAACTTATAAAAGATATATCTCGTGGAGAAAAGGATTGGATAAAAAATTATATCTTTTGGGAATTAGATCTTTTATCAGAAATTGGTTATGGTCTTGACTTATCTGAATGTGCAGTAACAGCACGAAGAGACAAACTAAAATACGTTTCTCCTAGTAGCGGTAGAGCTGTAACAATGGAAGGCGCCGGTAGCTTTAAAGATAAATTATTTTTATTGCCAGATTTTTTTGTTGATAGCTCAATTGATCTTACCTTAGCTGATATTAAAAATGCCTTGGTACTTACAGAATATTTTTTCTTAAAACGTTTTTATGAACCGAATAATCTAAACTTTCCTAAAAGCAGGAATCATTTAAAGAATATACTTATAAATGAAGATAAAAAATATTAATTTTACTGAAGCCTTGGAGGAGAAATACCTCGCTTATGCTTTATCCACAATTACGCATCGAGCTCTTCCAGATATAAGGGACGGATTAAAACCAGTTCATAGAAGGCTTCTCTACGCCATGTATCAGTTGAGATTAAGTTCTAATTCAGGCTATAAAAAATCAGCAAGAATAGTGGGAGATGTAATTGGTAAGTTTCATCCTCACGGTGATCAATCTGTATATGAAGCTCTTGTTCGTTTAGCTCAGGATTTCTCAACTCGCTATCCATTAGTTGATGGTCAAGGCAACTTTGGAAACATTGATGGCGATAATGCAGCGGCAATGAGATACACAGAAGCAAGACTAACAGCGCTAGCTGAATTAATGATTCAAGATATATCAGAGGAAACGATTGAATATATAAGTACTTATGATGGAGTAGATTTAGAGCCAATAGTATTACCGTCATATTTTCCTAATCTTTTAGCAAATGGAAGTTCAGGCATAGCAGTGGGCATGGCAACAAATATTCCACCACACAATATAATTGAATTATTTTCAGCTCTAACAAAATTATTAAAGAATCCAAATTACACTAGCTCGCAATTAATAAATATTATACCAGGCCCTGATTTTCCAACAGGAGGTGAAATTGTCGATAGTAAAGCAGCTATCAGAGAAGCTTATTTAAAAGGAAGAGGGACTATACGTCTAAGAGCAAAATGGAAAAAAGAAGACCTAGGAAGAGGACAGTATCAATTAGTAATTTATGAAATTCCTTATCAAGTAAATAAGTCAAAGATTATTGAGAGAGTATCTGAATTAATTGATTTAAAAAAAATAAATTATCTTGAAGCGATACAAGATGAATCTGCTGAGGACATTAGAATTGTTTTAGTGCCAAAGAATAGAACCTTTAAGCCAGAAGTTATTTTTGAGGATTTGTGTAAGAATTCGGATTTAGAAATTAGATTTGCTATTAATTTTAATGCAATAAATAGCAAGTTAGAGCCTAAGCTATTCTCACTTAAAGAGAGTTTAAAAGCATTTATTGATCATCGCTTTGTTGTTTTAAAAAAAAGAACCCAGTATCGTCTCACGCAAACTGAAAATAGGTTGGAGATCTTAAAAGGCTTCCTAATAGTTTTTAGTAATATAAATAAGGTAATTAAGATTATAAGAACAGATACTAATCCTGAAAAAAAACTAATTACTGTATTTAAAATCAATAAAAAACAAGCTGAGGCTATACTAGCAATGCGATTAAGACAGTTAAAAAAACTCGAGGAAAAGCAAATAAAGAATGAATATCAAGATTTATTAAATTATAAAAAAGAATTAAATCAGATTCTAAAGTCAAAGAGCATCCAAAGTAAAATATTAAACAAAGAATTCAATGAAAGTTTAGATGTATTTAAAAAAATAAATTCTTTTGCTGAAAGAAGAACTGTAATTAATGATGTGTATCAGGAACTTGATTATTCTCTAGAGGAATTTGACTCAAAGGAACCGGTAACAGTATTGTTATCTAAAAATGGTTGGGTAAAATCAATCAAAGGTCATCAGGATGACTACTCGTCTGTTAAGTATAAAGAAGGAGATAGTGAAAAGTTTATTGTTAAGTGTAAGAGTAATAATAAATTGGTTGTATTTTCTACTTTAGGTAAGTTTTATACCATAAATTGCTCTAGAGTATCATCTGGTAGAGGGTTTGGTGATCCAATAAGTTTGTTAATTGACAAAAATGATAACGAAGAAGTTTTATTCTTTAAGATTTATGAGCCAGATAAAGAATTTTTAATAACCAGCTCTGCTGGTAAAGGTTTTTTTGTTAATTCAAATGACTTCATTGCATCTACAAAATCAGGTAAGAAAGTTATGAATTTAAAGGATAATGATCGAGCAGTATCATGTGCAGAGAAAAAAGGAGATTTGATTGTGTCTATTAGTGGTGAAAAAAAATCATTTAAATTATTAGCTTTCAATAGTTCAGAAATACCTAATATGCAAAAGGGACGAGGTGTTACACTTCAAAAGTTCAAGTCAGGAAAAACTCTTAACGCTTTTTGTGCAGACTCAAATGAAGGAATAATCAATGAAAGGTCTAAAAAAGTTTTATTATCCGCTAAAGATCTAAAGAAATGGCTTGGTAAGAGGGCTCAAGCGGGTAGAATTGAGCCAAAGAATTTACACTCTAAAATCTAAAGTTAACTTAATTGTATTTAATGTCTCAATATCCTAATAGTTATTACGCAACAAGCCTTACTCAGCAAAAAGATGCTCTTCCAACTTTAACTGATGACCACGAATGTGACCTGTGTGTAATAGGAGGTGGTTTCTCGGGACTGTCAACTGCAATCGAAGCTGCCGAGCGAGGACTTAAAGTAATTTTATTAGAGCAAAATATTATAGGTTGGGGAGCTTCAGGTAGAAATGGTGGCCAAATTTGGAATGATGTTGCATGGGGAATTGTTGGTATTGAAAAAAAATATGGCCTTAAACATGCCATGCAGCTATGGAATATTTCACAGGCAGCAGTTGATCTTATCGATGAAAGAATAAAAAGCTTTAATATTGAATGTGATAAGAAGAGCGGTGGAATACATGCAGCCACCAGTTTGTCAAAATTTAAAGAGTATGAAAATGATCTAAAATATAAATTAAAAACTTATAATTATGATAAGCTTGAAGTTCTTGACAAAGCTACAGCAGATCATGAAATTGGCTCTTCACTTTACTATGGAGGAATACTAGATAGGGGAGCGGGGCATCTACATCCATTAAAATACGCTATCGGATTAATGAATGCTGCACTTTCATTAGGTGTTAAGGTGTATGAAAATTCTCCAGCAAAAAAAATATTACAAAATCGTAATGACATTGAAGTATTAATAGAAAATGGAAAAGTTAATGCAAAAAAAATAGCTGTATGTTGCAATGCCTATATTGATGGTTTAAACCTCGGTATCGAAAATAAAGTCATGCCTTGTGAAACATATATTGTTTGTACAGAACCTCTTAATATTGATTTGCAGCAAAATATTCTACCTAATGATTATTGTGTCAGCGATACTAACTTTGATCTTAATTATTATAGACTTTCAGAAAGTAAGAGAATGATTTTTGGAGGAGCCGTAGGCTATTCTCTTAAAAATGTAGAGGGTTTAAAGAAAAGAACAAAAAAACAGTTAAATAGAGTATTTCCACAACTTAAAAATATAAAAGTTGATTATATTTGGGGTGGATTAATTGCTATTACGGTCAACAGAGTTCCTGATATAGGAATGATAAATGAAAAGATATTTTATGCTCAAGGCTTTTCAGGGCATGGAGTTGCATTTACTGGTATTGCCGGTAAAATTTTGGCTGAAAACATTGTATCTGGTAAAACTAGTGAAATGGAAGCTTTTGAGAAGATTAAGCATAGAAATTTTCCTGGGGGCAGATTATTTAGAATGCCTTTATTAGTAACAATAAGCGCTATGCAGAGGATGATGGATATTTTTAATGTATAAAATTTTGTTTATTGGAATTGGAAAGATGGGATTTCCAATGGCTGGCTTCCTATCAGAGAAATATGAGGTTTCTGTATACAATAGATCAAAGGAAAAAATCAGCATTTGGAAAAAAAAGTATGAAGGAAATGCAGTAGATAACCTAAATCAGCTTGATGAAAAATTTGATTTCATTATTTCATGTATCGGTAACGATGATGATCTGAGAGAGATTACTTCAAACGACACTGGATGTTTTAATATAATTAGAAAAAACACAATATTTATTGATCATTCCACAGTTTCACCAAAAATTGTCAAAGAGCTTGAACTAAAATTTAGAGAAAAAGATGCTTTTTTTCTAGATGCACCCATCTCTGGTGGTCAGTTGGGAGCTGAAAAGGGACAACTAAGTATCATGGTAGGAGGAGATAAAAATGCGTTTGAGAAAAGCGAGAGTATTTTTGAGCTTTATGGAAAAAAAAGAAAGTACATGGGGTCATCGGGCTCAGGACAATTGACTAAAATTGTTAATCAAATTTGTATAGCTGGTTTAGTACAGGGACTTTCAGAGTCAATTTACTTTATGAAGCAAACTAAACTTAATCCAGAGGATGTTTTGGATGTTATTTCCACTGGAGCAGCTCAATCTTGGCAAATGGACAATAGATTTATGACAATGACTGAAAATAAATTTGATTTTGGGTTCGCGGTTGATTTAATGAGAAAGGATTTATCAATCGCATTTGATGAAGCCAAAAAATTTGGCATTGATTTAGAAATTACAAAGATTGTTGATGAATTTTACAAAGATGTACAAAATATGGGTGGTAATAATTTTGACACATCAAGTTTAGTAAAAAGATTACTCAGTTAATTTAATAAACTTTGAAACTTCAGGAGCAAAGTAAGTAATTATAGCATCAGCTCCAGCTCTTTTAAAAGAAGCAAGCTGCTCAAGAACCACCGCTTTCTCATCAACCAAACCTTTTTCTGCAGCGAGTTTAATCAAGCTATATTCACCAGATACTTGATAAGCAAAAGTTGGAAAATTAAGCTCATTCGTTATTCTATAGATAATATCTAAATAACTTATTCCTGGCTTTACCATCAATATATCTGCGCCTTCGCTAATGTCCATTGAGGCTTCCCTGATTGCCTCGTCAGAGTTATTTATATTCATTTGGTAAGTTTTTTTATCTGATTTAAGGCTACTTGAAGAGCCTACAGCATCTCTGAATGGTGAATACATAGCAGATGCATATTTTGCAGCGTACGAAAGTATTAAGGCATCTTGAAAATCATTTTTTTCTAGTTCATTTCGTATCAGCCCTATTCTTCCGTCCATCATGTCAGATGGAGCAATAACATCAGCCCCACATTCTGCATAAAGAAGTGCTTGTTTTACAAGCAATTCATTTGTTTCATCATTAAGTATTTTTCCACTGTCATTTATTAAACCATCATGTCCATGATTAGTATAGGGATCAAGTGCCACGTCACACATCAATCCAAAATTTTTGTTTGATCTTGATAATTGATCTATAGACTTACAGACTAGGTTTTCAGGATTTAATGCCTCTTTACCATCATTAGATTTAAGTTCTTCAGGGGTATAGGGAAAAAGAGCAATTAAATTAATATTTTGACTTTCCGCAATATCTCTCACTTCATTTAGATTATCTATTGAATATCTATAGACATTAGGCATAGATTTAATCTCTTCTTTTTTATTTTTTCCTTCACATATGAATACTGGCCAAATTAGATCATTAGATGTTAATGAATGCTCTTCAACCAAATTTCTAATCCATTTAGACTGCCTATTTCTTCTGAGTCTAGTACTTGGAAATTTTAAGATACTGTCTTTCATCATTTTATTTTTTTTTTGGCAGTATTATAAAAGAACTAGTTGATTTAATATAGTTATCATAACCTTCTTTTTTATTTACAATAGTTTTTTCAAGTAAACTTACTCCAGAAACTTTTAACAATAGGTACGTCATGATAATTGGAGATATAAATATTAATAAATTATAAGAAATGCTAAAACAAAATAAAGAGATGCCCCACCAAAATACACTATCGCCAAAATAATTTGGATGCCTCGAATAAAACCACAGACCTTTATCCATAAGTTTATCTTTATTATTTTTTTCAGATTTAAATTTAGTTAGCTGAATATCAGATATAGTTTCAATTATTATACCAAGAAGTGCTATAATTATTGCAATTACTCCAAATACATTTAGATCTAAGTTATTTGGGGAAATGCTGAGACTTTGCATTGGGAAAGATACAATACAAATTAAAATGACTTGTATTAAATATGCTGTGTAAAAAAGACCAAAATCACCTCTGCGCTCTCTTATCTTAACGTATCTAATATCTTCAGACTTTCTTATATTTCTTGAGAATAAATAAATACCTAATCTTAATCCCCACAGGCCAACAAGGGATAAGGCAATAATCTTTGGAAGAGAATAATCATTATCTAAGAAATAAATAATAGCTGTTGAAAAGAAGAAACTTGGGCCCCAATAAATATCAATAAAATCAGCCCGTCTTGTTTTTAATGATGATAGCCACAGAATAGTAATGACTATAAAATTGAAGCTTAATATAATAAGTAAATTTTCAATCATAAGAAAACATATATATGTCTTTTAAGTTTTTAAACAATCATAAATTTACTCCCTTTGCTCATAGAGGAGGATCATTGGAAAATAGGGAAAATACTCTTGATGCTTTTGAAAAGTGTATTTCTATTGGATACGATTATATAGAAACTGATGTTAGAGAAACTAAGGATGGAAAGCTTGTCATTTTTCATGATGAAGATTTAAGTAGGATTTGTGGTCTACAGACAAAAATAAATCAATTAGAGTATGAAGAAATAAAAAAAATAAAAATATTTGATGATCACCATGTGCCACTTTTGGATGAAGCGTTAATTTCATGGCCACATTTGAATTTTAATATAGAACCAAAATCAACGCTTGCCGCACATCTTTTAATAAAGTCACTTAAATCGAATAAAAAAAACTTGGATCGTTTTTGTATTGGATCATTTAGTACAAATAAAATTAATTTATTAAGAAATTCATGTGGCAACCAACTATGTACATCAATGACAAAGCAAGAAACAATAATGTTTTATTTAGATAGTGTGTTGCCATTTTTTAAGAACAATATTCCTTGTTTGCAAATACCAATGTTTTATTTTGGTTTTCAGATTGTATCTAAGCCTTTTGTATCTCACGTTCATAGCCTTGGGAAAAAAATACATGCCTGGACGATTAATGATGAAAGTCAGATGAATCAACTTATTGATTATGGAGTAGATGGGATTATGACAGATCGTCCACAATTACTGAAGGACGTACTTATAAAAAGGTCATTATGGAGATAAGTCTATCAATTTCTATTTACAATATTTAGTATATTTTGTTTAATACTGATCAACATGAACGAAAATATAATAATATCTATAGCTTCAGATCACGCCGGTTATGATATGAAAAGTAAAGTAGTTAATTTTCTAAAGGCAAAAAATATTGAAGTTATCGATAGAGGGCCTGAACAAAATGAAGCCGTAGACTATCCAGATTTTGCAGAGAAAGTTGCTTCAGACATTTCCAACCAAACTGTGAATATGGGAATATTGATTTGTGGTTCTGGCCAAGGAATGTCAATGGCAGCTAATAAAAAACCAGGAATTAGAGCGGCACTTTGCTACAATAACGAAATAACTAGACTTGCAAGGGCGCATAACGATGCAAATATTTTGACTTTAGGAGCTAGAGTGATAGATGAAAGGACAGCTATTAGTTGTGTTGACACATTTATAAATACAGAATTTGAGGGAAGTCGTCACATTAATAGGATAAAAAAAATAGGATAATAAATAATATGAGCTTTTTTTCTTCACCACTTAAGGACATTGACAATGAAATTCACAAGGCAATTAATTTAGAGCTAGATCGACAGCAAAATCAGATAGAATTGATTGCGTCTGAAAATATAGTTTCTAAAGCTGTTCTTGAAGCCCAAGGTTCTATAATGACAAATAAGTATGCGGAAGGCTATGCAAGTTCTCGATACTATGGTGGATGCGAATTCGTTGATATTGCCGAAGACCTTGCAATAAAAAGACTTCAAAAATTATACAAATGTAAATATGCAAATGTTCAACCTCATTCGGGTGCCCAGGCAAATGGTGCGGTTATGTTAGCTCTGATTAAGCCAGGTGAAACTATTCTTGGAATGAGTCTAGATGCTGGTGGACATTTAACGCATGGCTCTGCCCCGTCAATGTCTGGTAAGTGGTTTAATGCCGTGCAATATGGCTTAGAAGACAATGGACTAATTGACTATGATGAGGTTGAAAGGCTAGCAAATGAACACAACCCAAAAATTATTATTGCAGGAGGAAGTGCTTATTCAAGAATTATAGATTTTAAAAAATTTAGAGAGATCTGTGATCAAGTCGGTGCATTTCTTCATGTAGACATGGCTCACTTTTCAGGCCTGGTTGCTGCTGAGGAGTATCCAAATCCATTAGAATATGCCGATGTAGTAACTTCTACCACTCATAAGACTATTCGAGGTGCAAGAGGAGGTATGATTTTATCAAATAATTTAGACCTTGGTAAAAAATTTAATTCTGCAGTATTTCCCGGTTATCAAGGTGGCCCATTAATGCATGTGATTGCTGGTAAAGCCGTAGCTTTTGGAGAAGCATTGAAACCAGAATTTAAGGAATACATAAAACAAGTAATTACAAACGCTAAGACATTAAGTGACACTCTTGTTAGTGGGGGATTAAAGATTGTTTCTGGTGGAACTGATACACATTTAATCCTAGTAGATTTAACTCCAATGGATTTAACAGGCGACTCCGCTCAAACTAGTTTGGAAGCAGCAAATATAACATGTAATAAAAATGGAATACCTAAGGACCCGAAGCCGCCTAAAATTACATCAGGCATCAGACTTGGAACCCCAGCTGCAACAACAAGAGGTTTTAAGGAAAATGAGTTTAAGCTTGTAGGAGAATTGATACTCGAAACACTTGTTGGCTTAAAAGGTAATCCAACTGATAATAGCAATGTAGAAAAAACTGTAAAAGAAAAAGTAATTAATTTGTGTAGCGAGTTTCCAATTTATAGTTAGGTTTTTTTATGAAATGTCCATTTTGTGGAAATGAAGATACTCAAGTAAAAGACTCAAGGTCTACGGAGGACAATTCTGCCATTAGAAGAAGAAGGTTTTGTTCTGCATGCGGAGCCAGATTTACAACATTTGAGAGAATACAGTTGCGTGAATTAACTGTTATAAAAAAATCTGGTAAAAAAGTTCCTTTTGATAGAGATAAATTAGAGAGATCAGTTCAAATTGCCTTAAGGAAAAGGCCAGTAGAGTCTGAAAGAGTTGATCGTATGATAAGTGGGATAGTTAGAAGAGTTGAGAGTCTAGGTGAAGCTGAAATAGCTTCAGATGTAGTTGGTGAAATTGTCATGGAGGGCTTACAAAGCATAGATCCTGTCGCGTATGTAAGGTTTGCATCTGTGTATAAAAATTTCAGAGAAGCTAAAGATTTTGAAGAGTTTATTGGAGTTATCTCATCAAATAACGAATAGGTATTTAATTGAAAATTGTCGACTATATGCAGATAGCAGAAAGAATGGCTCATAGAGCTATTGGTTCTACCTACCCAAATCCACCTGTTGGAGCAATAATTGTAAAAGACAAAACTATTATTGCAAGAGGCTGGACACAAAAAAATGGCTCTCCACACGCCGAAGTTCATGCGATAAATCAAGTTAGAAATAAAAAGCAATTAGAAGGTGCGTCTTTATATACAACTCTAGAACCTTGTTCACACATTGGAAAAAATCCACCTTGTGTCGATAAAATAATAAAATATAAATTTTCAAAAGTATTTATTTCTGAAATCGACAAAAATGCATTAGTTAAAGGTAAATCTATAAAAAAGCTTAGGAAAAGAAAAATAAAAGTCATTGTCAAAAATTTTAGCAAACAAACAAGATATATTAATAGTGTTTTCTTTAACTCATTAAATAATAATCGACCGCATATAACACTTAAAATCGCATCAACTGCAGATGGTAAGATTGCTACAAAATCAAAAAAAAGTAAATGGATCACAAACTCAGTTTCAAGACAACATGGTCATATGTTGCGAGCACAAAATGATTGTATGTTAGTAGGGAGAGGGACAATTGTAGAGGACAATCCTTCATTAGATTGCAGACTAAGCGGACTTGAGAGTTTTTCGCCTGATTTATTTATTCTTGATAGTACTATGAGTATACCAAATCATTATAAAATATTTTCTAATCATTCAAGAAATGTATTCGTATTTTATTCTGATGGAAAAAAAAGATCGAATTTAAATAAAAAAAATATTAAGTACATAAAAGTAAGCAAAAAAGGCTCAGAATTATCTTTAAGAGAAATATTAAACAAAATTACAAATCTTGGATACATGAGAATTCTTGTTGAAGGAGGCTCACATTTAAGTGGTTCGTTGTTAAAAAATAATTATGTTAACGAGATTCAATGGTTCAGAGCTAGTAAAATAATTGGTAAAGGTGGAGTTGATGCGGTGTCAGATATGGGTGTCAGCAATATGAAATCTACAAAGAACTTTGTTCGTTTAGACAGCAAAAATTATGGAAACGATATTCTAACTATATATAGAAAGGGTTAATTTTAATGTTTTCAGGAATTATTGAAAATAAAGGTTTTGTTCTTAATTTTGAGAAACAAAAAGACTTTAGATTAGTGTTAGATACAAATCTTAAATACAAAGATATAAAAAAAGGGAGCTCAGTATGTTGTAATGGTATTTGCCTCACTGTGATAAGTAAGAAAAAGAAAAAAAAATACACTCAGCTTTCTTTTGATGTTTCTCAAGAGACAATCAACTGTTCAAACTTCAATGCAATAAAAAAAGGTGATGAAATAAATATTGAGAAATCTTTGCGTGTAGGTGATGAAATCAGTGGTCACTTTGTGTTTGGTCATGTTGATGATACATCAAAATTGGTCAGCATTAAAAAAGTAGGAGACTCACATGAAATAAAGTTAGAAATCTCTAAAAAGATTAAAAAATTTATTGCAAAAAAAGGATCTATTTCACTAAATGGAATTTCGTTAACTGTTAATCAAGTTAAAAATAATATTATTGTTCTCAACATTATTCCCTTCACATGGTTGAATACTAATCTAAAAGGATTGAAATTAGGTGACAGAATAAACCTTGAAGTTGATATGTTAGCAAGATATGTTACGCAAAATCAATAAAAATTAAGTTTAAAATGAATAAGGAATTTATATCTTCCGTAGAGGAAATAATAGAAGACCAAAGAGCTGGAAAGATGGTGATTATGGTCGATGATGAAGACCGTGAGAATGAAGGTGATCTAATAATTCCTGCTCAAAAAACTGATGATAAAGCGGTAAATTTTATGGCAAAATACGGAAGGGGTCTTATATGTCTTTCTTTGACGGAAGAAAGAGTTAAGCAATTAGATTTGCCGTTAATGTCTCAAAACAATGAAATGAGAGACTCAACCGCATTTACTGTTTCGATAGAGGCAAAAGAAGGCGTTACAACTGGTATTTCCGCTCAAGACAGAGCCATGACAATTCAAGCAGCAATAAATAAAAGTATGACCAAGGATGATATTATAAGTCCAGGTCATGTATTTCCTCTAGTAGCTCGTGATGGAGGAGTGTTGGTGAGAGCAGGTCATACCGAGGCATCTGTTGATTTAGCTAGGCTAAGTGGAAATATACCAGCAGGTGTAATTTGTGAGATTATGAATGATGATGGGACAATGGCTAGAATTCCAGATTTGATTGAATTTTCCAAAAAACATAATATTAAGATTGGGAGAATTGTTGATTTAATAGCCTACAGAAGAGATAAAGATAAGTTTGTAAAAAAGATTCACGACTCAAAAGTAAAAATTAAATCTAATTATGAATTTGACATCAAAATTTACGAGTCCTTATTTGATAATACTGAACAAATAGTTTTATCGAAGGGAAATATTTACAATGGAAAGCCAGTCATGGTTAGGGTTCATGTGACTGATTATTTTGATAATTTATTTGGTGAATACGGCAGTGATGATGCCTCATTAAATAAGAGCGTAGATGTTATAGAAGAGCATGGACGGGGAATATTAGTTTTAATTAGAGATAGTGGTAAATCTATTATAAACAGACTTATAACTAACTCCTCATTTGTTGGCAATAAATCTGAAAATGATAAAGATGAACTAAGAATTTATGGTATGGGTGCCCAGATACTTTCTGAGTTAGGTGTAAAAGAAATGATACTTCTTACCAATACTGAATGGAAATTCATTGGTCTAGAGGCTTATGGCATTAATATAATTGAGACAAAATTACTAAGTGAATTGTAAATAATGAAAAAATATAATTTTCTTTTGGTTGCTTCAAACTTTTATCCTGAAATAACTCTAAACTTGCTAAAAGGAGCCCAAAAATATTTAGAAAAAAATGGACATAAGTATGATACTACTTTTACAAAGGGATCCCTGGAAATTCCAACAAAGATATCAATGAAACTAAATAAACGTAAGTACGATGCTGTTGTGGCAATAGGTTGCATTATCAAGGGCAAAACTGACCATTATGAGTTTATTGCTAATGCTATTACTAAATCATTGCTTGAACTTTCAATTCAAAAGAAATTGCCAATTTCTAATTCTGTTCTTACTTGCAGAAGTATAAAGCAAGCAAAGGAGAGATCCTCAAAAAAAGTTAATAGAGCAAAAGATGCAGTTGAAGCAGCCATATCAGTCCTTAAAGATTAAACCAATGTCTGATATAAAATCAATCCAAAGACTATTAGTGGTTCAGGCTCTTTATGAGTTATCTATTAATGAAAATAGAAGTCAAACTCCTATTAATGAAATCTTTGCCAATATAGTTGAGCAAACTGATTATAAAAAAAAGATAAATAATTCGAATTTGAAATTTGCTGAAAAAATATATGAGGGTGTTATGGAAAATATAGATGAAATAAATAAAATTCTAAAAGTATCAATGAACAAAAAAATCAAAATCAATACAATGGATAAGTTGTTAATTTCAATTTTTAGATCAGCAATTTACGAGATTTTATTCTTGGATAATGTGACAAAGAAAATTGTAATTTCTGAATATTTATTGATTGCTAACCGTTTTTTTGGAAATAACGAAACAGCATTAATAAACGGAGTCCTTGATAATCTGCAAAATTCTTAGAATTAAAATAAAAGATTGCAAAACTCTGTAAATTTTGGCATTTTCAGCCATCTATAATTATAAGGGATCATTTATGAGTATCATGAATTTAATAATTTTTTCTGGCATATTATCAATAATCTACGGGTTTTGGGCTGGTAACTCTGTTTTAAAATCAGATGCCGGTAATGAAAAAATGCAAGAAATCTCCTCAGCTATTCAAGTTGGTGCTCAAGCTTATTTAAATAGACAATACACAACAATTGCTATTGTCGGTCTTGTGATATGTGTCCTCTTATATTTATTTTTTCAAGACATGTGGGTCATAGGTGGTTATTTAATTGGCGCTATTTTGTCAGGTGCTGCTGGTTATATCGGTATGATTATATCAGTTAGGGCGAATGTTAGAACTGCTCAAGCTGCAAATGAAAGCTTGGGAAAAGGCTTAAATGTAGCATTTAAGGCTGGCGCAGTAACTGGCATGTTAGTTGCAGGTTTGGCACTTCTGTCAATTTCTGTTTATTATGTAATACTAGATTCTTATTCAGTTTCAGATGAGACACTAAAACATGCGCTTGTTGCTTTAGGCTTTGGAGCTTCATTAATATCAATCTTTGCAAGATTGGGTGGAGGTATATTTACTAAAGGAGCCGATGTTGGCGCTGATTTAGTCGGCAAGGTTGAGGCAGGTATACCCGAAGATGATCCAAGAAATCCGGCGGTTATAGCTGACAATGTTGGAGATAACGTTGGTGATTGTGCTGGCATGGCAGCGGATTTATTTGAAACATACGCAGTTACTATTGTTGCAACAATGGTTTTAGCTACAATATTTTTTTCTGGACCAATAGCCGAGATGATGACAATTTATCCTATGGCAATTGGCGGAAGTTGTCTTGTTGCATCAATAATTGGAACATTCTTTGTAAGACTAGGGCGTTCACAAAGTATTATGGGGGCTCTTTATAAAGGTTTCATCGCCTCAGCAATATTATCACTAATTTTTATTTACCCTGTCACACAAGTCATATTAGGTGACATGTCAAAAGAGTTTACTTTTGGCAATACTACTTTTAACGGTATGTCTCTTTATGTATGTGCTTTTGTAGGAATAATAATAACGGGATTATTAATATGGATCACAGAATACTATACTGGAACTAATTACCGACCTGTACAAAGTGTAGCAAAGGCATCTACTACCGGTCATGGAACGAACGTTATACAGGGCTTAGCAGTCTCAATGGAAGCAACTGCTTTACCAGCTATAGTCATTGTAGTGGGTATTGTATTTACATATCAGCTTGCAGGCCTTTTCGGGATTGCAATCGCAGTAACAGCAATGTTGGCTCTGGCTGGGATGGTTGTGGCCTTAGATGCTTATGGACCGGTGACTGATAACGCTGGCGGTATAGCAGAGATGGCCAATTTGGATGAAAGTGTTAGAAAAACAACTGACGCGCTAGATGCTGTTGGCAATACGACAAAAGCAGTTACTAAAGGATATGCAATTGGGTCAGCAGGTTTAGGTGCCTTGGTATTGTTTGCAGCTTATGTTGAAGATTTAAAACTGATTCCAGAAATAACTCCTGACTTTAGTTTGGAAAATCCATATGTTGTTGTAGGGCTTTTAATAGGTGGGTTACTTCCATATTTATTTGCTTCCATGGGAATGATGGCAGTAGGAAGAGCAGGCGGGGCTGTAGTTGAAGAAGTAAGAAAACAATTTTCAGATAACCCAGGCATTATGACTGGCGAGTCCAAGCCAGATTATTCAAGATCAGTAGACATGTTAACTAGATCAGCCATTAAAGAAATGATAATTCCTTCAATGTTGCCAGTATTATCTCCATTAGTGCTTTATTTTATTATATCAATCGTAGCCGATCAAAATGCTGCTGTTTCTTGTGTTGGCGCCATGTTGCTAGGGGTAATTGTTACAGGAATTTTTGTTGCCATCTCAATGACGGCAGGTGGTGGAGCTTGGGATAACGCAAAAAAGTTTGTTGAAGATGGAAATTTTGGTGGCAAGGGATCAGAGGCGCACAAGGCGGCGGTTACTGGGGATACAGTAGGTGATCCTTATAAAGATACAGCTGGTCCGGCTGTAAATCCAATGATAAAAATAACAAATATAGTTGCTTTACTTTTACTGGCCGCTCTATAGATCTATAGCCCCCTCGTAAATGACTCATATATCTGATCTACCAAATCAAAGTTGTCGCTAATGATTTTAGTTTTGTCTTTAGTAAATGCTATTTCAGTAAAATTTTCTTCATTATAAAATTCTTTAGATATTAATTTTCTATCATTATCAAATTCATATCTCATTATAGATTGATGTATTAAGTCATCATCCTCAAAAACATTTTCTTTTTTAATAGAAACTAAATAAATCCAGATATTGTTAACATCACTAATGATAATAGAGGGTGAGCCAAGCGTTTGTAAAATATCACTTTCTGTTGTAGTTTCTAAATTAAATTGAGATGAATCAGATGTATGTACTAAATCTTCCAATATGTAACCATGTTGTTTATTTATCGGAGAGCAACTATATATTAAGATTAAGGTGCTTATCAAAAAGAGAATTAATTTCATAGCCTATGTTTTTTAAAAGAAAAAATATTCAAGTTACGAAAATCTATCAGAATATTGTTGAAATATCGAGGTCAAAGTTTTTCTATTTAAATCTTAAATTAAAGGATAATTTTGAAACGCGGTTTGACTTAATAATTTTTCATGCTTTTATAATATTTTTTTATTACAAAAAACTAAAAAAAGGAAAGTCTATTATTTCCCAGGAGCTCTTTGATTTTATGTTTAATGATTTTGAAAACAATTTGAGAGAAATGGGTTTTGGAGATATTGCGGTAAATAAGAAAATGAAAGTATTTATTACCGCTTTTTATGGCAGGCTTGCCCAATACAGCAAAGGAGTCGATGTTTATGAAAATGATGGCGATAAATCGTTGCTTCAACAAACAATCTTAAATAATATTTATAAGGGCAATGAAACATTAAATCATCAAATTGATTATTTTATTGAATATATGAAAGAAAATATTGAGCAATTCACTGGAAATGAAGAATCAAAGAACCTAGAAAATAACTTTTACTTTAAAGTTTTAAAATACGAGAAATAAGTAGTGACAAATCGTTTTACATTATCTGTCGACATGTTAGGTAGTGAGACAGAAACAAATGATATTTTAAAAGGACTCAATCAATCACTATTACGTAACTTAAATTACAAGTTTCAATTGTATGGATCTGAGAAAGTTATAAAGAAAAAAATTGAAAAGTATAAAAGACTTATAAACGCAGTTGAAATCATTGACTGTGATTCATTTATCACAATGGAAGATAAGCCTTCAGATATTTTAAAGTCAAAAAAGAACTCAAGTATGTATCTTGCAATAAAATCTGTGACAGAGAATAAATCAAATGCAGTTTTGTCATTTGGCAATACTGGTGCATTGATGTCCTTATCCTTATTAAATATAAAAACATTAAAAGGCATTAAGAGACCAGCAATAGCATCAATTTGGCCTAATATGAAAGGTGAGTCGGTTGTACTTGATTTGGGAGCAAACACTAAGCTTGACTCCCGTTACTTAGTAGAAAACTCAATACTTGGAGCAAGCCTAGCTTCTATACTGTTCAAAATTGATAATCCAAGTATTGGACTGCTTAATGTTGGAATAGAAGATAATAAAGGAAAAGAGGAAATAAAATTAGCGTCTGATCAATTAAAAGAATTATCGAATAACTTTAGGTTAAATTATTATGGTTATGTTGAAGGGAATGATATTTCTGTTGGAAAAACAAATGTTGTAGTTACAGATGGTTTTACAGGCAACATTTCTCTAAAAACTGCGGAGGGCACTGCAAAACTTTTTCAAAGTCATCTTGAAGATGCTTTTAAGAGCTCAATTTCTTCTAAAATGGGTTACTTTTTATCATCATTAGCTATGAAATCTGTGAGAGACAGATTGGACCCAAGGGTGCATAATTGTGGTATTTTAATGGGCCTGAATTCATTAGCTGTTAAATGTCATGGACAGTCTGAGTATAAAGGCGTTTCCTATGCGGTTGATATCATATATTCACTATTAGAAAATAACGTAAACAAAAAAATTCGCGATTATGTATCCGAAATGCATAGTAAATTAATGAATTAGTAAAAAAAATAATTAAAATATTGTTATAAGTAATTATTATTATTATAATTTTTGTATATGGATAAAACCACAACAAGATCAACATTAAGTGAGGCTGTTTTTAAGAATGTTGGTCTTTCTAGAAACGAGTCAGCAAACTTAGTTGACTCAGTTTTTAGTGAAATATTATCGAGTTTAATTAAAGGAGATGATGTTAAGATTTCCTCGTTCGGAACATTTATTGTTAGAGAAAAAAAAGAAAGAATAGGAAGAAACCCTAAAACAGGAGAAGAAGTACCTATTACAGCAAGAAGTGTGGTAACATTTAGAGCTTCAAATGTGCTGAAATCAAAAGTTAATGTAAAAAACAAAACAAATAATTTGGAGTAGCTGTTATATGGACACAAAATCACCTGAAGCTTTTCGCACAATTAGTGAAGTTTCTAAAGATCTTTCTTTGCCACAACATGTCCTTAGGTTCTGGGAAACAAAATTTATTCAAATTAAGCCTATAAAAAGAGGAGGGGGAAGACGATATTATAGACCTGAAGATATTAGGCTTTTAAGAGGTATAAAAAGTTTACTTTATAATGATGGGTATACGATAAGAGGAGTTCAGAAAGTAATTAAAGAAGGTGGAACAAAAAAAATATTATTAAATAAAGTTGAAAATGACTCCTTTACAGAAAATGAAATAAATACTAAACATAACAATAAAAATGATATATCTCATCATCATCATTTAGGAGACAGTAAGAGAAAAAAATTGTTGAAAGTTTTAAATGACTTGATGAATTTAAGAAAAAAAATTGATCAAGGAGAATAGATGGCTAAAAAATCTACAGTAAAAGTTAGACTTGTCCCAGAAGAAAAGGTTGATAGCAAATTTTACTACTATGCTAAGAAGCCTACGTCAGGTCTTAAAGCAAAGGACAAATTAAGAATGAAGAAATATAACCCTGCAACAAAAAAACATGAGTGGTTCATAGAAAAAAAGTTACCACCACATAGCAAATAATTATTTTTTAAATTTACTTTTTTCAAATTTAATAAAATTATCAATTATTGCAATCCATATATTACTCAATAGCTTAGGATTGCCACCAAGTATTTTTGTTTTTTTAGAAATTTTTTTTGTAATTTCTCGAATTCTTGTTTTATCGACTATTTCTGAACGTTTTACTTTTAGTTCCAATGCTTTTTCAACTAGTTTAGATCTTTTAACCATCAGAGGAAGCAACTTACTATCGATAATATCGATCTTATTTCTTATGACTTTCATTTGAGGAGTATTGTTTTTTTTAACTTTCATTTTTTTTTAAATGGTTTGAGTATATACATTGATGGAAATACCCAGAGAATTCCTAATAGAAAATATACAATAAATTCAATTAGCCAATGATTAAAGTTGATTTTAGCCAAAATAACCATAACTAATAAACAGTATATTGTGATTGCAATTATAAATATAACTACACTCATTGCTTTTTTTAATTTAGTCATGCCAAATATGTAATTAATATGAACAGTAAAATCAATATATTTTCAATTTGGTTGTTATCTTTAATGGCCTTAATTTGCGCGATAATTTTAATTGGTGGTTACACAAGAATCTCTGACTCTGGGCTTTCAATTACAGAATGGTTGCCAGTTTCTGGTATCCTCTATCCTCTATCTGAGGCTGCCTGGGAAATAGAGTTTGATAAATACAAATTAATAGATGAATTCATGTTAGTAAATAGCTCAATGACTTTACAAGAGTTTAAGGTCATTTATTTCTGGGAGTGGTTTCATAGAGCTTTTGCTAGACTTATAGGCGCTGCTTACTTAATTCCTCTTTGCTTTCTTTTACTTTATAAAAAAATTGAAAAAAAATATTACAACAATGTCATTGTTATTGGAGTTCTTTTATTTGCCCAGGCAATTATAGGTTGGTACATGGTAAAAAGTGGCTTATCAGAAAGAGTTGATGTAAGCCAATATCGTTTAGCACTTCATTTAACAATGGCATTTATTATTCTTGGTTTAACATTCTATACTTTAGTCTCGTATTTATTAGATAATAAATTAATAAATAATAATTCAATCTTCATTATTAAATACAAAAATTTATTAATTATACTTTTTATATTTATTTGCTTTCAAATATCCTATGGTGCCTTTGTTTCAGGTACTCATTCAGGGCTTCTATATAATACATGGCCACTATACAATGGGAATATACTTCCCTTTATTGAAAACACTCAAATGAGATGGATAATAAATTTCTTTGAAAATGGTGAGTACATCATTTTTATTCATAGAACTTTTGCTATGGTTATTTTGTTTTTATTATTCTATTTGAACTATTCAATAATTATGAATAGAAAAATAAATAGTTATTACCCTGTAATTATTTTTTTTAATATTACTTTTGTCTTACAAATAGTTTTGGGCGTTTCCATGACCTATTTAAACATTCCATGGCATCTAGCTTTATTACATCAAGGCAACTCTATACTAGTGTTCTTGCTATCTCTTTTTATGTATCAATTGAGTTTAAAGTCACCTCAGTAAAGTGTACTAAGGTGACCTATGAATGATTAAGCTGCGTCTAATGCATTTTTCAGATCTTCGATGATATCATCGATGTGCTCTATGCCTATTGATAATCTAACATAACTTGGGTTAACACCAGCAGCTTCCATATCTTCGTCAGAGAGTTGTGAGTGTGTAGTTGATGCTGGATGAATCGCAAGACTTCTTGCATCACCTATATTTGCAACATGGTAAAACATATTTAAATTATTAATAAACTTCTCACCACTAGCTTTACCACCTTTAAGTTCGATTCCACAAAGTGCACCATGACCACCTTTGAGATATTTATTTGCTCTATCTCCAGCTTCACCTTCGTCAAGCCCAGCATAAATAACTCTAGATACCTTATTATGACTTGAGAGGTATTCAGCAACTTTAGCTGCATTAGAACAGTGTTTTTCCATTCTCAGTGAAACTGTTTCTAGACCTTGTATAATATTGAATGCACTTTGAGGACTCAAAGCTGCACCTATATCTCTTAATCCAACAAATCTTGCTCTAACTATATAGGCAATTGGACCAACAGCTTTTGCAAATTCTGTCCAAACCATGCCATGATAACTTGGGTCAGGATCATTTAAGGCAGGTTGTCTTTTAGGGTCCTTACCCCAATCAAACTTACCACTATCAACAATAATTCCCCCAATAGTCGTTCCATGTCCACCAATAAATTTAGTTAATGAATGAACAACAATGGAAGCCCCGTGTTCTATTGGCTTACATATTACTGGCGCTGCAGTGTTATCAACGATCAATGGAATATTATATTCGTCTCCTATATCTGCAACTTCACGAATCGGAAATACTTTTAACTTGGGATTTGGAAGGGTCTCAGCATAGTATGCCCTCGTATTATCATCAGTTAATTTCCTAAAACTCTCTGGATCTTTTGGATCAGCAAACCTAACTTCAATTCCGAGATCCTTCATTGTATTAGCGAATAAATTCCAAGTACCTCCGTATAAATCAGTAGAACTAACAATATTATCACCAGCTTTCACTAAGTTTTGGATACTAAGCATAGAAGCAGATTGTCCTGAACTCACACAGAGAGCGCCCACGCCACCTTCCATTGCAGCAACTCTTTTTTCAAGAACATCAACAGTTGGGTTCATAATTCTTGTGTAAATGTTCCCAAAGTCTTTTGCTCCAAATAAGTTAGCAGCATGTTCAGTATTATGAAATTGATACGAAGTTGTTTGATATATAGGCACCGCTACAGATGTTGTTGATGGATCACTTCTATAGTCTCCGCCATGTAAAGCTATTGTCTCAGGATTAACTGAGTCCGCAGGTACAAATTTATTTTTAGCCATTTCTTTATAATTCCCTTATTAATTTTTTTAATCGATGATAATTGCTGTAAAAGTCTGCAAACTACAATTACATCGACATAAAATTTAATACCCGTTTAAAGATTATGTAAACTTATATATAAAGTACTATAGTACCATTTGTTAAAATATTGATTCAATTAAGGAAATATATAATGATTGACAAATAAATGAGTTATTATTATTAACTTCGCACATGACTACATCAAAAATATTAAAACAAACAAAGTCCCTAGCTAAGGAAGATCTTAATAAAAATTGGCTAATTGTTGACGCTGAAAATATTGTCTTAGGTAGATTGGCATCTGCAGTATCTAAAATCTTAAGAGGTAAACATAAGCCAAGTTATACACCTCATGCTGATTGTGGAGATAACGTAGTAATAGTTAATGCTGAAAAAGTTAAGTTAACAGGAAATAAGCTAGAAGATAAGGTATATTATCGTCATACAGGCTATCCTGGAGGCATTAAATCTATTACAGCAAAAAAAGTTCTCGAAGGAAAGAACCCTGACAGACTAGTAAGACTTGCAGTTAAAAGAATGATACCCTCAGGTCCTTTAGGTCGTAAACAGTTATCAAATATGAAGGTGTATGTTGGGAGCAATCATCCGCATGAAGCTCAAAACCCCAAATCATTAAATATAAAAGAGTTAATATAGTAATGAGTGATACTGCAAATACTGAAACTATTCTTAAAAGCGAAACTACTGAAGTTCAACCAGTTATAGATAAGTTAGGACGATCTTATGCTACTGGTAAAAGAAAAAATGCCGTAGCAAGAGTCTGGATCAAGTCAGGATCAGGTAAAATAATTATAAACGGAAAAGAATTGGACAAATATTTTTTAAGACCAGTTCTAAGTATGCTAGTTAATCAACCATTAGTATTAACTGATAAAAAGCTTGCAGTAGATACGACCGTAACTGTTAGTGGTGGAGGTCTGTCAGGACAAGCTGGAGCAGTTAGACATGGGATTTCAAAAGCTCTTACACTTTTTGATCCAAACTTAAGACCTGCTCTAAAGACCGAAGGTCTTCTGACACGAGACTCAAGAATCGTTGAAAGAAAAAAATACGGTAGACGAAAAGCTCGAAGAAGATTTCAGTTTTCTAAACGATAGTTTCGAAGTCTTAAGCTGGATTTCATAAAGTCTATCAATTAATAATTTTAAATTTGTAAAATGAAAAATGTAGTAATATTAGGTGCTAGTGGATTTGTTGGCTATGAACTTTATAATATGTGTAAAGCCCATCCAAATATAAATCTATCAGCCTTGTCTGCTAATAAATCAGCTGGAGAATTGGTTGATGATAAAGAATTAGAGCAATCACTTAGATATCAAAAAATTGAGAATATAGACTTTGAGAATATTGATTTTATTTTCAATTGTTTACCTAATATGCAGATGCATAAATTAATTCATAATCTTAATAAAAATATAAGAATTATCGACCTTTCAATTGACTTCAGGCTGGATGAAAAGGAAGAATATAAAAATTGGTATAATTTCGATCATGAAAGTTTTGAATTAAATGAAAATTTTCAATTTGGCCTTACAGAATTTAATAGGGAGAGTATAAAAGAAAGTAAACATGTTGCTAATCCAGGGTGTTATGCAACAAGTGTATTAGTTCCATTAGTAGAATTGGTTTCAAAGGATGCAATTGAGCAAGATGATATTATAATTGATGCAAAATCTGGATATTCTGGCGCAGGAAAAACAAAGCCCAAGCATGAGCTCATAAAGGAAGTAAGTGAAAATATTGCAACATATGGAATTGGTGACCATAAGCACATAGCTGAAATAAATCAGGAGTTATCAAAAAATACTAAAAATAAAGTTGAAGTTTTTTTTGCTGCAAATCTAATACCAGTTGAAAGAGGTATCTTAAGTAATATTTATGTAAACCTTAATAATAAAACATTAAATGAACTTTATGAAATTTTAGTTGAACGATTTAAAGAAGAGAAATTTATTGAAGTACTTCCGATAGGCGATATTCCCAAAACTAAAGATGTAGTTGGTACAAATAATTTAGTAATTGGTTTGAAAAAAGGCTATAAAGAAAATAAAATCTGTATAGTTAGTGCTTTAGATAATCTCTTAAAAGGTGCAGCAGGACAGGCGATACAAAATTTTAACGTAATGAATGATTTTGATGAAGGCGAAGGGATATTAATGTGAAAAAAATTAATTTATTAGTTATATTTTTATTATCATCTTTTCTATTTATTAGCTGTTCAAAAATTGAAAATTTTTCTTTTTATGAGTACTTCATAAATCCAGATATTTCTGACATTGATATGGGTAATGATATCTCAAGTGATAAACCTGATATTGAGAGCGTTCCTGAAAAGGTAGTAATCAATGAGTAAAGTTCTGGGTATAGGCATAGCAGGATTAGGAACTGTTGGAACAGGTTTTTTGAAGCAACTAAAAGGTTTGAAAACCAAGTCAACAAGATCAGCCAATATAAAGGTTATCAAAATTGCAGTTAAAAGTCTTAAAAAGAAGAGAGATCTTCCTATTAAACAATTACCTTTGACTTCAAATACATTGAGTCTTGCAGAAGATGACTCCATTGATGTTGTTGTTGAATTAATTGGTGGCTCTAAAGGAATTGCCTATAATTTAGTAAAGAGATCTCTAAAAAATAAAAAGCACGTTATTACTGCTAACAAAGCACTTATGGCAATGCATGGTAATGACTTAGCTAAGATCGCAGAAAAAAATAATGTATCACTAAATTATGAGGCTGCTATTGCTGGAGGAATTCCGATTGTTAAAGCAGTAAGAGAAAATTTACGCTTCAACAAGATTAAGAAAATATATGGAATACTTAACGGCACATGTAATTATATTTTGACTAAGATGGATAGGAATCTTGGAGATTTTAAAGATGTACTTAGCGATGCACAAAAGAAAGGGTTTGCTGAACTTGATCCTACCTTTGATATTGAAGGGATAGATGCAGCTCATAAAATTACTCTTTTATCATGTCTGGCATTTGATGTACCAATAAGTTTTAGTTCAACATATATTGAAGGTATTTCAAAAATTGATACCAAAGATTTTAAATATGCAAGCGAATTTGGTTATGTAATCAAATTACTTGCAGTCAGCTCAAAGGTTAGCAACAAAGTTGAACAAAGAGTCCATCCATGTTTTGTTAAACAAGCGTCAGATATAGCTAAAGTAGAGAATGAGATAAATGCAGTAATCGTTGAGGACAATGTTATCGGTAAAAACATGTTTCAAGGACCAGGTGCAGGCGCAGGTCCCACAGGAGCATCGGTAATGTCTGATTTAATGGAAATTGTAAGAGGTACAATTAATTTCCCATTAGGCTCATCAATTGATGCAAAGAAAAAAATTACTTTTCAAAAAATTGAAAATCTATCATTTCCATATTACGTAAGAATCGTTGGCAAGGATCGTGCAGGCGTAATGGCAAAAATTTCAAGAGCTTTATCTAAAAAAGGCATATCTATTAAAAGCATTATCCAAAAACCATCTAATAAGACAAAATATGCAGAAATAATTTTAATTACGCACAAAGTTAAGGAATCGTCTCTGAAAGTTGCTTTAAATCAAATTAAAAGATTACCAGAAGTTGCAGCATCTGCTAAATTCATCAGAATCGAAGATTCGTTATGACCATTATATCAACACAATATGCATCAGGAATAGTTGCTGCAACTGAAAAAGCAGCGATTGCCTCGTCTATGTTAATTGGTCTTGGAGATGAAAAAGCAGCAGATCAAAAAGCAGTGGACGCAATGAGAACTGCATTAAATCAAATTGATTTTAAGGGAAGAATAGTGATTGGTGAGGGCGAGAGAGATGAAGCGCCCATGTTATACATAGGAGAAGAAGTTGGCACAGGAAGGAATCATGAAGTTGATATAGCTTTAGATCCTCTTGAAGGGACTACAATTACTGCAAAAGGTATGCCTAATTCTTTATCCGTAATTGCAGCTGCTCAAAGGGGCGGACTTTTATATGCGCCTGATACCTATATGAATAAAATCGCGGTTGGGGGAAATCTTCCAGATGATATTATTGATTTAGACGCAACTACAAAAGAGAATATACAGAGTATTGCTGATGCCAAAAAAGTTCCAATAAATGAAGTTACAGCATGCGTTTTAGAACGATCTCGTCATGATAGTATTATCGAAGATCTTAGGTCAATTGGGGCAAAAATAGTTTTAATTCCCGATGGAGATGTGGCTGGTATTATTATGACCACTCAGGAACATAGTTCTGTAGATATTTATATGGGTGTAGGAGGAGCTCCTGAAGGTGTACTTGCAGCTGCTGCATTGCAATGTATTGGGGGCCAAATGCAAACAAGACTTGTAATAAACAATGAAGATGAAAAAATCAGAGCTGAAAAGATAGGTATAAAAGACTTAAACAAAAAATACTCACTTGATGAGCTGGCTCATGGGGATATTATTTTTTCAGCAACAGGTGTAACCGAAGGAACAATGGTAAGAGGAGTAAGAACAAATCAAAATAAATATGTAACTCATTCTTTAGTACTAAGAACGGGCGAGTCTTCGTCACAATACATAGAAACATATCACGATATTAGTTGATAGATGTCCGATAATGAATTAAGCGTCGATATACAATCATTAACAAATAAAAACTGGAAACTCAAAGAATATAGCGATCGTCAAATAGATTTTATTTCACAGAAATATGGATTGAGTAGATTAGTTTCAAAGTTATTAAATATAAGAAATATATCGGAACAAGACATACCAAGTTATATAAATCCATCTTTAAAAGAAAGTTTACCTGATCCATATAATTTAGTAGATATGGAAAAATCATGTGACCGACTGTACAAAGCTATTTTAGCTAATGAAAAGATAGCAGTATTTGGAGATTATGATGTAGACGGCTCAACCTCTGCGTCATTATTAATAAATTATTTTAAGAAACTATCTATAGATCTTGATTTTCATATACCCAATAGATTTACAGAAGGCTATGGGCCCAGTAAGGAGGTATTTTCTAAATTTAAAGATAAAGGGGTCAAAGTAATTTTTACAGTTGATTGTGGAACAATGTCTCACGAAGAGATTGAATTTGCCAATCAAAACAAGCTTGATATTGTTGTGTTGGATCACCACCAGCCAGAAATTAATCTTCCCAAAGCATTTGCATTAATAAATCCAAACAGGCTTGATGATACATCAGGATTGAATTATTTAGCTGCGGTAGGAGTAACATATATGTTTATCATTGGAATAAACAGAAAGCTTAGGAAAGAAGGTTGGTTTAAAAAAAATGATATAGAAGAACCTAATCTTATTTCATTTCTTGATGTTGCAGCATTAGGAACAGTATGTGACGCAGTTCCATTAAAAGGGTTAAATCGTATTTTAGTTAACAAAGGTTTAGAGGTGATGCAGAAGCTTAATAATCCAGGATTAAGAGCCTTAGCAGAAAAATCTAATATAAAGCAGAAGGTGTCTGTTTATGATTTAGGCTTCAAATTAGGCCCCAGAATAAATGCCGCAGGTAGACTCGGGAGGTCAAGTTTCGGGACAGATTTATTGACAGCAAATCAGAAACTAACTGCTGATCAGATTTCAGAGGAGTTAAATAAGTTTAATTCTGAACGGCGAACAATTGAAAGTTATGTATTAGACCAGGCTATTGAGCAAGTTACCGAGGATAAACTTAAGAATAAAGTTTTAATTGTTTATGGTGAGGGATGGCATGAAGGAGTAATAGGAATTATTGCTAGTCGTTTAAAAGATAAATTTAATAAACCTACTATAGTACTTTCAATTACTGATGATGTGGCCAAGGGATCTGGCAGATCTCTAAAAGGAATTGACTTAGGAAGTTTAGTGGTTGCTGCTCAGCAAAGTCAAATAATTTTAAAGGGTGGCGGTCATGCAATGGCTGCGGGTCTAACAATGGAAAAAAATAAAATAGATAAATTAAGTCAATTCTTTGAAAAGAAATTGAATAAGGTTGATGCAATTGAGACAAACTTTACCACGATGCTTGCTGATGATAAACTTAGTATTTCAGCAGTAAATTTAGAGGTACATGATGAGATTGAAAAAGTCGGACCATTTGGCTCAGAGAATCCTGAGCCAAATTTTATATTTGAAAATATTAAGCTAGCTTCTGTAGATCAGATTGGGGAAGATCATCTCAAATGTCTCATAAAATCAAATGAAAGCTCTTTCATTGAGGCAATTGCATTTAGAAGTTTAAACACGAAGCTTGGAGATGAATTAAAAAAGAACAAAGGTGGAAAAATTTCAATATTTGGAAAGATAAAAATAAATGAATGGAATGGTAGAAAAACTCCTCAACTGCATATAATTGATATAGCGAATTCCCAAATAAACTAATCAGTTATTGATTTCATATTATTATTAGATATATAAATGGCATTAGGTCCCTTCGTCTAGCGGTTAGGATATCTGGTTTTCATCCAGAAGATCACGGGTTCGAATCCCGTAGGGACCGCCATTTCTGTGACAATATGGCATTATAAAATCACCCATCAGCATTTACATGGCTCTTATAGGTATTATTTATAGAGTATGACAAATAAGATGTTTTCGCATTATCAGCCAAGAAATTTCAGTGACAAAGTTGCACTTATATTCACTAAAATGCTAAGGCTATTTGCAGATTTTTTTTTCAAGAAAAGGTATGGTCATCGCGCAGTAATACTTGAAACTGTCGCGGCTGTACCTGGAATGGTAGCAGGTATGCTAAACCATTTAAAAAGTCTCAGAAAGATGCAGGAGGGCCGGGGTTGGATTAAAATACTATTGGATGAGGCCGAAAATGAAAGAATGCATTTAATGACCTTCATAAATATTGCAAAACCATCTGCTTTTGAAAGATTTTTAGTCATATTTGTTCAAGGAGTATTTTTTAACTTATATTTTTTCATGTACTTAATCTCCCCGCGTACATGTCATCGGATCGTTGGTTACTTTGAAGAGCAAGCAATCATAAGCTACACTGAGTACTTAGCAGAAATTGACAGTGGCAATATTGAAAATGCCCCCGCGCCAAAAATTGCAATAGATTATTGGAACCTATCAAAGTTTGCTAAACTCAGAGATGTAATTATTGCTGTAAGAAATGATGAAATGGGCCACCGAGATGTTAACCATGAATTTGTTTCTATTATAGATAATGAGATTGCAAAAAAAGACATAATCGGCGGTAAGGAATTAAAGACTAAGAAATAGTTTAATATAGCTAATCAATAAACTTATTATGTTGCAATTTGGAATCTTCTTACATTCATTAGTAGTGGGGTTTATGATATTCTTTATGGTGGTGGTCTCACCAACAATTTTTAAAGCACTGGATGAAGCTAACTCTGGAGCATTTCTAAGACAACTCTTTCCGCGTATGTTTTTATATGGATTGATTGCAATGTTACTTGCATTTTTAACAACTTTAAATAGTCAGTTAAATATTTATTGGATTATTTCAGCTATTTCCTCAATTTTATTTGCGATAAATCTTTATATAATTACACCTAAAATAAACTATCATCGAGATGAAGTGAAATTAGGAAATTCTCTATCTGAAAAAAAATTTAAGCAATTTCATTTATTTTCAGTGGCACTCTTTATTTTACAGTTACTTGGATCGTTATATTTATTATTAATTTATTATTATTAGGAGTAGTTATGAAGATTTTAAAAACATTTGATAATGCAAAACTTATTATTGTCGAACTTGAAGTTAACATGGGAGATAAAAAAAGGAGCGCACCGACACTATGTGCTTCAATTGATGATAAGATAATTCCATTAAGTTCCGCTCACGATGGCAGGCCAATACTAATGAACATAGATAATGCTCTACAGCAATAATGCTTAGGTTGTGAACTGAGTTATAAACGCTTCTGCTTTAGATAAGATTTTTTTCTTTCTTTCATTTTTCATTTTATCATAAACACTTACCATCATGTTCAGTCTTGGGTTGCTACTAAAAAATTTTCTATTTTTATTTATAAATCTCCAATAAAGACCATCAACAGTCTCACACCATTCACCTTTTTTAAAATCCATCATCTTTAAGTAATAACTCGAACCGCAGATGTATGGTTTTGTCGCAAATATCCCCCCATCACTAAAAAGACCCATGCCATAAACATTTGGCACCATTACCCATTCAGAGGAGTCAACAAACATCTCCATGAACCATTTATAAACTTGTTTGGGTTCAATCTCACATAGATTCATAAGACTTGATAAAACCATCAGTCTCTCAATATGGTGCGTCCAACCATATTTCAATGCATTTTTAATTGAATGATCCAAGGGTGGTATTCCAGTTTCGCCCGAGTACCACTCTTTTTTAAATTTTCTCTTATGATTAAAAAAATTCCCCTTTTCCATTTCTATTGAGTAATTCTGATAAATACCCCTCATAAATTCTCTCCATCCAATTACCTGTCTAATGTAGCCCTCTAAAGAGTTTAAATTAACTTTAGTTCTTAATTTTTTTAATCTATCAACGATCTTTTCAGGTGTAATTAATCCACTATTGATTAGAGGACTAAGTGCGCTGTGAAATAGAATATTATCTCTTTGACTTACTGCATCCTCATAATCGCCAAATAGGTTTAATTTCTCTCTTAAAAAATCATCTAGCCACACTGTTGATTCTTTATGTGTTGTAGGCAGCCAAAAATTTTCAGTATTTCCCGGATGATTTTCAAATGTTGTATTTATAAATTTCTTTAATACTTTTGTATGCTTAGTTTCAGAAGCTACTGGACGTTTTGGCGACTTAACAGTCTGCGGTAATTTTTTTCTATTATCTTTGTCAAAACTCCATTTGCCTCCAACTGGTTTTTCGTCTTTAACTAATAAGTCAAATTTAATACGACTCATTTTGTAATAATTGGCCATTAGAGGTTTTTTTTTGTTTTCTAGATATTTTTTAAAATCATCTCTTGAATTAAGAAACATAGGGGAGGTGACGATTACTCTTTCTAATCCAATTTCTTTTACCATTTTATTTAGCTTTTTTTCAAAAGGCTTGTCTTCAACTTCAAAAGAGAAAACTCTCTTTGATTTATTTTCTTTGATTGATTTTTTTAATTTATCTTCATATTTATTAGAAAAATTATTTTTACAATCATAATAATCAGTCTCGAAACCTTTAGATTTTAATAAATCATTGTAGCTGCGCATTGATGATAAGAAATGAAGTATTTTTAATTTATGATGCTTCTCATAAGTGCAAAGACCCAAGTCTTCAGCCATAAATATTTTACAATTTTTGTAATTTTTTAGGTATAGAGGATCAAATAACTGATTTCCTAAAATTATAAATATATCATTCATATATTTATATTATTTTAGAGACTTAAAGCTTTTTCAATTTCATTTATGAATTTTCGTGAACTTGGTTTAGTTAAGGCTGTAAAACCAGCAAGTGCATTTCCATTTTTATCAATAATAATTTTGTGAAAATTCCATCTGGGTACTCCTCCAATAAAACCTAATTCTTTTTTTGACCACTGAAAAAAAGGGTGAGCATTTTTTCCTTTTACAACATTTTTCTCTGTAAGTGGAAAGGTGATATTAAATGTGCTTTCACAAAATTCTTTAACTTGTGCATTATCGCCAGATTCTTGATTTCCAAAATCATTAGAAGGAACTCCTATAATAATCAATCCCCTATCTGAATATGTATCATATAAATCTTGCAAACCTTCATATTGGTAAGTGAAGCCACACAGGCTAGCGGTATTTACAACAACAATAGTTTTCCCTTTATAGTCAGATAATTTAATTATATCTTCTTCATTAATTGATTTAAAAGAGTGGTCGTGTGCATTCTCTGTCATAGCTGTACTCATGTATAAAATAAGAGTGATTGTGATTAAAACAAAATATTTCATTAGAAATTTATTAAGATATGTACGTAAACGCTAGCAAAGTAACCGATTGCTATAATTGGCGTCCATTTCAAATGACCAAAAAAAGTATACATCCCTCTTGATTGTCCCATCAAAGCAACTCCAGCAGCAGAACCTATTGAAAGCATACTTCCCCCAACACCTGCAGTTAGTGTAACTAATAGCCATTGTGAGTCAGGCATTGAAGGCTCCATAGTTAGAACGGCGAACATTACCGGGATATTGTCGACAATAGCTGACAAAATTCCAACTAGTATATTAGCATTGGTTGCCCCTAAATCTGTATACATAAATTGAGATACATATTCCAAGTAACCTATAAAGCCAAGGCCTCCAACAGATAAAATTACACCAAAGAAAAATAATAAAGTGTCCCATTCAACATGTGCGACATTTTCAAAAAAATCATATTTTTTTTCTTCAATGTTAGATGTGTTAATTTTTATATAAAAACTATAAAGTTGCAGGTAAGCTAATCCAGTCATCATTCCAAATACAGGTGGTAGATGTAAAAAGTTATGAAAACTAACCGCAGTAAGTATTGTTAAAAGTCCTAAAAGAATTATAACCTTTCCTCCATACTTAATTTCAACAGTTTCTTCCGCAACATTAGGTTTATGATCTGATACAAAGAAATGCATTATTCCAGCAGGGATTATGTAGTTTACAATTGAAGGAATTACTAAAGCAAAAAATTGAAGAAAATCAAGTTGGCCTGCTTGCCATACCATTAATGTTGTAATATCACCAAATGGGCTAAATGCACCTCCAGCATTTGCTGCAACTACGATGTTTACACACGCTATTCCAACGAACTTAGGGCTTGAAGATCCTACGGCTACTACAACAGCGCACAAAACAAGTGCAGTTGTCAAATTATCGGCTAACGGTGAGAGAAAAAAAGCGAGAACACCTGTAATCCAAAACAATTGTCTATAATTAAATTGATTTTTTATCAACCAGGCTTTTAGTGAATTAAAGACATTTCTTTCTTCCAAAGCATTTATATAAGTCATGGCGACCAATAAGAAAAATGCTAATTCAGCATATTCAAGAAAACTGTGCCTTATCTCATGCTCAACCATTTCATAATGAGAGGTTCCTGAGTAAGCGAATGCTACTATTCCCCAAATTAAACCGGCAGCAAGAACAACGGGCTTAGACTTTCTTAGATGTGTAAATTCTTCAGCCATAACTAGCGCGTAAGCAAAAACAAAAATTGCCAATGCGGAAAATCCAGCCCAGTGATAAGTTAAATTTAATGAATGTTCCATGTATTTTTCTCCAATATTTTATGAGCTAAAAAGAAATAAATAAAACAAAATATCAACAAGATTAATGATACTGAGTATGCTTCATTTATTCGATAACTCCCCATTAGTCTATATATTGTTTGAGTAAGGGTTGACAAGTTATTCGTCCCAAAAAAAGAGATTACGACTAAGTCGCTTGCAGACAATATTGAGGAAACACAAAAAGCTGTTATTAATGATTTTTTTAGCCCGGGAAAGTCAATTATTAGAAATCTACTAAATCCATATAGATTTAAACTATTTGAAATATCATCATTTTCTTTTATCACTCGAAAAAATGAAGGGGCTAAGTAATTATATGCAAATGGCAAAACAAAAAAAGAATTTAGAATAATTACAATAATAATATTTGGGAAATACAACAAATTCAATTTAAATGATAATATGTAATATCCAACAGCCATAACGGCTGGTGAAAAAATTATTAAACTATAAATGAAAGATTCTGATGCTTTAGTCTTCTTATGCGCCAGCACTAGAAGATTGTATGCCACAAGTATAGATATAATTCCTGAGAAAAAACAAATGACCAATGTATTGTAGATTGCTTCCCAGAGATATGTGTATGTTAAAATATTAAATAACTCTCTATTCATCCCCTTTACAATTATAAATAAAATTGGTGAAAAAATAATTAATGTAATAATCAATAAAATTAGTAAACCAAGAAGATTAAGTAGAGTGAGATCGAAATATGCTTTAATATGTCTCTTATCATCAATCAAAAAATTCTGGCTTTTAAAGTTTTTAAAAAAAATAAAATAAATGGAAAAACAAATTATAAGTTGAAAAAAAAGTAAATTTAGAGCTGCATTAAAATCGTTAGAAAATATTACTGAATAATAAATAGACACTTCTAAAGTAGAGTACTTGGGGCCTCCCCCTAAAATTAACACAGGGGTAAAACTTACAAAACAAATAAATGTTACCAAAACAAAGAGGCTAGGAATAATTTTTTTAACAATTGGCCATTCTGATGCAAGAAAAGAAGATATCTTTCTCAAACCCATTTGCCTTGATAGCATTTTTTCATTTGGACTGATCTCACTTAATGATTGATAAATAATTCTACCCACGAGTGGAGTATTTAAAATTACGTGACCAATGAGAATGCCTGTAAGCCCATAAATTTCAAAATAATTTCCATAAAAAGATAGAATTCCAAAAACTGTTATTATTGTTGGCAGCACAAATATTATTGACTGTGATTGCGCAATAATTTTTACAATATAAAAATTATTATATGTATTTAATAAAAAGGCTAAAAGAGAACCAGCAATGATCGACAATAGAGCTGATAGCAATGATTGATAGATAGTAAAAAAAATAATTGAGGATGTATAATTAGAAAATTCAAAGCTTGCACTTATCTCGTAGTGAGAGAAAATACCAACTAAAGGAAGTAAAATTGCCAATGTCACGAATGTTAAACATATCCATGGAAAAAAATTTCTAGAATTAAGACGAAGCAACTTCAAGCCATGTTTTTATGAGAGGATCGGCCTCTAAAAAATCATCATATTGAATTTCTTTAGGTTTCTTAAGCTTTCTCATCTTATCAGGAATATTGTTAACATTCTCTATTGCAGGATACATTATATTCATCTGTGCTATTATTTTTTGAATATCATCGCGAACCATAAATTCAACAAATTCTCTCCCAAGTTTTTGCTGTTCTGAGTCAGGCCTTACATAAACTATTTCTTTTGTTACAAGATGCCCGCCTGCAAATTCAATAGCTTTATATTTATATTCATCTTCATACTCTTGATGATAAAATGGCGAAGTACTATAGCTTAAGACTAAGTCAGCTTTGCCTTCAAGAAAAATACCATAAGCTTCAGACCATCCGGGAGTATAAGTTAAAACTTTATTATTAAATTCTTTGAGTATTGTAGGAAAGTTATTTGGGTGAGTAAGCTTCATCCATCGCAATAAACCCATTCCAACTGGACTAGTTCTTGGGTCTTGCACGACTACTTTTAGGTCTTCTTGGTTAATTAATTCCTCAAAGGAACTTGGAATTTTATTTAAAGTTTCACTATTATATATAAATGAGAAATAACCATAATCATAGATATTCCAATTTTCAGATGAATAGTCAAATTCATGCATCTCAACTCCGAGTATTACATCCTTATCTTTTAAAAATATTTCATTGGCGAGCGTACCTGCCTGACTTGTTGAGATATATTGAATGTCACACTCACAAATCTTTTCAAATTCAGCCTCAACTATAGGCCCAGGCCCCCATTCAGCAGAAAATGAATCATAAGTGCCAATAACTAAAACTTCCTTTGCAGATGCTGTACTTATTGTTACTAAGATAAAAAATAATGATAATATTTTGTTTTTCATATTTGCCTCCGCTAGCATTATCTAGATCAGGTTAAGGGTCGTTTCAAAAGAAACCTCTCAGCAATTGCTCCCCGTGAATAATTCAAGTATACATTGAAAACTTATTCAATTTCAAATATTTTTTTTAAATGAAGTTTAACGTTTTAAAAGATCAGTCAAATTTTATAAAAGATAAAGATCCAGGACCTTTTTCAAAAAATAATGGTTTTATATACAATATGGAGTTAGATGGTACTTATTTTAAGGGATTTAACGTAGAGGAAATAAACTGTAATAAAGCAGGAATAGCACATGGTGGTACTTTAATTGCGTTCGCTGATGGCATTATGGGGTACACGGCATGGAAAAAAGGTACTTTTCCATGTTTGACAGCTAAACTCAATGCAAACTACATTGGACCAGCTCCCAAAGGTTCTTGGGTATATGGTTTTGCAGAAATTACCAGGGAAACGAAATCTATTTTATTTATAAAATGCACATTATTTATTGAGGAGAATATTATATTTACTGCAGACGGTATTTTCAAAATTATTAGAAACAGAGGAAAGAAAGATCCATCATGATAAACAAAAATATTTTTAAATCAGCACGACATACTTCAAGCTATCTGTCTAGTGGTCCAGTTGATGGTCCTTTAGTGATGTTTTTTCACGGATGGCCAGAATTATCATATAGTTGGCGTCATCAACTTAAATATTTTGGTGAAAAAGGCTTTCATGTAATTGCTCCTGATATGCGAGGATATGGCGATTCCACAGTTCATGATAATAAAGCTGATTATTCTCAAAGAGAGATTGTGACAGATATGGTTGAACTTTTTCAAAGTTTCAACAAAGATAATGTAATAATAATCGGGCATGATTGGGGATCTGAAACCGCATGGTCAATGGCAAGGCACTATCCTGGTCTTGTAAAAGCAGTTGCATCATTGTGCGTGCCCTACGCAATGCTAGAATTAGATGTAAGTGAGTCTTCTCTAGAAAAATTGATTAATAGAAATACTTACCCTAAAGACTTATATCCCTACGGGCAATGGGATTATCAAGTTTTTTATATGAAGGATTTTGACAAAGCATGCGCAGATATGGATAGCGATCCTTATAAAATGATAAAATTTGTTTTTAGATGTGGGGATCCAAATACTGCTGGCATGCCTTATCCAACTTCAATAATAACTAAAAATAATGGTTGGCTCCCAGAAGGTGGGGAACTTCCTGATATTCCAATTGATAACAAAATACTAAATGAGGAAGATGCTCGAAAATATGCTGGATATTTGGAAAAGAATGGATTTTTTGGACCAAACAGTTGGTATGTTAATTACCAAGATAATAAAGCATTTGCAGAAGAAGCTGACAGCATTATTGATATGCCTTCACTGTTCATACACGCGACTTATGATTACGTATGTGATACGACTTCAACTGGTGCTGCAGATAAAATGAGAGAAAAATGTAAAAATCTCACTGAAAAAAGAATTGATAGCGGCCATTGGATGGCACAAGAAAAGCCAGAAGAATTAAATTTAATTCTGGAAAATTGGCTTAAAGAAGTATAGTGAATTCCATGTTCGGGGCGTAGCGCAGTCTGGTAGCGCATCTGGTTTGGGACCAGAGGGTCGCAAGTTCGAATCTTGCCGCCCCGACCAAAAAAATATGAGTACACCATCTGAATCTTTATTTTATATGCCACCTGAATGGTATCCCCATGAATGTTGTTGGATGCAATGGCCAACAGACTCTTTCCCTACGAATGCAACACCTTCATGGTCTCATTTTGATTTAGATAAGGGTCGTATTGCGTGGGCCAATGTTGCTAATTCAATTAGTAGATTTGAAAAATTAATGATGATTGTTAACCCAAGTGATATTAAAAGTGCCAAGAAATTGTTGAATAGCAATGTTGAAATCCTAGAACTACCAATTAATGATGCATGGTGCAGAGACTCAGGGGCTATATTTTTACTAAACGAAAAAAATCAGTTAGGAGGAGTTGACTCAGATTTTAATTGTTGGGGTTATAATGAAAACTATGAACTTGATGATAAAGTTGCAAAGTTCATGATTGACCATTCAAACTCTAAATATTTTAAAAATAATATGGTTTTGGAGGGCGGCTCTATACATGTTAATGGGGAAGGCACCCTAATAACTACTGAGCAATGTTTGTTGAATATAAATAGAAATCCAGATCTTTCAAAAGATCAAATTGAAAACAATTTAAAAAACTATTTCGGAATAGAGAATATTATTTGGTTAAAGAATGGTACGGATGAAGGAACAGATGGCCATGTAGATAATGTCGCTTGCTTCTCAAATAGTGATACTATTTTGACGATGACATGCAACGACAAGAACGACTCATATTATGATCTTTTATCTGAAAATTTAGACATATTAAAAACTGCAAAAGATCAAAATGGAAAGCCGTTTAATATTATTGAATTAGAAATGTCAGATAAGAGAATTATACCTGATGATGATGAACCAAGTTCTTATATTAATTTTTATATCGCTAATGATGCAATAATATTTCCAATTTTTGGAGATAAAGAGGCTGATGAAAATGCAAAAAAGGTTATTAAATCACAGTTTCCCAACAGACAGATTGTATGTCTTGATGGTCGTGATATATTGCTTGGTGGTGGGAATATTCATTGCATAACTCAGCAGCAACCAAGGAGCGTGAAATGAGAGAAGTAACTTTAGCAGCAACGCAAATGACTTGTTCAAAAAACAGTTCTGAAAATATTGATAAAGCTGAAAGCATAATAAAAAAAGCAGCTGGTTTAGGAGCTCAGATTATACTAATTCAAGAGCTATTTGAATCAACTTACTTTTGCATGGATCAAAAAGATGAATTATTTGGATTATCAAAACCATTTGTAAACCACCCCACATTAAAAAGGATGTCGAAATTAGCGTCTGAACTTAAAGTAGTTCTTCCAGTTAGTTTTTTTGAAAAAGCAAATAGAGCACATTACAACGCAATTGCAGTCATTAATGCAGATGGAAATATACTTGGAAAATATAGAAAATCTCATATTCCCGATGGACCGGGATATCAGGAAAAGTTTTATTTTAATCCTGGAGATACAGGTTTCAAAGTATGGGACACGGCTTACGCAAAAATAGGAATTGGTATTTGTTGGGATCAATGGTTTCCTGAAGCTGCCAGAATAATGGCTTTGAAGGGGGCAGAGGTCCTACTCTATCCAACAGCTATAGGTGGTGAACCAGAAGATGATGGGTTTGATAGTTCAGATATGTGGCAAAGAGCAATGATTGGCCACTCTGCAGCAAATCAAATTCCAGTAGTTGCATCTAATAGAATTGGAACAGAGCAAGGTGAGGAAATATCGAATTACTTCTATGGAAGATCATTTATTACTAATCATGTTGGAGATAAGATTGCTGAGGCAGGCAGAGACAAAGAAGAAGTATTGATAGGCAAAGTTAATTTAGATGAAGCTGAAAATTTACGAAATGTATGGGGCGTATACAGAGACAGACGCACAGATTTGTATAACGACTTACTTAAACTAGATGGTTCAGCAAATTAATCATGAAGGCAAAAATATATAAGCCCTCCAAAACTGCTATGCAGTCAGGAAGATCAAAATTTAATAAATGGGTATTAAAAATCTCTGATAATAAAAATCAAATCAGAGATACAATGATGGGTTGGAATGGTGGTAGCAATACATCATCTCAAATTCAATTAAATTTTAAATCAAAAGAAGACGCTATTCTTTACGCTAAGTCAAATAATATAGATTATGAAGTTCTTGAAACCTCTGTGAGGAGAGTTATAAGTAAATCCTACGCAGATAATTTTAAATAAGCGCCCGTAGCTCAGCTGGATAGAGCAACAGCCTTCTAAGCTGTGGGTCAGAGGTTCGAATCCTCTCGGGCGCGCCAAATTATAGAAAATGAAAAAAATACTTTTATTATCTTTAATTATTTTTGCCATTTTACATTCTCAGATCAGGGCAGAGACTGTATACGATCTTCTTATTTCAGGAGAAAGAGAAAAAGGAATTGGAATTTTAAGAGATCTTGCAGAAAACGAGAACAATAAAGATGCAATGTATGTTCTGGGATTGCTGTACAATGATGCATCAAGTATAAATTTATGCGGTGTCGATGACTTTTGTTTAGGGCAAAATTTTTCAAACTACAAAGAAGCAAAAAAAATATTTACTCAACTCTACGAAGACTACAATGATCCACGGGCTGCATACGCGCTTGGTGAGTATTATGATGATCATTGGTATATTAGCAGCAATTATAAAAAGGCATTTAAATATTATTTATTTTCTGCTGAACAAGGCGTGCCTGAGGCTCAATTTAATATTGCCAATATGTACGAACATGGCGATGGTGTTAAAAAAGATCTTACCCAATCTGTTCGCTGGTATTTACAGTGCAATACTAGTTCTTTATGTGGAGCTGGAGTGGACGGAATAGATGATTTAATCGATCAACTTACTAGTGAACAGTTTGAGTTAGCTAAATCATTGGTTGTAAGTGACATGAAAGAAGTTGATATTAGAATTACTACTGCACGACTAGTAGTATACCCATGAATATTACACACTATATGTAGAATAAATTATTTTAAAACTTCTCATCTTTTTTTTTATTTAGATTCCTGCTTGATCTATGATTATAATTTATTCATAAGTTTAATTAATTAATTAAAAAAAGGATTAATCATTTATGAATAATATAAAAAATGCAATTCTTGGATTACTTTTCTCAGTATTGATGGTACCAGCTGCATATGCAGGTACTCTTGACACTGTTAAAGATCAAGGATTTTTCAACTGCGGTGTGAGCCAGGGTGTACCTGGTTTCTCAAACCCAGACGAAAATGGTAACTGGAGTGGTATTGATGTAGACGTATGTCGTGCAGTTTCAGCAGCTATTTTCGGTGATGCTGACAAAGTAAAATATGTTCCTCTAACAGCTAAAGAGAGATTTACGGCACTTCAAGCTGGTGAAATTGACGTATTATCAAGGAATACAACTTGGACTTTGTCACGGGATGCTCAAATTGGTTTAGAGTTTGCTGGTGTTAATTTCTACGATGGACAAGGTTTCATGGTTAGAAAAGACTCAGGTATTACAAGCGCTATGGAATTAGATGGTGCAAGTGTTTGCACTAACCTTGGCACAACGACTGAGTTAAACATGGCCGACTTCTTTAGAGCAAATAGTATGGCATACGAGCCAGTTGTTTTTGAAAAAGCTGACGAAGTTGTAAATGCTTATGATGAAGGCAGATGTGATACATATACTACAGATAAATCAGGTTTAGCTGCACAAAGAACGAAGCTTGCTGATCCTGATGCACACGTTGTACTACCTGAAACAATTTCTAAAGAACCTTTAGGACCTGTTGTTAGAGAAGGTGATGGCGACTGGGCTGACGTTGTAAGATGGTCATTGAATGCGATGATTGAAGCAGAAGAGTTTGGTTTAACAAATTCTAATGTTAAGACAACTTGCGCTATGACTTCTAATCCTGTAGTTGCAAGACTATGCGGTAAAGAAGGTGGAACAGGTGCTGGCCTAAACTTAGGTGACAGTTGGTCTTATGACATTGTTTCACTAGTTGGAAACTATGGTGATGTCTATGAGAAACACGTAGGAGAGAATACTCCAGTGGGTCTTGCGAGAGCAGGTTCACCGAACGCCTCTTATAAAAATGGTGGTGTTTTATACGCTCCTCCAGCAAGATAATTTGCTTTAATTTTATAAGTAAGATTACTTTAAGTTAAGAAGGGAAGGTCATTAATTTGGCCTTCCTTTTTTTATGTGATTTAGGACTAAATATTGTAGTATGTAATTAAACTAAGATACTTATGAGGCCTTCCAAATTTTCAAATTTCATCTTCAATAGGAATGTTCAAGGGACATTCTATCAAGCAATTACTCTTTCATTGGTAATCCTTGGTGTTTATTATATTGTTCAAAATACTGCTGAGAATATGATGGCGCGTGGTTTGGCCAGCGGTTTTCATTTCTTAGGGGTAGAGTCTCAATTTGACATTGGAATGACTCTTATAGAATATTCTCCAACCTCAACTTACTTTGATGCTTTTATTGTAGGTCTATTAAATACATTACTTGTAGCAGGTATTGGAATTTTTTTTGCAACAATTGTTGGTTTCGCATTTGGCATTATGCGGTTATCCTCAAATTGGCTTATTGCAAAGATTGCTGAGACGTATATTGAAGTAATAAGAAATATTCCTCTCTTGCTTCAAATATTCTTTTGGTATTTTGCAGTTCTCAGAGCCTTACCAAAGCCAAAACAAAGTATAGAATTTATGGATTCTATTTTTCTAAATAACAGAGGTTTATTTTTACCCGATCCAAACTTTAGTGAAGGCTCTTCAGTAATTTTTTATTTGTTCTGGATAACTATCGTTATTTCTATTTTCATTTTCGTCTGGTCAAAGCGAAGACAAAACAGAACTGGGATTACATTTCCAGCGTTCTATGTTTCGGCAGCTTTAATTGCAGGAGTATTTTTTGCAGCTCTAGCTGCAACTGGCTTTCCTGTATCTTTTGATATTCCTGAACTTAAAGGCTTCAACTACACAGGTGGCATGAAACTAATACCCGAGCTTGTAGCCTTAACTTTTGCTCTTTCAATGTACACTGCAGCATTTATTGCTGAGGTGGTGAGAGCTGGAATTATGGCTGTTTCTAAAGGTCAAACTGAAGCTGCAAAATCAGTGGGTCTAAAAGATGGGTTAGTTTTGAGGCTAATAATAATACCACAAGCTTTGAGAGTTATTGTTCCACCATTAACAAATCAGTATTTAAATCTGACTAAAAATTCTTCACTTGCGGCTGCTATTGCCTATCCAGACCTGGTTTTAGTTTTTGCAGGAACAGCACTTATGCAAACTGGTCAAGCCATAGAAATTATTGGGATGGTTATGGGAGTATATTTATTTCTCAGTCTCTTTACTTCAATAATAATGAATCTTTTCAACCGTATCATGAAAGTAGGTGAGCGGTAGTGTCAGATACGAGTAAAAATATCACGCCTCCAGTTATCGAGATGGGTGTTATAGGTTGGCTGAGAAAGAATCTTTTTTCAACTTGGTACAACACCATTTTGACCTTGATTGGTTTATATTTCATTTATCTAATAATTCCTCCACTTCTTTCTTGGATATTTTTTGATGCAACGTTTTCAGGCACAACACGGGAAGACTGTACAAGCACAGGGGCATGCTGGGTATTTATTAAGCAGAATATGAAACTAATTATCTATGGATTATATCCTTCAGATGAACTTTGGAGAGTAAACATTGCTTACTTTATGCTTACTGTGAGCATAATTTATTTACTTATACCTAACGTGAAATATAAAGGTTTAGTCGGAGCATTTCTTCTCATCATATTCCCCGTTATTTGTATTTTTCTTTTTTCAGGAGGTTTAGGTCTTGTAAATGTTGAGACTAGACTTTGGGGAGGTCTTTTTCTTACTCTTGTAATTGCAGGTGTTGGAATTGTTTTATCTTTGCCCATAGGAATTATGCTGGCTTTGGGAAGAAGATCTAAGTTGCCAGTTGTTTCCTTGCTTTCAACAATTTTTATTGAAATATGGAGAGGAGTTCCTCTTATCACTGTATTATTTATGGCATCAAATATGTTCCCGCTTTTTATGCCTGAAGGCGTTAACTTTGACAAACTTATAAGAGCTCTTATAGGCGTAATGTTTTTTTCAGCTGCTTATCTAGCTGAAGTTGTAAGGGGGGGGTTACAAGCAATGCCTAAAGGACAATACGAAGCTTCTCAGGCTGCAGGCCTAACGTATTGGAAAATGATGGCTTTAATTATTCTTCCGCAATCACTCAAGATTGTTATTCCAGCTATTATTGGCAGCTTTATTGCATTATTTAAGGATACAACTCTGGTATTAATCATAGGCTTGTTTGATTTTTTAGGTATTATTCAATTTGTAGGAACAAATCCTGATTGGCTTGGATTTTCACATGAGGGATATGTTTTTGCTGCGGCTATTTTTTGGGTTTTTTGTTTTGGCATGAGCAGATATAGTCAAAGGCTTGAAAAGAAATTAGACACAGGAAATTAAACATATGACAACAGAAACAATGATAGAAATGAGCAGTGTTCATAAGTGGTTCGGAGAACTTCATGTACTTAATGATATTAATTTGAAAGTAACCAAGGGAGAAAAAATTGTTATCTGTGGACCTTCTGGGTCAGGTAAATCTACTCTAATTAGATGCATAAACAGACTTGAAGAGCATCAAAGAGGGGAAATTGTAGTTGAAGGAACGGAGTTAACAAATGATAATAGAAGTGTTGAAAAGATTCGCGGAGAAGTAGGAATGGTATTTCAACAATTTAATTTATTCCCTCATCTATCGATATTAGACAATTGTTCTTTGGCACCTATATGGGTGAGGAAGTTGCCAAAGGTTGAAGCCAGAGCAAAGGCAATGGAATATTTAAAAAGAGTTCAAATTGACGATCAGGCTCATAAGTACCCTGCACAACTTTCTGGTGGTCAACAACAGAGGGCGGCAATTGCTAGAGCATTATGCATGGAGCCAAGAATTATGTTATTTGATGAACCAACATCAGCACTGGACCCTGAGATGATCAAAGAGGTTCTCGATGTTATGGTTGGGCTTGCAGAAGGTGGAATGACGATGCTTGTTGTGACTCATGAGATGGGTTTTGCAAAAGAAGTTGCTGACAAAATTATATTTATGGATGAAGGACAGATAGTAGAGAGCAAAAATCCAACTGATTTCTTTTCCAACCCTGAGAGTGAGAGAACTAAGACATTTCTCAGTCAAATTCTTTAGTTTGGCTCCCCGGACTGGACTCGAACCAGTGACAAAGCGATTAACAGTCGCTTGCTCTACCAACTGAGCTACCGGGGAATGACATCATCTTATATCAAATGTTATCTTGCATATCTAGTTTTACTTTATCTGGAAATATATTAAATAGTAAGATGTGACTTTACAAAAAGACAATATTTATGAGTTTGGCTTTGGAAGAAGTGATGATGTTTCAAAGAACACCAACCTTCTTGACGAGGCTGTATTTAGTTTTCTCTATGGGGGTTTATTTAGGGTATTAAAATCATTGTCCCTAAGTAGCATTCTTGATCTAGAGATTGTATTCAGACTTTATGTTAATTTTTTTAAAGGTCTTTCTTTCTACGATATTCAATACTTCACTCAATCCCCTGAAAGAACTTTGTGGAGACGCCTAAAATATCTTGAGGAGAATGGAGTAATAAGAAAATCAAAAAACCAGAAAGACAAAAGAACAATAAGATTTTTACTATCTAAAAATTCTTATGATACACTTAGCAACTCCATACCAAAAGAAGATTTAGCAATAACTATTTCTAAAATTGCAATGTCTTACGCAGATAAGCTCTGGATGTTTAATGTAAGAGATCCTAACAAAGTAAGAAAAACATTACTTAACCTCGCTAGGAGTTCAGTATCTTTAAATGAAAGCAATTATCTCTGTCAATTTGCATTTGGCTTGTCATATTATTACGGTGGAAATTTTGACTTATCTCTTAATCATTCATACAACTCCATTAAGCTAAATAAAAATTTTGCTCATGGTAGAAGATTATTTGGTTCCTCTCTTTATCAAATTGGCGATAAAAAAAGGGCGACTAAAGAAATGGAGAAAGCACTTGAACTATATAAAGATACGTACGGACAGTGGAGAACATTTTTTGAGTTATGGCGATTTAGTTTTCTGGATGAAGAAGAAAACAAAGCAAAAAAATACGCAGAAAAATTGGTAAAACTGCAACCTGAATACCCCCAGTCATATATTAGTTACTTGGCCACATTTGAAAAAGGGAATAACATTAAATCAATGAGAGCTAAGCTTATGGAACTTATTCCAAATTTTAGTCCCGCTATGATTAGAAATTTTCATTCTTGGATCAAGGAAGATCAGGCAGATAAAATTATCAAGAGCTTGAGAAAGCATATATCATGAATGGAGGCCACGACCGGAATCGAACCGGTATACAAGGATTTGCAGTCCTCTGCGTAACCATTCCGCCACGTGGCCAAATACTGAAGCTTATATCATCAATAATTAAAAACTGTGAATAATTTTAATTGATATGTATATCAAATCTAAACTGAATAAAGATGCTTATGGAAATTGATGCTGACAACTCAAGAATGGTTAATGGACAAATAAAGCCAATAAATGGCATGACTAAAAAGTTGGTTTCTATATTTAATTCTTTAAATAGAGAAAGCTTTATGCCTGAAGAATTTAAAGAAAGCGCATACGTTGAAAAAAATTTCGTCCTATCTAATCAAAGGGTTATTCTAAAACCTGAAATAGTTGCAAAGATTGCAATGCATATAGATCTAAAAGAAAATGAAAATGTACTAATTTTAGGTTCAACAACTGGTTACTTAACTGCAATATTATCATTAATAGCGGAAACTGTAATTGTTGTAGAAGAAGATAATAGCTATATAAAGTTTTCAGAGATAGCTACAAAGGAAAATAATCTTAATAACGTTATTTATATAAATAAAAGTATTTCAAATGGCTGTATTGAGCAAAGCCCTTTTAACGCCATTATTATTGAAGGTGCCGTAGATCATGTCCCTCAAAAATTGCTTAATCAACTCGAAAATGGAGGAAGACTATTAGTAATTTTGTCTGAGAATGGCTTATGTAATGCAAAAATGTTCACAAGAAAAGAAACTATGTTCCATTCCAAACAATTGTTTCCTTGCTCACTGCCAGTATTGCCTTCTTTTAAAGAGAAAAACATCTTTAGTTTTTGATGGCCAATAGATATAACATCAAGAGAAGACTATGAATCAAAGCAACAAAGACACTGACGACATATTAGATGCAATCAAATCAATGATGAGCAATGATCAACTTAATAACGAGCAGAGTCTACCAAAAGATATTATCGAATTAACAAAACCTGTAGATGAAAAAGAAATTCATGAAAATGAAACAAGTATTCTTGAATTAACAGAACTGGTTGCTGATGAAGTGTCTGATGAAAAAGTTACTTCAGAAGCCAAGGACTTTAAAATAAGTGAAGGTCAAATTCGAAATGTGGTTAGAAACACTATTGAGTCATTACCTGAAGAGACAATCAACAATATTATAAATGAAGAACTCAAAAGAATTGTTTTAGATAGACTAAGTTCAGCAAAGATAAGTATAAGTTCAGAAAATAACAAAAAGTAAATGTTAGATAAATATTATCAACCTGAATTAGTTGAAGAAAAAATCTATAAGCAATGGGAAGAAGACGGCGACTTTAATGCTCCTGTGAATTCAATAAATAAACACTACAGCATTGTTATACCTCCCCCAAATGTAACTGGAAATTTGCATATGGGACATGCGTTAAATAATACGCTACAGGATATTCTAGTTAGGTTTTACCGCATGAGAGGACGAGATGTATTATGGCAGCCAGGAACAGATCACGCTGGAATAGCCACTGAAATGGTTGTCGAAAGAGAATTGAAAAAGCAAAAAATAAAAAAGACCGATCTGTCTCGAGAAGAGTTCATAGAACATGTTTGGAAATGGAAGGATTCATCAGGAAATAAGATTATAAATCAACTCAAAAGGCTTGGCTGCTCATGTGATTGGTCTAGAGAAAGATTCACTCTTGATGAAGGTCTTTCAAAATCTGTACGTCATGTTTTCGTAAAACTCTATAAGGATGGCCTAGTTTACAAAGATAAGAGGCTCAGTAACTGGGATCCAAAATTAAAAACAACAATCTCTGACTTAGAGGTTATTCAGAAAGAGGTAACAGGTACTCTTTGGTATATTAATTATGAAATTGAAGGCGGAGATGGCCACATAACTATCGCAACAACTAGACCAGAAACAATGCTTGGTGATACTGCTATAGCTGTTCATCCTGAAGATAAAAGATTTGCAGATATGATTGGAAAGTTTGCCATACTTCCAATAGTCGAAAAGAAGATTCCAATTGTTGCTGATGAATATGTAAAAATGGATCAAGGGTCTGGGGCAGTAAAAATTACTCCTGCTCATGATTTTAACGACTATGAATTAGGAAAAAGACATGCACTAGAAATAATCAATATTTTTAATGAAAATGCTGAACTTAATGAAAACTGCCCTCAGGAATATCAAG
>CACDOH010000008.1 GCA_902554325.1 uncultured Pelagibacteraceae bacterium
AATCATAGGAGACGGTGATAATTTCATTAATAATGCGGTTACATTTGCAAAAGATAGAGGCAGAGGAAGGATAATTCTTTTAATTTTTAATGTGTTTAGAATTAATTGATAAATTTCTTTAAGTGTCATTACCTCAGGTCCGCCAAACTCATAAATTTTTCCTGCTGTCTCCTTATCTCCTAAAATTTTAATTAACCCCTCAGCAATATCCTTAACATACACGCACTGAAACTTGTTATTACTAAACAAAGGAACAATTGGAAGAAGCTTCACAAGCTTTGACTGCAAAGTAAAAAATCCGTCACCAGGTCCAAAAACAATTGATGGTCTAATAATTGTTGATGATGAAAAGTTATCTAAAATATTTTTTTCTCCTAAACCTTTTGATACTTGATATTTTGCATCGCTATTAATATCAGCTCCTATAGATGAAAAGTGAATTAAACGTTCAATTTTGTGTTCAGAGCATAATTCTGCAATATTTTTTGGTCCTGCTGCATGACAGTTATCAAAAGTCTGATCACCTGAAGACTCATTAAGTATACCGACAAAATTAATGACAATATCTGATCCAATTATGTGAGGTTCAATCGTATGCTTTAAGCTTATATTTCCCTTAATTATATCTAGTTGATCAATGGGACCCATCGTTCTTATATTTCCAGCAAGATGGGTATTTCTGCATATAATTTTTAATTTATGCCCGAGTTTTAGTAATTCTGAAATGCAATATTTGGCTAAAAAACCAGAACCTCCAATTATAGTAATTTTTTTTTGCTTCATATTTGATAAATATACCTTATGTACATCTTTGAAATAAGTTAATTTTCATACAATGCAAACAATTTTACATAAAAACGATTTAGCAGAGGGTGTTGAATTTTCAGATCTTATAGCTGCCGATTGTGAAATGATGGGTTTGCAACCTGATAGAGATCCTTTATGCCTTATACAACTATTTGATGGCCAAGGCGATTGTCATTTGGTTCAATTTATTGATAAAAAATTTGAGGCTCCTAATCTTAAAAAGCTACTGAGTAGTGATAAGACATTCATTTTTCATTATGCGAGACATGATTTAGCTGCGATCAAGCATGATTTAGGCATAATGATTAAAAATGTTTACTGCACAAAACTAAGTTCAAAAATTGCGCGCACATATTCCCAGGGTCATGGATATAAAGATTTATGCAAGGAACTTCTAAACATCGATATATCAAAAAAGCAACAATCAAGTGACTGGTCAAATCCTGATTTAACCAAGGAGCAAATTAATTATGCTGCTACTGATGTGATGCACTTGCATGCTATAAAGGTAAAACTAGATGAAATTCTCAAAAGACAAAGTAGAGAACTACTTGTTGAGTCGTGTATCAAATTTTTGCCAATTAGAGTTGAACTCGATTTAAGAGGATGGGAAAATGATATTTTTTCTCATTCTAGTTAATATTACATATGAGCACAAAAAAAATTAAAAGTTACGGAAAATCAGTAATAGAAACAGAGATATCTGGAGCTAAGAAACTTTTTAAATCAATCAATTCAGATTTTGTCAAAGCAATCAACAAACTATCAAAAATTAAGGGAAAGGTAATCATCACAGGTGTAGGAAAATCAGGTCATATCGCAAGTAAAATTTCAAGCACAATGAGTTCAACTGGCACGCTTTCTCAGTATTGCTCTCCTACAGATATGAGTCATGGTGATTTAGGGATAATTACTAAAAATGATGCTATAATAATTATATCTAATTCTGGTAAAAGTGAGGAATTTAAAGCTTTACTAGATTTTGCAGAAAAAAATAAAGTTTTTGTTATAGGGATTACATCCAATCCAAGAAGTACTCTCTTTAAATCATGTAATATACCATTGTTAATTCCGAATTCAAAAGAAGCATGTTCAATAGGATTGGCCCCTACAACTTCAACCACTATGTCATTAATTTTAGGCGACGCAATCTGTGTATCTCTTATGAAGGTTAAAAATTTTAAGCTTAAAGACTACAAAATGATACATCCTGGAGGTGCTTTAGGCGCTAATATGCTTCAAGTTGAAGACATAATGCATACTGGAAATAAAATGCCAATAGTTCAGGAAGATTCTTCAATGAAGTCTGTCATTGTTGAAATGACAAAAAAATCTTTTGGTCATGTAGCGGTAAAAAATAAGCAAAATAGACTGATCGGGATAATTACAGATGGAGATTTAAGAAGACATATTAAAAAGGCATTATCAGATGTAAATGTTAAAGAAGTTATGTCCTCAAAACCACTGCTTATATGCAAAGAAGAGCTAGTTATTAATATACTGCAAAAAATGAATACAAATAAAATTACATGTTTATTTGTAGTAAATAATTTAAAAGAAAAGAAACCGATAGGCATTATCCATATCCATGACTGCATTCGATATGTTAATTAAGAATATTACTAAATTTTCTGTACTCTTTTTATTAATATTATTATTATTCCAGTCTAATCTATTTTCTAATGAAAACATCGAAATTGAAATAGATAAACCAAAATTTTCTGAAAAAGGCCTTAATAACAGGCTTTATGAAATTAAGGCAGAAAAGGGGATTCAAAAAGAAGGTGATTTGGAGTTATTTATTGTTGAGGGCAAGCTAAGAACTGACTCTGGTATTTGGATTTATTTAAATGCTAAGAAGGGTAACTTTGACCAAATGGCGAATTTAATAGAACTTAGCGGGGAAATAAACTTCTACACTGATGAAGAAGACAGGTTTCAGTCTGACAATGCATCGTTTTCAATTAATGATGATTTAGTCGAATTTAATAATAATGTTAAACATGTTAAAGGAAGTAGTATTATAACAGCTGATGAATCAAGAATAAGAAACAATTTTAATCATATTGTCTATAAAGGTAATGTGAGTGCTTTTTATATTATAGACTAATTTATGCTTAAAATTTTTTTTATTACTCTTTTTTCCATTTTATTTATTAACGCTACAAATGCTGAGCAAATAAAAATAATATCTAATAAATTAGAGATTATAAGAGCAGAGAATATTTCAATTTTTTCTGGGAACGTATATGCGATAGAAGGTAATTTAGAAATTTGGTCTGAAAAATTAATTATGACCTCAAGCAATGATGAAACTGAAGTTGAGGAAATCAATGCCCATGGTAATGTCAAAATTGTGAGAGAAGAATTATCCATTAGTGGTGATAGAGCGCAGTATGATCCAATTCAAAATAAATTAATTGTTTTTAATAAAGTTGAAGTTATACAAAATCGAAGTATTATCATGTGTGACAAAATAATTGTGGATCTTGAAAATTCATCAAGTATTATGAGCAGTGAGTCTAATAAAAGAGTGGAAGCATTAATAATCAACTAAATATAGAATTGTAATGATTAAAAAACCCACATTAATTTCTTCAAATTCGGGGCTTGAAATTAATAACTTAAGAAAATCGCTTTCTGGAAAACAAATCGTGAGAAATGTCTCAATGAAAGTTGAAAAAGGAAAAGTAATTGGATTGCTTGGTCCAAATGGTGCGGGCAAAAGCACAGCTTTGTATTGTATTATGGGACTCATTGTCTGTGATGGTGGAGAAATTAAATTAAATAATAAAGATATTACTACTCTTCCCATGTGGAAAAGAGCTCAGGCTGGACTTGGCTATTTACCCCAGCAGCCAAGCATCTTCAGAGGCTTAAGTGTTGAGAATAATATTATGGCTATATTAGAAACAACTAAACTCAACTTAGATCAAAGAATAAACAGACTTGAGGAGCTATTGGCAGAATTTAATTTAACTCATTTACGAAATGCAATGCCTCATCAAATATCTGGTGGCGAAAGGCGAAAGTGTGAATGCGCAAGACTTCTTGGGACCAACCCATCTTATGTGTTATTTGATGAACCTTTCTCAGCACTGGATCCCATTTCTATTAACGATATCAAGTCTGAAATTAATAGACTCAAAGAAAAAGGTATTTCTGTAATAATCACTGATCACCAGGTAAGAGAGGTGCTAGATATCAGTGACTATAGCTATCTTCTTTTTAGTGGTGAAATAATAGCCCATGGAACAAGTGACAAAATACTTGGCAATAAAGAAGCAAGAAAATTTTACTTGGGTGACACGTTCAAATTTTAATGGTGGAGCTGACCGGGATCGAACCGGTGACCCTCAACATGCCATGCTGATGCTCTCCCAGCTGAGCTACAGCCCCATATTTAGTCTTGATCAATTCCTTCACTAGTTTCGCCATTATCTAGATCGATGTCAACATCACCAGTCATAACTTCATTATCTACTTCCGCGTCTTCAAGAGTAATTGTATCTTCGTCTATTTCATCATTAAGTTCTATCTCTGTTACATCAGCGATCGACTCCGTTGCATTACTTCCAACTAAGTTATCGTCATTCACTGTATCAACATCATCGATAAAAACTTGTTTTGCTGTAGATGTTATTGTCTCATTTAATGGGTCTACATATTCAGTGCCACAGTGCGGACAAACAGCTGGTTTTCGATTAAGATCATAAAATTTTGCTTCACAATTACTGCAAACAACTTTCTTTCCAAATTTTATGTCTGGCATATATAATTTCTAAATAATTTATTGGTTAAAATTTTGACAATTTATAAAAAAATATACAGTATTATCAAAAAATATCCTAATTTATTAAATTAATAATACAAGAGTGATTAAATTAAAAGGTTCAATTAAAATATCTGGAGATAAGTCTATTTCACATAGAGCTCTAATTTTTGCCTCACTTTCTACAGGCAAAGTAAAAATTTCAAATTTACTTGAGTCAGATGACGTAATGCGAACCCTCAATATTCTACAGGAGTTGGGCATAAAAATAATTAAAAAAAATGAAAAATGGATTGTGTATGGTAATGGAACCGGAGGTTATATTCAACCTACTCAAGTACTAGATTGTGGTAATAGTGGCACAAGCGCACGTTTAATGATGGGAGCAGTTGCTTCTAATCCGATAAGCTGCACCTTTATAGGCGATGACTCCTTGAGTAAGCGATCAATGTCAAGACTATCAATATTTCTTGAAAAAATGGGGGCGGAAATAAAGCTTACTAAAAAAGATTTTTTACCACTCCATATAAAAGGTGACATAAATCTTATTCCTTTGGAGCATGTTATGCAAAAAGCATCCGCTCAAGTTAAATCTGCCATTATTCTATCAGCTCTTAACTTGCGAGGAAAAACTAGAATAATTGAAAAAAGAAATACACGTGATCATACAGAAAGATTAATGAGTTATCTTAAAATCAAGTTTAAAAAGAAAATATTGAGCAAAAGCTCGACGTCAATTGAACTTAATGGCCCATATGAAATAAAGCCAAGAGATATGATAGTAGCAAGTGACCCTTCCAGTGCGGCTTTTTTTATTGTGGGAGCATTAATTATTCCAGAGTCTAGAATTACTCTAAAAAATATAGCACTTAACAAATCTAGAATTGCTTTTATCGATGTACTAAAAAAGATGGGGGGTAAGATAAGAGTAAAAAAAAATAAAACAGTATCTGGTGAAAATGTTGGTGACATTAACGTAACGCACAGCTCACTAAAATCGATTACAATAAAAGCATCTTTATCTCCTTATTTAATAGACGAGTATCCAATACTCTCCATTGCGGCGTCACAGGCCAAGGGTGTAACAGTTATGAGAGGATTATCAGAATTAAGACATAAAGAAAGTGATCGAATAAGGAGTATAATAACAAATTTATCAAAAATAGGATACAAAGTATTTTCTAAAAAGGATGATATATCTATTAAAGGATCCAACAAAATAAAGCTAATTAATCAAAAAAAAATAAAAACATATGGTGATCATAGAATTGCCATGTCGTTTGTAATTCTAAGTCTTATTTTTAAAAATAAATTAATTATCGATGACGAGTCCTGTATTTCAATAAGTTATCCTGATTTTAAGAAACATCTAAAAAAATTGTCTACTAATTAATGGTAAAAATAATCGCAATCGATGGGCCAGCTTCAGTAGGAAAATCAACACTAGCTAAAAAAATCTCAAAAACATTTAAGTCACCTGTATTATATAGTGGTAAGCTATATCGCGCGTTAGCACTAAAAATCATCAAAAGAAATATTAGTTTCAATAATACTGAAGCAATTTTAAAATGTATTAAATATATCGATTTAGATAATCTCAGCTCTGCAGAACTTTACTCTAGTCAAGTAGATAACATATCCTCAATAATATCGGCAAAGAAACAAGTAAGGAATAAATTAGTTACACTCCAAAGAAGTTTCCCAAAAAAGTATGGGAGCGGCAAAAAATTTGCGATTATTGAGGGTAGAGATATTGGTACAATTATTTTTCCAAAAGCAGACTATAAGATTTTTTTGTGGGCGGCAGCAGAAGTAAGAGCCAAAAGAAGACAAGAGCAGCTCAGAAAAAATGCGAAAAATCCAAGTTATCGTAAGATTTTTAGTGAAATAAACTCTCGTGATCGAAAGGATATGACAAGAAAAATTGCCCCTCTAATGCCAGCAGCAAATTCGGTATTGCTAGATACCACTTATATTGATATAGAACAGGTTTTTAACGCATTAAAAGAGATAATACTATAAACAAAAACTGTATGAATCAAGAGTCCGTAGATAATAATCAAATGACAGAGTTTGACTCAATCCTCAATGAGTCAATTAAAAATTCAAAATTAAAAGAAGGTACAATTATTAAAGGGACTATTTCCGAAATTGAAGATGACGCAGTGATAGTTGATATAGGAGCAAAAATCGAGGGAAGAATCTCAAAACGCGAATTTGCATTTAGAAAAGATCAAAAAGAATTGGAAGTTGGTGATGAAATAGATGTTTATTTAGACAAGATTGAAAATCATAACGGCGATTGTATACTTTCACGATCAAAAGCTAAGTCCAAAGAAATTTGGGCTGAAATTGAAAAATCTTTTGAAGCTGAAAAATTAATTGAAGGTGTCATTACAGGAAAAGTTAAGGGCGGATTATCAGTTGAAATTGGTGTTACTGCGTTCCTTCCGGGATCACAGATAGATACAAGAGTTCAGAGAGATGTTAGTCATTTAATGAATATTCCACAGAAATTTAAAATCCTCAAGATGGATGTAAAAAGGAATAACATTGTAGTATCCCGAAGAGCAGTCTTAGAAGAGATGCACAAAGAGGTTAGACAAGAGAGATTTTCACAACTTAAATTAGGTGATGAAGTAGAAGGAAAAATAAAAGCATTGACCGATTATGGAGCCTTTGTGGATCTTGGAGGATACGACTCTCTTCTTCATAGCAGTGATATTACGTATAAAAGAATTGGCCATCCATCTGAAGTTTTACATATTGATCAGCAAGTACGAGTCAAAATTATCAAAGTTGACCCAGAAAAAAATCGCGTTTCAGTGGGAATGAAACAGCTAGAGAGTGATCCATGGCTTTTAGTTAAAGAAAAATTTAATGTTGATGACAAAGTTAAGGGGGTTGTTACAAATGTTGCTGAATATGGTATATTTATTGAAATTGAGAATGGCGTTGAGGGACTATGCCATAAAGATATGCTTACATGGAGTCAAAGACAAAACTCCAAACCAGGAAACTTATATGCTAGATCCCAATCTGTTGACTGCCAAATACTTGAAATTGACCATGATAAAAGAAGGTTAAGTCTTGGAATTAAACAATTAACACCAAATCCTTGGCAAAAGTTTAATGAAGCCAACCCAGTTGGCAGCATAATGGAAGCAAATATTACAAATATAAAAGATGGAATTATTTTCTGTAACCTCGAGGGAGAAATAGACGGAGCGATATTCAGCAAAGATCTCTCATGGGACGCAGATCCTAAGGAAGAAATTAAGAAATATAAAGTTGGTGATAGTATTAAGGCTAAAATTATTACAAATGATAATGACAAGGTATCACTCTCTATACGAGAAATTGATGGAAATCCATTTGATGAATTAAAAGGTAAAAGTAAAGGTGATATTGTTACATGTAATGTAGTTGAAACTGGTGATTTTGGATTAAAGGTACGTGTTGGTGAAAAAGGACCAGTATCGATAATTAAAAGAAGTGAATTAGCTCTTCGAAAGTCTGATGCTCGTCCTGAAAGATGGGCAAAAAATGATAAGTTGGATGCTACAATAACAAATATTGATCAAGCAAGTTATAAAATTAGTTTGTCTGTACGTATGATGGAAGAAACTACGGAACGAGAAGCAATGGAAAAGTACGGCTCGAAGGATAGTGGAGCAAGTCTTGGGGCCATTTTAGGAAAAGCTCTTGGTAGAGACAAAAAAGAAGACTAAATATTCATTACATTCAATTATTTACAATAAGTCTCAATAACATATAATTATTATATGAGCTTAATTAAATCTAAACTTATACAAAATATTACGGAAGCTAATCCTCATTTATTTGTCAGGGACGTAGAAAGAATAGTTAATACGATATTTAATGAAATCACACACTCTTTGGCTGAGGGCAAAAGAGTAGAGTTAAGAGGCTTTGGGGCATTTTCAGTTCAACACCGAAAAGAAAGAACAGGAAGAAATCCAAGGACTGGAGAAGCAGTGCAAGTAGATGAGAAATTTATTCCAAGATTTAAAACTGGAAAAGAGTTAAGACTTAAATTAAATTCAAAAAACAACACCTCTGTTTTACAGGAAAAAGGCGATTAACCTATAATTTGTTTTGACTAATAATCCTATTTTTTGCGCTATCGATACAAGTGATATTGATAAGGCAGTGGCATTAGTTAACCAAATTTCCCCCCATATAGGAGGGATTAAATTAGGCTTAGAATTTTTTACGTCATCCGGTCTTTTAGGACTGGAAAAAATAAAAAAATTAGAAATTCCAATTTTTATAGATCTAAAATTATACGATATTCCTAATACAGTTAAACAGGCGCTTAGTAATATTTTACAATTTGAACCCGAATATACTACTTTGCATATTTCAGGAGGCTCAGAAATGCTAATTGAATGTGTAAACGTAAGAGATAAATTTAATAGCAGAGCTAAATTGATTGGTGTAACCATGCTTACCAGTTTTAATGATACGCTTATTTCAGAGATTGGTATTGAAAAATCCATTAAGGAGAATGTCAAACGACTAACTCAACTTGCTGTTGATTGTGGGATGGACGGCATAGTTTGCAGCCCTCTAGAGATTGTAGAAGTAAAAAATACTCATGAAAGTAAACTACAAATAATTTCTCCAGGAATTAGAGGTAAGGAAGATGTATCACATGATCAAAAAAGAACACTTTCAGCAAAAGAAGCTATTGAAGCTGGGGCTGATATTTTAGTTGTAGGTAGACCAATAACAAATGCTCAAGATCCTGCTATAGCAGCTGAAAATATTTATTCAGAAATAACGTGAGTGATATCCAAATTAAAATTTGTGGTGTTAAAAATAAAGAAATTGCAAAGCATGCAATTGATGCTGGTGCAAGCTTTATAGGATTTATTTTTTATCAAAAATCTCACAGAAATATTGCCATTGAGAATTGTGAGCAAATTTTACATGAGATAAAAGATCTGACCATACCAGTAGCTGTTACAGTAAATCCTGATGATAAGTTATTAGATGATTTATTGAGAATTGGATTTCAATATATTCAATTGCATGGCCAAGAGACTCTTGAAATGGTCGAAAGAATAAAATTAGAGTATGATTTTAAAATCATAAAGGCCTTTGGTATTTCTTCCTCTGAAGACTTAGATGAGTTAGTTAAATACGAACCATTTGTAGAATACTTCTTACTTGATTCACCTCCTCAAGCTGATGTTCAAGGAGGGACTGGCCATAGATTTGATTGGAAGATAATTGAGAATTTATCGATAACTAAGAACTTTTTTCTGTCAGGAGGACTTAATAAAGACAATATAATCTCAGCTATAAGCCTTAAAAAGACTAGTTATTTTGATGTTAGTTCTGGTGTTGAGGATTCAGAGGGTATAAAAGATAAACAATTAATTACCGAATTTATAGATAAAGCAAAAAATATTATATGATCGAATTACAAAAGGGTATTCCACTTATTGATCAGCATGACGAAAATGGATACTGGGGAGGAAAATTTGGTGGAAATCAGATTGCAGAAAGTTTAAATCATCCCATTGAGGAATTAACAAGAGAATTTGAGAAACTTAGAAATGACGAAACCTTCATTGCAGAGAGAGACTTCTATTTTAAAAACTTTATAGGAGCTCCTACTCCTTTCATTAAACTAGAAAACCTCACTAAACACCTTGGTGGAGCACAAATTTATTGCAAGCTTGTTTCAAAAGCTACTGGCGGAGCACATAAAGCATATAACGCGGTAGTACATAGTCTTATCTGTAAAAGATTAGGAAAAACTTATATCGGTGGAGATACAGGTGCGGGTTATGCAGGAAAGATGCTGAGCATGGCTGCTGCAAAATTCAATCTGAAATGTAAAATATTTATGGGCTCTAAAGACATCGAGCGACAATCCATTAATGTATTTTCAATGAGAAGTTATGGTGCCGAAGTTGTTCCTGTTGACTCAGGATCGCAAACACTTGTAGATGCTGTTTCCGAATGTATGAGATGGTGGACTAGTGAAAATGAACAGGCCCACATGTGTGTAGGAAGCACAGTTGGACCAACAATATTTATAAAAATATGTGCATGGTCTACTGCACAAATTTCACGGGAAATGAAAAAACAGGTGATTGATGAGTTTGGTGAGATCCCTAAAGACATGAAACTGATTAACTGTGTCGGAGGGGGATCCTCTGCAGCTGGGTTTTGGAATGAATGGATGGATCATGATAATGTTGAATTAATTGGAGTAGAAGCTGGTGGACCTGAAGGGTCTTCAATGCACGCAGCCCCTCTTACTAACAATTCTCCTTTAGGCGTTCTTCACGGGGCAACACAATATGTAATTCAAGATAATCAGGGAGAGATTGAAGAAACAGCATCTATTAGTGCGGGTTTAGACTATCCAGGTGTTTCTCCACTGCACTGTTTTCTTAAAGAAACTGGAAGAGCCAGGTATACATCGGCATCTGATGAAGAAGCAATTGATGCTTTTCAATTGGTTAGCAAAATGGAAGGTTTTGTAAGTCCTTCATTAGAGCCTTCACATGCCTTTGCTGAAGCAATAAAAATTGCTCCGTCTTTAAGTAAGGACACAGTCATAGTAGTCGACTCATGCGGAGACTCAGCAAAAGATTCTAGAATAATAGCTGAACGTTTAGGATATAAGATATGACTAACTCACCGTTATTAAATGCTTTTAATCAAAATAATGCAGCTTTCTTGACTTATACAGTTGGTGGAGATCCAAACAAAGAAACTTCTCTTGAAATTTTCAGGGAAATAGCCCGATCAGGAGCTGATATTATTGAATGTGGCCCTGAGTTCTCTGAGGCGCAAGTGAAAGCTATGGCAGCTGCTTTTGAGGTAAAGGGCGCTCCAGATGAGTATGGTGATGTAGTTATGCGACCAGCTATCTTGTCAGATAAATTTGTCAGTCCCTATGAAAATGAACAACAAGGAAGAGCAGCTAATGGTGGAGCATATCCTCCGGACCTCTCTGTAATGGTTAAAGCACGACATGGTGGAGCAGATTATGTTTATTCATTACTGCTTGGGTATGAAGATGCCCCTGAGGGCATGGTTCTTGATGATGGTGTATACTACAATATTTACGCTAAGGGACAAAAAATTGCTATGCCGCAATTACTTTCAGCTGATGCTGTTGAGTATAGTGACGGAACAGCGGCAACTCCTGAACAAATGGCTCGAGATGTAACTATGTTTTTGACATGGACAGCTGAACCTAAATTAGAGGCGCGTAAGAGAATCGGTTTTAAAGTTATAACTTACCTTTTAATACTTTCATTCTTGCTATATTTCACAAATAAGCAAATTTGGAAAGAGTCACACTAAAGAAATTATAAATATACTCATTATTTCAATTATTTAATTTTTTTCCTTATAGTAAATTATAAGCGACCGTTATCCACAAGCAGTATAAATCTATCTCGAAATGCATTTTTGATTAATGTAAGATTTAACTTATTTGATGGAGGAATCTAATGTTAGAAAATATTTTTAAATTAAATGAAAATGGGACGAGTGTAAGAACAGAAATTCTTGCAGGACTCGCAACATTTTTAACAATGGCTTATATCATTGTTGTTAACCCAGCAATATTATCAACCGATGGTACAGGCATGGATTTTGGTGGTGTATTTGTTGCAACTATAATCGCAGCTGTCGTTGGTTGCTTGGTTATGGGATTATGGGCTAATTGGCCAATAGCACTTGCTCCAGGAATGGGGCTTAATGCATTCTTTGCCTTTGGTGTTGTATTTGGAATGGGTTATTCCTATCAGCAGGCACTTGCAGCAGTATTCATCGCAGGTATTGCTTTCCTTATATTATCTATAACTCCTGCGCGTCAGTGGATTATAAACAGTATTCCAAAAAGCATGAAGTTTGGAGTAGGTGCTGGTATTGGTTTATTCTTAGCAATTATTGGCTTAAAAAATGCAGGTGTTGTTGTCGATAACCCAGCAACTTTAGTAGGGCTTGGAGATGTAAGCTCCATGCCAGTAATTCTTGCTGCAATTGGTTTTGCAATAATGGCCATTCTCGATAAGAGAGGTGTGCCGGGTTCAATCATTATTGGAATACTTGTGGTAAGCGTTGTTGCCTGGATGACAGGGGTCAGTGCAATTAATGGCGTAGTGGGATCTATACCTCCAGCTGTTCACGCATTTTCAATGGATTTTAGTCTCATCGCGACAGCTGGGTTTATTGGTGTAGCTTTTGCGTTTCTTTTTGTAGATTTCTTTGATACTGCTGGAACGCTAACTTCAGTTGCCAACCTGACAGGAAAAGTTGATCAAGATGGAAATGTCGAAGGTATTGGTAAAGCTGTTTTAGCAGACTCTGCAGCGACGACGGTTGGTGCTTTAGTGGGAACATCAAATACAACATCTTACATTGAGTCAGGAGCTGGTATTAAAGAAGGTGGCAGAACAGGCCTTACAGCTGTAACAGTCGCAATTCTTTTTGCTATATGTTTATTTCTTGCTCCATTAGCTCAAAGTATACCAGCTTTTGCAACTGCGCCTGCGCTTGTTTTTGTTGCAACTTTCTTCTTGAAGAATTTGCGCGATATAGAATGGGACGATGTGAGTGAATATGCTCCTGCAGTTTTAGCGGCTGTCTTAATGCCTCTAACTTTCAGTATTGCTCATGGTATAGCTCTAGGTTTCATTGCCTATGTAGTGATAAAAGCTTTAAGTGGTAGACATGAAGATCTGAATGCAGGATCTATTGTAATCGGAGCATTATCCATACTCTACTTCATCTTTTAAAGTTACTTAATGATTGGCTTTGTCTTCCTCATCCCAGGGGAAGACAGGCCAAGTATCTTGAGTTATTTCTTCAACATACGTACTAGCTAATGGTAGCCCTCTAGGCTTAGCATAAATCACAGCTAAATGCATATTAGGCATATATTCTTTAAGAGCTTTTGCCGTTCCACCCTTATCTACAATATCATCAATTACGAGTACTATTTCGTCTGTTTTTGGAGCGCGGTGAACAATAGCCTCGCCTGCCTCTCGATGAATATAACTTTGTATGGAAACAATGTCCACGTCTTGTATGCCTAGAGTGTAAGCAATAACTGCAGCGGGTACAAAGCCTCCTCTAGAAACAACAACCATTTTATCGAAGTTAATATTTTTACTTTTTATTAAGTGTCCAAGCTTTACAGCTTTCTCATGCATTTCTTCATAAGTCGGGAATACTAATTTATGTTCCATATCTAATTATTAAATAAAAAATGCATTACGTCACCATCTTGTACAGTATATTCTTTACCTTCGCTGCGCATCTTTCCTTGTTCTTTTGCTTTTATTTCACCCATGCATTCAATGTAATCATTATACGCAATAGTTTCAGCTCGAATAAAACCTTTTTCAAAATCAGTATGAATCCTTCCTGCAGCCTGCGGTGCTGTTGTCCCCGATTCTATGGTCCACGCTCTCGTTTCTTGCTCACCTGCAGTAAAATAAGTAATCAAATTTAGCGTTTTGTAGCCGCTACGGATAATTTTATTCAAACCCGACTCCTCTAAACCTAAGCTCTGTACATACTCCTTTTGATCTTCATCACTTAATGAGGAAATCTGGGACTCTATTTCTGCAGAAATAAGAATAATTTCATTGTTAAAACTATTTTTAATTTTTTCTGTGAATTCATTCCCATCTATAATTGACTCTTCATTCACATTACACACATAGATTGTTGGTTTAAACGTAATTAAATTAAACTCCGACGAATTTGATTTTATCTCAGCTAAATTTTCAATTGTAATTGCTGGCTCACCTTTCCCAAGATGGTTAAGTAACTGTTCCGCTGCTGAGATCTTTATTTTTGCATCTTTATCACCTTTTTTTGCTTGTTTTTCGTAACCAGATTTTAATTTTTCTAGTAATTCAATATCGGATAAAACTAATTCAGTATTTATTGTTTCAATATCATCCAAGGGGTCAATTTTATTACTTACATGAGTTATATTGTCATCTTCAAAGCACCTAACCACGTGTATGATTGCATCAACCTCTCTTATATGTGATAAGAATTTATTTCCTAATCCTTCACCCTTTGATGCACCTTTAACAAGTCCTGCTATATCAAAAAATGTCAGTGAGGTAGGTATAGTTTTTTTTGATTTTGCTATTTCAGTTAGAGTGTTAACTCTTTCATCAGGAACTATTACAGTACCCTCATTTGGTTCTATTGTGCAAAAGGGATAGTTGGCGGCTTCAGCTGAAATTTTTTTGGTAAGTGCATTAAATAAAGTTGATTTTCCAACATTAGGTAGTCCAACAATTCCACATTTAAATCCCATATTATAATTTAATATTATTTAAGAATTGAGATTTATTTTCTGATATCAGGAATTTTAAGTGCGATGAAATACTGATCTTTAATTGATCAACAATTTCCAACTCCTTTTTTTTAAAGTTGCCTAGAACATGCCTGTTAACCAATTCACGGCTTCCAGGGTGATCAATTCCAACCCTTACTCTATTATAATTTTTGCCTATACGTGAGTCTATGGATTTTAATCCATTATGACCAGCGGGTGAGCCACCATTCTTGATTTTTACTTTTCCAAGAGAAATATCAAGGTCATCGTGGAAAACATAAACTGAGTCTAGATTGAGTTTGTAAAAATTAACGAGTTTTGCAATACTGCCACCACATTCATTCATGTAATCGCATGACTTAAATGTGACTATTTTTTTTCTGCCGATAGAAAAAGTTGTTAAATCACCGTTGAATTTCTTTTCAATTTTAATAATTTCATTACTATCATTGAGTTCATCAATAACAATGAATCCTATATTATGTCTATTTAAGGAATGTTTCTTACCGGGGTTTCCTAAACCAATTAGAGCAATCATACGTTTAAGAATATAGAAATTATATATTTGTTGAAAGGTAAAGAATTAATCTTTATTTTCTTCCTTTTTAGCATCATCAGTTGATGCTTCTTTAGCTTCATCAGTTGTTTCTGCTCCTTCTTCAGTTGTTTCTTCACCTTCTGCTGGGGCTTCAGGTTCTTTAACAACAGTTGGTGCAGCGACCGATGCTACAGTAAAGTCACGATCACTAATTGTAGGAGTAATATCGCTTGATAAATTTGCAGCTGATATCCTGATGGTATCGCCAATATCTAGACCATCCAAATCAAATACAATTTCTTCAGGAATATTATTTGCTGGGCAACTTAATTGCACAGTTCTTCTGTTAACATTAAGAACTCCACCACGCTTAAGCCCGGGAGATGACTCTTCATTGATAAATCGAGTTGGTATATCCAGAGTGATTTTTGAGTCTTCTGCCAATCTTAAAAAGTCCACGTGAACTGGTTGATCTGAAAGTGGATCAAATTGAACATCTCTGGGGATTGCGAGATTTTTCTCACCTGCGATATTTAGAGAAATGATTCTTGTAAGGAATCCACCCGAGTTGATTTCTTTTTGGACAGAAATTTTATCAAGGGAAATATTAAGAGAATCTTCACCTAATCCATAGATAACAGAGGGAATTTTACCAGAAGCAAGGACTTTTTTAACTGCTGATTTTCCAGATTCTACCCTTATTTCTGCATCTAAATGTGTTTCTTTTGACATAATAATGATGTGGTAATTAGATTAAATTTACATATATGGCAAGCATATTAATCAAAAATCAAACAGGCTGGATACCGAGCTTTCTTCAGAGATTCTTTTTATCGCTTCACCTAATAGATTGGATACATCAATAGAACGTATTTTGTTGCCATTACTTAATATATCCTGATTATTAATAGAATTGGTAATTACCAACTCAGATAATTTTGAATTATTTATTCTCTCGAGAGCATTTCCGGTAAGTACGCCGTGTGTTACGTAGGATGTTATGCTATTAGCTCCAAGATCCATTATCTTATTAGCTGCATTAGAAATCGTTCCCGCAGAGTCGATTATGTCGTCTAAAATAATACAGTCTTTTCCTTTAACATCTCCAATAATATTCATAACTTCGCTCTCACCGGGTTTAGATCGCCTTTTATCAACAATGGCTATTGAAGCGCCGAGCTTATTAGCAATAGCTCTAGCCCTTACAACTCCCCCGATATCAGGTGAAACTGCAACTAAGTTTCCAATATCATATTTTTCTTTTATATCTTTTGAAAAAACTGGTCCTGCAAAAAGATTATCAGTAGGGATATCAAAGAAACCTTGTATCTGTTCAGCATGTAAATCTAATGTTAAAACTCTATCAGCCCCAGCAGTTGTGATTAAGTTAGCAACTAATTTCGCAGATATAGGTGTTCTAGGGCCAGGCTTTCTATCTTGTCGTGCATAACCGTAATAAGGAATTACAGCTGTAATTCTTTTTGCAGATGCTCTTTTTAAAGCATCCATAATTACTAGCAGCTCCATAAGATTATCGTTAGCAGGATGGGATAGAGATTCTATAACAAATACATCCTCACCACGTATATTTTCTTTAATTTCAACGTAAACTTCATCGTCGGCAAACCTGTGTATGGAAGCATTCGTTAAGTTCTCACCAAGATAATCAGAGACGCTTTTAGAAAGAGGTAAATTACTATTTCCTGCAATAATTCTCATGAATGATCTCCTTTTATAGTAATTGTTGAAATCATTCTACCATAATCATCCTCTTTTTTATGAAGTGAACGCCTGTAGCTGAAACAAAGGTGTTCGTCTTTATAAGTATCAATTGCGAAAGTATCTATGTTTCTAACGCCTTGATCTTCAAGCTTAAATGTAATGAAATTTTTTAGGGAAAATAGATATTTATCTTCATTTAATTTAATAAAGAATTGCTGATTCTTGATCGACTTGTCCAAGAATGATCTGAGAAAGTCTGATTTTACTTCATAAGAGCTTTGCCCTATACATGGTCCAATTGCACAACTCACATTATTAATGTTTGAACCAAGTAGCCTCATACTTGATAGAGTATTCTCAATAATGCCATTCAGGGCTCCTCTCCAACCAGCGTGACAAGCTCCAATAATTGATTCTTTTTCATCATAAAATAAGATCGGAGCACAATCAGCTGTCAGAACTGACAATATTATATCGGGATGTCTTGTTACGATACCGTCACACTTATACTCTTTTTTCAACAATTTAGGCTCAACAATTTTACATATATTCGAATGTGTTTGGTACATTGTAATCAACTTTGATTTTGGAAGGTTGAAATACTTGTGAACTATTTCTAAATTATTTTCTACCGATAGACGGTTATCATTTGAACCTTTGCCACAGTTTAGTGATGAATATTTTTTTTTACTATAGCCGCCAATTCTTGAAAAAAAACAATGATCAACATCACGTAGATTTTTTGAAAAAAACATTTATATCTCAACTTCCAATACTTTGAACAGTTTCCCCATATGTTCATTATCAATTAACCGGTTTAATTGTGTTTTTATTTCCTCAGCTTTACCTGGGTTTTGTTTGCACAATCGATTTGCTCTTTCCTCAATGCCATTAAATTTCAAAAAATCTGCTTGTGTCTGAAATCTGTATTCTAAAAATTTTTTATTTTTTAGAATACTTATCAAGCAATCAAAATTCACATGGTAAGTTATGTCTTGTTTTCCAATGTTATTTAATACATCAGTCATTTTATGATTTTTAATTGACTGGATAGTACTTTTTAAAGGATGGTTTACGTATCCGTAGTCAATTAATAGAAGATATCCTTTATTTTTCTCTAAAAAATTAATAATTTGATTAAGTGCTTCTATTGTTTTTGGAGAGTACTCAAAGATCTGATTATTTTTTAAATCAATTCTAGACTTTACATATATTTCACTTTCAGTTCTTGCAACTTCAATATCAAATTCTAAGTTTCCATCTAATGATCTTTTTATAACTGTCTCATAATATATGTTGTCTCTTTTTTTTATTTGTCTGAAGGGAAGTGCATCTACAAATTCATTTGCGATAAAAAAAGAATATCGATCAGGATAATCACCAATTACTGAATGAAATTTACATTTTGGAAATTGTAATTTTAGGTTTTTGATAAAATTTTTGTTAATTTCATTAAAGTGAAGCGAAATATTTATTTTAGAAGATAATCGTTTGTTTAACACTCTTAAAATATCAATAATGAGAGTTCCCCTTCCAGGACCTAATTCTATTAAATTAAAGTGTTTGATATTATTCTTACTTATAACCTGAAGAATCTTGATTGCTATTACTTCACCAAACATTTGCGATATTTCAGGAGCAGTTATAAAATCACCTTTACTGCCAATCATCTCCTCAGAGACATAATACCCATGATCTTGATCAGAATGCACTAGTTGAATAAATTCATCAAAATATATATAAGGGTTTTTACGGAGATATTTAAGCAATTTATCTTTAATCATTTTTTATTTGCTAAAAGTAAGATGATCAAACCAGCTATAATCATTGGTACAGAAAGCAACATTCCCATAGTAAAGAAGTTGGCAATATATCCAACTTGTACATCGGGCTCACGAGTAAACTCTACAGAATATCTAAATACACCGTATAATAAGAGAAAGGCTCCAGAAACAAAACCGGGAGACCTAAGTTTATAAAATTTAAAGATAAGTATATTTAATATGATGAACAGCAATAGGCCTTCCAAGAATGCCTCATAGAGCTGACTGGGATGCCGAAATTGGTCATCTGCATTTGGAAAGATCATGCCAAACAAAAAATTTGCTGGCCGTCCATAAAGCTCACCATTAATAAAATTTGCAATTCGCCCAAAGAATATGCCAACAGGAGCAGAAACACATATTAAGTCACTAACTTCAAAAAAAGAGCACTTAAAGTTTCTTGAAACAAGTAAAGCAGCAATTATGATACCTATTAATCCACCATGGAATGACAGTCCTCCTTGCCATAGGTAGAATATTTCTACAACGTTATCGCTGTAGTATGCAAAATTATAAAATAATACGTATCCAACTCTAGCTCCAATTATAAGACCTAAAATTGAATAGAATACTAAGTCATCAACTAATTTTTCATTTATATTAGCTTTAACGTCATATATTTTTTTGTTAGAAGACAAGTATTTGATGTATCGCCAAGCAAATATAAAACCCACTATGTACGCTAAAGAGTACCATCTAATTTCAAGTGGACCTATTGAGAAAAAAATCGGACTAATAGATGGAAAACTAAGATAAATCACGCTATTTTAAATTTGATATAAGAATAACCTAGCACCATTTATGTATAGTAGAAATAAAATATTAAATAAAGTTACAGACATCTGTATAAGTTTATATGAGATCTCTTTATCTTTTAAAGATGAGATCAAAACGATGAATAAATTTAAAGAGGATAGAAAAAATACATCAGCTCAAAAGTCAAATGATAAATCTTAAAAAACAAAAATTTCTTATTCTTGGCGCTGGAAATATGGGCTATGCAGTGCTTAATTCATTGATTGAAAATAAGATATCTTCAAAAAATATTTTAATTATTGAACAAAAAATCTCACCAAAATTAAAAAAGTTAAAGTCAAAACATAATCTTAAAATAAGGAAAAATATTCAGTCACTTCAAGATGGGTTTGTGCCATCTATTTCATTAATTGCTGTTAAACCAAATCAATTAAACTCAGCAATTAACAGTTCTTTAGAAAAATTTTTATCCAATTCTCTTATTGTGTCAATTGTAGCAGGAAAGAAGATTTCTGATTTAAAAAAAATATTTACCTTTAATAAAGGTATTGTTAGAGCTATGACAAATACTCCAGCATCAGTTAATATGGGTACAACTCTCATTTGTTTTGATAAAACAATTAAGAGTGATCAGAAAAAAATAGTTAAGAATTTCCTCTCATTACTTGGGCAAATTAATGAAACTAAAAATGAGAGAATTATTGATGATTTCACAGCAATCTTTGGAAGCGGCCCTGCCTATATATTTCTTTTCATTGAAACGCTTATTAAAATAGCTGATAAGTCTGGTTTCAAAAACTCAAAAAATATGGTTCTTCAAACCTTTCTTGGTTCTCTTCTCCTTCTTTTAAATGAAAAAGATAGTCCAACACATTTAAAAAATAGTGTTACTAGTAAGGGAGGTACAACTGAAGCTGCACTTAAAATATTAGAAAACAAAAATGGCCTTAGTACGTTAATTTCTAAAGCCATAGATAAAGCAAGGAAAAGATCGAAGGAGCTCAGTAAGGCTAATTAATTTTGTATTACTATAGCCACTTCCAAGCCCCCTAAATAACTATCGTGCAAACTTATTTTTCCGTTTATTGAGCCAAGAAGTGATTTAGTTGTTGCTAGACCTAAACCTGAATTTGTCTTATTTTGATTTCTACTCTTGTCAATCCTATAGAAGGGCTTGAATACATTTGCTTTTTCTTCATCATCAATACCAGGGCCGTTGTCGTGAATATTGATTTTAATCATTCTGCTATTGACTTCAGCTTTGATGATAATTCTACCTGCTTTATCAATCGCATTATTCAAAATATTTGTAATTGACCTCACAAATACATTTTCATTTACAGTTACAGCCTCATCGTTAAGTACCTCTAATTCAATTTCGTGGTTTCTAAAATGAACATCATTTTTAATTTTAATTATAGCTTCTATAGGATTAATCACTGACCTATCTTTTGAATCATCAGCAGCTGCAAAATCGAGGTATTCAATTAGCATTTCATTCATATGATTAATTTCATCATTAATATCTTTTTTTATATCCTTATTATCTAGTGTTTCTATTATTAGTTTCATTCTGGTTAATGGTGTCTTTAAATCATGACTTACCCCTGCAAGCATTAGAGATCGCTGATCAATTTGTTTTAATATTCGATTTTTCATTTTTATAAATTCCTTACCAGCCTGTCTAACTTCAAGAGCTCCTGAAATTTTAAAATTATCTAACTCTTGTCCTTTGCCAAATTGCTCTGCTGCTTTTGCTAAGTTACTAATTGGTTTTACTTGGTTTTTTAGAAATAAATAAGAAATTAGAACTAATATAAGTGCAGAGATAATCTGCCAACCAAGAAAAATATGGTTTCTAGCAGTAGTTATTCTATCTTTCGGAAAATTAATCATCATATATGAAGACTCAAATTGTATTATTACTTCAATCGTATCATTGAGCGTCTCTTTGATTGAAAAAGGATTTTCAATTCTTGTGGCTAGTTCTTGACTAAAGCTATCAAGAATTTGTGTATTATAACTTTCTGTTTCAATAAAAAATTTTAGCTCATCATAAGTATTTACATCGAACAGAAATATTTCCTGTAGTTCAATTTTATCAATTAGAGAATTTTTATCTTCATCATATTGTCTGGTAACCATTTGTATTTCCATTGCAACTGATCTTGAAAGTCTATTGAGGGTACGCTCCCATAAACTATTATAGTAGTAAGATAAAATAATTAACTGAAACATGACGATAGGAAATAAAACTATTAAAATTGTTCGACCTAGTAAGCTTGTAGGAAGTAAATTTCTAAACATTACCTAATCAATCCACAGTTCATATCCTGAACCTCTTTTAGTTCTCAAAAATCTTGGTATTTTAGGATTCTTTTCAATTTTCTTTCTTAATCTATTAATACACACATCTAATGTACGTTCCTGTGAAAAATTTAACTCTTTTATTAATTGATCTCTAGAAAATGACTTTCCTGGGTCAGCAGACAGCAGTTGTAAAATTTTCAGCTCATTTTGATTAAGTGATAAGTCTGCTGTTCTTCCTTTTATAGACCCATTTGATAAATCTATAACTATATTATCTAATTGGATTTTACTTTTAAAATTTTTAGTTGATGTTTTATTAATTATATTTCTTATTCTTAATAGTAATTCTTTTGGTTCAAATGGTTTACTTAAATAATCATCAGCACCAATTTCGAGTCCATGAACTCTATTCTCTGACTCATTCATAGCCGTTAGATGGATTATAGGCGTAAGAGATGATTGCCTTATATCCTTTGTGAGCTCGTAGCCATCTTGACCTGGCATCATGATATCAACAATTAGTAGATCAAAAATTATATATCTAAGTAGCTCTTTGGCATCTTCCGCATTAGATGCAGTAGATACAAGAAAGCTATGTTCTATTAAATATGATTTTAAAAGGTTTCTAATTTTGTCATCATCATCAACAATGAGTAAATGCTGCAGATTATTCATTATTTTTTTCTATTAAATTATTTACAACCATATTAAATCCCTGAACAGCGTTAGCCCCAGATTTAACATAAGATTTTGAGAGTTTATCTATTAAAGGTTTAATAACGTCATTCAACCTGTCTTTAGCAACATCTGTAAGATATAAATTCTTTTTTCTGCCATCATTAGAATTAATTTTTTGAATAATAAATTTTTCTTTCAATAAAATTCTTAAAACTCTATTCAAACTTTGCTTTCTAATATCAAGAATATTTAACAGTTCATTAAATATTATCCCGGGATTTAGATGTATTATTAAAAGACACCTAATATCAGCCATACCAAGACCTTCATCGTCTAAGTTATTAAATATTTCTTTTTCAAATATTCTATTGGCCTCAAAAAAATTATTTAATGAAATTTTGATACGGTCTTCACGCAGATAGAGTAGAGAAGATGCTTTGCTATTGGATGTATTTAAGTCAGCCATTATGACATAGTTACGATAAAAATATATATTAATCAAGGAGTTTTTCTGTTATGTAATCTATTCTTAAACTAAAAAAAATATATGGAAATACCACCATTTGATAACAGAGATGGCTTTATATGGATGAATGGCAAATTTATTCCATGGAATGATGCTAAATGTCATGTCATTACCCAAGGACTTCATTACGCAAGTTCTGTTTTTGAAGGTGAGAGGGCTTATAAAGGAAAAATATTTAAATCTGAAGAACATACGAAAAGACTATTTAAGTCAGCTGAGACAGTTGGCATAAAAATCCCCTATACTCAGGAAGAAATTAATCAGGCTAAAGATGATCTAATCAGTAAGATGGGTTATCAAGATTGTTATGTACGTCCAATTGCCTGGCGTGGAAGTCAGCAGATGGGACTATCTACTTCTAATGCTGATATAAATGTTGCCATAGCTGTTTGGGATGATTGGGCATCATATTTCAAAATTGAAGATAGAAAAGCAGGCCTAAGGTTGATTACATCACCCTGGAAACGACCAGCACCAGATACAGCTCCATGTGAAGCTAAAGCATCAGGTCCTTATGTTATTTGCACAATGTCAAAGGAATATGCAGAGAGCAATGGTTACAATGATGCTCTTATGCTTGATTATAGAGGTTATGTGGCAGAAGGAACTGGAGCGAACATATTCTTCATAAAAGATAAAACAATACATACGCCCATACCAGATTGTTTTCTAAATGGCATTACTAGGCAAACAGTTATTGAAATGGTAACAAAAAAAGGATTTTCAGTTGAGGAAAAACATATAATGCCGGATGAAATAGCTAACTATGATGAGGCTTTTTTAACTGGGACAGCTGCAGAAATCACTCCTATACAATCAATTGATAACATTAAATTTAAGACCGGTGATGAAAGTCAAAATTTTCAGTTCATGCAAGATTATCACGATCTAGTAAGATCTTAGTCAAAAAATGTTTCTATAGTATTGATATCCACTATGTATCGATGCGATCATGGCAATCCATAAAAGTGCTATACCAAAATTATTAATTAATAATAAGCTGCTGTAAACATCAGCTACTAGTATCAAAAATAAGCTGCTCATTTGAGCCGCAGTTTTATATTTACCTAAAGTTGATACAAGTATTTCTTTTTTATTAACATCACTTGATGCATATTCTCTCAAGCCAGAAATAAATATTTCTCTAGCTATAATTAGATATGCAGGTATCAGATGTATTCCCAGCAACATCCCATCTGAAATAAAAGTAATCAAGATAAGAACTACGAAAAGTTTATCAGCGATGGGATCAAGCATTTTTCCAAAATTTGATGTATTTTTTGTCTCTCTAGCAATTAACCCATCAAGATAATCGGTAATCGACATCATAATAAATAAAACTACTGATAAGAAATTTATTAAATTTGAATCAGAGAAAATAAATATTATTAGGACTGGAAGCAGTACTATTCTTGAAATTGTTAATATGTTTGGCAATTTGGACATCAATCATTAAAGTAAGCATATATTTTTTCTGATAGCAACCTGCTTATTCCCTTAACCTTCATTATATCTTGAGATGATGCCGTTTTTATATTTTTAACTGACCCAAAATGATTCAGTAGTAGCTTTTTTCTAACTCTTCCCAAACCTTCAATAGGTTCTAATTCTGATGTATGCATTTCTTTTTTTCTTTTGTCTCTATGAGCACCAATAGCATATCTATGTGATTCATCTCTGAGCCTTTGCATAAAGAAAAATGAAGGTGTATCTTTTTTTATATAATTTTTCTGATCATTGAAAATAATTTGATCTAGGCTCTCCTTTCTTCCTTCGCCCTTAAAAATTGACGCTAATTTAATTTCACTTAAATTTTTTTCTTCTAATATTTTTTTAGCCAAATCATAGTGGCCTTTGCCACCATCTATTATGAGAAGCTCAGGTAAATTTTGATATTTTTTTTGATTTTTTATTGCTTCAGAAGAAAACCTCCTTTCGAGAACATGCCGCATCATGCCATAATCATCTCCAGGTTTAACCTTGTTTGAATCAATATTAAATTTTCTATAAGATTTTTTATCAAAACCTTCGTTTGAAAATACAATCATGGCACCAACAGCATTTTTGCCAAATAAGTGACTGTTATCAAAAGCTTCTATTCGATTAATATCATGGGCAATTCCTAAATCTTTCTTTAAGGCTTTTAAATTTTCTTTATCAGAAAATGACCGGGTAATATGATTTTTTAATGATAATTCGGAATTCCTTATTGCATAATTAATGATTTCTAATTTTTTACCTTTTTTTGGGATTGAAAAATTTGTCTGATAAGAATAAATCGATTTTAGAGAATTTTTAATGAGCTTAGAATTATTAATGGGGTTATTTATGAGTACATTTTTTGGAGGTGAATACTTTGTATAAAAATCAACTATAAACCTCTCTAATATTTCATAAGTTTCGACTTCTTCTCCATGTTTTGGAAAGTATGATCTATTCCCCCAATTCTGGCCTGATCTGTATATGAATACCTGCACGCAAGATTTATTTCCTTTTCTTGAAATAGATATCACGTCAGTATTTTTAATGTCATGCAAGTTTATATTTTGTTGACTTTGTATTTGAGTTAAAGCTTCAATTTTATCTCTATAGCTTGCAGCTTTTTCATAATTCAAAATTTCACTTTCTCTTTCCATCTTCTTTGAGAGCTCTGCCTGCAGAGTGCTGTGATGGCCTGAAAGAAAATTTTCAGCATTTTTTACTGTTGAATTGTAGTCTTTCTTATTAATTGTATCATTCACACAAGGACCGCTGCAGCGTTCTATTTGATAAAGAAGACAAGGTTTTGATCTGTTTTCAAATATTGTATCGTCACATGAACGCAGTAAGAAAACTTTCTGTAATATCTTTAGTGTATAATTAAGAGAGTTGATTGTTGCAAAAGGACCAAAATACTTTCCTTTAAATTTTTGCTTACCTCTATGTTTTGTAATTTGAGGATATTCTTGTTCATGGTTAATAAAGATATAAGGAAAAGACTTGTCATCACGAAGAAGTATATTAAATGGTGGCTTTAGTTTCTTGATTAAATTTGCCTCTAAGAGTAATGCTTCTTTTTCAGTTTGTGTAATCACAACATCAATAGTTGATATTTTACTTACCATTCTTTTTATGCGGGTTGATAAATTGCTAGCATTCAGGTAGCTTTTGAGACGATTTTGTATATTCTTGGCTTTTCCTACGTAGAGTATTTCATCTTTTTCATTCAGCATTTTATAAATGCCTGCAGACGTAGGAGATTGATTTATAATTTCTTTTAGATTTTCTGTACTATTCATTTTTAAGCGCGTGAGCGCTCAATTTCAATACCAGCACTCGCAGCCTCTTTTATTGCGTCTAATTTTTCTAGCCTAATTTTCATTGTCTCAATTCTTTTATTTTTGAAACACTCCTGAAATATCTTTTCAGCCAATTTCTCAAGAAGAACTGTATGGCCAGCACCTATAATTTTTTTAATTTTTTTTGATATTTGATTATAGCAAACAACACTTTGCAATCTGCTGTCGTTAATTGTTTTAGGATTTTTAACTTTAGCAATAACATTTATTCGAAGTGGTTGTCGTTTTAACTTTTCATGTTTGTAGACACCAATGTTTGCATCAATCATAAAATCATTTAAAAATATCAAATCATATCCTGACAACGGATCTACTAAATCCGTATTTGATTTTAAATCGTTAATTTTTAGTACATTTTTATGGTTCATGATAAATGCTCTCCCCCGTCAACGGCTATAAATTGGCCTGTAATTGACTTTGATTCAAGCAAAAATTTAACTGATTTTGCTATTTCTTCTGGAGGTGAACCAATCTTTAAAATTGTATTGTTCAATGACTTATCAAAGTGTTTCTTTGATTGATGAATATTTTTTAAAGTTGGTCCGGGTCCAATTGAATTAACTCTTATATTTGGAGCAAAAGATTTAGCTAAAATTGGTGTTGCTGCATATAGAGCGGCCTTTGCAATTGAGTAAGAAAGAAATGAAGTGTCAGCGTTGACTACATTTTGATCTAAAATATTTATGATATGTCCATTGGACTTTCTTGGTAAGTGCTTTTTAAATTCTTTGGATAGTAATAAAGGCGCATACAAATTTATATTCATATGATCGTACCACAAGCCATCACTGAGTGTTTCAATATTGTCATTTAAAAATAGTGAAGCATTGTTAACAAGAAAATCGACTGATCCAAAAATTTTTTTTGATTTCGATATTATTTTTGAAACTTGACCTGGTTTATTTAAATCGCACTTAATTATTTCACATTGATTTCCAGATTTTAGGAGAGTATTTTTTAAATCTTTTGCCTCTTTAATCGAGTTATTATAATGAATTATAAAATTGAGGTTATTATTTTTCAAACTTAAAGCAACAGCCTTGCCAATTCTTTGCGCACCTCCTGTAATTAAAATGGTTTGTTTTTTCATGATAGTAAATATCCTATATATATCGCATACGACGCAAGAAAACCCAAAGCAAATATTATATTTAGTTTTAATTTCAATAACGACATTACTGTTATTATTAATGTTACTAATAACAAGACATTAATATGTACAATTTCAATATTTTCTAATGGAAAATCCAAGTTTCTTGATTTTACAATTATTGCTCCTGGCAAGAAAACAAAAAGAATATTCATTATATTGCTTCCAATGATATTACCAATGCCAATAGAGCCTTTTTTTCTTATATAAGAAATTACTACAGTTGCTAGTTCAGGAAGCGAAGTGCCAATGGCTAAAATAGATATTCCTATAATTGTTTCCTCTATTCCAAAAGTTGTAAATATATTAAGTGAACTATCTAAAAATATTTTCCCACCGATAAAGATGCCAATAAATGAAAATAAAAGAATTAAGTAAGTTCTATTGCCAAAATCTTTGAATTCTTCTTTCTCATTATCAGACTCATAATTTTTAAGTAAATTCAAAAAGAGTATTACAAAAACTATTAATCCAATAATAATTGCAAAGCTTAGAGAGCCCGCAAAATAGAACATTGCTGCAAAATAGGATGTCAGTATTAACAAAAAAATATTATCTTTAAGTCCAATACTGCTTAAATCTATTTTAAAAAAAAGTGAGGCAGTGCCTAAAATAAGTAGAATATTTGCAATGTTTGAGCCAATAATGTTACCAATTATCGCATCTGTCGCTGGGATTGCTTTAAAAGCTGCGAATAAGGTAATAACTAATTCGGGAGCAGATGTACCGAATGCAACAATTGTTAGTCCTATAAGAATAGGTGACAGTTTAAATTTTTTTGCAATTAAATCTGAGGAATTTATCATTACGTCAGCGCTATAAAGCAATAAGACAAGTCCAATCAAAAGTATTAAAATATCGACAAACATTTATGTGAAATACTTCCTTTTACTTCTTCTATTCTTTTTATATTGTCTGAGATTATTAGGTAGCAATTCTAATTGATTATTTTCAAGCCTTTTTATTTCATCTCTTAACTTAGCGGCTTCCTCGAAATTCAAGTCATCGGCTAGATCAATCATGTTCTTTCTAAGCCCTTTGATATGCTTTTGCAAATTATCTCCTACAAGATTCTTATTCTCACCGTCTAATTCAACGTTAACTCTATCATTTTCATATATACTCTCTAAAATATCACTAATATCTCTTTTAATAGTTTCAGGAGTGATATTATTTTCTAGATTAAATTGTTTTTGAATCTCTCTTCTTCTATCAGTCTCTTTTATTGCTTTTTTAATACTCTCCGTTTCTTTATCAGCATAAAGAATCACCCGGCCATCAACATTTCGAGCTGCTCTTCCAATGGTTTGAACAAGCGATCTTTCAGATCTTAAGAACCCCTCTTTATCAGCATCAAGAATAGCCACTAACGCGCACTCAGGTATATCGAGTCCTTCTCTAAGTAAATTAATTCCAACTAGAACATCGAACATACCTTTTCTTAAATCTCTAATTATTTCAATTCTTTCTAAAGTATCGATGTCTGAGTGCATATACTTAACTTTAATTCCATTCTCGTGCATATACTCTGATAAATCTTCAGCCATCCGTTTGGTCAAAGTTGTAACCAAAACTCTATATTTCATATCAATGATTTTTTTACATTCGGAAATAAGATCTTCAACTTGTGTTTTAGCAGGCCGAATCTCAATATCTGGGTCTATCAGTCCAGTTGGCCTAATGATTTGTTCAGTAAATAAACCTTGAGTTTTCTGCATTTCCCAAGGCCCTGGCGTAGCAGAAATAAAAAGACTTTGAGGTCTCATTGCTTCCCATTCTTCAAATTTTAATGGCCTATTATCAAGGCAAGATGGAAGTCTAAATCCATACTCGGAAAGTGTTGTTTTTCTGCTTCTGTCACCTTTATACATGCCTTCAAGCTGTGGTACTGTTACATGACTTTCGTCTACAAATAATAATGAATTTTCAGGCAAGTACTCAAATAATGTTGGCGGCGCTTCACCTGGTTTACGACCAGACAAATATCTCGAGTAATTTTCAATTCCTGGGCAACTTCCAGTCGCTTCAATCATTTCTAAATCAAAACGCGTTCTTTCCTCTATTCGTTGAGCTTCAATTAATTTATTTTCTTTTTTAAATTCTGGAACTCTGAGTTCTAAATCTTTTCGGATTTGTTTAATTGCAGTTTGCAATGTAGGTCTTGGAGTAACATAGTGACTATTTGCATATATCTTTATCGTTTCTAGTTCATCCGTTTTTTTCCCCGTTAAGGGATCAAATTCACTTATTGCTTCAAGCTCATCACCGAAAAGTGATAGTTTCCATGCTCTGTCTTCATAATGAGAGGGAAATATTTCTATAAGGTCTCCTCTAACTCTGAAAGTGCCTCTGTGAAAATCTGTATCATTGCGTGTGTATTGAAGAGTAATAAGTTTTTGTATAATTTCATTACGTCCAATTTTTTGGTTTTTTTCAAGCTTTATGGTCATGGACCGGTATGTTTCAACTGAGCCAATTCCATAAATACATGATACACTCGCAACAATAATAACATCCTTTCTTTCAAGCAATGACTGCGTAGCCGAGTGTCGCATTCGGTCAATTTGCTCATTAATTGAGGCTTCTTTCTCAATATAAGTATTTGATCTCGGCACGTAAGCTTCTGGAATATAATAATCGTAATACGAGACAAAATATTCAACTGCGTTATCTGGAAAAAAAGACTTCATCTCACCATAAAGCTGAGCAGCTAAAGTTTTATTGGGAGCAAGAATCAATGTTGGTCTTTGAACTCTTTCAATGATTTTGGCCATAGTGAATGTTTTACCTGATCCTGTCACACCAAGTAAAACTTGCTCCATTTCATTCCCGTTAATGCTTTTCACAATTTCTTCGATGGCCTGAGGCTGGTCTCCTGCAGGGCTATATTCGGATGTGACTTTTAGTAGCTCAGTATTAGGCATTAATTATGTATTTTTTCAATTTTAGTTGAGTATACTTAATTTCTAATATAATTGCTGATTAATCAAATAACAATTATTGGAGAAAAAACATTGGTAACTCTATCAAAAAGCATCAAACGAATAAAGCCTTCAGCTACTATGGCGGTTACCCAGAAAGCTCGGGAGTTAAAGGCTCAAGGTAAAGATATAATTGGTTTAGGAGCAGGAGAACCAGACTTTGACACGCCAGATAACATTAAGAAAGCAGCTATTGATGCAATCAAAGACGGCGATACAAAATATACTGCAGTTGATGGAACACCCGCACTAAAAGAGGCTATTCAGGCAAAATTCAAAAGAGAAAATAATTTGGAATATGGATTAAATGAAATATCTGTAGGCACAGGCGGTAAGCAAATTATTTTTAATGCAATGGCCGTAACACTAGATGCTTTAGATGAAGTTATAATTCCAGCACCTTATTGGGTAACCTATCCTGATGTAGTAAATTATTTTGACGCTAAGCCAATCATCATTACTTGCGGGGAAGAAGCAGGCTTTAAAATTACACCTGATCAACTTGAAAAAGCAATAAATAAATCAACTAAGTGGTTTATTTTAAATTCACCTTCTAATCCTACTGGCTCCTGCTATACGGAAGGTGAGCTTATTGCCTTATCTAAGGTCTTAGAAAATCATCCTCACGTTAATATAATGACTGATGATTTATATGAACATCTTATTTATGATGACGTCCAGTTTCATACGCTTGCATGCGTTGCTCCATTTCTTAAAGATCGTACTCTAACTCTAAATGGCGTGAGTAAGGCTTATGCCATGACAGGGTGGAGAATAGGGTATGCTGGGGGAAGCAAGGATTTGATTAAAGCAATGGGTAAATTGCAATCACAATCAACGAGTAACCCAACTTCTATAAGCCAGGCAGCCTCCGTAGAGGCCTTAAATGGTGATAACTCTTTTATAGCTGAAAGATCTAAGGTGTTTAAGAAAAGAAGAGACAAACTAATTTCTGAATTGAATAGTATGAATGGTATTTCATGCAGAAAACCTGAAGGTGCTTTTTATGTATTTCCTTCATGTCAGAACATTATTGGTAAGACAGACAATTCGGGTAATATAATTAGCAACGATCAAGAATTTGTGACCTCTTTATTGGAGCAAGCTGGAGTTGCTGTAGTTCAAGGATCCGCGTTTGGACTTGAGGGATATTTTAGAATTTCGTATGCTACTTCAGATGAAAATTTAGAAGAAGCATGTTCTCGCATGCGGACCTACTTAGAAAATTTAAAATAATTTAAGATTTCTCTGCTAGAAACTTTTCTGCCTCAAGAGCAGCCATGCATCCCATGCCAGCTGCGGTCACAGCTTGACGGTAAGTTTTATCTTTTACATCACCAGCTGCGTAAACACCATTAACATTTGTTAGAGTTGAGTCAGGTTTTGTAATAATATAGCCTTCATTATCCATCTCAACTTGATTTCTGAAGATTTGTGTAGCAGGATCGTGTCCTATTGCTATAAATACTCCGTCTAATTCAATATCCTGAACCTCGTTAGTTTTTACATTTTTGACTTTAATACCTTTTACATTAAGAGGATCTTCATCACCTAGAATATCCTGCAGTTGATGGTCCCAAATACATTTAATTTTTTCATTATTAAAAAGTCTATCTTGAAGTATTTTTTCAGCTCTCAATTCATCTCTTCGGTGTATTAAATAAACTGTCGATGCAAAATTAGTTAAATACAAGGCTTCTTCTACAGCTGAATTGCCTCCGCCAATAACGGCAACTTTTTTTTCTTTAAAGAAAAAGCCATCACATGTAGCGCAAGCAGAAACTCCATATCCTTGAAATTTTTTTTCAGACTCTAGACCTAACCACCTTGCTTGAGCACCTGTTGAAATGATTACTGAGTCGGCAGTATAAGTCTTACCAGACTCACTTATGGCTTTAAAGGGGGTTGATTTAAAATCAACACTTTCAATAATGTCACTAATAATTTTTGTTCCAACATTCTTTGCTTGGACTTCCATTTGTTCCATAAGCCAAGGACCTTGTATAACATCTCCGTAACCAGGATAATTCTCTACATCAGTTGTTATTGTTAATTGACCTCCTGGTTGAATTCCCTGCACAAGGGTAGGTTCAAGCATAGCACGCGCAGCATAGATAGCGGCTGTATATCCTGCAGGTCCTGAACCAATTATGAGAACTTTTGAATGCATTTGGCTTTTAGTATAATCTATATATTATCAAACTAATTAAAAGAATATTTATATTCAGATTCTAAGTAATATCTAAATGAATAATTTCAAGACTAATAAGTTAGCATGGTGTTTGACTGATGGCTCAGCCGGCATGATTAGTCAAGTCAGAGGCCTTGCCGAAGCACTTAATGTAAATTATGAACTGAAAGTGGTTAAACTTAATTTTCCATGGAATAAGCTACCAGTTAATTTTTTACCATTGTCAAAAATGATGTTTAAGAATTTAAGTGACTTCAATCTAGATTCAAAAGTTCCAGATATATTGATTTCTTGTGGCAAAAGAAGCATTCATGCTTCACTATTCATTAAAAAAAAATTTACTAAACAGGTATTCTCTATCCATATTCAAAATCCAAGAATAAATACAAATAATTTTGATATTGTTGTTGCCCCATCTCATGACAATGTAGTTGGGCACAATGTCATCACCACTGATCTTGCTATTAATCACATAACACCAAAACTACTTGATAAGCATGCAGAAAAAATGAAGGACAGCTTTGGGTCAATTCAAAAGCCAATTTGTACAGTTTTTATTGGTGGTAAAAGCAGAAATTACAAATTTGATCAATCAAATGTTATCGAATTGGCAAAGTCTCTAGATAAAGTGATGAATAATAATGATGTCCAAATGTTTATTGTTTTTTCAAGAAGAACAGAAGAATTTATAAAAGATTATTTAAAAAAGAAATACTCAAAACAAAATATTGTTTGGGAAGGAAAAGAAAATCCTTACTTAGCTCTTATGTATTACTCAAAATACCTAATCTGTACGTCGGACTCAGTTTCAATCATATCTGAGTCTGTATCCACAAAAAAACCAGTTTTTATATACAAGCTACCAAGCTCAAAAAGATATAATCGAATTGAAAGCTTCTTATCAACTTTAGTCAAAAAAAACTATGTAAAAATATTAACAGATAAATTAGAGGATTATTCAAATTCTTACACGAACGAAACTATGGAAGTAGCCAGAACAATTAATGAGAGCTATAATAAATAATAATGTCGTTAATTAATGCACTTAGAAATAATTTAAATCATTACAAAGAACCCTTTAGTCATTGGACATTGGAGAAACCTTTATCAGAAACTTCCATAGATGAGGTCTATAGCATAGAATTTCCAGAAGGTGATGTGATATTTGATGGTACTAGAGCAGGAGACAAAACAGGAAAAAACCTATTAAGCAAATTAAGGGTTTTTATTACAAAGGAAAATTCCTCTGATTATCCTGAATTGTATGAGCTTGTAAAAGAAATGCAATCAAAGGAGTGTACTGATTTAATTTCAAAAATGATTAATAGAAACCTAGCAAATTCCTTTGTAAGGGTTGAAGTCATTGCTGATAAAAATGGTTTTTGGCTTGAACCGCACTGCGACATAAAAGAAAAATTAATGTCATCAATTTTATTTGTTAATAGGTATGGAGAAAACGAAAATCTTGGAACTGATTTTTATACTCCTGATCTTAAGGTTGCAAAGACCTTACCTTATAGAAATAATTTCGGGTATATTTTTACTTCAGAAAAAGATTCATGGCATGGATTAGAAAAAAAATATATCAAAAACGAAAGACGATGCTTACAATTAAATTATGTCACGTTTGAAACAGAGTGGCCCGTATCTTAATGGTAAAAAAAACTCTTGATAGTGTAGATTTAAAAATACTAAGGATACTTCAAGATGAGGGAAGAATATCCAATCTAGATCTTTCAAAAAAAATTAGTATGTCACCACCTCCGACCCTTAGAAGAGTACGTGACTTAGAAGACAATGGCTATATTGATGGATTTAGAGCTAACCTTGATCCAACAAAATTAGGATATGACTTAACAGCATGGATTTTTATTAGTTTAAAGAACCAGAATGAGGAGAGCTTGAGCGCATTTGAAAAACAGATATGGGGATGGGAAGCGATAAGAGAGTGTTTTATGCTTAATGGCGAAATTGACTTTATTTTGAAATGTGTTGTTAAAAATATGAATGAATTTAATGATTTTTTGACACAAAATATCACACCCAATGAAAATATCTCAAGCGTTAAAACAGCATTTGTAATTAAGAATACAAAAAAACTTGGCAACGTTCCCTTAGACTAGTGAAAGCTTGTAATTTGATTAACTTCAAGATCGTTGTTACGTAACTCCTTAATTGAATTTATTGCCGCTCTTGCCCCTGATATAGTGAGAAAGTAGGGTAGACTTTTCATTAATGCTGTTCTTCTTACACTAAAAGAGTCATTTATAGATTTTCTGCCTTCTGTTGTATTAATCAGTATGTCTATTTTCTCATCTAATAAATCTTCTACAATGTGAGGTGAACCTTGAGAAACTTTATTAATCTTACTGACCTTAATACCTTGATCTATTAAATATGAAGCTGTGCCATGCGTAGCCTTGATTTTAAATCCAAGTTTTTGAAATGACCTAACAATAGGTACTATTTTCGGCTTATCAGAATTCTTAACAGATACAAATAAATTACCTTTTTTTGGAAGAGGATTTGATGAAGCTAATTGGCATTTAATGAACGCTGCCTCAAATGACTTATCAATTGCCATGACTTCTCCTGTCGACTTCATCTCAGGACCTAATATTGTATCTACATTTGGAAATCTTTTGAAAGGAAAGACCGGCTCCTTAATCGAAATATATTCTTTCTTACTTTCTTTGAAATCTCTTTTATCTAATTTCTTACCCATTGCAACATTTAGAGCAATCTTGACAATAGGATTTCCTGTTGCCTTTGCAACAAAAGGAACAGTTCTACTACTTCTTGGGTTAACTTCTAAAAGGAATATATTATTATTTTGTATAGCAAATTGAATATTTAAAAGCCCTTTCACGTTGAGGGCCATTGCAAGTTTTTTTGTTTGCTTTTCAATATCTTTTATTATTTTTTCTGACAATGAGTATGGAGGTAGGGTACAGGTTGAGTCGCCTGAATGTATTCCTGCCTCCTCAATGTGTTCCATAATACCTGCAATAATTACTTTTTTTCCATCAGATACGGCGTCTACATCAACCTCAATTGAGTCTTTCAAGTAATGATCTATCAATACTGGACTATCGCCAGATACAATGACCGCTTCTTTAAAATATTTCTTGAGTTCATCTTTATTGTGAACAATTTCCATTGCTCTCCCGCCTAAAACATATGATGGCCGAATAACAGCAGGGTATCCAATTTTATTAATTACCTCGAAAGCTTGTTTTTCTGAAAAGGCTATACCATTTGAGGGTTGTAAGAGATTTAAGTCTTCTGAAATCTTTTTAAATTTCTCTCTATCTTCAGCAGCATCAATAGAGTCCTTTGATGTTCCAAGAATTGGAATTCTCATTTTCTTTAAAAATGATGCAAGTTTAAGAGGAGTTTGACCTCCAAACTGTACTATAACACCAAGCAATTTTCCCTTCGTTTTTTCTTTTAATATAATGTCGTAAACATTCTCTTCAGCGAGCGGCTCAAAATAAAGTCTATCACTTGTATCAGGGTCTGTTGATACAGTTTCAGGATTACAATTAATCATAATTGTTTCATATTTAAGTTCTTTAAGTGCAAATGATGCGTGACAACAACAATAGTCAAACTCAACTCCTTGACCAATTCTGTTTGGGCCACTTCCCAATATGATAACTTTCTTCTTGCCTGATGGATTTGACTCACAGGTATCTACATTTGAATAATTTTTTGAATATGTCGAATACATATACGGAGTCATTGATTTAAATTCAGCTGCACAAGTATCAATTCTTTTAAAATCTGGGAATATTTTATTTTTTTTCCTTAAGTTAAATACTCTTTCCTCGTTCAATCCACATAGTTGAGATATTTTTTTATCTGAAAACCCTAATGCTTTGATTTTTAATATCTCCTCAGGTTTTTTTGGAAACCCCTTCGATTTAAGTTCAATTTCTTTATCTATAATTCTCTTAATTTGCTCAATGAACCATTTATCAACTTTTGAAGCATTATGTATATCCTTAACTGAATTACCGAAACGCAAAGCTTGCGCAATTAGTAAGAGACGATCTGCTAAAGGTTTCTTAAGTTCACTGATTATATTTTTTTTATTTAGTTTTTTATTATTTATGTTTGTTTTTACTTCATCAAGCCCATCTAATCCAACTTCAAGAGATCTCATTGCTTTTTGAAGTGACTCGGGAAATGATCTGCCTATAGCCATGACCTCACCAACGGATTTCATGGAACTAGAAAGAAGTGGTTGTGTAAGTTGGAACTTTTCAAAGGTAAATCTTGGAATCTTTGTTACTACATAGTCAATTGTTGGCTCAAAGGAAGCGGGAGTTACTTTTGTAATTTCATTTCTCAACTCGTCTAAAGTATATCCTACTGCAAGCTTTGCAGCAATTTTGGCAATTGGAAATCCTGTTGCTTTAGATGCTAATGCTGATGATCTTGATACTCTAGGGTTCATTTCAATAATAACTAGACGACCGTTTTTTGGATTTACAGCAAATTGAACATTTGAACCACCAGTCTCAACTCCGATTTCTCTCAAACAAGCTATTGAGGCGTTCCTCATTATTTGAAACTCTTTATCTGTTAATGTTAGTGCAGGCGCAATAGTAATAGAGTCTCCAGTATGAATACCCATAGGGTCTATATTTTCAATTGAACATACAATAATACAATTATCATTTCGATCTCTGACAACTTCCATTTCATACTCTTTCCAACCAGCAACAGATTCTTCAATTAAAATTTCACTAATAGGAGAGCTGTAAAGGCCTGAATTAGCTATCTCATCAAATTGCTTTTCAGTTGTTGCAATTCCTCCTCCAGTACCTCCTAAAGTAAAAGAGGGTCTAATAATCACAGGAAGTCCAATTTTTTTTAAGGCTTTTTTTGCATCTTTAAAATTTCGAGCAATTTCTGCTCGAGGACATTCAAGACCAATTTTTATCATTGCTTTATAGAATCTTTCTCTTTCTTCAGCTTTTTTTATTGCTTTAAGATTTGCTCCAATGAGTTCAACATTATATTTTTTAAGGGTACCATTGTTAGAAAGAGCTATAGCAATATTTAATGCTGTCTGTCCTCCCATAGTAGGCAACATTACATCAGGTTTTTCTTTGGCTATTATCTTAGTTACAATTTCAGGAGTGATTGGTTCAATATAAACTGCGTCAGCTGTATCAGGATCAGTCATAATAGTGGCAGGATTAGAATTAATTAAAATTACTCTATACCCTTCTTCTCTTAATGCTTTGCAAGCCTGAGTGCCTGAATAATCAAATTCACATGCTTGGCCTATAATGATTGGTCCAGCGCCTACCACCAGTATTGATTTAATATCATTTCTTTTAGGCATTATTATTAATCATTCTTTTAAATTTTTGAAAAAGATACTGGCTGTCATGAGGTCCAGGACTTGCTTCTGGATGGTATTGAACCGCAAAAATCTTTTTATGTTTATGCTCTATACCCTCAACACTTCCATCAAATAGAGATTTATGAGTAATCTTTACATTTTTAGGTATAGACTTTTCTGTAACAACAAAACCATGGTTTTGAGATGTAATTTCTACCTTATTATTTTCTAAATTCTGAACAGGGTGATTGGCTCCTCGATGGCCTTGAAACATTTTTTTTGTCTTAGCGCCAAGTGCGAGAGATATTAATTGATGCCCTAAACAGATCCCAAAGATAGGAATTTTTTGATGAATAAAGTCTTTTATGGTTGGTATAGCATATTTACCCGTAGCTTTTGGGTCACCAGGGCCATTCGATAAAAAAATCCCATTAGGTTCATGTTCTAATATTTCATCTGATGTAGTATTCGCAGGAACAACAATTACATTTACATTTAATTCTAGTAAGCAATTTAAGATATTTTGTTTCATACCATAATCGATAGCTACTATGTTTAATTTTGACTTTGATTTGCTTTTAAATTTCTGAATTTTTTTGCGTGTTACTTCAATCGCAAGATCAAGATTGTTAAGTCCCTGCCATTTTTTTACTTCTGTGAGAAATTTTTTCTCACGATCTTTATTTATAAGTTTTTTAATTATTCCTCCTTTTGGAGCACCTTTAGATCTTATTCTATTAGTAATTGATCTTGTATCTATATTGCATAATCCAGGAATACCCTTTTTTTTAAGCCATGCATCTAAATGCTGTATAGATCTAAAATTAGATGGATCTGAAATATCACAATTAATTATGATGCCTTTTGCATAAGACATTGATGACTCATTATCTTGAATATTAGTGCCAACATTTCCAATATGAGGAAATGTAAAATTAATTATTTGCCCTGCGTATGATGGATCAGTGATAATTTCTTGATATCCTGTCATTGAAGTATTGAAACATACTTCGCCAATAGAATTGATATTTGATCCGATTCTTATACCCTCAAAAGAAGTTCCGTCTTCTAAAATAAGCTGACCTAAAATAGGTTTAGATCGAGTGGTTATACGATCTTTTTTCAACCTATTCGTCTTTAACATAAATATGATTCTAGATTTATTGGAATTTAAGGCAAATGAATGCCCGATGCAACAGTAAGATAATAAAATATTAGTTTAACTTTTATTGATACTTCAGATTAGTTGATGTAGTTTCCTTATACGTTACGTATGAAAGATATAATCACAAATGAATTGTCAAAGGCACTGAAAAGTGGTGATAAAGAGAGAATCCATACTTTAAGGTTAATTATAGCCGCAATAAAAGATAAAGAGATAGCCAGTCGTTCTTCTGGAGAAGACTCAGAAATTATAGAAGAGACGATTATACAACTTTTAAAAAAAATGGTTAAGCAACGAAATGATTCGATCGAAATGTTCGAAAAAGCAAGTAGGACTGAACTAGTAGAAAAAGAAAAATTAGAAATCGCAATTATCAATGAATTCTTGCCAAAACAGTTAAGTGAAGAAGAAACGGCCACAATATGTGATAAGGCAATCAATGCTACTGATGCGTCAAACCTCAAAGAAATCGGCAAGGTAATAAAATACCTTAAAGATAACAGTTCTTCTTCATTAGATATGTCTCTTGCAAGTAAATTAATTAGGGAAAAGCTCCAAAATTAGTTGTAATTTGCTAACTATTTTTTCCTGTAATTAGGTACTATACTTTGTTGATGCCCAGATACTCAAAAGAATTTATCACTGAAATCAAGTCAAGACTCAGAGTATCTGAGGTTGTTGGTAAATTTGTAAAGTTAACTCAACGCGGGAATGAATATGTTGGCTTAAGCCCATTTAAAAATGAGAAGACGCCATCATTTACAGTAAATGATGATAAAGAGTTTTTTCATTGTTTTAGTAGCGCAGAACATGGCGATATATTTTCATTTCTTATGAAGCATAAAAATATGTCATATCCTGACTCAATTGAGTACCTTGCTAAGCAGGCAGGTCTTAATCCTGAGACTGGAATTATAAAGGACCCTAATTATGTAGAAAATAATTATGCAAGTCTGAGAAATATTATGATCGAGGCAAACAAATTTTACATGTCAATGCTGAATCAGAGTGAGGAGATTAAGAAGTATTTAGACAAACGACAAGTTAACCGTGATATGTGGAAAAAATTTGAGTTGGGATTTGCCGGATCTCAAAGTAATGAACTTTATATTCATTTAAAAAAGATAGGCATAAATATCGAAGATGCTTTATCGTTAGGTCTGATAAAAAAATCAAAACATAAAGAAAATGAATATTATGATTTTTTTAGAAACAGACTTATGTTTCCGATTAAAGACTATAAATCAAACTTAATTGCATTTGGAGGAAGAGCTATAGATAACTCAAATATTAAATATATAAATTCTTCTGATAGCCTAATTTTTAAAAAAAGTTTTAACTTATTTAATCTTAATTTAGCAATTGAAGAGAACAGAAAAGTAGAAAATTTAATTATAGTTGAAGGTTACATGGATGTAATATCATTATTCCAGAACGACTTTAAGACTACTGTTGCTCCTTTAGGTACTGCGCTCACTAGTTATCAACTACAAAGAGCATGGAAAGTGTGCAATAGTCCAATTATTATGTTTGATGGGGATGAAGCTGGTCAAAAAGCAGCTGAGCGTGCAGCAGTTTTAGCTTTAAGTAACATATCACCAGATTTATCAGCGAGGTTTTGTGTATTGCCAAGTGATTATGATCCTGATGATTTTTTATTAAGAAATAGTCCTGAAGAGTTTAAGAAGATTTTGAACAACTCATATTCTTTATCAGAATTTATTTGGAAGGTAGAACTGGAAAAGGATGATATTTCAACTCCAGAAAAAAAAGCAGGATTTGAAAAAAGGATTAAGTCAATGATAGGAAAAATTGAGAACCAAACAGTAAAAGATTATTACATAAAAGAATTTAATGATAAAATTAATATTCTTAAACGATCGAATTTTCAAAAGAATGCTCCATACTCGGGCTATTTTAATAATAAAGTTTCAAAAGAAATTTATAATAGTGATAGGGTTAATCAATCTAGTCACGACTCGGTCGTAAGAGAAAAAATTATTTTAATGCATATTATTGAGAACCCACTACTTATATTGAAGTATATTGAGGAATTGGGAAGAATTAGCTTTAATGACCTTAAATTATCAAAATTGGTATCAGAAATCATTGAATTTGGCTCAGTAAATTCAGATAAAGATCTTGAAAATTTTGACTTTCAGTCATATTTACTAGATAAGGGGTTCACGGAAGAGATTGCTTATATATACAAGCCTAATTTGCTTAAAACTTACAGATCAGTCATAAAAAGTGATATTGAAATAGTAGAAAAGAGCTTTTTAGGATTACTTGACTTACATAATAATCTCCTTGAGAAGAAAGATCTGTCAGAAGCTTTCAAAGATTTAGAACAGAATATGGATCAAGAAAGCTATGAAAATTTTTTAAAAATAAAAAAAGAGAGTTTGGCTAAAAATTGATATGAAAAAACGTGGAAGAAAAAAGAAACAAGTAAAGCAAGTATCAGAAACTAATGCTTCCACAACAATGGAACAAGATGGGCCTGTCTTAGATTTAGAAAAATCTATTATAAAGAAGTTAATTAAGCAGGGTAAGAAAGACGGATATTTAACTAATGAATTAATTAAAAAGTCATTTCCAGAGGATAAGTTTTCTTCTGAACAAATTGAACAATATACAACCAAGTTATCACAAGTTGGATTTGATATTATTGACTCAGATGACTCAGATAATGATGATGATAAAGATGAAGACGCAAGTGGTACCAAAACAGGTACAGAAAAAACAGACGACCCAGTAAAACTTTATCTCAGAGAAATGGGTACAGTTGACCTTCTTTCGCGCGAAGGAGAAATAGCTATTGCTAAAAGAATTGAAGCTGGACAGGAAGCTATGATCTCTGGTTTATGTGAAAGTCCATTAACATTAAAAGCAATCCTTGATTGGAGGGATGATATTGTAGAGGAAAAAATTACACTCAGGGAAGTTATAGACCTTGAATCTTTATTTGAAGAGTCTCCTAATAAAAAAGAACTTAGTAAAAAAATTAAAGAAGCTAAAAAAAGAAAAGAGCGTGAGGAAAAGGAAGAGATCAGAAAGCGAAAAGAAGCTGAGAAAAAATCAGCAATTTACGGGGATGACACTGAGCCTATGATAGAAACCTCTACAGATCAGTCAGTTGAAGAATACGAAGATTCAGATGACGAGTTGAATGTTTCTATTGCTATAATGGAAGAGGAATTAAAGCCCATTATTTTAGAAACTTTTAAAAAGTTAAATAAAAGTTTTAAAAAGTTACAAAAGCTTCAACAGGATAAAATCGCATTTCAAGAAAAGGGTAAAGAATTTCCAACAAGATCTGAAAAGAATTACCAATTATCGAAAATATCTGTTGTTGAATTGATCAAGGGTCTTCAAATTAATACAAGTAAAATTGAGGAATTGATTAATAAGCTATACATAATTAATAAAGAAGTTGTGTCACTAGAAGGTAAATTACTTCGCTTAGCTATGCAGTATAAAATCTCGCGAGAAGAGTTCTTGGATAAGTATGTAGGCAATGAGAATAACCCATACTGGTTAAGAAAAATTACAAGACTTTCGGGATGGGAAAAATTTGTTAAGTTAGAAAAAAATAGTATCAAGAATATTATGAATGAAGTTAGGGCATCAGCAAGTAACATAGGTTTAACATTAAATGAATTTAAAAGGATTGTTAGCAATGTTCAGAAGGGCGAAAGAGAGTCTAGTATTGCAAAAAAGGAAATGATTGAAGCTAATCTCAGATTAGTAATCTCAATTGCTAAAAAATACACAAACAGAGGACTTCAGTTTCTAGATCTTATTCAGGAGGGAAATATTGGACTTATGAAAGCAGTTGATAAGTTTGAGTATAGAAGAGGATATAAATTTTCAACTTATGCCACATGGTGGATAAGGCAGGCAATTACTCGCTCGATAGCAGATCAGGCGAGAACTATTAGAATACCTGTTCATATGATCGAAACTATTAATAAAATTGTTAGAACTCAGAGACTTCTACTAAATGATATTGGCCGGGAACCTACTCCAGAAGAAATATCTATCAAATTAAACATGCCTCTTGAAAAAGTAAGGAAAGTATTAAAGATTGCAAAAGAACCAGTAAGTCTTGAAACTCCTGTGGGAGACGAAGAAGACAGTCATTTAGGTGACTTTATACAAGATGACAATGCTGTTATCCCAATTGATGCAGCAATAAATTCCAACTTAAGACAAACAACTACTAAGATACTGTCCTCGCTTACTCCTAGAGAAGAACGTGTACTAAGAATGAGGTTTGGGATTGGAATGAATTCAGACCACACTTTAGAAGAAGTTGGTCAACAATTCTCTGTCACGAGAGAGCGAATTAGACAGATTGAAGCTAAAGCATTACGTAAATTAAAGCATCCTACAAGAGCTAAACAACTCAAGAGCTTTTTAGATAAAAACTAACTTATTAGACTGTAAATAAGCTTATTTATTATATATAACAAAATTAAAGGGGCCCATAGCTCAGTTGGTTAGAGCCCTCCGCTCATAACGGAGTTGTCCTAGGTTCGAGTCCTAGTGGGCCCACCATTTTTTCTGGAAAAGTTTTATGATTCCAATATTAAAAAAAATAATAATTAATACATTGAAAATTATATTGCCGTACTTTTATGCTTACTTAATCTTACGTCGAACTGAAAAAACATTACCTGAGAATTTTATTGCTCACTTAAAAAGACTGCCAAATGATTCTCTTGCAATCGATCTCGGTGCCAATGTAGGTCTAATTTCACAAATAATGTCTAAATATATTAATCAGGTTCATTCCTTTGAACCTAATATAGAAGCATATTCAATATTAAGACGCACGACATTAAACAATAAAAAAATTAAGACATATCCTTTTGCTGCTGGTATAAAAAATAGAATGAGCAAACTTTACCTCCATAAAGGATCTGATAAATCTAAAGCTGATCTAACTCAGGCTAGTAGTTTATTATTTTCTAAACCAAATATAGATGAAAATATTTTTTATGAAGTTAAGGAAATTGATATTGCAGAATTTGTTAAAAGTTTAAATAAAAAAATAGATCTTATTAAGATTGACGTTGAAGGGTATGAAGTAGAAATAATTAATCACTTACTTGATGAAGTAGATTTCTCACGGATCGGATTTATTTATTGTGAAACACACTCAAGAAATTGGGATGAAAGAAAAATTCCACTTGATCATTTGCGAGATAGAATTGCGAAGTTAGGCCTTACAGATAAATTTGATTTAAATTGGCACTAAAAATATATTATTATATAATAGATAATATGGGTAAAATACTCATAACGGAGTTGTCCTAGGTTCGAGTCCTAGTGGGCCCACCACTTGTTTAAATTAAAAGCTTTCCCTACCTAGCTTATTGTAAAATGTGAGACGTTTATTCTTTTAGACAGAAAACCTGCCTTGCAGTACATAAGGTAAAAAGACCAGATTTTTTTAAATCTACCATTAAACCCTAAATTAGAAATTTTTTCCCAATTTGTTAAAAATTGTTCATGCCATAAATCCAGTGTTTTTGCATAATCCTGCGCAAATGATCTTTTCTTTATCATTGTTAAGTTACAATTATTAGTGATCATTTCTAATTTTTGCTCACTTGCCATCATTCCTCCCGGGAAAATATAAGATTGAATAAAATCAATATTGTTTTCATAAAAATTAAAATACTTGTTATCAATAGTTATAGTTTGAATTAAAGCTTTTTTATTTGGCTTTAGAAAACTCTTAATTTTTAAGAAATAGCTTTTCCAGAACTCCTTTCCAACAGCCTCAAACATTTCAATAGAAACTACGGCATCAAATTTCATATCAAATTCTCGATAATCTTTTTTTATCACATTTGTGTTACTTATATATTTTTTTAATCTTTTTTTTGAGAAATTATATTGTTCATCAGAAATAGTAATACCAGTGACATTATACCCCTTAGAAGCAGCATACTCCATAAAACCACCCCATCCGCAACCAATGTCAAGAATATGGTCTCCAAATTTGAGTTCAAGACTATCAATAATTTTTTGATATTTCATTTCTTGTGCATCAGATAAACTAATTTTTTGATCATCAAATAAAGCCGCTGAATATGTCATTGTTCTGTCAAGCCACAAACTATAAAAATCGTTTCCAAGATCATAGTGAGCTTGAATATTATTTTTACTTCCTTTAACGGTATTTTTATTTAACGCATGTTTAAGATGATAAAACATTTTTAAATACTTTCTTCCGCCTGCAATGGTCTTAATTTCATTAAGATTATGTGAAAAAAATATCATTAATTTTGATATATCTGGAGTTGATAAATAATTTTTAAAATAAGATTCTGCTAACCCAATGTCACCTTTAGTTATGCATAGCCAAATTGCTTTCCATGAATGAATTTCTAATTCTGCATAGTCATTATCATCTCCATATTTATAAAAGTGTTTATCTGGATAAGTAATCTTTATTGAACCAAAGCTAATCTTTTTGAATGAATTATTAATAATACTTTTAAGTATTTTATTCAGCATAACCATTGCCTTTGTGAGGATAAACCCTGAGCTTTTTCATCCATAATTTGAGCGCTTGAAGATGTATTCTTGGAATTACCATCAATGAATTTAATGACAACTTTGCAAAATATATAAAAAAATTTATAGTATTGGTTTTTTTTATCTTACCTTTTAAATTTGTCATTATCTCTAAATTATTATTTTTATTGAATTGATTTATTTTTATTTCCAAATTAGGCAAGCTTTTTAACATAAATTTATATTTACCAATTTTTTCAGAAAAAGGAGATACATACATAATTTTCGATACATCATACCAATTTGTATTATTAATTATTTTTCCATTATCATGAATATAATATGTCTGTTTTTCTCTAAAAGTGTTTGTAACTTCGGCTATGTAGGCAATAATATTATTTTCTATTTTTAAAAACCAAAAGCATACAGGATTGAAAGAATTTTTGAATGAATTGGGCGTTTTCAGTAAATCTATAGATGCACATTTTTTATTGATATCATGCTTTTTAATAAAGTTCTGGAACCAATGAATAATATTTTGATTTATAAATGTGGAATTAAAATCATAAGAAAGTGTGAAACTAAGTTCGTTAAACGCGCCATTTTTAAAATTAAAAACATCTTTGTTATAAATGCTTGTATATTTATAAACAAACTTATGTTTTTTTGGAAATGATCGGTTGTGCAAGACAGTCCCATCAAATATATAACTTTTAATCATTTAAAATATTATTTATTTTCGTACTAACTCTCGCACCCGATTCAAACCCGTCCTCATGAAATCCATATCCCAAATACGCTCCGGCATAAAAAATATTATTTTTTCCTTGCATCTTTTCTATTCCTATTTGTCCCTTTAAAGTATTTTTAGAAAAAATTATATGTTCATAATTAATTCTTTTAAGTACATTTTTTATTTTTAGATCTGAAATATCTCCAACTGTAACAAATAAATTATCTTTGGTGTCCAAGTTTTGAAGACTATTCATCCAATAAGTCAGATATTTCCTATTCTCAAAATCAAATGAATTCCACGAGCTCCAATTTTCCCTCTTAAGTGGCATTAATTGCTCATCTTGATGAAGAATGACATTATTATTAGAATATTGGAAATTGTTCATGACCAAATCTTCTTCTTTGTCTCGGTTAAGTAAAATTTTTTTTATTTGATTAATATTACAGGTAAAGACTACATAATCATATTCAACATTAAATTTACTTGAAATTAATTTGATTTTATTTTGTTTTCTTTCAATTTTAATATTTTCTGAAAGATAAATGTTTTTTATATTTGAATTAAATATAAACTTTTCTATATATGCCTTACTTCCATTATCTAAAGTAAGCCACTGTGGGCGATTGATTATTTTCGTTAAACCGTGATTTTCAAAAAAATTTAATAAAGTAGATGCAGGAAATTCAGTAATTTTATTGTTTAGCGTTGACCAAATAGCTGATGCCATTGGAAAAATATATTGATCTGAAAATTGTTTTGAAAAATTATTTTCTTTTATCCATTCAATGATTGATTTATTTGTATTTTTTTTATTTCTAGCACATTTATTGAATTTCAAAAT
>CACDOH010000009.1 GCA_902554325.1 uncultured Pelagibacteraceae bacterium
ATTACAATGCTGTGAATCATAATATTATCCTTTTAAGGTATTTATTTTCTCAATCTCAATGCTACCTGCATTTCGGTTATAGATAACCAAAATTGCCAATCCAATTGCAGCTTCTGCAGCAGCAACCGTTAATACAAACAATGAGAATATCTGGCCTGTTAGATCGTTTAAAAAATAAGAAAATGAAACTAAATTAATATTAACTGCCAATAAAATAATCTCAATTGACATTAGAATGATAATTACATTTTTTCGATTCAAGAATATGCCAATAACACCTATTGAGAAAAGTAAAGCTGATAAAATTAGAAATTGATTAAGTTCAATCATTATATATCAACACCCTCACCTGATTTTACATTTACAAGTTCAATTTTTCCTTTTCTATCAACTTGCTCTGATACAATTTGACGTTTAACACCTTCTCTATCTCTTAAGGTCAATACAATTGATCCAACCATGGCAACTAGTAAAATTACTCCTGATAACTGAAAATATAAAACATAATTAGTGTAAAGAATTGATCCTATAGCTTCAGTATTAGATTGGTCTGAGAAATTATCCAATGGGTTAGATAATATTTGAATATTGGATAAATCTAAACGCGTGTTGATTAATACAATAACAAGTTCAGCAATAAATACTAATCCAATTAAGAGACCTATTGGCATGTATTGTAGAATATTATCTTTTTCAAGAGATGTTTTAAAATCAAGCATCATAACGACAAATAAAAATAAAACAGCTACAGCGCCAACATAAACAATGATTAATATCATGGCTAAAAATTCTGCATGAAGAATAACAAATATTCCAGCAGCATTAAGAAAAGCTAAAATTAAAAATAAAACAGAATGAACAGGATTTTTTGTTGAAATCACCATTAAAGATGAGAGCAGAAGAATTGCGGAAAAAAGATAAAAGGTAAGTAGTGAGATTGACATGAAATTTACCTGTATTTAGCGTCAGCTTCTAAATTTTCAGCGATTACTGTTTCCCACCTATCACCATTTTCTAAAAGTTTATCTTTAGTATAGTAAAGTTCTTTTCTAGTTTCTGTCGTGAATTCAAAATTTGGCCCCTGAACTATTGCATCAACAGGACACGATTCCTCACATAAACCACAATAGATACATTTAACCATATCAATATCATATCTTGTGGTTCTTCTTGTTCCATCATCTCTTGGCTCAGTTTCAATTGTAATTGCCTGAGCTGGACATACTGCCTCACATAGCTTACATCCAATGCACCTCTCTTCTCCGCTTGGATAGCGCCTAAGAGCATGTTCACCTCTAAAGCGTGGACTAAGTTTTCCTTTTTCAAAGGGATAATTGATTGTTGCTTTCTTCTTAAAAAAATATTTCTGAGCTAGTAAGTAAGCTTTAATGAAATCAATTAATAAAAATGATTTTATAAAATTTAAAAATCTCATGACATACCTGGAGCAAGTTTGAAAAAGAATAATATTGACGATGTGAGTACTACAGCAAGTAATGATAAAGGAAGGAATACTTTCCAACCTAATCGCATTAGCTGATCATATCGATATCGAGGGACAAACGCTTTAACCATAGCAAACATATAAAAAACTAGTGTTACTTTGAGAATGAACCACACAAATCCAGGTATAGCATTTAATGGATATACATCAATGGGAGGCAACCATCCACCTAAGAAGAGAATAGTTGTCATGGCACACATTAATAAAATATTTATATATTCTCCAAATAAAAATAGAACAAAAGGCATTCCCGAATATTCAGTTTGATAACCTGCAACCAGCTCTGACTCAGCTTCAGGCAAATCAAATGGAGGCCTATTCGTTTCAGCTAGCGCAGAAATGAAAAAAACTATAAACATCGGAAATAGTGGTATGAAAAACCAAATATTTTTTTGAGCAAGTACGATTTCACTCAAGTTTAATGAGCCTACGCACATTAAAACTGTTACAATCACAAAACCTATTGATACTTCATAAGATACCATTTGGGCAGCGGATCTTAATGCACCAAAAAAAGGGTATTTGCTGTTTGAAGCCCAACCGGCCATCAGTATTCCATAAACTCCAAGAGAACTAATTGCAAAAATATATAATATGCCAACATTTATATTTGCTAATACAACCCCTGCTTGAACAGGGATTACAGCCCATGCAGCAATGGATAAAGCTAGGGTAATAATTGGAGCAATTAAAAAAACAGTTTTGTCGGCACTGTCAGGGAGAATAATTTCTTTAAATATAAATTTTAATCCATCTGCAGGCACTTGAAATAATCCAAATGGTCCAACTACATTAGGTCCTCTTCTTTTTTGAACAGCGGCCCATATTTTTCTATCAGCATATAAGGCTAAAACGACGCCAACAAGAAGTGGTACAAAGATTAAAATACAATAAAATATTATTGTTATTAATTCAAAAAAATTTGACTGTAACACATTCATATTTAGGAAGCTTTCTCTTTAATTGAGCTTCTCATTTCTTTTCTTGCCCTACTGCATTCTGCCATCGTACTTGAGTGGCGTGAAATGGTATCTGTAACGTAAAAGTCATTTATACTTGGAATTAATTTTTCATTTTCAAAATAAATTTCTTTTGGCTTTGCGTAATAAGCCTCTTGGTTATCGTTTATGACCACAATTCCTTCAGGAGTAAAATTGGCATCATCTGCTAAACCAATCAAGTTGTTTTTATTTCTCTTTGTGTAAGCCCATTTCTTTTGGTTATACGATAAATCATCCCAAACCTTACCTAAACTTTTTGCATATTGTTCTTCGTATGGCAGAACTACGTTATTTTTCTTCTTAATGTCATTAACTACCTTGAACCCATAATGTTCGGTAAATTCTGACCAAGTTTCTGGATAATTATATTTTCTTAAATACTCTCTTTGACGATCACTGAGATCTTTCCAAGGTAAATTATATATTTTATGAGCAGAGTTATTTTCAAAATCTTTAATATTCTCATTAAAAGTGTCTGATTTTTTTTCTTTTGCAGTTCTTGTATCTTTAGGCGTAATTTCAACTTCATCTTTTGATTTATTTTCTAAAAGTTTTATGTATTCGCATGTTTGATCATTAAAATTTTCATTAAGATGGGGATAATCATCAAAAATTGCAGATCTTACATCTCCTTGATCAATGAAAGGCCAGTCTAAAGACATAAGTTTGCTAATTTGGTTAATTATCTTCCAGTCCTCCTTGGCATCTCCAGGGGGATAACTGGCTTTATTGGCGAATTGAGTTCTTCCTTCTGTATTGATGTAGATGCCATCTTTTTCTGTATATGCAGCAGAAGGCAAGATGATGTCAGCTGCATTTGCACCTTTGTCACCATGGGTACCCATATATATAATCTTACTATTTTCAAAATGTTGGTAATTTATCTCGTCTGCACCAAATGACATTACCAGTCTAACTTTGTTGTTGCGCGCATCATCCATGATGTCGTCTAAATTTTTGTTTTTCTGGTAACAACCAACTTCTAATGATCCTGCTCTAGAGGCACTTAATTGTAGAACGTTAAACCCGTTCCATTCATCGTTTGCCATATTAAATTTTTCAATGAAGGATTCGAGTAGAGAATAAATTTGAATTGAATCATCCCTATTTAACAAAGATTGTCCTACTATAAGCATTGGTTTTTTTGCTTCCAAAAGCTTTTTGCAGAATTCATTTTTATCGTACAAAATATCAGTTAAAATATTTACATCATTTCCTAGGTGTTCATATTTGTATGTTAAGTCAAAATTTTCTCCAATGAGTGCTGCAGGCAAATCTCTTGACATTACTTGTTTTCTAATTCGTGCATTTATAATTGGAGCCTCTTCTCTTACATTACTACCAACTATTAATAGGCAGTCAGTTTCATCTAAACCATTAATCTTTGAGTTGAATAAGAATTGTGACCTATGGTTGAAGGGAATCTTGCAACCGTCTTGCCGACATTCAACTGACTTTATGTTTAATGTGTCAGCTAATTTTTTTGTTAAATATGCAGTTTCTAAATCAATAAAGTCACCTAATAAAAAAACAATTTCTTCAGGATTATTTGACTTTAAAAGTTCTGTAACTTTTGAAAGTGACTCATTCCAATCACTTTCTACAAACTTTCCATTATTTTTAATTAAAGGTGTGTCAATGCGTTGTGTTAATAGTCCATCGCAAGCATAGCGAGTCTTATCAGAGATCCATTCTTCATTAATGTCTTCATTTAATACTGGTAGGATCCTTTTAACTTTCCACCCATAAGTATCAACTCTTATATTTGAACCTACAGCATCCATCACATCAATGGACTCTGTTTTCTTTAGCTCCCATGGTCTTGCTTCAAATTGATAAGGTTTAGAAGTTAACGCTCCTACGGGACAGAGATCCACAATGTTTGCAGATAATTCAGAATCGAGTGTTTGTTCGAGGTAAGTCGTTATCTCCATATTCTCGCCCCTATTAAGCGCGCCCAATTGATTAACACCGGCAACCTCATCACCAAATCGAATACATCTCGTACAATGTATACAACGGGTCATGTATGTTTTAATAAGAGGACCCATGTGCTTTTCATCTACTGATCTTTTATTTTCATTAAATCTTGAGTTTTCAGGTCCAAATGCAACTGTCTGATCTTGTAAGTCACATTCACCTCCCTGATCACAAACCGGGCAGTCAAGTGGGTGGTTTATGAGAAGAAACTCCATAACTCCTTCTCGAGCTTTTTTAACTGTTTGGGTATTTGTATGGATAGACATACCTTCATTTATTGGCATTGCACAGGATGCAACCGGTTTTGGAGCACCTTCAACGTCTACAAGGCACATCCGACAATTACCAGCTATAGACAATCGATCATGATAACAAAATCTAGGTATTTCAAGGCCAGCTTCCTCACAGGCCTGAAGGATTGTTACTCCCTCTTGAACATCATTTTCTATACCATTTATTTTGACCTTAACCATTATGCAGCTCGGATTTTAGTTAAACTTTCTTCTATTTCTTCTCTAAAGTGCCTGAACAAACCTTGAATAGGCCATGCCGCTGCATCACCAAGAGCACAAATCGTGTGTCCTTCAATTTGTTTGGTAACATCAAGTAATTTGTCGATATCAGTAGAAGTTGCATTTCCCTCTCCAATTTTTTCCATCATTCTCCACAACCACCCAGTGCCTTCACGACATGGAGTACATTGACCGCAACTTTCATGTTTATAAAAATGAGATAATTTTGATATGGCCTTTACCAGATCAGTACTTTTATCCATAACAATAACAGCTGCAGTTCCTAACCCACTTTTAACTTCTGTAAGGGAGTCAAAGTCCATTAAAACACTATCACATATATTTTTTGGTATTAGTGGAACTGAAGATCCTCCAGGTATGATAGCTTTTAAATTATCCCATCCTCCCATAACTCCACCAGCATGTTTTTCTATCAATTCACGAAGAGGTATGCCCATTTCTTCTTCAATATTACATGGGTTGTTGACGTGTCCTGAAATGCAAAAAACCTTTGTCCCTGTATTTTTCTTTCTACCAAATGAAGAAAACCACTCTCCTCCTCTTCTTAGTATTGTTGGGACTACAGCAATAGTCTCAACATTATTGACAGTTGTTGGGGCTCCATACAGGCCCTTATTCGCAGGGAATGGTGGTTTAAGTCGAGGGAATCCTTTTTTACCCTCAAGACTCTCAAGAAGCGCCGTCTCCTCTCCACATATATAGGCGCCTGCTCCTCGGTGAAGATATACATCAAAATCCCAACCAGACTTAGCAGCATTCTTCCCAACCAGACCTGCTTCGTAAGCCTCATCAATTGCATTCTGAAGAACAACAGCTTCATTAAAATATTCACCTCTTATGTAAATATAACAAGTATGTGCGTTCATGGCGAAAGAAGCCAGCAGGCATCCCTCGATAAGCTTATGGGGTTCATTTCTTATCATATCACGGTCTTTACAAGTCCCTGGTTCGGACTCATCAGCATTAACGACAAGATAGTTGTTCAGAGCAGGGTCTTTAGGCATGAAAGACCATTTCAATCCTGTCGGAAAACCAGCACCGCCGCGCCCTCTTAACTCAGATTTTTTCATTTCATCAATGATCCAATCGCGTCCTTTTTTTATGAGTGTTTTCGTATTGTCCCAATCACCTCTTTTTTTAGCACTCTTTAAACTGTATGCATCATCTCCAAAGAGATTTGTAAATATTTTATCCTTTTCTTTTAACATTATGAAACCGCCTTCGAACTAGTTCGACCATTTTGTGATCCAACTTTAATTTCTTTGCCATCCATCAATGACTGCAGTATATTTTTCGTTGTGTCGTATGTTAGATCTTCATAGTAATCATCATTAATTTGAACTAAAGGAGCATTGACACATGCACCCAGACACTCAACCTGCATCCAAGAAAAAAGGCCATCTTTTGATAGAGTATTTTGATCGGGTGAAATCATTTCTTTACATGCTTTAGCAACTTGGTCTGATCCTCTAAGCCAACATGGTGTTGTTCCACATACTTGAACTAAATATTTGCCGTTGTACTTTGTGTAATACATTGAGTAAAAAGTAACAACTTCCCAGGCCTTGATAAAAGGTATTTCTATAAAGTTGGCCACATACTCTACGACATCTCTGCTCAACCAATTATCATTTTGTCTTTGGGCTAAATCTAATAATGGCATTATTGCGCTTTGTTTTCTATCTGTGGGATATTTAGCGAGTATCTTTTCTGCTTCCCGTTCATTTGTTTCGTTGAAAGAAAAATTGTCATTAAGATTGGTCATCTATCCACCTCTCCAAAGACAATAGCGATAGATCCAAGTATTGCTGGTACGTCTGCTAGCAAGTGTCCTTTTGATAATAGATCAAAAGCTTGAAGGTGTGCAAACCCAGGAGCCCTAATTTTACATCTATAAGGCCGACTGGTTCCATCGGCTATGAGATAAACTCCAAACTCACCTTTTGGCGCCTCAACAGCAGAATATATTTCACCTTCTGGCACATGAAAACCCTCTGTAAAAAATTTAAAATGATGAATAATAGATTCCATTGAATTCTTCATATCCATTCTTTTTGGGGCTGCAATTTTAGAGTCTCTGTTTATAACTTCACCATTTGGCATTTTATCGAGACACTGAAGCATAATCTTAATGCTTTCCCTCATCTCATCAATTTGACATAAATAACGATCGTAACAGTCTCCGTTTGATCCAACTGGTATTTTGAAATCAAGTTTATCGTAACAATCGTAAGGTTGAGATTTCCTTAAATCCCATGGAACACCACATGCTCTTAAAACAAATCCACTAAACCCTCTATCAACAGCATCTTCTTTGGATACCTTTCCTATATTCACATTTCTTTGCTTGAATATTCTATTTTCAGTCAACAAACTTTCAATATCATCAAGTGCTTTTGGGAAGTTATTACAAAAATCAAAGATCTTATCAGTTAAGCCATCTGGTAGATCTTGATGAACCCCGCCTGCTCTGAAATATGCAGCATGAAATCTCGAACCAGAAACTTCCTCATAAAAATCGAGTAATTTTTCTCTTTCATCAAAACCCCATGTAATTGGTGTCATTGCACCAACATCCATGGCTGTTGTAGTTACATTTAAAAGATGACTAAGTAATCGACCAATTTCAGAAAATAAAACTCTTATATATTGCCCTCTTTCAGGAACCTCAACATCAAGCAACTTTTCAATTGCTAATGCAAAAGCATGTTCTTGGTTCATCGGCGCGACGTAATCCAGCCGGTCAAAATACGGCAACGCTTGTAAATAGGTTTTGTGTTCAATTAATTTCTCAGTACCGCGATGCAATAATCCTATATGTGGATCAGCTCTTTCTACAATTTCGCCATCAAGATCTAAAATTAGTCTCAAGACACCGTGCGCAGCGGGATGCACTGGTCCAAAATTTACAGTAACTGTTTTACTACTACTCATTATTTTTCTTTTCTTCTTTCAAATAATTTGTTCTCTCCCAGGGACTCTGAATGTCAAAACTTCTGAAATCTTGTTGTAAATTTACTGGCTCATGAATTATTTTTTTATCAATTTCGTCATATCTAATTTCAACATTACCACTAAGTGGAAAATCCTTTCTTAATGGATATCCCTCAAAACCATAATCTGTAAGAATTCTTCTTAAGTCAGGATGATCCTTAAATTGGATGCCATACATATCAAATGCTTCGCGTTCAAACCAATTTGCAGCAGGAAAGATAGATGTAATACTGGGGATAGATTCATCTTCACCAATAATTATTTTTATTCTTAAACGACTATTATGTTTAAAACTTAAGAAGTGGTAGATAACCTCAAATCTTTTTTGTCGATCAGGGAAATCAGCTCCAGCGATATCAGTAATCTGCCTAAATTCACAAGCTTCATCATTTTTTATAAAATCAACTACATCTAAAATTTGATTAGTGGAAATGGATATTTGTAGTTGATTGAAATCATCTGAAATTTCAATGGGCTTACATTTCTTTTTTATAGCTTCTTTAGCTACTTCAATGCTCTTTGACATTATCTTTTTATATTACCCTCGCGCCTAATTTTCTTTTGAAGTTGTAGAAGTCCGTATAACAATCCTTCTGCAGTTGGTGGGCATCCAGGCACATAAACATCTACTGGAATAATTCGATCACACCCTCTTACAACGGAATAAGAATAATGATAATAACCACCACCATTTGCACAACTTCCCATTGAAATAACGTACCTAGGTTCAGGCATTTGGTCATATGCTTTTCGTAATGCCGATGCCATTTTATTCGTTAGCGTTCCAGCAACTATTAAAACATCTGCATGTCTTGGTGATGCTCTTGGTGCAGCTCCAAATCTCTCTACATCATAACGAGGTGTTCCAACATGCATCATTTCTACTGCACAGCAGGCTAGGCCAAACGTCATCCAATGAAGTGAGCCTGTTCTTGCCCAATTTATAAGATTGTTAATGCTTGTTACAACAAAGCCTTTATCTGCGTAGAGTTCTTTTAGCCTTTCTAATTCAGGACTTGTTTCTTGAATGTCAGTATTTATTGCCATTCCAATGCACCCTTCTTCCACTCATAAATAAATCCAATTGTAAGAACCCCAAGAAAAATCATCATCGAGATAAAACCAAATAATCCAAGGCTTCCGAAAGTTACTGCCCATGGAAAAAGAAATGCAACTTCAAGATCAAATATGATGAATAACAGTGTTACCAGATAAAAACGAACGTCGAACTTCATTCTGGAATCTCCAAATTGTTCAAAGCCACATTCATAAGCTGAGTTTTTTTCCGAGTCAGGATTGCTTACTGCTGCTAAATAATTAGCAAGCACAAAGAGGCAGCTAATCGCAAGCGCTACGAAGATAAATATCAAAATAGGCATATATTCACTAAGTGAGTAATTCATATCTATTTATTGAGTCGTATTAGTATCATGAGGAAATATATATTTTAATCTCCTAAATTCAAGCGAATCAGAGCTAAATTAAGCTTTCCTTCCGTTAGCGATTGTAATATCTACAAAAACTGTACTTTTTATGATGTGGCGTATTGCCCTAATATTCATATATATAGGCATTTCTTTACTATTTAATAAAAAATGACTGATTTTAGGGAAATACTTACCAATCATTGGAGACTTAAGTCAATCAATATTCTTACTCTTTATCAATTATTATAAATAAATTACAAATCTAATTGGTTTTTTTTATCAATCCCAAAAAACGATAGTTTAAGTTAAAATCACAATTATAATTACCATATGTTTTCTCTATTAGCTGAAAATCTTAATTTCGGGGAAGGACCTAGGTGGCATAATAATAAATTATGGTTTTCAGACTTTTACCAACATTCAGTAATGACGTTGGATCTTTCTGGCAAAATTGAAAAAATAGTTGAAATCCCTAATCAACCTTCTGGGTTAGGATGGTTGCCTAATGGGGACTTGCTCATTGTTTCAATGCTAGATCGAAAAATAATGAAATACAGCAACAATGAACTCTCACTTCACTCAGACTTATCTAAGCTAACGCCATTTAGATGCAATGACATGGTAGTGGATAAAGATGGAGATGCTTATGTTGGAAACTTTGGCTCTTTGCATCATGCAAGAGATGTAAAACCAACGTGTCTTATTCATGTTGATCCACAAGGCAATGCAAAAGTTGCTGCAAAAAAATTAGATTTTCCAAATGGAACTGTAATTACTCCTGATGGGAAGAAAATGATTATTGGAGAGACCTATGCAGGAAGACTCACATCATTTGATATTGGCCTAGATAAACAGCTGAGTAATAGAAAAATCTGGGCTAAAATGATGCCTACCTGGTACTACATTGGAGTGAGATTTGCTTTAGCAACTATTTATAAGCTATTAAATTTGCAGGTTAAAGAGGGATCCATTACACCTTTTCCAGTACCTGATGGTATATGCCTTGATGAAGGCAATGGAGTATGGGTTGCTTCCCCTACCACATCTGAAGTTATAAGGTTTGAGGAAGGTGGCGTTATTACAGATAGATTTGCTACCCCTGACAGAGCTTATGCATGCATGCTTGGTGGACATGATGGAAAAACATTATTTGTCATTACTGGCAAATCATCAATCCCTGAAGAAGCCCAAAGTGAGAAGAATGGTAAAATTTATACGACTCTCGTAAAGTTTGCACGCGCTGGTTATCCGTAATGTCTAATTATATCTTATATGGCAGATCAGAAACTGGCTCTGATGTTGTTGAGTATTTGTTCCACGAATTTAATATTGATTATAATTTTATTCATGTGGATGAAATAAATGTAAAAACAAATCAAGAAATTCTTAAGCATAATCCGCTAGGTCGGGTTCCAATGATTAAATTATCTAATGGTCAATATATGATCGAAAGTATGAATATAGTTTACCATTTAGTAAATAAAGGTGGGCGACTTGTCCCAAAATCAAATTCAATTGAACGTGATAAATTTAATCAATTCATGTCTTTTTTATCATCATCTGTCTATCCAATAATTCTGTTAATATACCACCCAGATCACTATACATCTAAAAATAGTGAGACTGACTTAATACGTAAGGCTGAAGAAATTATGAATACATATCTTAAATTTATTGATACAAGTATGAATAAATATCTATGTGGAAATTATATCACTGCTGCAGATTACTATTTATACATGCTTCTTGCTTGGCTTGATGAAGATGGATATTTGAATGGCTATGAAAAATTAAATAGTTTTTTCAACAAAATGTCTAAGAATCAGACAATACTAGCCGTGAAGAGGTTGCAAAATGAGAGAGAAAAAAAGTAGACGGTTTTTTATTGTTTATGGGCATTACGACGATAACTCGTTCAATGCTGCCATTAAAAATACATTTATTGAAAGCGCTGAAAAGGCAGGACACAGTGTTGATATAGTCGACCTTTATAAAGATAAATTTGACCCTGTTTATGCGGGCGGTAATCCAGGGCCAGATGTTCTTGACCACAGAAATCGAATTGATGCAAGTGATACCATCGTTCTTATTGCACCAATTTGGAATTTTAGAATGCCAGCAATTCTAGAAGGCTGGATTGATAAGGTATTAGCTCCACCATGGGCATTTACCTTTAAACAACTGGTTGGTAATTACGGATATCCTCAAGGCAATCTGGGTGACAAGAAAGCAATTATTTTTTGTACGTATGGATCACCAAGATTGGCGATAACGACTTTCTTTTTAAATCTACCGATAAGGCGTCTAAAAAGAGGCGTTTTTCATATATGTGGCATTAAAAATATACTCTATAAACGATATTTTGCTGTCCCTTTTGTATCGGAAAAAATAAGAAAAAAGTTTCTCAAAGACGTTCAAGATACGGCAACATTATTTCAATAGACTTGCTTTTTAATAACAATGAAACTATTTACTTAATATGAATTTTATTAAAAAAATATGGTCCTCTATAATGGATCCAAACGTTAATCCCCTTAGTAACATTACTAATCTAAAAGTTAGACATATGGTTATGCAGATACTCGCTTTTATGTGGAGTGGTGTGTTTTCTCTATACATAGTTGACAGTATTTTTGTCTTTGGAATAACCTCCATTGCTCACGTACTATTTATTGCTGCAATTTTTATTACTGCTTTTGTATTTAATACGGCAAAAAACAGACCTCAGATTTATGATCTAAAATCCTTTAGAGGAAAAGATGGTGAGCATGATTAGATATGATGCGCATTGTAAGCTTACTGCCTAGTGCTAGTGAAATAGTTTGTGACATTGGTCTTAAAGATAATCTAGTTGCCATTAGTCATGAATGCAATTATCCCAAAAGCTTAGAAGGACTTAAGGTAGTTACCCATTCTTCAATTGTTTCAAATCAGGATCAACGTGAAATTGATACACAGGTTAGAAAAAAGGTTCAAAGTAAACTACCTTTATATGAAATAAATACTCAGCTACTCAATAAATTAAAGCCTGATGTCATTATAACCCAAGGTCTCTGTGATGTGTGTGCAATTTCAAGTAGTGAGATAGAGGTAGTTCTTAAAGGTACTCTGTGCACTTTGCCGTCATCAACTCAAATCATTTCATTAAATGGAAAATCGTTTGAAGAAATATGCTCTGAAATACTCAAGCTAGGCGAGCAGTTAAATGCTGAAAAGGAAGCGAAACAACATGTTGATAAGGCTATAGCGAGAAGAAATAAACTGAATAGCTTACCCAAATACCCTCGAAAAATTCTATCACTTGAATGGATTGATCCCTATTTTTCCGCAGGACATTGGGTACCTGAACAAATTGAAATTGCTGGTTTTCGATCTGCAATTGGTCAAAAAGGTGAGCATTCGCGAGTTATTAGCGCCGAAGAAATAATTGAATCAGATCCAGATGATATAGCGGTAATCTGTTGTGGGTACAAGTTACATGAAAATAAATTGTTTGCTGAAAAATTAAAAAATAATAAGGAAATTAATTTTTTAAGACCCTTTAAGTCAGATAACATTTATTCCTTTGATTCTGATGCCTATTTCAGTCGTCCTACAACTAGAATCATAGAGGGTGCTGAACAACTTAGAAAATTAATTTTAGATTAGTTAAGTTAAAATAGTTATTTTTTTATATATATATCTTATCGGATAGACCTATGATTAATATTATCGATGCCACTAGAGTAAACGCATTGATCATTAGATCAGTAACTGAATTTTTTGCGCCTGTTTCAGTATCAATCCATTTAAGAAAGAATGTCGTATCATATATAGATAAAATTAAACCTAATAAGAATATTAGATTATAATAAGCCCAAGCGCCTTCAGGACCGTTTGGTCTAAATATTAAATAAATACCTATAAGAAAAAATGGTGTTATAAATGCCCCTAATACTCGAATAATATAAATACTGCTTTTGTCCATATTAAACTCTTTAGCCATACCGTCTGGTGCAAAAAGAGCTCTGAAAGAAAAAACTCCAAATAATGCTGTCATTAATAAATGCAGAATAAGGAGGTAAATACTGTTGAAATTTTCGATCACATTATAAGCATAATATTAGATGCAAATAAAATCAAATAAGCAATTTGTAAGTGGCGGGAGTGACGGGACTCGAACCCGCGACCTCCTGCGTGACAGGCAGGCGCTCTAACCAACTGAGCTACACCCCCACAAAAAGTGGTGGGCGATGACAGGTTCGAACTGCCGACATTCACGGTGTAAACGTGACGCTCTTCCAGCTGAGCTAATCGCCCGGAAAGTCTGTTATATATCTATTTTATCGAAGGCGAAATGTAATTTATTAAAAAAAAATCCGACCATACAAAAAAATGCACGATCGGATTTTAAAATAATTTCGCAATTGGGTGGAACTTACATTCCTCCGCCCGCGTTATTAACAGCCTCTTTCAAACCTTTACCTGCTGTAAATTTAGGTCTGGTTGATTGAGGTATTTGAATGACTTCGTTGGTACGTGGATTTCGCCCCTGAGAAGCCTTTCTGATAGAAGTTTTGAATGTGCCAAAGCCTACCAATCTTACTTCGCCTCTTGCTTTTAGAACGTCAGTAATTTGGTCAAAAACGGCATTAACTGCCTTTTCTGAATCTGATTTCTGCATACCAGTAACTTCAGCTACTTTTCCTATTAAGTCTTGTTTGTTCATAATCCCCACCTTTTCTAGGAGTTATTGATTCGTAATATAACTATGAGATCTGAAGTACTATATATAGTCAAGAAAAAGCCCAGAAAAACAGGTAAAAATCAAATATTCGTGTTTAAGAAAATAGAATTATTAGCTTAATCAATGAGTTATTGGATTGTCCGCATCTTGCTCACCGTCTTCATCCTTTATCTCGCTGGAAGATTTAGGTGATTCATCTTCATTCCACTCAATTGGAAGTAATGGCTTGGTTAAGGCAATTTTTAAAACTTCATCTACATTATCGACAAAGATTAGCTCAAGACCACTTTTAACATTATCTGGGATGTCAGCCATGTCCTTTTCGTTTTCTTTTGGGATTATAACCGTTTTTGTGCCAGCTCTAAGTGCTGCTAGTAATTTCTCTTTAAGTCCTCCAATTCCTAGAGCTTTACCTCGTAAAGTCACCTCACCTGTCATCGCAATGTCTTTTCTAACTGGAATACCGGTTAAAACAGAAACAATTGAAGTCACCATTCCTAAGCCTGCGGATGGCCCATCTTTAGGTATAGCTCCTTCTGGAACGTGTATATGAATATCTCTTTGAGGAAAAATAGTTGGCTTAATTCCAAACTCTATACATCTTGAGCGAACATAAGACTTAGCCGCCTGAATTGACTCTTTCATCACATCGCCTAACTTTCCAGTTATGGTCATCCTACCCTTACCCGGCATAATAACAGACTCAATTGGCAATATATCACCACCGACCTCTGTCCAGGCAAGTCCCGTTACAATTCCAACTTGATCATCATTGTCAATTTCGCCATACTTGAACTTTCTAACTCCTGCAAAATCGTTCAAATTATTTACATCAATTTTAATTGATGCAACTTCGCCAGCTACAATTTTCTTTACAGTCTTACGAGCTAGATTTGAGAGCTCTCTTTCAAGACTTCTTACTCCGGCTTCACGAGTGTAATATCTAATTAAACCTAAAATTGCTGAATCATCTAAAATTAGTTCGTCTTTTTTAAGCCCGTGTTTCTCTAGCATTTGTGGCGCAAGATGCTGCTTTACGATTTCTAATTTTTCATCTTCAGTGTAACCTGCTATTCTTATTATTTCCATTCTATCCAGCAACGCTGGTGGCATTCTTAATGTATTTGCCGTTGTAATGAACATGGTATCAGACAAGTCATAATCAACTTCAAGATAATGGTCATTGAAAGAGTTATTTTGCTCTGGATCTAATACTTCAAGTAAAGCTGAAGAAGGATCTCCCCTATAGTCAGCTCCAAGCTTATCAATTTCGTCTAATAAAAATAGAGGATTAGAAGAACCAGCTTTTTTCATCATCTGCAAAACCTTACCAGGTAAAGATCCAATATAAGTTCTTCTATGACCCCTAATCTCTGCCTCATCACGCACACCACCAAGCGACATTCGCACAAATTTTCTTCCAGTAGAACGAGCGATAGATTTGCCTAATGACGTTTTTCCAACACCTGGAGCACCGACTAAACAAAGAATTGGTCCTCTCATTTTTTTAATTCTTTGCTGCACCGCTAAATATTCAAGAATCCTCTCTTTTACTTTTTCTAGGCCATAATGATCTTCGTTAAGAACTTTTTCTGCAAAATTTATATCTTTTTTGACTTTTGTCTTCTTGTTCCAAGGTATAGATAAGATCCAATCAAGGTAATTACGTATCACGCTTGATTCAGCAGACATCGGACTCATCGACTTTAATTTTTTCATCTCAGTGTAGCATTTCTCACGAGCTTCTTTTGACAATTTTGTTGTCTCAATTTTTTCTTCATATTCCTGGACATCATCCTTGCCGTCTTCACCCTCACCAAGTTCTTTCTGAATAGCTTTCATTTGCTCATTAAGATAGTATTCTCGTTGTGTTTTCTCCATTTGATTTTTAACACGTCCTCTAATCTTTTTTTCTACTTGCATTACATCAAGCTCAGCTTGAATAAAACTCATGATCTTGTCAAAACGGTCTGATAGATCTATAGCTTCTAAAATCTCTTGTTTATCAGAAAGCTTTATTGATAAGTGAGAAGCAATCGTATCACTTAATTTAGATAAATCATCGATCTCATTTATTGTTCCAATTACTTCAGGAGGTATTTTCTTGTTCAAGCTCACATATTTATCAAACGAAACGGTAATTGATTTCGATTGTGCTCTTATTTTTTTGTCAGTTGAGTCAATATTTTCATCGATCAAATCAATGTTTGACTCAAGGTAAGTTTCCTTGTCAGTAAACATATTAATAGAGCCTCTTTGCAATCCTTCCACTAAAACCTTTACTGTACCGTCAGGAAGTTTCAACAACTGCAATACATTTGCTATAGTCCCGAAATCAAATAGATCATCTTTTTTAGGATCATCTACAGATGCTTTTTTTTGAGTAATTAACATTATACGCTTATCGCCAGCCATAACCTTTTCAAGCGCTTTAACAGATTTATCTCTACCCACAAAGAGGGGTACTACCATATGAGGAAACACAACAATATCTCTTAGAGGCAGTACGGGAATATTATTTTCAGTCATAAATGAATCGTTTTTTCAGTTGTTGTTAATAAGAAATTTAAAGCCATCGTTAGTAAAGTTAATTATTAACGATACACTTATTAAATGTGCATAAAAAATTTATTTTCAAGAAGGTGAAAATTTTAGGTAGCTAAGCGCTTGTTTCAGAAGACTTTTTAGTGTCAGAATAAATATATAAGGGCCTTGCCCTACCTTCAGCAACCTCTGCGTTAATTACAACTTCCTCAACTCCCTCAAGAGATGGAAGTTCAAACATTGTATCCAAAAGAATATTTTCAAGAATTGACCTTAGTCCTCTTGCTCCCGTTTTTCGTGCAATTGCTTTATTTGCAATCACGCTTAGTGCATCCTTAGATAAAATTAGCTTCACATCCTCCATTCCAAATAATGTTTGATACTGTTTAACAAGTGCATTTTTAGGTTCCTGAAGTATTTTCATCAGAGATTCTTCATCAAGATCTGTTAACGTTGTTACAATTGGCAATCTTCCAACAAACTCTGGTATTAGACCGTAATTTAACAAGTCCTCTGGCTCTAAGTCTAAAAGGCTATTGCCTCCAGACTTTTCTTCATATTTTTTCACATTCGCTTGGAAACCAATACCAGTACCTTTAGATCTTTTATTAATCAATTTATCAAGTCCAGAAAAGGCTCCTCCACAGATAAAAAGTATATTTGTTGTATCAACTTGAAGAAATTCTTGCTGAGGATGTTTTCTTCCACCTTGTGGAGGCACACTTGCTACAGTGCCTTCCATTATTTTTAATAGAGCTTGCTGAACACCTTCACCAGAAACATCTCTTGTAATTGAAGGGTTTTCAGATTTTCGACTAACCTTGTCAATTTCATCAATATATACGATACCTCTTTGTGCTCTTTCTACGTTATAATCTGAAGCTTGAAGTAATTTTAATATTATATTTTCTACATCTTCTCCAACATACCCGGCTTCTGTAAGTGTTGTGGCATCAGCCATTGTGAAGGGGACATCTAGAATTCGAGCTAACGTTTGAGCTAATAGAGTTTTTCCACATCCCGTTGGACCTATTAACAAAATATTTGACTTAGATAGTTCTACATCTGATTTAAAACTTGAATGTTCAATTCTTTTATAATGATTGTGTACCGCAACTGAAAGGTTGTATTTTGCATCTTTTTGACCGATTACAAATTCGTCAAGGGTCTCACAAATCTCTTTTGGGGTCGGAATTCGACTAGAAGACTTGGCTTTTGTCTCCTTGTTTTCTTCCTGAATAATATCATTACAAAGTTCGACACACTCATCACAAATAAATACAGTTGGACCCGCAATGAGTTTTTTTACCTCATGCTGGCTTTTGCCACAAAAAGAGCAATAAAGTGTGTTCTTACTTTTATTATCGTTACTATTTTCAACCATAAATATTTAATTTTCGAATCAGTAATTTACTAAGAAACCATTATTAGAGCCAAAAAACAATTAAATTTGAAAAATCTAATAAAAAAATTGTTTATAAACAGTTAATTAAGGGCTCTATTTGAGGCTATTTCTCAATTTTTGGGGCAACGCGTTTTTCTTGAATACTGTCAATTATGCCAAACTTTTGAGCCTCAGTGGGTGACATAAAATTATCTCTCTCAAGCGCTTCTTCAATCGCTTCAATAGATTGACCTGTATGCTTTGAGTAAATTTTATTAAGATTAGATTTTTGAGCTAAAACTTCTTTTGCATGTATTTCGATATCTGTTGCCTGACCTTGAAAACCGGCAGAAGGTTGGTGTACCATAATTCTGCTATTTGGAAGGGCAAATCTTTTATCTTTTTCACCTGCAGCAAGTAAAAACGATCCCATTGAAGCGGCTTGCCCAAAACAAAGAGTTGAAACAGGCGATTGAATAAATTGCATTGTATCATAAATTGCCAGACCATCACTTACAACACCCCCAGGTGAATTAATGTATAAAGATATTTCTTTCTCTGGATTTTCTGACTCTAAAAATAAAAGCTGGGCAGAAACTAATGATGCCATGCTATCATTCACTGGGCCAACTAAAAAAATAATTCTTTCCTTGAGAAGCCTAGAGTAGATATCAAATGCTCTTTCCCCTCTACCAGTTTGCTCTACTACCATAGGAACAAGCTGACTAAATATTTTTTTACTATCCATTTTGTTATTTAGCTTTCTTCTTAACTATTTTCTTTTTAGCAGCCTTCTTTTTTTGAGGTGATTTTTCTACCCCTTTGACGTTATTATAAAACTTAATGAACGAATCGACATCAACTTCTTTCTTTTTCAATTTAACCTTAGATAAAATAAAGTCTACAATTTTGTTTTCATACAAAGGTGCTTGTAGCTGCATTGAAGCCTCTTGATTATTCCTATAATAATCAATCACTTTCTGCTCTTGCCCTTTAAAGTTGCTAGCATACTCAAATAAAGCTTTATTCATTTCTTCAGGAGTTACAGATATTTTATTTACCTTGCCTATTTCCTGTAAGATAAGACCCATTTCAATTCTATTTTTTGCGTCTTCCTTGAATTTTTTTTCATTTTCAGAAGAGAGTTTATGGTCTTTTATTTCCTTTTGATGATCAATTGAAGAAGGGTTTTGAGCTTGAAGGTAATTAGCTGACAAATTATTAAATTCAGCAGCAATCAAATCTTGTGGCAATTCAAAATCATGAATTTTTTGCAGTTTTTCAAATAAGTTTTTCTTATCTAAGTTTTTAGTTAAGTCGCTATACTCCTTTTTCATCTGAGTTTCTACTTTAGATTTTAAATCCTTTAAATTTTCAGCACCCATTGATCTTGCCAATGCGTCATCAACTTTAGATTCTTCCGGTGAACTTACTTTTTTAATTTCGCATTGAAATACCGCATTAGCATTCTGAAGCTCCTTCACATTATAATCAGCAGGAAATTTAACTTTGACATTTTTTTTGTCACCTTTCTTGCATCCAACTAATCCATCTTCAAGATCTTTTATGTATCTCCCTGAGCCTAGAACTATGGTTTGATTCTCTGCCTTACCCCCGTCAAAATTTTTTCCATCAATTGTACCTTCGTAATCAAGTAAAATAGTGTCATCTTTTTTTGACATATAATTATCCGGTTTTTCTTTATACGTTCTTTGAGACTTTGCAATCATCTTTATTCGTTTATCAATTTCCTTTTTGTCAAGTTTAACGGTAGTCGACTCAATTTCGATCTTATCAAAATTAGCTATCTCTATTTCAGGAAACAGTTCAAATTCAATTTTGAAAACTTTGTCATTATCTGGCTTATCATCTTTTTCGTTTTTAAAATCCACTTTTGGTTGTGACACTGGTCTATGTTTATTTTCTTGAATAATCTTTGAGACATTTTCATTCACGACAGCATTGATTACTTCTGCATTTATTGCTTCACCGTGTTTTTGCATAATAATATTGTTTGGAACTTTACCAGGTCTGAAACCATCAACTTTGATAGTTTTTTTTATTTCCTCAATTTTTGCATTGAGACTTTTATTGTATACATCTGCTGCAACAGTCAATTCGTATTCTCTTTTAAGACCTTTATTTAATGTTTCTTTATAATTCATATTCATTTTTTGGTGCGGATAGAGGGACTCGAACCCCCATGAGTTGCCTCACTGGTACCTAAAACCAGCGTGTCTACCAATTCCACCATATCCGCGATTAATAGAAAATGCAAAATAGACTATTTATCAATTCATTACATCTATTTTTTTATTTATCTAAGTTTTTGGTTTATGTAATTTTTTTTGGTTACTATCTCCATCGTGACATAAATATAGTAAAAAAACTCTCTAATACTTAATCGGGATCACAGACAATTTGATTGATTTGTTGTTATTGGAAATAATAACTAATATTATTGTGTCACAATTATACACTTGAAACTAATAAATTATTTATTTTTGCAAACAAAATAAATAGACGGTGATAAAATTTTTGGTACGAAGTTATATGGAGATGTCAATATTTCAGAAACCTGATAATTTTTATTTATAAGTTTATATAATTTTCTCCAATCAAAACCTCTGTGTCCTGCAGCATGCTCCCTTACGAGATGAAACATTCCAATGCCAGAAAAAAAAGTATCCTTTAAATTGTATTCCTTATGTCTATCATAGTTGATTAACAAACTATAGATATTTTTAATCCAAATAATTGGACCGACTTCATTAGGAACAGAACTAAAAAAAATGTCTGGCTTCACTTTTCCTATTTCAATAATTAAGTTTGTAATTTGATCATCTGGAATATGTTCAAGAGTTTCAAGAGATATAATAACATCAGCCCACTTAAATAATTTTGATTGTCCTTGGGCATAGTCATGTATGAAATTAAAATTATTATTTTTTTTCTTTTTAGTTTCTAAATGATCAACAAAGGTAAGTGATTTTTCTATTCCATAATATTCAATATTAAATGATGAATTTAATACTTCAAATAGATGCGCGTGACCGCAGCCAATGTCTACTATATTAATTTTTCTTTCTGTCGACTTTTGATAGTCTTTAATTATTTGATAAACGTATTTATATCGAATACTGTGCAAGTAGCGATTTATAAAGTTAAGATTTTGATTATCTACGTATTGATTAAATTTTTTTTCATTAATGTTCATATTCATTTAGTAATAAAATGATATTAATGTTAGTTTTAGTCAATAAATAAAATATTTATTAAATTATTATTAATTTTAGATTATGCTTTTAGTAACTGGTTGCTCGGGTCCTTCTGCAAAATATTTCTTCAAGAAACTTAGTGAAAACAATTATAAAGGTCAGATAAGATGTATAGTTAGAAAATCTAGTAACATAAATCATTTAAAAAAATATAAGCTTAAATTGAGCTTTGTTTATGGTGATATACGTGATGAGATTTTTTTAGTTAATTCAATGAAAGATATTGAAGTTGTCTTACACATTGCAAATATTAAATTTTCTGAAAATATAGTCAGGGCTGGATCAAAAGTAGGAGTGAGCTGGTTTATTTGTGTTCATACTGCTGCAGTATACTCAAAATACACAAAACTCAGTTCAAAATATAATTCAATTGAAAAAAAACTAATAAGTAATCATTCCAATGTAACAATACTCAGGCCATCTCTTATATATGGTACTGGTGGCGACCCTTTAACAACAAATGATAAAAAAAAAGATAGGAAAGTATGGATGATTATTAAGTTCATACATAGATACAACTTTTTTCTCGTATTTGGTTCAGGTAAAACCCTTTTACAGCCTGTGCACTGCAAAGATCTAGGAGAAGCTTACTATTCTGTACTTTTAAACAAAAAAAATACTTTTGGAAAAAATTATAATCTTTCTGGACGAAATAAAATCTCATACTTATCAATGATAAAGACAATTTCATCTTATTTAGAAAAAAAAATTATAGTTGTGCATCTTCCAATTTGGTTATCCTTTATAGTTGTTAAGACATTAAGTCTTATACCTATTATAAGCATTTCAATTAATACTGAACAAATATTAAGAATGAATGAGGATAGAATATTTTCATGGCAAAAAGCTAGGAGTGATTTTGGTTATTCACCATTAACTTTTGAAGAAGGTGTAAAAATGGAAATAGACAATTATTTAAATAAATAATTTATGAAGAAAACAATCGTATTTTTAGATAGATCAACATTTCCTAGTACTGTAAATATTTCAAAAATTAAATTCAAACATAATTGGATTAATTATAAATTCACAGCTCCTAATCAAGTGGTTAATAGAATTAAAAATGCAAACATTATTGTTACAAATAAAATAGAATTAAATGAAGATAATTTATCAGTTGCAAAAAAATTAGAATTAATTGCAATAACTGCAACAGGTACAAATATAATAGACTTGGAATATTGCAAGGCACGCAATATTTCAGTTTGTAACCTGCGCAATTATGCTTCTATTTCTGTAGCTGAACACGTTTTAACACTTATGCTTACCTTGTCTAAAAACATTAAAGGCCTAGAAAGGGATATTAATAATAAGATATGGCAAAAGAAGAAAGTATTTGCATTGCTGAGTAGAGAAATAAATGACTTGAATGGTAAAACATTAGGAATTATTGGTAGAGGGTCCATAGGTTTAAAAGTCGGAAAATTAGCAAGGGCTTTTGGAATGAAAATTAATTATTTTTCAGTTAGTAAATACAAAAAAAATGAGTTCAAAAAATTTATTTCATCGCTCGATTACATCTCAATACACTGCCCTTTAAATCGCAATACAGAGAACCTGATCACTATTAAAGAAATTAAACTGATGAAGAAAAACTTAATTTTAATAAATACTGCTAGAGGTGGCATTGTTAATGAAGTCGATTTAACAAAAGCATTGAAACAAAAGATTATTGCAGGCGCAGGAATAGATGTAACAACCAGTGAACCTCCTAATCCGTCACATGCTTACTATAGTATTTTAAATAAATCTAACTTTATTTGGACGCCACATACAGCATGGGCGTCTCAGGAAACGCTTCAAGGTGCAATCAATCAATTAATAGATAATATAAATTATTTTTATGCAGGTAAAAAAAGAAACATTGTTTAATCTTTCTTAATTCCAGCACATTTTTTTGAACAGTAAACAACTCGATCCCAGTTCAATCTCCATTTTTTTCTCCAGTTAAAAGGTCTATTGCATACTGGACATATTTTAGATGGTAAGTTTTCTTTTTTCATGATCTAATTATTAAATAGTATGAAATTATTTCAAGTCCATACAGGTTTCTATGATCCTAATATTTCAGACGGCTTTTATGAGGGTCATACCAATATTTTTGTTTGTGCAAAAGATGAAAAAGAAGCACGAAAAGTAGTGAAAGAAAAAAAAGAATATAAAAAATTTAAAATGCACATTGATGGTATTCAAGAAATAAATACTGTTGATAATTACAGAATTGAATTGACGAAGGTCTAGTCCTTACATTTGCCATTCATAAAAGTTTCGTAAATTCTTACTATTTCGTCATTGCTTAATGTAGTTCTGGTCCTTACTACTCCAACCCCACTTCTTTCAAATAAACTGCTAATAACGTAACATTTTTTACTAATTGATATATTCTCTGACTCAAGACCTTGAAGTATTGAATTTTCTGTTAACTCCGCTTTGTACATACGAATTCCTTTATCATTATATGTGTCCAATACGAGATACCTCTCCTCATTTGTTTCAGTGCTCCATTCAAGCCATTTGTTTTTCATTACATATGGATTGCTATTTGGATCACTATCGTAAGCAAAGTTTACCCAATATTTACCCATTTCATTAGCAAGCTGTATGTCTGTATCAGCTTTATTAGTGTCGTATAGTAATTTCGCTATTGAGGTTTTTTCTTCATTCATAAAAGCGGTAGATTTAAATAAAAATCCCAATTCCATAGCGTGTCCTGCGCCAATTAAAAATGACCAATCTCCTGGCTCTTCGTCCCAGTCAAAACGATAAGCATAAACTGGAGATGTATTCTTAGTTGATGCAAATCTAGAAGGTAAATGCGTTGCACCTAGAGTAGTTGCCTGTGTCATATACTTCGCATAAATATCGTAATACTGAGAGTCTTTAGGTTTTATATAAAAATCTAAGCTAGGATCTATCCAAGATAAAAAGCTAAGCGGTCTATTTACAAAATGTTCATCAAAAACCATAAATAATTTTTCTTCATCGCGCGTACTTCCAAAAATGATTGGCTTATTATGCATTTTTTTTGACTCAAATGATTTATAGAGTCCCTGATAAGGAATTACATGACCGTCGGGAAGAATATTGGGAACATCAACAAGGTTATTTTGATCCGCTGATCTTCTATAAAAGTTAAGAATGTCATCAATTGATAATGAATAAAGGAAGCTTTGTTTTTCAAGATCATCGGTAAAAGTTAATTTTCTTCTTTCTGACAAGGTTTCCAGTAGTGAATTTGACCCTACTTCATAATCGTTTTCAGCAGTGCTTAAATCATCAGATACTAAATAGCCACTTTGTGAGATTGCCTTTGAAAATAAATTTTCTCCAAGTGGTGAAATCATTAATGAATTTATGTTTCTAGCTCCAGCCGATTCTCCAAAAATTGTGATATTATTTTGATCTCCTCCAAAATAGCTAATATTTTCATTAACCCATTCCAATGATTTCATTATATCAAGGGTTCCATAATTACCCGATGCATCAAGAGGATTGTTGGTGTTTTTATTTATAGCTGAATTATAGAACCACCCAAGTGGACCAAGTCTGTAATTAATAGTTACTAATATTATTTCGTGATCTAAAACAAAGTCACCATCTGTATATCTTTCATCTGTTCCATGCCCAGATACATTTGAACCTCCATGAACCCAAACCATAACAGGTAGTTTATTTTTAGAATTACGTGCTTTCTCAGAGAGAAACACATTTAAATATAAACAATCTTCACTTCCTATTATTTCTCCTACTGTAAAACCCTCTTCAATTGAGTCTATTGTTCCAGCTAATTGAGGGCATCGATTAGGTCTTTTAGTTGCAGATTTTACTTTTTCTTGCATCACTATATTTCTTGGCGCCTTCCATCTAAGTGTATCGACAGGAGGCTGAGCGTAGGGAATTCCAAAATATGCAAATAATTTATTATTTTCTTTTTCCTTTAGTATAGTTCCAGTGAAAAGAGTTTTGGCCGTTTTGACATTAGTTTCTATAAAAGGCTGATATCCATTCGCAGCTACATTAAAGCTTAGCAAAAAAAATATTATTAAAAATCTAGTGTACATTTTTATATCTCATAGTTTGCTAGTTTCTTTATAATATAAGGAATATTATCTACAAGATCTTCTGCAATAAGACCCGGGCCTAAGTATTCACCTAATTTAGAATGTATCCATGCGCCAGCACAAGCGGCATCAAAGGCCTTCATTTTATTTTCTCCAACGAGAGAAGCGATGATTCCAGCTAGTACGTCACCTGATCCTGCTGTTGCTAAATAAGGAGCTTCACTAGAATTTATAACAACATTGCCGTCAGGACTTGCTATAACTGTATCTGCACCTTTTAGTAAAATTATACTTCCAACTAACTTTGCTGCTTCAATGCATCTGAGAACCTTGTCGTTCATTGATGCGATATCTTCACCAAATAATCTTTTAAATTCTCCCTCATGAGGAGTTAGTATTGTATGTGGATAGGTATCAATAAACAGTTCTGTGGGATTATTTTCAAAGCACGTAATTGCATCTGCATCTATCACACAGTTATCAACAAAAGCTAATGCCATTAAAGTTCTAGCTTTTGTTTCGTCATTCACGCCATTTCCAGGTCCTACAAGTACGCTTGAGACTCTTTTATCTTTCAAGAGCTTTTGAAAGTCATTTTTTTCTTTTATTACAGATAACAATTCTACTGAGATTTGCGGTTCTAATATTTCTGCTGTTTCCTCATCACAGACCATAGTTACTGCCCCTGCGCCAACTCTTAAAGCAGACCGACCAGCTAATCGAGCTGCTCCAGTATGATATTTTGGACCAGTATTAATAACTAACATTCCCCTTGAATACTTATGGTCACTTGATATGGGGAAAGGAAATTGATCAATCCATAGAGATGGTTCATTTTTCTTTATTTTAGGCATAATTTTTTTTATAACATTTTTCGATATACCAATATCCTCAACTACTATTTCTCCACAATACTGTCTTCCAGGCAATAAATAATGGCATAATTTTTTATTAAAAAAAGTTACGGTTTTTTTGGATTTAAATGCCGTTCCATGAACTTCGCCCGTGTCACTATTTATACCGGTTGGAACGTCAATAGAATACACATCTAAATCAGCTGAATTAATATCATTTATAAGATCATTTATTTCATCTGATAGATTCCTAGAGAGCCCCGTGCCAAATAATGCATCAACTACATATTCATAATTAGATAAATCACTTGGTTTTTTTTTAAATATCAGTTGATCTAATTTATTTTTATAAAACTGATTATCTTTGGATGGGATTTTACCAAATTCAAAAGATACAACCTCTACTGCAACACCAAGACTTGATAGGAGTCCTGCAACTACATATCCATCTCCGCCATTATTGCCAGGCCCACAAATTATCAAAACTATGCCATTATGATCAAGCGGAAGATTTTTAAGAACAGCCTCGCCAGCACTATGCATCAAACTTCGACTAGAAATGCCATTTTTTATAGCTAGCTGATCAGCTGCCATCATTTCGTCACTAGTAAATATGTATTCAGTCATACTTTAAGAAAAATATATAAGCTAATGAATAAAATGAATAATTGTAATTAATTTCACGAGCAGTCTTTTTGTTCTTTGTCATTCTGGCATATGATCAATATGTATATAATCTATCATTAATTTTAATTTCCTTCTGGAAATTAATAATATAAAACAATCTAGTTAAATTACACCAATGAAAAAAATAGAAGCGATCATAAAACCCTTCAAAATTGACGAGGTTAAAGAAGCTCTTGAAAAGGTTGGGGTTCGCGGAGTTACAATGACTGAAGCCAAAGGCTTAGGTAGGCAACGTGGTTTTACAGAGGTTAATACTGGTGTTGAGTATGGAGATTTCCTTCCAAAAATTAAGTTAGAAATAATTTTACAAGATGATCTTGTTGATACAGCTGTAGAGGCCATAAGATCAGCTGCCAATACGAATAGAATTGGTGACGGTAAAATTTTTGTATCAAATATAGATACTGTTCTTAGGATTAGAACCGGAGAAACTGGTTCTGATGCATTGTAAAATCAAACAGAGAAAGGAAAAATTAATATGTCAGATATAAAAACTTATGAATATATTTGGTTGGATGGTTATAAACCTGAACCATTCATGAGAAGTAAAGTTAAAGCAACAACAGAAACAACAGCACCAGACTGGTCATTTGATGGTTCATCAACGCAACAGGCAGAAGGTGGAAGTTCAGACTGTTTACTTCTTCCAGTTCAAACATATGCAAATCCAAATGGTCATGATTTGGTAATGACTCAAGTTCAAGCAGCAGATCATACAACTCACCCTTCAAACTTCAGAGCTGCAGCAGCTGATTTAGTAACAGATGAATGGTGGTTTGGTTTTGAACAAGAGTTCTTTTTTACAGATTCTAAAACAGGTGAACCACTTGGATGGGAAGATGGTACACCAAGAGAGCAAGGAGAATACTATTGTGGAGTTGGAGCTGGAAATGTTGTTGGAAGAAAAATTTCTGATGCACATTTAAAGGCATGTACCGACCTAGGAATTACTTTAACAGGTACGAACGCGGAAGTTGCGCTTGGGCAATGGGAGTATCAATGTTTTGGTAAAGGCATTAAAGCAGCTGATGATTTATGGGTAAGTCGGTATCTTTTATTCAAGATCGCTGAAGAACATGGCGTTGGTGTAAATATCCATCCAAAACCAAAAACAGGTGACTGGAATGGTTCAGGTATGCATACCAATTTCTCAAATGAACAAATGCGTACTGGCGGTTCAGAAGAACTATTTTCTTCTATGTGTGATAAATTAGGTAAGGTTCATGAAGAAGGTATTGCTGCCTATGGACCAGATAATGATATGAGGCTTACCGGTCTTCATGAAACTCAGAGCATTGACCAATTTTCATATGGCGTAAGTGACAGAGGAGCAAGTATAAGAATTCCCGTTTACACCGTTGAGCATAATTGGAATGGATATTTAGAAGACAGAAGACCAGCTTCTAATGCGGATCCATACAAAATACTTGCTCATATTGTTGGGACATTAACCAAGTAGTCATTAACTAGCTAGACATTAGCTCAGTAAATGTATTTAATTCATTTACTGGCTAAATGTATTGGGAAATATTTTAATGACAACGGTTAATGACGCTTTAAAGAAAATCAGAGATGGCGGGGTAAAGTACTTGGACCTTAGGTTCACTGACCCTAGAGGTAAACTCCAACATTTGACGATGGATTGCTCTGTTGTAGATGAAAGTCTATTGAAAGAGGGTGTTTTTTTTGATGGGTCTTCAATAGCTGGTTGGAAAGCTATTAATGAGTCTGACATGGTGCTTAGGCCAGACTTATCAACCACAGTGATGGATCCATTCACAGCTCAACCTACAATGATGGTGTTCTGCGATATCCTTGATGCCGTAACCAAAGAGTCTTACGAGAGAGACCCGAGAGGTACTGCAAGAAAAGCCGAGGAATTTGTAAAAAGCAGTGGTGTTGGTGACACTGTTTATATTGGACCAGAAGCTGAATTTTTTGTGTTTGATGATGTTAAATTTCAGGTTGATATGAATAAATCAATGTTTGAAATTGATAGCACTGAAGGACCGTATAACTCTGGAAAGAATTATGAAAGTGGTAATTTGGCTCATCGACCAGGTGTAAAAGGGGGTTACTTTCCTGTTCCTCCTGTAGATAGCGCTCAAGACATAAGAACTGAGTTTCTAGAAGAGTTAAAAAATTTAGGTTTAAAAATGGAGAAACATCACCACGAGGTTGCTCCAAGTCAACATGAATTAGGTCTTTTGTTTGATACCTTGCTGAAACAAGGTGATGCAATGCAACTTTATAAGTACGGAGTTCACATGGTTGCAAACGCTTTTGGGAAAACTGCAACATTTATGCCTAAGCCTGTTAAAGGCGATAACGGTACAGGCATGCATACGCATCAATCAATTTGGAAAAATGGAGAGCCTTTATTTGCAGGCGATAAATATGCAGGCCTATCAGATATGGCTTTAAACTATATTGGCGGAATAATAAAACATGGCAAGGCCCTTAACGCTTTTACAAACGCTAGCACAAATAGTTACAAAAGATTAATACCTGGCTTTGAAGCCCCTGTAATATTAGTTTACTCAGCGAGAAACAGGTCGGCATCATGCAGAATACCCGTATCTAATAGCCCTAAAGGTAAAAGAGTAGAAGTAAGATTTCCTGATCCTTCAGCAAATCCTTACTTAGCTTTTTCTGCAATGCTGATGGCTGGAATGGATGGCATAAAAAATAAAATTGATCCAGGAAAAGCAGCAGATGAAGATCTCTATGAGCTTTCGGATGCTGAAGTAAAAAAATTGCCAACTGTATGTGGATCTCTAAGAGAAGCTCTAGACTGCGTTGATAAAGATAGAGGATTTTTAACTGAAGGTGGCGTATTCACAAATGATCAAATTGATGGGTATATTGAACTAAAAATGGAAGAAGTGTACGACCTAGAGCATTCCCCTCACCCAATTGAATTTAAAAACTATTTCAGCGTTTGATTGTTTACGTAATTATTGAAATTTTCTTAAATAACGTTAATTTATTGTTACTTAAAGGAATTAAAAAATGGAACTAACTACAGAACACGAGGAATTAAAAAGATCTGCCCTCAGATTTGTTGAAGAAGAAATAAATCCGCATGTAGACGAATGGGAAGAAAATGAAATATTCCCTGCACACGATCTTTTCAAAAAACTTGGAGATCAAGGTTTCCTAGGGGTTACAAAACCTGAAAAATATGGTGGTGCCGGCTTAGATTATTCATACGGCGCTGTTTTAAATGAAGCCATGGCTCACATTAAATGTGGCGGAGTGCCCATGGCAATCGGTGTGCAAACTGATATGTCAACACCTGCTCTTGCAAGATTTGGCAGCGAGGAAGTCTGTGAACAGTTTCTAAAGCCATCGATTTCTGGTGACTTTGTATCTTGCCTCGGTGTCTCAGAACCAAGTGCTGGTTCAGATGTTGCCGCAATTAAAACGCATGCTGTAAAAGATGGTGATGACTATGTTATCAATGGATCAAAAATGTGGATAACAAGTGGCACTCAAGCTGACTGGATGTGTATGCTTGCGAATACTGATAACGTTGCAAAAAATAAACATTTAAATAAATCTCTAATATGTGTACCTCTTAAAGAAAATGGGAAACGCGCCAAAGGGGTAACTATAAATAGAAAATTAAAAAAAATGGGAATGCATTCCTCTGATACAGCGGAAATATATTTTGAGGACGTTAGGGTCCCTCAAAGCTATTTAGTAGGAGAAGAAGGCAAAGGATTTGTATATCAAATGATGCAATTTCAAGAAGAAAGATTATACGCCGCTATAGCAAACTATACATCATGTGAACTAGCTATTAATCAAACAATTGATTACACAAGACAAAGAAAAACATTTGGCAAACCAATCCTCGATAACCAGGTTGTTCATTTTAAATTAGCTGAACTCATGACTGAAGTTGAAGCTCTCAAGGCATTAACCTGGAAAGGTATTGATATTCATGTCAACGGAGGCGATTGTACAAAACTTGCTTCTATGTCAAAATTAAAATCAACCAGACTTGCACGAAAAGTAAATGACGAATGTCTTCAGTATTGGGGTGGAATGGGTTTTATGGATGAAACTCCTATCTCTCGCGCTTACAGGGATGGACGTCTTGGATCAATCGGTGGCGGTTCCGATGAAGTTATGCTTGGAATTATTTCAAAGTATTTAGATATATTGCCGGGAAAAAACTAATTACATTCTCGCTACGCCAAATGTATTTGGCTTTAATTCTCTTTTATCTCCATCACTAATGATATTTAAACATTCACCTAATATTTTTCTTGTATCTCTTGGGTCGATTATTCCATCATCCCATAGTCTAGCAGAACAAAAAATTGCTTCACCCTCTTCACGGTATTGGTCAATTATTTTTGTCTTCATGCCTTCTAACATCTCAAGATTTTCTCCATATATTTTTTTAGGGTCCATTCCTTTTTTTTCAGCTCCCTCCATGGCTACCTGAGCCATAGTTCTTGCGGCTTGCTCGCCACCCATTACACTCATCTTTGCATTTGGCCATGAAAATAAGAATCTTGGGTCATAAGATCTTCCAGCCATTCCATATTCACCTGCGCCAAAAGATGCTCCTATTCTTAAGGTTATCTTTGGAACCGTGCAGTTTGTAACTGCCTGTATCATTTTTGATCCATGTCTGATCATTCCTTTTGCTTCTTCTTTTGTCCCAACCATAAAACCAGTTATATTTTGTAAAAAAATAAGTGGGGTATTTGACTGGGAGCAAATCTGGATGAATTGTGTCGCCTTGTTAGCACTTTCAGAAAATATAGGACCATTATTTGCTAGAATACCGACTTTGTACCCTTGAATACTAGCATGTCCCGTAATCAAAGTTTTACCCCAACCTTCTTTAAACTCTAAAAATTCAGATCCATCAGTAATTCTTGCTATTACTTCTCGGCAGTCATAAGGGGACTTATAGTCAACTGGAACTACACCTGTTAGTTCATCGGGTGAGTAAATTGGTTCCTTGTAATCATTCTTTTGCGTAGTTTCAAAATCATTATCCCATCCAATATTTTTCATAACGTCACGAGCAATCTCAATTGCGTGAGCATCATCTTTAGCCATATATTCTGCAAGACCAGATACTGCATAATGTAAATCTGCTCCACCAATTTCTTCATCAGTTGCTATTTCACCCAGCGAAGCTCTAAGAAGAGGTGGTCCTGCAAGAAATATCTTAGATCTTTCTTTAACTACTATTATGTAATCAGATAAACCAGTTTGATATGCTCCACCGGCAGTCGATGAACCGTGAACTACACCTATTGTTGGGATTCCCATGGCAGACATTTTTGCTAAATTTGCAAAGCTTCTTCCACCTTTAATAAACATATCTGTTTGTCGAAGCAAATTGGCTCCTGCGCTTTCAATTAATTGTATAAAAGGCAATTTGTTTTCAAAAATCATCTGTGCGCCTCTTAGTCCTTTTTCAACCCCCATAGCTGAACTACTTCCGCCTTTGATACCTGCATCTGATACACCAATCATACATCTTACTCCTGATACATAACCTATACCTCCAATGCCATTGCCCCAACCAATACTCTTTTCTCCATCATCATCGCCAATCTTGTAGCCAGCTAAAGTTGACAGCGGAAGCCAAAAGCTTCCGGGATCAAGTAGTTTTTTAAGTCTATCTCGAGGCAATAGTTGTCCCCTTTTTTCAAACTTATCTTTTGATCTGGCTGAGTTATCGGCAATTTTTTTCTCTAGAGTTCTGACTTCATCTATTAATTTTGCATGATCCTGCTGGTTCTTCTTAAAAGATTTTGAATTGATCATGATTTTTGATTCAATGACTGGCATAGTAAAACTCTAATAATTTCATGTCGTTAGACTAATAAAATATTACACAAAGTAAAGAATCTTGTTTAGTAATAGAGCTGGTCATGAGTAAAAAAAATATCAAGAAAAAGTCACCTAAAAAAGGAAAGCTAAAAAATAAAATAGTTAGCAAATCAAGTAAAAGTTATACAGCAAAGGATATTGAGGTCCTTGAGGGGTTAGAGCCGGTTAGAAAAAGACCAGGCATGTATATTGGCGGCACTGACATTTTAGCGATGCATCACCTAGTAAGTGAGGTACTTGATAATTCAATGGATGAAGTAGTAGCTGGTCATGCTAACAAAGTAGAAATAAACCTAAAAAATAACTCTACTATAGAAATATCTGATAATGGAAGAGGCATTCCAGTCGACAAGCATCCTAAATTCAAAATACCTGCCGCCGAAGTCATTATGACTACACTTCATTCAGGAGGAAAATTTTCTAATAACAGCTATAAAACATCAGGTGGGTTGCATGGCGTTGGCATTTCAGTGGTTAATGCTCTTTCGAAAAAATTAACACTTGAAATTGCTAGAGATAAAAAATATTTCACACAAGTTTACCAGCAAGGGAATCCTAAAACAAAATTAAAATCTTCCTCAAAAGGGTCATTAAAGAAAGGTACAAGAATAATTTTTTCACCAGATACCGAAATCTTTGGTGATGAGGCCTATTTCGATGCTTCGATTATTTACAATATGGCCAAAGCAAAAGCTTATTTGATACCCGATGTTGAGATACATTGGTCTTGTGATAAATCTGTCTCAAAAAAGAATGTACCCCTTAAAGATAAACTGCACTATTCTGATGGGATCAAGGATTATCTTCATAGCTTGTGTTCACCACAAGATCCAATATTTGAAGATCCCTTTTATTTTAATACAAAAATTAGTGACGAAGACGGAAAGATAGAAGGAATTATCAATTGGTTTGATGCCATGGAACCAATAAATGAGTCATATTGCAATACAATAAAAACACCTATGGGAGGAACGCATGAAAGTGGATTCAAAACAGGTATATTTAAAGCCTTTAAAGAATTTTCAAAATTAAAATACGAAAAAAAATCATCTCAAATAAATCAGGAAGACCTATTTGGATCTTCAGCTTCTATTTTATCTGTATTTCTTGAAAACCCAGAATTTCAAGGACAGACTAAGGAAAAACTTTCCAGTATTGAACCGGGAAGAAAGATAGAGAGCAAAATTAAAATATTATTTGAACAATGGCTTACTTCAAAAACAAAATCAGCTGAAGAATTATTTCTATATGCATTCAACAGATCTCAATTACGACTTCAAAACAGATCAAATCAAATAATTGATAAAAATATAAAAAGAAAAAAAACAACATTGCCAGGGAAACTAGCCGATTGTTCAATAGATGGAAATAAAGGTACAGAAATATTTTTAGTAGAAGGAGATTCAGCTGGAGGTTCCGCAAAGCAAGCAAGAGATCGTAAAACTCAAGCGATTTTACCGCTGAGAGGAAAAATATTAAATGTAATAAGTGCAGGAAGAGAAAAAATTAATGCTAATCAAGAAATTATTGATTTAGTTCAAGCGATTGGTTGCAAGAGAGGTGAAAAATTTAATTCAAAAGATATTAGGTATGAAAAAATAATTATAATGACAGATGCCGATGTTGATGGAGCCCATATATCAACATTGCTAATGGCATTTTTTTACAAGGAATTCCCAAAACTTATTGATGAAGGGCACTTATATTTATCAGTACCTCCCCTTTATAGGATTACTAAGGGATCAAAAATTTTATATGCTGTAAATGATAAGCATAAAGATGAAATTATTAAAAAAGAATTTAAAAATAGTGAAGTTAATATTAATAGATTTAAAGGTCTAGGCGAAATGATGCCTGCTCAATTGAAAGAAACAACCATGTCTCAAGAAAATAGAACATTGTTAAAAGTACAGATTGCGACAAAAGATAAGAAAAAAACGCATAAATCAGTGGACGCTTTAATGGGCAAAAAACCTGAGTTAAGATTTAAATTCATTGTAGAAAATTCTAAAAAGATTTCAGCAGAAAATATACTTTAAGTTAATCTTTTAATATTCTTTTCGGTAGACTCTGTAAATGGCGCTGTAATCATTTTTCCAGCATCTAAAATATTCTGCCCCTTTAAAACAGACCTTTTATGACTAAAGTTTTTGAAGCCATCATATCCATGGTACGCACCCATTCCACTTGGTCCAACTCCTCCAAATGGCAAGTCGTGCATAGAGAATTGAAATAGAACATCATTCATGACTGCCTGGCCTGAGGAAGTGTTATCTAAGACATTATTCATTTCTGTTTTGTCATCACCGAAATAATAAAGAGCCAATGCCTTTGGGTTTTTGTTAATGAAGTTAACAGTTTCATTAAAATTTTTATACGTTTTAACAGGCATTAAAGGGCCAAATATTTCTTCCTTCATTACTTTCATGTCATCAGTTGGATTTAGAATTAATGTAGGAACAATCTTGTGATGTTCTTGTTGAGAAAAATCTTCTTGAGCTGGATTAATTTCAATAACGGTAGCTCCTTTTGATTTGGCATCCTGAACTAATTCATTCAGCCTTTCAAAATGATTTAAATGTATTATGGATGTATAGTCAGGATTATTTTTTATTGTTGGATAATTTTCAGCAACGTGATCCTTTGCATGTTGAACAAATTCTTCAGTTTGATCCTCTTGAACAAATACGTAATCAGGAGAAACGCATATTTGACCAGCATTGAGAAGTTTGCCCATCATAATCTTATCAACACTTTTTTTCATTTTTGC
>CACDOH010000010.1 GCA_902554325.1 uncultured Pelagibacteraceae bacterium
TTATTTTCTATTAATTTTGTTTTCGGCGTATCTTTTTGCAAATGGGTGTAGCCAATTAGATATAGTTCCAAATGAAACAGACCCTCGAACAGTCATTGTGGGTGATAATGTCAATGACAGAGCGCTTAGTTATAGAACAGGCGACAACAAGCCTACTTTTCGAGAATTAGTTTTAGGTGGCGATGGTGGATTAATCAACTACAACACTTCAGAAACAATTACGGTTACTTATTCCGATACACTAAATAACGGAATGGGTTTAACTATCGCTCATGACTTAACATCAGCGGCTCATGCTTCTGCAATCATTCTTGATACTGGCATGGGTTCACTAACATTTGGTGCAGGTCAAAAAGGTGACTCAGCTCTTGATAAAGTTGATACATCTACAGCTTGTTTCAGTATGTTCTGGTGTTCAAACGCTTACAGCACAACTGGTGGTGGTGGAACATATAACGATGGTGACTCAGACTCCGACGAGTCAATCAGATATACATCTCCATCAATTAATGGCTTCACAATTCAAGCTTCTCATGGTTTAGAGAGTTCTGGAGATGTGCTAAGTGTTGAATCATTAGGTGTTACTGGTTCAATCATGGGTGCAACTGTTAAAGCTGGTTTTGCTGACATTGACTATGACCAAAGTGGTGGAAGTACAAAAGTTGACGCAACACCTTCTATGTATGCAGTCGGTTACTCAATTGCTGGTTTAGACCTAGGTTATGCAGTGTACGACTCTGATGACAGCACAAGCGCTGAGGAAACTCAGTACGGTGTTGGTACATCTCTAATGGGTATGTACGTTGGTGCTCAATTTGGTGCACATGACTCAACTGGTAACGACATTGACTATATGACTTTATCAGCGATTAAAGACATGGGTCCTGCTCAGTTCTCTTATGAGTACATTGAGACAGACGTAGCTAACACGACAACTGGTGATAGTGATATACATGTCTTCGCTTACCAAATCGGATTCTAAGTTAAGTTAATTTAACCTAACTTAAAATTTATAAAACACCCTGCGCCTAATTGCGTGGGGTGTTTTTTTATGTTAAGGCAATAACATGTACAAAGAATTTATGTCCACATTTCATAAAGCTGTTCTTGCAGCAGGCAGAGATATCGAAGAAATTAATCTTATTGCTGTAAGCAAAAGAAAGCCTATTAAAGCTATTGATCAAGTTTACAAGGCGGGGCAACTTTCGTTTGGCGAAAATCAAATTCAAGAAATTGAACGTAAGTGGCCAGATTTTAAAAAGGAAAATTCAAATAGCCAACTGCACTTTATTGGAAATATTCAAAGCAGAAAAGTTGGATCCATCCATGAAAATTGTGAAGTTATTCACTCTCTCGATCGAATAAAGGTAGTTAAGCTATTTGCCGAAATTGAAAAGCTCAAAAATGTGAGAAGACAATACTTTATTCAGATTAATACGGGAAATGAGTCACAAAAATCAGGTGTCATCCTCTCAGATGCTAACAAGTTTATTAGTGAGTGCTTAGAAAGCTATAATTTAAATATAGTGGGGTTAATGTGCATTCCCCCGCTCAATGAAGATCCTAAAGAACATTTTTTGATGTTAGCTGACATGGCTAAGAATTTTAATCTTTCATCACTCAGTATGGGCATGTCCAATGATTTTCATATAGCATTAGAATGTGGAGCTACCCATATTCGTATTGGAACAAAAATCTTTGGGGAAAGAAATTAATCTTTGATTACAATGGTTGAGTCGGCAGTTAAATTGGTTGCAATTTCAATTAATGCTTCTTTCTCTATAGCAATACAACCCTCAGTTCCTAAAAAATCAGGTTTAGCGACGTGCAAGAAAATAGCACTACCACGCCCTGGTATAACGGGAGATGTGTTATAGTTTAAGACGCATATAATATCATAGATATGATCATCTCTATATAAATGCTCAGCACTTTCTTTAAACGGAAATTGAATATACTGATTATACAAATCACTTTTTTGATCATCGCACCAGCCGTCATTTTTGTTAATAATTGAGGAGTCAATAATAAATTTCATATTGCTTAATCTGTCACCCCTATAATAAATTTTATCAAAATGAAAAGTTCCAATCGGAGTTGATAAATCGCCTTCTCGTTTATTACTAGTTAACCCATTGAGCCCTAATGCACACTGTAATTGCTCTCCTTTTACAAATAAATGATTATTTCTTACCAATAACTCCATAGATGGTATTATAAAGAGTATTTATATGGGCAAAAGTACAATTCCATTTATTTTTGAAAATGCTTACCTCAATAATATATTTGTCGAAGCTGCAAGTTGTGCAAATGTATCAAAATTATTTTGTTTTCAAAATTTCACCCTTGAGAAACTAAAAAAAAACAACCCTATGATTTTGGTAACAGATAGCTCTTCTTTACAAAAAATAGTAAGCCAAGATATTAAATCTGATAGTATTTTCTTGGTGAACGAGTCAAGTCAAGAAAGTGTTATTTCAGAAATTTCATCTGAGGTGATCACTATAAATATACCATTTAAAATGAGCGATTTTTATCGAATAGTGGAAAATTATTTGATTCAAATAGACATCAATAACAAAAGAATAATTAAATACAGAAACTTCTCTTATGACCCATCTACAAGAAAACTGATGAATCAATCTACATTTTTAAGATTTACTGAGAAAGAAAGTCAAATTTTTAATTGCTTAATGAAAAATACTGATTCCTACATAACAAAGAAAGATCTTCTGAATAAAGTATGGAGTTATGGAGATGGAATTGATACGCATACTTTGGAAACGCATATATATGCCCTAAGAAAAAAAATAGACTCAAAACTTAATATAAAAGAACTGATCATGTTCGAGGAAAAAAAAGGCTACTATATTAATAAAGAAATTTTATAGTGATTATACGTTTAAAAGAAGATGTTCTCTTTCCCAAGCACTAATCACATTTTGGTAAGCATCATGTTCAGTTTGTTTGATTTCTGTATATAAAGTAACAAACTCCTTGCCTAAGCTATCAGACAATTCATTGCTCACTTTCAGTCTTTTTAGTGCATCGGGGAGATATTTTGGTATATTGTGTCTTCGTTCAAAAGCGTCGCCGGCAATAGGCTTTTCAGGTTCTATCTTTTCTTGTAAACCAAGTAAACCACACGCTAATGATGCTGCGATTGCAAGGTAAGGGTTTGTATCAGAACCTGGTATTCTATTTTCTACGCGACGCGATATATTCTGGGAAGTGGGAACCCTAAAGGCCACAGTTCTATTTTCGATTCCCCAGTGGGTATTGATTGGAGCTGAAGCATCAATTACAAACCGTCTATATGAGTTAACGTAAGGTGCAAACAATAGCATGGCATCCGGTAAGTATGTTTGTAAACCGCCAATAAAATAAAAAAACTCTTTTGAATTATTTCCTTCTTCATCAGAAAATAAATTACTTCCTGTCTTTGCTGAAACTAAGTTTTGGTGAATGTGCATTGAGCTGCCTGGCTGACCTTGATACGGTTTCGCCATAAAAGTTGCATGAATGTTATGTTTTAAAGCAACTTGTCTAACTGCTCTTTTAAACATAAAGGCCTGATCAGCTAAAGCTAGAGGATCACCGTGGTTCAAATTTATTTCTATCTGAGAAGGTCCTGACTCATGGACCAGTGTATCAACCCCAATATTCATTAATTCGCAATAATCGTAAATATCGTCTGTTAATTTATCAAATTCATTAACAGCATCAATACCAAAAACTCTACTTCCAGTTTCCCTTCTTCCAGATTTTCCAATGGGGGTTTTTAATGGTAAATCAGGATCTAAATTTTGCTCACAAAGATAGAACTCTAATTCTGGTGCAACGACTGCTTGAAGTCCTTCATCACTTAATTTCTTAATAATATTTTTTAAAACTTGTCGAGGTGCTAACTTAGATGGTTCGCCTGAAGGGTAGTTGAGATCACATATTATTTGTGCTGTGGGCTCTTTATTCCATGGAATTTTTCTAATTGTTGAAAGATCTGGCGCCATAAAAAGATCTTCTTCAACGTAATCAATAACTTCACTTTGATAAACCCACTTGCCTGATACTGTTTGTCCAAAAACAGAGTCTGCCAGCCTTAAGCTTTGCTCCTCAAATGATTTGACAAATCTTTCAACAGGCAAGATCTTCCCCTTGGATGAACCTGCCATGTCTGGAAAAATACATTCTACTTCCGAAATTTTATTTGACCCAAGCCATTGCTTGAGTTCACTAATTGAACTGACCGTCATAAATTAAATAATGAAAACTTTTTTCAACCTGCCTGTAATTAGTTAACTTTATATCTAACTACGAATAAATTTTGGGATATAAATATATTCTTTTTGATCTTTGTAAACTCTAAAACAGTTTTATTATCCAATTCATCAAAAATCTCCCATTTTTCAAGCTCCATAGTATCTTTGTTGAAAGTAAGAATAACTCTACTCATATTACTATCATTTTTAACACCCGCCATAACTTCATAGTTGAATTCGTTTTCAATAGCATAATTAACCTTAAATTCCTGTTCAATGTCTAGGTCATTGGAGAGAAGTTTTTTAAGAGGGTTGCTTCCTATTGCATAGCTGTCAATTTGAAAGCCTTTCTTATCAACTATACGCAATAGTGTTTTATTAGTAACAATATCTTCGTTTTTATTCGTATAAACAAACTTAGATTGATATGGCTTTAAAAAGTAAAATTTCCCATTCTCTAAGTGGCCATCAGAGTCTATTTGTGTGAATTCACCAGACATTGTCTTTATATTATTCCAACCAGTTTGAATTTTAGAAATAATTAGATCAGTCTCAGCAAAAGATATCTGCCAAGGAAAGAAAGCTAAAATTAGTGAAATCGAAATGCGGAGCATCAATTAGTAAATTTATCGTAATTTATTTCTCTTTTGCCCACGTGATTAGCTGAACTGATGTATCCCTGCTCCTCTAATTGATCCATTATTCTTGCAGCACGATTATAGCCAATTTGAAGTTTACGTTGGAGCAAGCTTGTAGAGGCTTTACCCTCTCTTGAAATGATATCTATTGAGTCACTAAATAACGCATCTTTATCATTGTCTGATAGCGTATTATCATTATCACTAATTTCTTCCTCTTCTTTTGTAATCTCATCATCATATTCAGGTTGACCTTGTCTCTGTAGTGATTTGACAATATTTTCAATTTCATTGTCGGATATAAACGGTCCGTGAATTCTTGTTGTTTGTCCCCCTGCCGTCATCATCAGCATGTCACCTTTGCCAAGCAATCTCTCGGCACCCTCTTCTCCAAGAATGGTTCGACTGTCAAATTTGGAACTTACTTGAAAACTTATTCTGCTTGGAAAATTTGCCTTGATCGTTCCAGTGATTACATCGACACTTGGTCTTTGGGTGGCCATAATTAAATGTATCCCTGCTGCTCGTGCCATCTGAGACAATCGTTGAATTGTATGTTCAATTTCTTTTCCAGCAACCATCATCAAATCTGCCATTTCATCAACAACAACAACAATGAAAGGCATTTTTTTATTTTCGATTTCTACTTTTCTCGTTTCTGGCTGGCCTGTTTCAGGATTAATTCCTGATTGAATAGATCTTATGATTTTTTCAGAATTATTTATAGCGTCAACAATGCGGATGTTATAATTTTCTATATTTCTTACGCCTAGAAGAGACATTTTTTTGTATCTAGTTTCCATTTCCCTAACAACCCACTTTAAAGCAGTTATTGCTTTTTTGGGGTCTGTTACAACAGGTGTAATTAAATGAGGGACACCCTCGTAAACTGAGAGTTCCAGCATTTTTGGATCTATCAATATAAATTTGCAATCATCAGGTGAATGTTTGTACAAAATTGAGGTAATCATAACATTTATGCCAACAGATTTACCCGAACCTGTTGTTCCCGCGATCAACAAGTGAGGCATATTTTCAAGATTCGTAAATACCGCATGTCCACTTATATCTTTCCCCAAAGCTAAAATTAAATTTTTCTCGTTTGAGACGAATTTTTCATTTTTAAATAATTCACTTAAGTAAACAGGGTTTTTACTTGAGTTTGGTATCTCTATGCCAATGACATTTTTTCCAGGTATAATTGCTACTCTAGCTGACATGGCGCTCATATTTCTTGCAATATCATCAGACAAAGAGATAATTTTAGAGGCTTTAATTCCTGGTGCAGGCTGTAACTCATACATAGTTACAATTGGACCAGGGGATACCTGAATTATCTCCCCTTCAATTTTAAAATCGATAAGAACATTTTTAAGTTTTTCTGCGTTGATTTTTAGTTCTTCCTGGTTAGCCAATGTTTCTGTTTTATATTCAGGTCGTGTAAGAATATCAATCCCAGGTGCCTGGTAATTTAAATCATCAACAAATATTTCATTTTGTTCTTCAACCAGAACCTCCTTCTTTTCTTTATTTACGAAATCGCTGACAGGCTTATCTCGCATTTCATCAAAATTAATTTTTGGCTCAAGTTTTTGATTATCAATTGTTTGATCAGCTGCTTTTCTACTTAACAAAGAATTAAAATTGAAATATTTTTTTAAAAATTCCAGTTTAGAAGCCGGTGCAGCGATAAAATTAAATATTACTGCTAAAAAAAGATAAATATTACTCCACTCGTTTGCACTCAAACCCATGGTTCCGTAGAACAGAAGTAAAAATGCAGTAAATAGAAACAGTACGAAAATATAAAAAATATAACTATTTTCTATAAGTCCAGAATTTGTTAGAAGATTTACTAGTTGGCTAGCTATTAATCCATTTTGGAATGATAGCTGAATTAGTTCTGAGAAAGTCGATGCGGTGATGACCATTAGTGGCAACAAAAACAAATTTAGCGCAAACAGACTCATTTTTTTTGTAAAGAAAATTTTATAAGACCAGCTGATCAAAACAGGACAAATCAATAAACTAAAGTAGCCAAACAATTGAAGAAGAAAATCAGAAACATTTGCTCCTGCGTGACCTCCAAGATTGGTTACCTCAGAACTATTTAAATTATTCAGGCTTGGATCAAAAGGAGAGTGGCTTATGACAGAGATGAATACAAAAACACATAGAGTAGCAATTAATAATCCTGAAAACTCCAATGCACGATTGATTGCAAATATTCTTAATGAATCAGGTAAAAGTTTCATGTTTATACCTTTAATAAATAATTGACATATTCTGTTGGCAATTGATTCACATGTCTATTATATAGCTTCTACAATAATATAACGAAAAAATATTTTTATAAAAAATGAACTATGATTTTATTATATATGGTGGGGGTATATCCTCGGAAATAGCTGCATTGGCGCTTGCAAAAAACAACTTCAAAGTGTGCTATATTAAAAATCAAACTACTCAAAAGACTGACTCTAATTTAGTTACTTTTTTATCCTTGGGTTCTGTAAACTACTTATATAGTGTTATTAACGATCCTTTAGAGCTCAGCAAATTTACTGATATAGAGAAAATTACTTGTCACTTAGCAAGTGCTAAAAAGGGTTCAAGTATAACATTTGATCACGAACCCAATTCTACAATGGGAAAGATTATTCCAAACAAAATTATTAGTGATCAATTATTCTCAAGTCTAAAAGATAATGTAAATATTGATATTTTATCTAAAACTAAATCGATACGCAAAGAAGTACATTCAAACAAAGTGTCAATAGTTGTTGACGAGCAAAATGAAATATCTGCCAGAGTTTTAATTTTATCGATTAATGATAAAAATTTATTAGATCAAAATAATATTAAATTTATTTCTCAAGATTTAAACCAAACAGCTCTTTCAATGAACGTTCAGGGTGATTTTAAAATTCAGAATCATGCATTTCAAATTTTTACATCTAGCGGACCACTAGCATTCTTACCTTATTCTCATAACAAAGCATCTTTAGTCTGGTCGTTAAAAAATGGTTCAAAGGAGCTTAATTATGAAAAAAGCAAATTAGAAAATAAAGTAAATAGTTATTTTGAAAAAGAAATTGGCATATTAAAGATTGAAAATATCGAAACTCATGAATTGAATTTTCTTTATGCAAAAAAACTTTATCACGGGAATACAGTTATTATGGGAAATATTGCTCATAATATTCATCCAATAGCTGGACAAGGCTTAAATTTAAGTATTAAGGATATTTCTTTATTCGTAGAGATAATTTCAAAATATGCATCCTTAGGTTATGAAATTAACAACAGAATGGCATTTAAAGAATTTAATGAAGTTAGAAAAATAGATAATGCAGCATATTCTTTCGGAACTTTAGCGTTGGACAAAATTTTGAAGAGCAAGAATACCTACTTGGGTATGTTAGTGAATATGGGAGTAAAAGTTTTAAACAAAAATAATTTTTTAAAAAGCAAGATTATTAAAAACGCGACGGGTGGTGAAAGTTTTAAAGCTCTCTAGTGCAATTGATCACTTTTTTCACCAGGAGAGTCAAATATATACGACTGATAAAGTGCTTCTAAAACATGACTTCTTGTAATAATTGTTTTTGATTCAAGAAGTAATTGTTTTTCTTCAGCAGTAAAAGGAACAAGAATTCCTGAATAATTTATAAGTTGCTCTGTAGGCGTATCTTTTATTATTTCCCAATCAGCCATTATTTTTCTAATTTCAAGGTATTTTTTTACTAGAGCCAAAAGCTTTGATCGATCAATTGAGTCTACGTGTTGAGGTTTAAGATCAGATTCATACGTGTCGTAATATGGTATAATTTGTCGATAAGGTGTGGTTGTGTTTAATTCTTCTTTGACTTCAAATCTGATGGTTCCTGATAAAGTAATCAGGTATCGATTATCCTCAGCTTCATTGAATGTTGATATTCTACCTAAGCAACCAACTTTTTTTAGGGTTTTTTCGCCTGGTTTACTGGGTTGTATCATCCCTATAACACGGCCAGGTGAGGCCAATGCATCGTCAATCATTTGAACATACCTTGGTTCAAAGATATTTAAAGGCAGTTGAGTACCTGGAAAAAGCACAGCCCCAGTTAAAGGAAATATTGCAACTTTCTTAGGTAGAAGCTCGATATCTGTAGATTTGATCATTTGTATAAACTTTATACTATATTAATTCATTTATAAATAATCCCCTTTTCTTGAAAAACAAGGCTTTTTACTTTAGAACCGTTTTATTAACGCGAGTGTAGCTCAGTGGTAGAGCGAAACGTTGCCAACGTTTAGGTCGAGGGTTCGACTCCCTTCACTCGCTCCATGAGCAACAATTGCAAAAATTGTGAGATTATTTAATCAAAAGAAAATTGAGCACTTTATAAAAAAAACTATAGGCCTTAGTGAGCCTAACCTATTAAAACGACGAGCCAAAAGATATCTCGTTAAAAATACTGAAAAAGAATTAGGTTTATTACCTGGTCTTGTTGATAGAGATAAAGCATCAATTGATATTGGAGTTTATAGAGGAGTTTATTCTTATTTTTTGTCTGATTTGACCGAGTATGTCTATTCCTTTGAGGCTAATACTCTTTTGCAAAATAAATTAATTAATGCCTTTGAAAATAAGAAAAATGTTAAAATTGAAAATCTTGCTCTTTCCTCAAGTAGTGGAACAGCTGAGCTTAGGGTTCCCATCAGAGATGCTAATGCAGACTATGATGATGAACAAAAATATGAATTAGGTATTGCAACTATACACTCTAAAAATAAATTAAATAACAAGAATTACGAAACAATAAAAAATATAAAAAAAATAACTTTAGATGAGTATAACTTTCTTCATAAAATAGGTTTTATCAAAATAGATGTCGAAGGACATGAACTTGAAATTATTAGAGGTGGTAAAAATTTTCTTGAACACCACAAACCTGTCATGTTGATTGAGATTGAAGAAAGGCACGCAGGAAAAAGCCCAATGGATATAATCTATGAAATTTGTTCACATGGTTATAAATGTTTTATTGTTAATGAAAAATTAAAATTGATAGAGTTATCAAACCCATCAAAAATTAGTAACAATAACTTCATTTTTAAGCCAAAATAAATAATTCACATACAGAATTACTTTATTTGTATATTGTTAAAATATGAGAGCTTCACCATTAGCCAGGTATTCATGGTCGATGTTTGACTGGGCAAATCAACCCTTTTATACATTGATAACAACATTTGTATTTTCATATTATTTCTCTCAGGTATTCATCGCAGATGATGTCCGTGGTCCAGAGCTTTGGGGCTATACACAAACCATTGCTGGATTATCTGTAGCTTTATTAAGTCCTATACTTGGTTCTATTGCCGATTTAAGAGGTAATCGGAAACCATGGATCATGTTTTTTTCAATCGTATTTGTTATTTCTATGTGCTTTCTTTGGTTTGCTCTCCCTGGTGCCCCCAATGGTGTTTGGTTAATAATGATCGCAATGACTGCTGCCACCGCAGCAATCGCATTCGCTGAAGTTTTTAACAATGCTATGCTTCCCTCGATTGAAACAGAAGATAAGGTTGGTTATCTTAGCGGATTAGGCTACGGCCTTGGTTATTTTGGAGGGTTGGTAGCATTAATTCTCTTTTTAATTTTTTTTGTAAATGCTGAAGTTCCTCCATTTGGATTAGATGCGGAAACTTTTGAAAATATAAGAATAGTGGGACCAATAGGTGCTTTTTGGTATGCATTGTTTATTGTTCCATTTTTTTTATTTACCCCCGATGTAAAGTCTATTCAAATATCAGTTATCAATTCAATAAGACAAGGTCTGCAAAATTTTTTTAATACACTTCGAAAAGTTAAAGATTTTAAAAACGTCATCACATTTTTGTTTGCGCGGATGTTTTATCAGGATGCTCTTAACGCCATGTTTATATTTGGAGGCATTTATGCAGCTCAAGTTTTGGATTGGGGTTTTCAAGAGCTACTTATACTCGGGATTATTGTAAATATTTTTGCTGCCCCCGGTGCAATTCTGGGTGGATGGTTTAATGATAAAATTGGCGCTAAAAGAGTTGTCATGATTTCTGTATTAGGACTCATGGTCACGTCTGTTATGGCAGTATCTATAACAAGAGACACTTTATTTTTTGTTATCCCAATTGATACTTATTCTTCTACTATAAATGAATACACGTTTGGTCTTTATGAATCTATGGGAGAGGTTTTTTATGTCGTAGTAGTTATTTTTCTTGGAACATTTTCAGGTCCCGCTCAAGCTGCCTCAAGAGCCCTAATGTCTAACATAGCGCCAAGAAAATATATTACTGAATTTTTTGGCTTGTTTGCTTTCGCGGGCAAGGCTACCTCGTGGTTAGCGCCGGCGATAATTGCTTTTTTAACCGCTTACTATGAAAGTTTAAGAATTGGGATGGGTGCAATAATTGTATTTACTATAATCGGCTTAATAGCTTTAATGTATGTCAAGGAAACTAGAGAATAAGTTTTTAATGTCTAAAATGTCTTATCCCAGTAAATACCATCGATATGCCTGCATCTTCTGCTGCTTTAATAACCTCATCATCTTTAACAGAGCCGCCTGGCTGAATAACCGCCGTAGCCCCTGATGATATCGTGAGTATGAGACCGTCAGCAAAAGGAAAAAAAGCATCAGAGGCAACGACTGAATCTTTTAGAGAATTTTCATCACAGCTTTCCATTTCACTATTTTTTTGCGATGCAATTTTGGCACTATCAACTCTGCTCATCTGACCTGCACCTATGCCAATTGTCTTTTGATTTTTTACATAAATGATCGCGTTTGATTTAACGTGTTTACACACTTTGAATGCAAACAACATATCATCCATTTGGTCACTCGTTGGTTCTTTCTGAGTAACAATTTTTAAATCTGATTTTTCAGTAAGTTTAGTATCACTTGACTGAACGAGAATACCTCCTTCGATACTTTTAAAGTTTTTTGAAATGTGTTTCTCATGCATAGAAGGCAAAACTAAAATACGTAAATTATTTTTTGTTTTAAAAATCTTCTCTGCTTCATCACTGATTCCAGGCGCAATGATAACTTCAGTAAATATTTTAATAATTTCTTTTGCGGTATCTTCATCAATCATTTGGTTAGCAGCAATAATTCCGCCAAAAGCACTTGTGGTATCACATGAGAATGCCTTTAAGTATGCATCGCTTAATGAACTTGCACTTGCAACACCACAGGGGTTTGCATGTTTGATGATCGCAACAGTTGGAACATTTTGATCAAATTCCTTGATTAATTGTAGAGCCGCATCAGAGTCGTTGATGTTATTATAACTCAGTTCTTTTCCTTGCAGTAACGTTGCATAAGGAATACCTGATTGGTGTTGTGATGATTTATAAAGTCCAGCTGATTGATGAGGGTTTTCACCGTAGCGAAGTGTTGATGATAATTTACCTGCTGATGAAAAATTATTAACCTGATCACTTTGATCTCGATGAAACCAATTGCTGATCATCGAGTCGTAATAAGCAGTCATTGAAAATGTCTTGGCAGCCAACTTTTTCCTAAAGCTCAAAGTCGTTGATCCTTTGTTTTCCTTCATCTCACTGATCATATTTGCGTAATCATTTACGTCAGTAACCACCGTCACAAACTTGTGATTCTTTGCAGCTGAACGCAACATTGCTGGTCCGCCAATGTCTATATTTTCGATGCAAATTTCCTCATTTTCTTGAGTATTTATGGTCTCTTCAAAGGGATAAAGATTAACAATGATCAAATCAATATCTTCAATGCCATGCTCAGTTTGAGACTGAACATGACTTTTATCATCTCTCTTAGCCAGTAATCCTCCATGTACATTGGGGTGTAATGTTTTAACACGTCCATCCATCATTTCTGGAAAATTAGTTAGTACAGATACATCCATGACGTCCACACCCATATCAGCAATGGCTTTTGCAGTGCCACCTGTTGATACAATCTTCACTCCATGTTCTTGTAGTGAGCGAACAATTTCTTCTAAACCTGATTTATCTGAAACAGATATCAGAGCAGTTTTTATTTTGACGTCCAATTTAATGGCCTCTTAATTTTTCAATATTATTTGCGTATTCACCTGGACCACCTTTGAATGTCGTGGTGCCAGCCACAATCATGTTTGCTCCAGCGTCAATGACTGATTGAATATTTTCAAAATTGATTCCCCCATCAATTTCTAATTCAATTTCTCTACCCGATTGATCAATTTCTTTTCTAAGATTTTCAAGTTTATCAAGAGCCGTTGGAATAAATTTTTGTCCACCAAAACCTGGATACACACTCATCACCAAAATAAGATCCAACTGACTCATAAATGGTTTCACTACTTCCCACTCTGTATCGGGATTAATCGCAAGTCCTGCTTTCACATTCAACGATTTTATTTTATCAATGCAAGCTTGCGTATCGTCATTGGCTTCAGGGTGAACGGATACAATATCAGCTCCCGCTTCGACAAACTTTTCAATGTATGGTTGAACAGGATCAATCATTAAATGAACATCAAAAGGCAGTGATGATTTATTTCTGATTGATTTTACAATATCGGGTCCAATAGTTAAGTTTGGAACAAAGTGACCGTCCATGACATCAACATGAATATAGTCAGCTCCTGCTTTGGTGATGTTGACGACTTCCTCGCCCAATGATGAAAAATCAGATGCTAGTATCGAAGGTGATATTTTAACCGACATGTTTAAGAAGCATTATTTCTCTGTATAACAGAAACCCCATTTGTTTCCCACTATTTTTCATGCTTTGATAACTCAAAATTTAAGATTAAATTAAGTACAATGAGCGATAAAAAAACTGAGGTTGAGGATACAGAAGACAAGAAATCTGCCTCAAAACTCCCTAAAAAGAAAAAGGAAATAGGCGGCACTGATGGTCCTGAACCAACCCGCTTTGGCGATTGGGAGAAAAAAGGAATTACCTCAGACTTCTAAAAGTGGAGTCTTCTATGACCCAAATCTATTTTCATAAACTTCTTTGATTTCGTTTGGCCATACTTCTTTCATATACGATACCAATTCCCAAACCTCCTCATCAGAAAGACCTGAGTTGCCAAGCATCTTTCCCTCATAATTTGGATCAAAACTTGTGAAGCCATATTTTATGACTCTGTATAAATATACTGGCGAATGATGCCATGTATGAGCTGTACCATTTAACGGGGGCGCAAGTCGATGCCCGTCGTCGTCAAGTTGATTTTGCCATCCAACTTGACCTTGTAAATTTTTGCCGTGGCACGATGCGCAATTATTTTGATAGAGAGATACGACAGCAGGAGATGTCTGTGCATTAACCATATCAATTCTACTCTGTGTATTATTGTTATCGGGCATCATCATGAAATATAAGCCAACGATGATAATTACGGTCATCAATATGTAGAGCGAATTTTTTCTAGTCATATCTAATTAAGTAATTTGATAAACATCAACATCAAGAAGTTTTTTTTAAGGGCTATTTAAAGCCGCTGATCAAATTTAGACGGCTTCCAATCCTTGGGAGCAAGCTCTAAATCTTCAAATTGAAATGCAGGCGCAACCGTACAACCAATCAAGCTATAAGAACCAGTAGACTTCAAAGCAAACCAAGTGCCTTTTTCAACAGTATACATAAAATTATTATTGGACCCAATTTCATCAATCTGAAATTCTACTCCGTCTTTTGAGGTGTATACGTTGAGAGGACTACCAGAGTAAAAGTGTAATGTTTCTGTTTTTGTTATTCTGTGCCAATGAGAATTTTCATGTTCTTCTAATAAAAAATATATATGAGTAACATCGTCATTTCTAAAGACCTCAACATAATGTCCACCCTCAGGATGAGGTTCCATTTTGTGTTCTTCTATTAAATTTTTTATAAGTTGTTTATCCAATTGCTTATTTCCTTAATATAAAATTCATCAAGTTCAGGATTGAGAAATCCTACAATAAAATGTTGGGTGATATCTTTCTCGCCTGACTCAATAATTACTATTTTACTTTTTTTATTTCCCCATTTATTTAGTCTTTTTTCAGTTTCATAAGAGTTTAAAACGTCATCGTCATAGTCAAAAAATGATAATGCTGGAATTTTATTTTCTGAAAAATCTTTTTCTGCAACAGCACTCATGATGCGACCTCCTTCTACTCCATCAGATGTCTCAAATACATTTGTAGAATACTTAGTACAATCATATTTTTTTTGATCATTTATGTAATCATTGCAATCTAGATTTATTTTATCAAGAAAAGACATTGCATAAAACCACATGCTATAATTTTTGACTGTACCGGCATAAGCTGGGGCAAAAAGAACTACTCCATGTAGATCCTTTGATAACTCATTATCAAAAGAAGCCGCTGTGGTAAGTGCACCTCCAAGAGAAAAGCCAATTAAAATAACTTTATTACCTATTCTTTTAGCAATTTCTATTGCTTCCGATGTATCGTTTAAATAATTCTCTGCACTCATCTGCTTTGAACCAGGATATTCACGACCATGGCCTGATAACCTTGATAAGAAAATATTGGCATCAAGTTCCTTCGATAACTTATCGAAAAATTCTTTTTGTTGAAAATTAGTTGTACTAAAGCCAGGTAAAAAAGCGATAGCAATGTCCGTCTTATTTTTTTCTTCATTCGACCATATTATTTTTTTTTGTGCTTCTTCAGGGACATCTCCAAGACTTATCTCTGAGTTTTTAAGATAGCTATCAAGATCTATGTCACTCGGTACGTATACTTCTTTAAAGTTTAGGTCGGATTTCCCTAACAGAGATGCAATATTAAAAATCCAAATTACGATTAATGTAACAATGATCCCTTTTATAAATGACAACCAAAGATAGGCGTAGTTGGATAATGCTAATTTATTTTGTATCCTTAATAGATATTTTTTATGAAAGTTGATCACTTATTCATTCGATTGTCGATTAAATCATCGACTACTGCTGGTTCAGCTAAAGTAGATGTATCGCCAAGATTGCTGTATTCATTTTCTGCAATCTTTCTTAAAATTCTTCTCATTATTTTTCCAGAACGAGTTTTTGGAAGACCAGGTGCCCATTGAATAAGATCTGGAGATGCAATAGGTCCAATTTCTTTTCGAACCCAAGCAACCAACTCTTTATATAATTCATCAGAAGTTTCTTCGCCTGCGTTTAAGGTTACATAAGCATAAATTCCCTGACCTTTGATGTCATGAGGATAACCAACAACAGCGGCTTCACTGACTTTTGGATGCGCAACCAAAGCCGATTCAACTTCCGCTGTTCCCATACGGTGACCGGATACATTAATCACATCATCAACCCGTCCGGTGATCCAATAGTAACCATCTTCATCACGCTTACATCCATCACCGGTGAAATACTTTCCATCAAATTGAGAAAAATAAGTTTCAATAAATCTTTTGTGATCACCGTATACGGTTCTCATTTGTCCTGGCCAAGAATCTGCAAGACACAATGATCCTTCACAAGCGCCTTCTAATATATTTCCTTCAGCATCCATGATCTCTGGTTGAATACCAAAGAAAGGCTTCGTTGCTGATCCTGGTTTTTGAGCAATAGCGCCAGGAAGAGGTGAAATTAAGATGCCTCCCGTTTCTGTTTGCCACCACGTATCGACGATGGGACATTTCTTTTCGCCGACGATATTATAATACCACATCCAGGCTTCTGGATTGATCGGCTCACCCACAGTACCGAGTAATTTAAGAGAAGACCGACTAGTTTTTGTTACCGGTCCTTCGCCCTCGCGCATGAGTGCGCGAATAGCTGTAGGTGCTGTGTAGAAAATATTTACTTTATGTTTATCAACCACTTCCCAAAATCTAGATGCACTTGGATAATTAGGAACCCCTTCAAACATCACAGTAATAGCGCCATTTGCAAGTGGCCCATATACAATGTAACTATGTCCTGTGACCCAACCAACGTCAGCCGTACACCAATAAACATCGCCTGGTTTGTAATCAAATACATATTGATGTGTCATGGATGCATACACCATGTAACCCCCAGTAGTGTGCATCACTCCTTTTGGTTTTCCTGTAGAGCCCGATGTATAAAGAATAAATAAAGGATCCTCTGCACTCATTTCTTCTGGTGGACAATCACCCGATGCATCACTTAATAATTCATGATACCAAACATCGCGGTCATCATGCCAATCGATTGCTCCACCTGTTCGCTTGACAACAATACAATGTCTCACACCACCCGAAATGTTGATGGCATCGTCTGTATTCTTTTTTAATGGAATTGGTTTACCACCTCTTAACCCTTCATCAGCTGTTATGACAATATCTGATTTACAATCACTGATGCGTCCTGCAAGCGAGTCAGGAGAAAAGCCGCCGAACACGACTGAGTGAATAGCACCAATGCGTGTGCAGGCAAGCATAGCGTATGCCGCCTCAGGAATCATTGGCATATAGATCGTTACACGGTCACCTTTTTTTACACCGAGGGATTTCATGCCATTTGATAATTTTGAAACTTCTTTATGAAGTTCATTATAAGTAATGTGTTTTGAATCTTTTGGGTCATCACCTTCCCAAATGATGGCTGTCTGATCCCCTTTATCTTTTAAATGTCTATCAATACAATTGGCGGACGCATTAAGAGCACCATCTTCGTACCATTTGATTGAAAAACTATCTTTGTTGAATGAAACATCCTTCACTTTTGTATACGGCTTCATCCATTCTATACGTTTGCCGTGTTCGTTCCAAAAATCTTCATTGTTGTTGAATGATGTCTCATACCACTCATTATACTTATCTTGATTTATCTGGGCGTTGGCAGACCAATCGGCACTGACATCAAATTTTTCATTATCGCTCATAGACCAAATATCTTATTTGATACCACCTAGATTGCAAATAATAGTCCAGGACTTCTTATCGATGGGCATTACGGATAATCGCGATTGTTTGACTAATGCGAGATGATTAAGTCTTTTGTCATCTTTAACTTGAGTGAGATTTACTCTTTTTTTTAGCGGTTTCACTGCGCTTACGCTCACCATACCAAAACGTTCAGACTTATCTGTTGGATCAGGGTGATACTCTTTAACAACTTTGACAATGCCCACAACATCACGCTCTTTTACCGAATGATAAAAAAAACAAAGGTCACCTTTTTTCATTTTTTTCATGTTGTTGGATGCTTGATAATTACGTACTCCATCCCAACCTTCACCTTTAGCACCAGCCTTAACTTGCTGTTCCCAGGACCATGTCTCAGGTTCAGATTTCATTAACCAATATTGCATATTATTCTCTCGTTATAGGTCTATTTAAAAGTTCTTGGATCGCAAGATCAATATTTTTTTTTCGATACAAGACTCTATATACAGCTTCATTAATAGGTAAATCCAATTTTTCTCTATCCGCAAGTTTTTTTAATGCCCGAACAGTAAATACTCCTTCTGCGATTGAAAACTTTTTTTGAATAATTTCGTTTAATGTTTTTCCTTTTGCTAAATCAATTCCAAGAGAAAAGTTTCTGGATTCTTTAGAAGAACATGTAAGAAATAAATCGCCCATACCTGAGAGGCCAGCGAGTGTACTTTTTTTTGCATTCATTGATTTTGCAACCGTTGTTATTTCTGCAAAACTTCTTGAAATGATTGAGGCGACCGCATTATCTCCGTATTTTTTTCCAACAACAATACCACTAGCTATGGCGTATATATTTTTTAGTGCACCCGCAATTTGTGATCCTATAATGTCATTGGATAAATAAGGTCGTAGTGTTGGTGACTTAATGAGGTTTGCAATTTTTTTTGAAACTTCTTCACTTTTTGAAGCGACAGTCGTTGCAGCGGGTAATCCTTTTGCAATTTCTGCAGCAAAGTTTGGTCCCGAGATAATTGCAATTTTATTTTTTGGAAATATCGAAGTTACAATTTGGCTTGGCAATTTCAAGCTGTTCATTTCAAGTCCTTTTGAACAACAAACAAAAATTGTTTTTTCATTTAGTGAATTTTTTAATTTACTCAAAACCCCAGAGAGATATTGAACGGGAATCACTAAAAATAATATCTCACACTCAGAAACATTATTGATTTCTGTCGTACAATTTATTTTTTTACTTAATTTAATTTTCGGCAGAAATCTCTTATTTTCTCTATACTTTTCAATGTTATCGCAGACACTTTTTTCTTTGGCCCAGAGTTTTACATGTTGCTTTTGCGATAATATATTGGCAAGAGCTGTACCCCATGCGCCAGCTCCAATGACACCAATTTTAAACTCATTTTTATTCGCCAACGACTCTTTTTCCTTTCATGAATAAAGCATCTTTATCAAGAGGCCATCTTGGTCTTGGTTTGAAATCAAGTTTGTTAAACAAATTTCTTTCAAATCTCTCTATTCCTGCAAGCGCAATCATGGCCCCATTATCAGTACAATATTTTATGGACGGAAACAGAAATTCACATTGATGAGTTGATTCTAATTTTCTAAGCGCACCGCGAAGACTTTTGTTGGCCGCAACACCACCTGCAACAACAATTTTTGTAGTGTCATTAGATTTATTAATATTTTTAAAATGCGCAATAGCATGGCGAGCTTTGGTAGACAAAATTTTGTTTATAGTTTTTTGGAAAGAGGCTGACATATCTCTTTTAAATTTTTCAGTACACTTATTTTCTGCAACAACATTAGCCACCGCTGATTTGAGACCGGCAAAAGAGAAGTGACAATTTCTTTCATTGATCAGGGGTAATGGCAACTTGTATTTATTTTCATCTCCTTCTTTGGCATATTTTTCTATTTCAGGCCCACCTGGATATTCCATTTTTAAAAGACGCGCAGTTTTGTCAAATGCTTCTCCTAAGGCATCATCGATGGTTGTGCCAATGCGTTTATAACTATTAAATTTTTTGATTACTGTAAATTCAGTATGTCCGCCAGACACTAATAATAAAAGATATGGAAAATCAATTTTTTGTTCGAGCTTAATGGACAGAGCATGGCCTTCTAAGTGGTTCACTGCAATGAAAGGTTTTTTTAGTGATGAGGCCAGTGTCTTTCCAGCGACAACGCCTACCAACAGCCCACCCAGCAAACCTGGTCCTGCTGTTGAGGCAATGGCATGAATACTGCGAAATGTAATTTTTGCCTTATCAAGAGACATTTGAATTAACTTATGAATGACATCTGAGTGAGCTCTCGCAGCAAGCTCTGGGACAACCCCCCCGTAATCTTTATGAACATCGAGCTGAGATTTTACAATGTTTGAAAGGACTTTAATCTTATCTCCTGTCTTCTCTACGACTGATACTGATGTTTCATCACAACTGGACTCGATCCCAAGGACCCTGATTTTTTTCATAGTCATAATTAATAAAAATCCAGTTAAATTAAGTATACTTTAAGTGTTATATCTTTAATTATAAACCTAACGTAGAAAATGTTCGATATTTTAATGTATGTCTGAATTGCATAAAATTGTAGTAGGGATTCGCAGCAGCAACTTATCCAAATCCCAGACTAATCTCCTGATTCAGGAATTGCTCAAACAAGACTCAAAATTGAATAAAGATATCTTCAATATAAAGACAATCAAAACAACTGGAGATGTCCATAATACGCATCGATTAGACCAAATTGGAGGAAAAGGTCTTTTTATTAAAGAAATTGAGGAACAAATCATATCTGGTAAAATTGATATTGGCGTACATTCAATGAAAGATGTACCTGCTCAGGAAGCTTATCCAGATCTTGATATTATTTGCTGGATGCAAAGACATAAATCAAACGACGCATTAATAAGCAATTCAGGAAAAAGTTTTATGGACTTACCAGCGGGTAGTGTAATTGGCACCAGTTCTATTCGCCGTCGCTCGCAAGTTTTGAGTTTACGAAAAGATTTATCAATCAAGTTACTAAGAGGCAATGTTGATACACGCATTCAAAAACTGAGAAATCATGAATATGATGCTATCATATTAAGTCTTGCAGGATTAGCTCGATTAAATTTAGATCATTTAGTTACTGAAGTATTAGATCATAATTTATTTTTACCAGCAGCCTGTCAGGGAGCTGTAGGGGTACAGGCTCTTAAAAGAAGTGAGGTAAAACAAATATTCGCACCTATTAATGATCTTAAAACTCAAACAGAGTGCATCGCTGAACGAAGAGTTTTAAAAAATATAAATGCAAACTGCAACAGCCCTGTTTCAATTTATGCGAACATCAACAAAAATAAAATAATGCTTAAATTTGAAATATTTGATCATCAAGGAAATAAAATCTTTGAAAAATTAAAGGAAGATTTGAAAGAAAACTATTTGAAGTTATGTGATGAACTTAGTGGGGAGATCATTAATGACTTAGGTCAAACAAAAATAAATGAATTGGACAATTTAAAAAGTGATTTTGATTACACGCCCTAGAAAAAAATCTTTAGAGTTTCAAAAAAGATTAGAAAAATTTAAAATTAATTCTGAGATACAAGAGCTATCAAAGTTTAAAATCTCTAAAAGACAAGTTTCTTTATTTGATTCTGTAATACTTATTACTAGTCCAAGAACTCTAGACTACCTTGTCAAAACTAAAACTTTAGAAAGCTGTAAAAAAAATAAATTTATAGTCATTGGGAAAAAAACAACTCAACATCTGAAAAAACTGGGGTGTAAAAAAATACTGATTTCTGCAAAAGATAGCGCTGACTTAATCAATAAATCTAAATCTATAATAAGTGAAAGAAGTGAAGTGCAATTTTTAAGTTCTAATGTGTACAATAAAGAACTTGTTAGATCTTTAAAAAAGATGAAATATAAAATTACATTAATTAAAGTTTATGAGACAATTAAAGTCAAAAAATTAAAAAAATCAGTTATAAAGAACTTAAAGAATAATAAATTCTCTACTGCTGTATTTTTCTCAAAGTTTTCATTTAAGGTTTTTCTCAATCTCTGTAAAATGGAGAAGATTTCAAAATCTTGTCTTAAACATATACAATATATATGTGTCAGTCAGCGTGTTGGCGAATTTGCTGAAAAAACAGGCTATAATGTTCATTATGCAGCCAACCCATCAGAACAAGCAGTATTTGATTTACTTAGAAATTTGAAACTAAGATAATAAATCATTAAATTACAATGATTAAGCCCAAATTTAGTGTTTAATAAATAAATTTTATACTTTTATAAAAGCACCTTTAATTGCTTGACTAAACTTGTTTTATTCAGTTGAATAGGCAAATTAATAAATTGTATTAAGTACATAAGAGGGGAATTCATATGTCACGAAACACTATTTTTAGTTCATTTGTAAAGTGTCTATTTGTTATATCACTTTTTCAAATGTCTACCATTACTGTTAAAGCTGAGCAGGTAACGCTTGGTGGATTTACAGGAACTCTAACGACAACTGTGTCATCTGGTCTTGCTATGAGAACAGAAGCTAATGATTGTAAACTTATTTCAGGAGATTCATTAGATCCTGATGGTGCAGGTTTGGAAGACAGATCATCATTTACAGCTTATGTTGGATATACTGCTGATGATGGAAATGGTGGTTGTAATGTTTACGAAACTGATACATTTGGCAACACGTCATCAAAAACTATGTCAAGAGTTAACTCAAACCAGGATGATGGTAAATTAAACTTTGGTAGAGGTGACATTTTTGATGGTGGTAACACGCTATCACTAAGTTATTTTGGTACAAATAGTGGTGGTGTAAGTCTTAACCTATCTGGTACAGCTTACTACAACGCGGCATTAAATCTCAACGATGCAGGTTTCAAGGCATTTACTTCTGACCAAAAAGATTATTTTGAAAACCAATACAAACTTGGTAACGCTTACATCAGTGCCCCTCTTGATGATAATGTAAGTATTACACTTGGTAATTACATTCAGTCACAAGGTGTGACAGCTCTTTTACCTATTGGTGTGAACGTTGTTAACCCAGTGAACCTTCCTCTATTACGTTCACCAGGCGCACAATTAAAAGATGCATTGCTTCCTCAAGCCATGATCGGTATGACAGCATTCCTTGATGGAGGTATAACTCTAGATGCTTACTATCAACTTGAACAAAAAGAAGTTGAAATTGATGCAGCTGGATCGTTTTATGGTAGTGACTTTGTTGGCAAGTATTCAAATACAGACTTGATGAATTCACCAAACTACAGAGAGGATAAAAATATTCCTTTTGCTGGAAACTATCACGACGCGGCAACATGCTTCTCTGACGGTATAACTGGTCAATGTATTGACTCTCAATTATGGGCTGGACTCGAAACTGATGGTTCCGGTGTGCCAACTGCTAGTGGAGAAAGCGCTGGTTACTTAAACTATTATGGACTCGGTGCTGGTGGAACAGCTGACTTACTTGCAGGTTGGAACTTATTAAACAATTATAATATTTCTCTTGTATCAGATGCTACTGATCTTGACAGCTTAATTACTAATTCATTGGCTAGTGCAGCTGGTGCAACGACCTTAATTTCTGGACCGGGTGCGCAAAATTTTGCTGTCACTTTAACTGATGACCAAATTAATGGTTCACTATTAAGACTATACACTCAGTGGAGAGGTGTTGGTGCAACTTCTGGTTTGGTATCTGTAGCACGTGCTGCTGACGTCGAAGCCGATGATAGCGGTCAGTACGGTTTGAACTTATCAGGATACATTGATGATCTTGGTCAAGGAGTTGAGTGGGGACTGTATTTTAATAACTCGCACTCAAATGCCCCAAGAGTAAGATTCTTATCAATAGCTGATGGATATGCTTCCACACTTTATTCAATGTATGCCATTCAGGATGGAGCTAAAGATTACGTAGACGGTCAGGACCCTACTGCGTTTGAACAGTATCAAGCATCTGTTGCTTATGGCGCATTAATTTGTGGAGTTGTTTATAAAGGCTTAGCTGGAGCAGCGGCCCCTTATGGTACTTTCTCAAATGCAGCTGCTGGAAGTTCAACAGCATCATATTTGCATGATCCTGAAAAATGTTATGCAACTATAGATACAATGGCTACAGCTGGTGGAGAAGATATCTATGCAGCTCAAATACTTGGTCTAACAGAAACTATGCATAAAAGTGAGGCTGCTGCAGTTACTGCAACTAAATTAGCTGCCCATGCACAAGCTACAGGCGCAACTAATGGTGCTATAGCAACTCTTGGATTTGGTAACGCTGCTAGATATCAGCTTTACTATCCTGAGGACATTCAAACATTCGGTGCTTCACTTTCAACTGGAGTGGGTTCGTGGGTAACAAACTACGAAATTGCTTACAGACCTGACTTCCCGTTCCAAATCGCAGTACCTCAATTATTGTTAAATGTTTACGACTCAACTGGTGGTACTATGATTCAGAACTTAACTAGCTTTGCTGGAGCTACTACTGCTCAACAAGTAGCAATCGCTTCTGCTAATGGTGTATCACTCAATAAATGGTCATCTCAACCTAACTGTGATATCTCATCTGCAACTGGTGAAATGTCTACAGTAATGTCTGGTTATGCAGTTTGTGATGGAACAGCTGAGTTCGATGCTTGGTCGTTCGATTTCAATGCAGCTAGATCATTTACTGGTTCAGACCCGATTGCTAAAAACGCAGGTGCTGATGGTGGTTTTGTTCTTATAGAAATCGGTGGGGTTTACATACCTGATATAGATTCAAAACAAGGACTGGTTTCTACAAACCATCAATCCTTCGGACATGATAATTATGGTGGAGGATGTTTAGACATTGCAGGTACATCTAAATTAGCGGTGCAGAGTAACGCACTTTTTGGTGATGGTTATTGTGAAAATTCATCAGAGGCTGATAACTTAGCAATGACCAGTCGCGTAAGAGCTGGCTTGAATTACTTTAACTTCAATAATACTCCGTGGACTTTCTCACCATCATTTGGCTTAAACTACGACTTCCTTGGTAATGGAGCTTCATCGTTAGGTGGATATGTTGAAGATGAAATGAGCCTTACACTTGGTAGTTCTTTCACCAACGGTGGAACGTCTGTATCATTAAACTATGTTGCTGAACTTGGTGATTATCAAGACAACTCTGCTTCTGACAGAGATTATCTGTCAGCAACTTTATCACATGCATTTTAATTAAGGGAAGGTAGAATAATGTATAAAATGAACATTAAAAAACTAATAATAACACTAACGTCTGTGTTGGCATTTTCAGTATCGTCTGCATCTGCTGACGGACATATTAAATACTCTGTTACATCAGACAATTATTCAGAATATGCTGATATGTTAACTCCAGGTATGATAACTATGTTTTCTGCTTACCCTGATACTTTCCGAATGGATGTATATGAGTCTGGTGGTAGATGTACAATGGACTCATCTATCATGGCCATTAGTAATTCAAATGGTACTATGATTAACGATAATGAGGGACTTGAGTTGCCAAATATGGGGCAAATACCTTTTCCTGATCCCTCTCACGCTCAACACTATGTATGGAATTACAGAATGTTTGCAGGATCAGTTAGTGCAGTTGATAGAATACAAACTTCAGCTCGTGTAACTGCTGATGGAGCTATAACGACAGGTCAACAGGAAACTTCAATTTCTTTTCCTGTAAATCCAAATACAAAAACAATGTATGCAGATAAGAATATATTTGCATTGTTTATGCAAAAGAACTTAGGCCCACCAAGAACTGCGGGTACAGTGACACTCGTGCATGACTTCATAGATAGCTACATGCAACCGCGTAAAGCTTGGCAATACAACCCGGCTACTCGTAGAGTAAGAAGAGCACCAGATATTTCTTATGACTCACTTACAGCTGCAGGTGGCGGTATTCAAACGATCGACTCTTATGGTGGCTTTAATGGTGCACAGGACAAGTATGACTGGTCTTATGAGGGCATGAAAAAAATGATCGTTCCTAATAATAACGATATGCTTGCAGACTCAACTCTTGAAAATACTTTTGTACCTAATCATCCAAATCCGGATGTTGTTCGTTTTGAGGAGATGGACGCTCATATTATCCATGCACAACTAAAACCTGGTCAAAGGCATCTATATGAGTCTAGAACTTTCTACTTCATGGATGGTAACCCAGGAATGCTTCTTTATCATGACATGTATGATGGCAATGGTGATTTAATGCGCGCAAGTTTCCAAACAACTGTTCAAGGTAACATGGGTGGTCAAGGTCTAGAAGACACTACATGTAACCCTCAAGGTGAATATACTTTTGACTTTGCAACGAGAACTTATGTTGGAACTAACTTGTTTGGTCCTGCAATGCAACCTCGCGGAGCAATCTATAATGGTGAAGAAAAAGCAGTTAGCTTCTATACACCAGATGGTCTCAGAAGATACGCAAGGTAAAGTACTTTACCTCTAATAAAACTTAACATAAAACCCGACTTGAATTTTTTAAGTCGGGTTTTAATTTATTGAAAACAATATGTTGCGCATACTATCCATCTTATTCACTTTTTTATTTCTCAATGTAAGTTCAGTCTCTTCATCGAACTTTAACTATGGATCAGGTTTTGCAGCTAAATCAGTGCTAGCATCGCAGTCTCTAATTAATGCAATGGATAAAGTCGATAATAGAATTTATGCAGTCGGAGAGCATGGAATAATTTTGTATTCAGATGATTTTGGTGACAGTTGGGTTCAAGCTGAAAGTGTGCCCTATACAAGCACATTGACTGATATCAGTTGCTCAAGTAAGCAATCGTGCTGGGCAACTGGTCATGATGCAACCATTCTTCATTCAAACGATTTTGGCAAAACCTGGATCAAGCAATACGAAGATTTAGATTGGGATGCACCACTACTTTCAATACATATGTTTGATGATAAGGAGGGAATTGCAATAGGTGCGTTCGCCCTTTCGTTAAGAACAGAAGATGGAGGTCAGACATGGGGATACTTATTTCTTGATGATGATGAGTTCCAACCTCATCTAAATTTTACCTACGCTGATGCTCAAATTTGGAGGAAGTCAGCTCAAAATGAAGTTTATGCTGTAGGAGAGTTAGGAAAATATTATATTTCAGATGATAGAGGGTTAAACTGGCTTGCAGTAAATACTTCTTACGATGGTTCATATTGGGCGGGAATAAAAGTTGATGATGGACAGTCTCTTCTTCTAGGGATGTCTGGTAATCTAACCCTAATTACACAGTATGGACAAGATGAGAAAATACCAGGTGATGCAATTACAACATTAGCTTGTTATGAAAGTGGTTATTTTTCAGGTGAATGTAAGACTCTAGGTTTTAAAAAGTTATATATAGGTTCAAAAAATAGTTTAACTAATGCTGTTACTCTTGATGACGGACGTATTGCAATGAGTGGCAATGGAGGAGCGATTTCAATAATTGATCTATATAGAAAAAAAAATATTGAAACATGTGTGAGGTCTGATCGTTTAAGTAATACCTCTGTTGTATATTTAGGAAGTGATGAATTTTTGCTAGCGGGAGAGAATGGTTTTAGAAAGCATAGTATGTCTGAATGCTATAATAATTATTCATCAGAAGACTCAAGTTCTCAGGATAGTTACTTTAAATTAGATTTAGGATAAAATGGGGCGGGTACAGGACAAAGTTGCAATTATCACTGGTGCAGCTTCTGGACTTGGATTTGCTGCAGCTCGTATGCTTCTCAAAGAAGGAGCAAAAGTAGTATTAACTGACGTAAATCGTGAAGTATTAGACTCAATGCCAGATCGCTTGAATGATTTTAGTCAGTCTCAATTCCAAACTTTATATCATGATGTAACTCAAGAAGACTCTTGGGTTGAATTAATAAATAAAGCAGAGAACGATCAAGGAAAAATAAATATTTTAGTAAATAGTGCTGGGATTAGTTTAGGTGCTGATGTTGTGTCAACTGATTTTGATGTTTGGAAAAAAGTACACAACGTAAATCTTGATAGTGTTTTTCTTGGCAGTAAGTATGCAGTTCCAATAATGGGTAAATATGGACATGGTTCCATTATTAATATTTCGTCAATTTCTGGTATTGTTGCGGGGTGGAATACAGCTGCCTATAATTCATCTAAAGCAGGCGTACGTCACCTCTCTAAATCAGTAGCTCTATTTTGTGCTAAAAAAGGTTATGATGTGAGATGCAATTCAATTCATCCTGCCTTTGTAAATACGCCCATTCTTGACCCAATAAAGCAAGCTTTTGGTGAGGCTGAAGCTGTTGCTAAATTATCAAGGCAAATTCCAATGAATAAGATTGGTGATACAGATGACGTCTCTTACGCCATTTTATATTTGGCATCAGAGGAGTCTAAATTTATGACAGGGTCAGAGATTGTACTTGATGGTGGCCTAAGCGCAATGTAGTTTCATAGTCTTAGCTATGAATAAAAAAACTGCATTAATGGTCGTTCATCAACCAAGATCAAGCACTGGTGATGTTGGTATTAAATTAAGAAAGCGTGGCTTCACGCTGGATGTCAGAAGACCAGTAATTGGTGAAAAGCTTCCAGAAAATATGGATGAGCATGATTTAGCGGTCATCTATGGTGGACCACCGAGTGCTAATGATGATCTTGATTACATAAAATACGAGATAGACTGGATTTCCAAAGTACTCGAGTCCAATAAGCCGTTTCTGGGAATATGTTTAGGTGCTCAAATGCTGGCTAAGAACCTTGGTGGGACAGTTCAAAAATCCCATGACCTTACACTTGAAATTGGTTTTTTTGACATTAATCCCACAGGAGACGGTCATAAGATGTTCCAAAGTCAGAAAAAGTTTTTTCAGTGGCACCGAGAAGGTTTTACTGTGCCCCAGTCATGCGAAATTCTTGCTAATGGAGATCTATTTAGAGAGCAGGCATTCCGTTATAAAAATGCTTTAGCTATTCAATTTCATCCTGAGGTTAATTTAAAGATGCATCTTCGATGGCTATACTACGCAGGCTACATGTTAAAAGAAAAAGGTGCGCAAAATAGACGTGAACAACTTACGCATCGACTTAAACATGGAAAAAAAATAAATTTGTGGTTAGACTCTTTTTTAGATAACTACTTATTGAAAGATATTAAAACATGAATTCACTCATCATTCTCTTTGATCAAGTTATCAATCTATATACTTGGGTATTGATCATCAATGTTATTTTTAGCTGGTTAATAGCTATGAATATCTTCAATACACAGAACAGAATTATTATTGCTGTATATTATGGAACCAAAAGATTAACTGATCCGCTGCTTAATCCCATAAGAAATTTTTTGCCAAATCTTAGTGGGATTGATATATCTCCAGTAGTCTTAATTTTGATTTTGTATTTTATTAGAAATCTACTATTTGAATATTTTTATATGACGATTGCGTTGTAAATCATGAATGAAAATAAACTAATTGATGGAAAAAAAATTGCTGCTGATTTGCGCGCAGAAACTGCCGTTAAGGTAGAGGCATTTAAAAAAGATTTTAACAAAGTTCCAACCCTTGCAGTGGTCTTGGTTGGTGAAGATCCAGCTAGTCAAGTTTATGTAAAGACGAAAACGAAAATGGCTAAAGAAATTGGTATGGATGTTGAAGACCATTTTTTAGAGACTAGCGTTTCTGAGACTGATTTATTGAAGCTTATTGATGACCTCAATAAAGATAACAAAGTGAATGGTATACTGGTTCAATTACCCCTGCCATCACATATAGACTCAAGAGCAATCATCGATTCAATTGATCCTATTAAAGATGCAGATGGATTTCATGCAGTAAACGTTGGCAGAAACTCCATTGGTGGAGAACTCTTAAACAAGACGTTTACCCCGTGTACTCCTCTTGGCTGTTATCTAATGCTAAAGAAATCTGTTCCTGATCTAAAAGGGATGCACGCTGTTATTATTGGCAGGTCCAATATCGTTGGGAAACCTATGGCGCAGTTACTTTTGGAGGAGTCTTGCACCGTGACTATTGTTCATTCGAAAACAAGAAATATTGAAGAGCTTACTAGACAAGCAGATATTGTTGTTGCAGCAGTAGGCAGACCACTGATGGTTAAAAAAGATTGGATAAAAGAAGGCGCGATCGTTATTGATGTTGGAATCAATCGTGTTGATCATCCAGAAAATCCAGGCAAGACAAAACTTGTTGGTGATGTTGATTTTGATGAAGTATTAAATGTAGCCTCAGCTATTACTCCGGTACCAGGAGGTGTTGGACCTATGACAATCGCATGTTTGTTAAAAAATACAGTTGACGCTGCCATACGACAGCAACACTAATTATTTTTTCTCTCTTAATCTCAAAGCATTCAATTTAATGAAGCCCTCAGCATCTTTTTGAGAGTAAATATTATCTGACTCAAAAGTTGCTAGATTAGGATTGTATAAACTCATTGAGCTCTCACGACCTGTAATCATTGTATTGCCTTTATAGAGCTTTAGTCTCACTTTTCCTTCCACATTTGCTTGAGATTTATCAATCATGGATTGCATCATTTCTCTCTCTGGTGAAAACCAATAGCCATTATAGACTAACTCTGCATACTTAGGAGACAGTTCATCTTTCATGTGAGCTGCTTCTTTATCCAATGTGATGCTTTCTATGGCTCTGTGCGCGTGATAGAGGATGGTTCCACCGGGTGTTTCGTATATGCCCCTCGATTTCATGCCAATGTACCTGTTTTCAACCAAATCGACCCTACCGATGCCATGTTTACCACCCATCTCGTTCAAGGCTTTCAACAATTCAAAGGGTGTCATACTTTGACCGTTTAAAGCGCAAGCATCGCCTTGTTTAAACTCAATGGTGATCTCTTCTGGGGTATCGGGAGCATTTTCTGGTGATACAGATCTTGTATATACATAATCAGGAGCTTCTTCCCATGGATCTTCAAGGACTTTGCCCTCAGCAGAAGAGTGCAAAATATTTTCATCAATACTGAAAGGCTGTTCACCTCTTTTATCTTTGGCAATCTCAATACCGTGTTGATCAGCGTATTCAACCAAAGATGTTCGAGATGTAAGGTCCCATTCTCTCCATGGACTGATGATTTTAATATCAGGTTTATGATAATAGTATCCCAACTCAAATCTAATTTGATCATTGCCTTTCCCTGTTGCCCCATGCGATACAGCGTCAGCTCCTACTTTATTTGCAATTTCAATTTGTTTTTGTGCGATCAAAGGTCTCGCAATAGATGTGCCTAAAAGATAGTAGCCTTCATAAAGTGGATTAGCTCTGAACATAGGAAAAACATAATCTCGGACAAATTCTTCTTTGAGATCTTCAATGAATATTTCTTTGACACCTTGCTGAGTTGCTTTTTTCTCAACCAAATCATAATCTTCATCTTGGCCTAAGTTTGCGGTAAACGTAACGACCTCGCACGAGTAGGTTTCTTTAAGCCATCTTAATATAACAGATGTATCGAGCCCACCTGAGTACGCAAGAACAACTTTATTTACTTTATCCATGATTTCTTAGTTCACTTTTTCTTACTTTTATACTTGAGGACTTGAGTTGACCGCATGCAGCCATAATATCTTGACCTCTTGTTTTTCTAACAGGGCTTGCATAACCTGCATTTTTAATGATGTCACTAAATTTCTTAATTTGCTCTTTATCAGAGCATTCATAGGGCGAATTAGGCCACGGGTTAAAGGGAATAAGATTAATTTTTGCTGGAATCCCTGAAATTAATTTTACCAGTTTACGTGCATCGGCCACGCCATCATTGACTCCTTTGAGCATCACATACTCGAAAGTGATACGCTTTGCGTTTTTAGCTCTTGGATATTCTCTGCAAGATTTAATTAATTCTTTTAAGGGAAATTTTTTATTAATTGGAACGATCTCATTGCGTAATTCATCGTTTGTTGCATGCAATGATATCGCAAGCCTTGAATCTACCTCTTCTCCCCATTTCATTATTTCAGGGACTATGCCTGATGTACTCAGCGTTATTCTCTTTGTTGATAATTGAATTCCCTCCTTATCGCCCATAATTTCTGCAGCTTGTTTGACATTATTATAATTATAGAGAGGCTCCCCCATGCCCATGAAAACAACATTTGAAATTTTTCTTCCATGTTTATTGGACCAATCAGATAATTCATCCTTAGCCACGAGTAATTGTGAAACAATTTCTTCACTGGTTAAATTACGGACTAACTTTTGTGTACCTGTATAACAAAATGTACAATTCAATGTACAGCCTACTTGTGATGACACACACAGTGTTCCTCGATTGTCCTCAGGGATAAAAACTGTCTCTATGAGATTTCCATCATTGAGTTTGAATAACCACTTTTGTGTTCCATCAATAGATTTTTCATGTGTTTGTATTTTTGGCCTTTTAATTTGATAAAATTGAGGGAGTGCTGATCTTAATTCTTTAGAGATCGAACTCATTTTCCCAAAATCAGTCTCACCTTTATTATAAAGCCAGTGCCATATTTGCTTAGCGCGAAATTTATCTTTTGCTTCAATGAGTTCATTCGCGATCAAAGATTCGTATATCTCCGATTGACTTAGTCCAATTAAGTCTGATTTTTCATCTGTCATGTTTGTTTATGAGCAGGCTTCGTCGATCGCCGCTAATGCTTTTGTAAATCCAATGAGTGAATATGTATCTGTTATTTTTGTTCCTCTGCTTGATATGCTTTTGACTTTGACGCGTGCTCCGTTCTTCATATCTTTTATGAGTTTCTTATCATTTTCGCCGTCTGCTAGCCAGGCTCTTGATTCAACAGTGAAAAATTTGTAGTTACTGCTATTGATGCTGACTTCAACCATGCTCTTTGGCTTGAAAGTAAATCCAGTATCGACACTAGCTTCATGAGAGGTCCCATCATCCTGGAAGTTTGTAATCATGAACGCATGTTCCCCACGATTCAAGTCTGAGGGATTGGTCGCAATCGGTTTTGAAATGATGTAGCAAATTTTAGACGTCCCATCTTTAAATTCTTTTGCTTGCCACGCTCCACTTTTCCCAAAAGAGCCAAGATGCACAACGTCGATGACTGCAAAAGCATTTATTGAACTCAGCAGTAATATTGATAGAATAAGTTTGAAATTAATAAATTTCATAGTCAGTAATTTATATCGAGTTTCATAATTATGAAAGCAATTGTTTGTAAAGAATTCGGACCCCCAAGTTCATTGGTTTATGAGGATGTTGAAGTTCCTGAATTAAAAAAAAGTCAAATACTGGTCGATGTGCATGCTGCTGGTGTTAATTTTCCAGATACTTTAATTATTCAAGATAAGTATCAAGTGAAGCCACCACTTCCTTTTTCACCAGGAGGTGAAATATCAGGAACCATTAGTGCGGTCGGTGAAAGCATTACTGATTGGAAAGTTGGTGACGAGGTTGTTGCCATGACAGGTTTTGGAGGTTTCAGAGAACAGGTGATTGTCAGTGCTGGACAAATTTATAAAAAACCAAGCAGCATGGATTTTACTACGGCTTCTTGCTTTACATTAACTTATGGTACATCGCAGTATGCATTAAAAAATCGTGGCCAACTCAAAGAAGGTGAAACGTTATTGGTTCTTGGAGCGGCTGGAGGTGTTGGTATATCAGCCGTTGAAATTGGTAAAGCTCTTGGTGCTAAAGTTGTTGCAGCAGCGTCATCAGATGAAAAATTAGAAGTATGCAAACAGTATGGTGCAGATGAAGTCATTAATTATGGTGGTTATGATTTAACAGACCGTGATCAAGTTAAACAATTTAGAAGTGAAATCGCTAAAGCTACTGGTGGCAAAGGACCAGATGTTATTTATGATCCTGTTGGCGCTGATTTTACAGAGCCTGCGTTAAGAAGTATTGCATGGAATGGACGTTTCTTAGTTATTGGTTGGGCAGCTGGTCATATACCTAAAATCCCAATGAATCTTTATTTGATCAAAGGATGCTCAGCTGTAGGAGTATTCTGGGGACAGTTTACAGCTTTAGAGCCACAAAATCATTTGGATAATATGAACCAACTGACGAGCTGGTATGAAGAAGGTAAATTAAAAGCACCGGTTACGGAAGTTCTCCCACTTGAAAGAGGACAAGAAGCTCTTGAAACAATTCTTGCACGTAAAGCTACTGGTAAAATTGCTCTGACGACTTCTTTCTATCGGCCCTAGAAATATATCAGATTTTTCTTACTGTATTATTTATTGATTTTATAAAAGTGCAATCACTCAAGCTTAACTTTAAAATGCCGTTACAAATTGTATCGCTGTTGAAGTAAAACTTTCACTTAAAAATGGTGCATCTCGATAATCCAACGATAGTTTGATGTGTTGATTGGGTTGCAGCGTATAAATTGAATATAACCCTGCTTCATATCGAGTAGTTTTTAACACCTGTGGGGTAAGCGAAACACTGTTAATGTATTCGCCTGTAGCATTATAACTGCTGATCTTATTGGATAGATCATGTTCAAGTCCAATATACCCACCACCTAACCACTGGTTTGCTAATTTCTTTTCACCATAAAGATTAAGTTCATTAGTCACAGCGTTATGTTCTACAGAACTATAGGTAACAGGAAAATCTACCGCACTGGTCTCTGTATATCCAGAGCGATTTGAATTTTTATAATTTAATTTGGCCACCCCGGTTAAAGCAATACCTTGATAACTAGGTAGTTCAGTAACAACTTCCAATTGCATACCCTCACTAGCAATGCTACTGCTACCGGTACCAGCTTCAGTATCGGTTAACACATCGCGGGTAATGTTATAATTTTCATTATTATAAGCTGCTGAGAGTTTAGCGGTATATTCACGACCAGCATAAGTTCCACTATACGCGGCAAATATTCCCAGTGTAGGCTCGTTACGTGTATCTTGATAGTTGCTTGGTAGCTCTTGATCACTTTGGTCGATTAAGCCACCAAGAGATAAATTGGGTTGCAGTTGATAAGCGCCCACTAAGGTATATGCACTTTGCGCACTATTGCTGCTAAGTTCATCGTTGTGATTATCACTATCTTGACGTAGTGATAATTGTGCACACACTTTCTTTGCTCCAAAATAATTGCAGTTCGCATTTAAACTTTGGCTCAGTACATTATTTTTATAATTTAAAATAGAATGTAATTGGGAACCAGTAGTCGCAAGAGCAGTGGTAGTGTTTGTAACATCCAACATTACATTTCTATAAATAAAAGCTCGACGGCCATCTGTTGAACCTGAATAACCCACAATTACTGAACCATCACTACTAACACCGTAAGCGTAACTATATGAACCACCCGTTAATACGCCTAAGCTGGTCATCGTGCCATCAACATATTTAAATGCTCGATTGCCATCTGTTGAACCTGAATAACCCACAATTACTGAACCATCACTATTAACACCCCGAGCGGTACTAGATGAACCACCCGTTAATACGCCTAAGCTGGACATTTCAGCGTACGAAATTTTATATAAGCTTAAAAAAAATAAAGAACTCAGAATGATAAGGTTGAGCAATTTTAATATTG
>CACDOH010000011.1 GCA_902554325.1 uncultured Pelagibacteraceae bacterium
TAGAGCACGAACTTCTTTTGGACCTTCACATGGTGATAAATGGGGAGGATTGACACACTCAGGCATTGTATCGAGAAGTGTACGCGATACAGCATACATGTATGATGAAATATTTAAAAATAGCACAGGTGATCCCTACTGCGTTCATTATAAAAAAGGAAGCTTGGTAGAAGCCTTAAATGATAGGAGAAAACTTAAAATTGGTTTTAATTTAAAAAGTCCTCTTGGTGTAAATCCATCAAATGATACAATAAAAGCTGTAAAGTTTAATGCAAAACTCTGTGAAGATTTGGGACACGATGTTGAAGAAATGAATTTTAATTACGATGGTCTTAAAGCTGCGCGCGCATTTACTATTATAATTACATCTCATGTGAGTCAAATGTTTAATGAACTAAAGGATGTTGTCGGTCGTAAATTTAAATCATCTGAGATAGAAACAACAACTAGATTGTATAATTATTTAGGCAATACTTTTCGTGCTAGTGACTACACTTGGGCGAGGTATGCCATGCAATCAATTGCTCGCTCTGTGATGCAATCAACCGATAAATATGATGTAGTATTAACTCCTATTATTTCAGAATTTCCTCCCAAAATTGGAAAAATCAGACCTGATAAAAAAGCAGAAATTCGTGCTGAAATCATTATGGCTTTAAAGCTGGGATTTATATTCAAAATAAAACCATTGCGTGATGCTATTTTAAATAGTTTAGCACCAGACAGTCTTTGGTATGCACCAGATGCAATGTTGCAAAATATAACTGGTCAACCTTCTATCTCAATTCCAACTTACTGGTCAGATAATAATATTCCATTAGGTGTTCAATTTGCTTCAAGATATGCTGATGAACATGCCCTTATATCATTAGCAGCTCAGCTTGAAGAAGCAGCGCCGTGGATACAGAGGAAACCAAATCTATAAATTTTTTCTTTTGATCTGATCATTAAAGCAAAATGTTAACGAAAAGACGCTAATAACATGTATGCTCGCAATAGCTTTCTGCATCAATACATTTTGAACTAAAAGCTCTTCACTGAGACGTGGGCTACCAGCATTTAATTGGTAAATCACGTATATTGCTGTGGAAATAAGAAAGATAATATTAATTATAGTATATTTATTATCAGCGTCACTTAAGAAAAAGGCAATAACAAAGAAAGCGGATGCTGGGATAAGCCATCTAAATGCATTAATAGCAAAAAAAGCGTGTGCCTCCCTATAAAGATCGTGTGGTGTAAGTGCTACACCAGCGAAAAAAACCATTCCTATAAAAAATAATACAGCCGCAATGTATGCACATACATATGATGTTTTATTTTCTCTAAACAAAGATGGAATAAAAAAACTTGAGATACCCACTAACAAGAAGCAAAAAAGAGCTGTGTTAAAGAAAAAGGAAGAGACATTATTAATGTCTCCCGCAAAAGTAATATACCCTCCTAATTCACTTAAAAAATTGTGACTGAATGAGTACCCTACTTGATTTGGATCATGAATATTGCCTCCAGGAAAAAAGAAAGAAGCAATTATCACGGAGGTGACAAAAAAAATTGATACAAAGCGAATAATGTAAACTGTCCAAAATTTAGTCATTTATTGGCCATCCTTAATGAGTTTATTGAGTCCAAAAGTAAATATAAATACTGTTACAATCATTAGACTTATCATGACTTTCTGAAGTACTGCATTAAATATTAAAAAATCCATTGTATAAACTTGGAGAAAACGTTCTCGATCATTTAATGCGTCTATAGGTTGAAAATCTCCTAGATAGTAGGAATAAATACCTACTGCAATAAACAGTAGAATGCCGGTTGATGCATAAAAATTAGATAGAGGACTGAATATGAATGCAAAAACATAAAATAAGATTGCTAAAGTATAAAGATTAAATGCAGCTGTAGTTGTAAATATGTGTGCATCAAAATAAATATCACCAGGAGTTAAAGCAACTCCAACAAAAAAAATACATGCAGGAAACATGAATAATGTCCCTAAACAAGCAAAAATAAACGAGACTTTACTCTCACTAAATAGCTTTGGGATAAATAGAAATGATACGCCTTGCAGTAAGGTCATGTACATAGCGGTGTTCCAGAAAAAAGATGAAAAGAAATTAAGATCTCCAGACATTGTTTTATGAAAACCAAGTTCACTTAAGAAGTTTTTATGAAGTGAATAGCCAACTTGATCAAGCTCTATATGATTTCCCCCAGGATAAAAAAATATTGCAATAATAACAGCTATTACAAAATAAATGGAAGCTATCCGAAGTATATCCACACACCAAAATTTAGTCATTAATAAGACGTCTATACCCAAATGTGAAAATTAAGATGCTAACCATTGAAATAAGTGTGATAATTTTTTGCCAAACCACAGAAATGATAAAACGATTGTAATCAATAAAATCACCAACATTTTCTAACTCAAATGGATTAAAATCAGGTGGAGGTTCACTCGTTTCAAAGATTGTGTATAAAGCAACATTTATAAAATAAATAAAAGCAACAATAGTATATTTATTGCTGATCTTACTAAGCAAAAAAGCGATAGTCATGAATAGAACACCTATTGTTTGTGTATTAAATGCAAGAATAACAAACCAAACATGCTCTTCGAAGTAAATATCAGCAGGTGTCAATCCTACCCCAATAAAAGATAGTCCTGCTATAACAAATAATGCTGCTGCAATGATTGAGAGAATATAACTTTTTTTGTTATCCTTAAATAATTTTGGGACAAAAATATGTGTTAATGCACATAGCCCTAATACCAATAAAGAACTGTTAAATAAAAAACTTGAAAGATAGTTTTGAGTTCCATCTTTCGTAAACGTGATTCCCAAGTCACTAAAAAAATTTTCAGAAAATGAGTATATTTCAAGTTGAGGGTTAAACAGAGTTCCCCCAGGAAACAATGCCATGGCTATCGCATTTGTAACAATAAAATAGAGAACCATGAATCTTAGGGCAAAGACTGGAATATAGCCAAAATTTAACATTGAAACTTAACTACTGAAACTTGATATGAATATAAAGGCCACAAAAGCAGCGACCATTATGTACATTATTTTATTGTCTAGATTCATGAACGAAATATAATGTCTATTACATGGAAAATCCAGCCAGATATACAAATTATAAAGATTTTTTTCCCTACTATTTACGTGAGCATAGTAAGAAAAACACGCGCATTCTTCATTATATTGGAACAGGTTTAGCACAAATAATACTTTGGAGTGCAATTATTACTCAAAGTTGGTTGTATATTCCTCTCGCACTAGTGTGCGGGTATACATTTGCATGGATAGGACATTTCTTTATTGAACATAATAAACCTGCGACATTTAAATATCCATGGTGGTCTCAAATTGGTGACCATCATATGACATGGCTCATGTTAACAGGCAGATTGAAAAAGAGGCTTAATGAAGCAGGTGTCTCTGGAAGTTAGATACTAACAACCGTTCCTAAAAAGAAAATAAATAAAATTGTTTGAGAGAATAACCACAAGCTCCCTCTAACTGACGTATCTATAAAATATATATGCCATATAGAATGGATAACTCTCAATAAAAAGTATAGCCATGCACAAATTATTAAAAAAGTGTTCGATAGATCAAGAATGAGTATAAGACCAACTAAAAAATAAAAAATAATGGTGAATTCAAATAAATTGCTAATATTATTTTTTAACAATCTTAGTTTTAGTGGAGCGTCCTCATAGGGCTCCCTCGGAATACCACTCTCTTCCCACTCTTTAGATTTCCTTGTTAAATCAACAGAGGCAATGGTATGCAATAAACCCACCGCAAATGTTAATACAATTAATCCAAAAGTTGGGAAAAGAATGTTTTCAAACATCACATCATGACAGAGCAAGCTCTATAAGCCATCCAACCAAGAATGATGGTTGATGGAAGCCAAAATAAAGTCCGCACAGGAATTGCAATCCCAGGAATCACTTTATTATAAAAAATGTGCGTAACCGTATGCGCAACTCTTAACCAAAAAAACCACGTGGCCAACAACACAAAATAGCCATCAACATTGCCTGTTACATAGATCATGATGCACACAGCATAGAAAAAAATTGGGAATTCGAACAAATTGGTCAGATTCCTCTGACTATTTTGAATAGTCTCACCCCCACTATCAAATGTGGGTATTTTAAAATCTTCTTCTTTACTTTTTTTATCGATAATAATGGATTTAAGCCTCAGAGTAGTCCCAAAGGCAAATACCGCTAAAGAGAGCCATAACATATTGATGACAGGCTCAAAAATTAATTCAGGCGACATAACAAACTCCTTGATTGAAATAAGAATCCAGTAAATTATATATATATCTATATTTTAAACCATATTTAATGAAAGGAGGTGATCTATGTCTATCAGTAGTATAGAGGAGCTTTGCTCGAGTAGTGAGATTCCATGTGATTGTAGATATGGAAACCTCCACTTTTTGAGTGGAGCTCCGTTTTAACTACAGTAAGCCCCCATTAACTTGGGGGCTTATTTTTATATCTTTAGATTAGGTTTAAACTTTCTTGTCTTATTTTTATCATTGATCGCAATGTATGAAAATTCCCCCACTGCCACATCAACTTCTTTTTGATTCATTTCAGATCTTTTTGCGGTAATTTTAAAAATCATTTTGGATTGCTTAACACCAACGACAGATCCATAAACATTAATAAATTTACCAACATGCATTGGATTTTTGTATTTAACTTTTGATTCAACAAGTACTGCATTGCCCTTTGATACGAGTTGGGTCATGTAAATTCCTGCGTGCGCCATTTGTTTTACTACCCAAGCCCCATGTGCTGTACCGTAAGGATTGCTATCTGGTGGTTGACAAATATTTCTAATAATGAGCTTATCCATAATTTTTTCTATAATAGTTTATTAAATATATCGCTGACAAACAACCAACTATATTTGCAACTCCTTCCATCATCACAAAATCGCGAAAAGGAATAAAAAAATGTATAAACTCAATAAAAACACTTGTGACCAGAGCCAGGCTAATGCCAAATACAAAATCATTGTTTTTATTGTTAGCCAATTGTGCCAGGGCGCCAAGTATGAAAAATGAGATAAAGTGTATTCCATAATCACTAATTAAATTTGCCACTTCTCTTACTGTAGAGTCAACAGGTACAGGTCGCACATATGAGTAATAAAGATAAAATAAATAAAAAAAGAAGATTAGTCGCAGAGGATTTGCTAAAATGCTCATGAACGTACTATAAGTTTATATATAAAATGAGCAATATATTAATCATAGGAGCTAATCGAGGTCTGGGACTTGAGTTTGTAAAGCAATACAGCAATACAAATCACAATATAATTGCAACTACTCGAAATAAAGATAACTCTAAAGAGTTAAATGAAATTAATAATATCGATATTGCTGAACTTGACTTAACTTGTGATGCAAGCGTGAATAATTTTGTAACAAGTATCGGGTCTCAAAAAATCGACATACTCATTCACAACGCAGGAATTTTTAGTGACGAGCAATTAAAAGAAGATCTTGATATAGATGCCTGGATGAATGAAATGAGAATTAATGCTGTGATACCCATAATTCTTGCACGAAAATTAAAGAACAACTTAAAAATGGGATCTGATAAAAAAGTAGTTTTTATATCCAGTCAAATGGGAAGCATTGATGACAATTACTCTGGCAGATTTTATTTTTACCGCTCATCAAAATCAGCTCTTAATTCTGCAGCAAAAAGTTTATCCATAGATTGGAAAGAAGATGGTATATCTGTCCTTATTTTGCACCCTGGATGGGTAAAAACAGATATGGGTGGCACAAGTGCCAAATTAGACATACCAGAGAGCATTACTCAAATGATCAATGTTATAAATGAACTAAATCTTGATAACTCTGGCTCATTTTTAAATTATGAAGGAAAAAAGCTCGAATGGTAAAAGATCCTACGCACGATATTCCTGATTTCTATGATGATTTAGATAAGACCTATGAAAATATTTGGGATCAACTCATAATTGGTAAATCAAAGTCAAAATCTGAATTACATCAAGGGTATATTTCAACATTCAATGAATCATTTCCATCGGTTAGAACAGTTGTCTTAAGGCATGTTGATAAGAAAAATAATACCATAAGTTTTCATACGGATATCCGATCCAGTAAAATTGATGAAATCAAAAAAAATAATGCAGTAACCATGCTGTTTTACGATCATGGCAAAAAGATACAAATTAAAGTATCGGGAAAAGCTGAAATCAATCATAAAAACGATAAAGCAAAAATAGCCTGGGATAACTCAAGGTCATTTAGCAAGAAATGTTATGTTGTTGAAAAGGCGCCTGGGACCCCCTCAGATGAACCAACCTCAGGATACTTGCCAGAGCATGAAAACGATCTACCGAACGATGATCTTCTACAAAATGGTTATAACAACTTTACTTTAGTGGAAATTCAAATTAACTCGATTGAGTGGCTTTATTTGCATCGTCAAGGTCATCGCCGAGCCTTGTTTACATCCGCAAATGGCAGTTTAAACAAGGAATGGCTAACACCATAATAGTGTCAAAATAAAGCAAGAAAAGGTTAAATAGTTTTGAAATATTTGTCAGAAAATAAATATAAAGGAGAGATAAAAGGTTTGGTATTAGACTGGAGTGGAACTACTGCTGACGCATACGTGATTGCTCCAACTATAGTGTTTGTAGAAGTTTTTAAGAAACAAAAGGTTGTAATCTCCATGGAAGAGGCAAGAGAACCCATGGGTTTACGAAAAGATTTACATATAAAAGCACTCACAGAGAACGCTGAAATAAGAAAGCGCTGGAACATAGTACATGGTAAAGACCCACAAATGTCTGATGTTGAAAATATGTACACAGATTTTGTTCCACTGCAGCTTAAATGCTTAAAACAGTACTCAAAATTATTACCCGGAACAGCAGAAGTAATTAAACGGGTTCAAAATAACGGTATAAAAGTTGGTTGCACAACAGGTTTTGTGCGGTCAATGGTTAATATTTTAGAGGAAGAATCAGCTAAACAGGGATATGTCCCTGATGCGTCAGTTGCAGGTGATGATGTTAAAAATGGCGTTCGACCCCTTCCCCATATGTTATATAAAAATTTAGATATAATGAATATAGAATCCATTCAATCAGTTATAAAAGTTGATGATACTGTTTCAGGAATTGGAGAAGCAATTAATGCTGGTTGTTGGGGTGTTGGTGTAACGCGATATTCGAATTATATGAATATAAATTCCTTAGAAGAAGCTGATGAACTGAGTAAAGAAGAAATTGATATGAAACAAGGATATGCAGAAGATCTGCTTTATAAAGCAGGTGCGCATTACGTAATAGAAACTATTGCAGATATCGAGGCCGTTATTGATGATATTAACAAAAGGCTTTCACGCGGTGAAGGGCCTTAAAAGTTGATTACAAATTTTTCTTGTTCCTCTGTTTCAATTGTACCTGGCCGGCAATTCCTTACATGATTTATGCATTGCTTTGAATCTAATCCTAGTGTCTTTAAAATAAGTGAAGCAAACATTCCAGATCTACCTAATCCAGCATAACAATGCAGGTAAACATTTTTATTGAGTTCTAATTGAGTGCCACAATCTCTGATAATTTGAATATATTCATTTTTTTTAATCTGAGATGGAATACCATAGTTTTTTATAGGCATGCTGTAGGCCCTAACATTGTTCTCCTCTAGATCTTTATGGAACTCATTAATTTCAAAACTTCTAATTTCATTAAGTTCTATCAATGAAATAACAAGTGATATATTTAGGTCGTTGATAATTGTTAAATCTTTTTTATAAGTAAATTTATCAAACCTAGAATTACTGATACCTGGACAACTGGATATAACCAAATTACCAAGATTTTTTTTTGCTTTAACAATTTTCGAGAGCTTTATTTTAGTAAAGTTCAAATATAGGACTTTTTAATAAAAGGATGAAAGAATGAAATAGCTTCAGTTTTCTTTCCCCTAATTTTCGCATTGTCATCATACTTTCGAAGTCTTACTGCATCTTCAAAATATTTATGACTTTCCAGTTTTCGAATAGCATCTTTGTTTAAATATCCGCCTTGAAGTTTAAAACTTCTTTTGGAGCCATCTGAAAGACCGTCATAATAATCTGATTGAACAGAACATAGATATCTCTTTGCAATAACGTGCATTTTAATTGGGTAAGTAACTTCTTCAGGGAAATACTTGGATAAAAAAGATGCAGCAATGTTTTCATGATACTTGTCATTGTTTAAAAAATCATGGCTATTTACATCTTCGCCAGTCAACATATGCCCTAAATCGTGAAATAATGAAGCAGTAATAAATTTATCACTTTCATTATTTTCTTTAGCTAAGGTTGCGCACTGAAGAGCATGTTGTAATTGAGTAATCTCTTCGTCATAAAAACTGCACGAACCTCTATGATCAATAATTTCACATAAAACATTTGTTCGCTCAATAATTGAAGCTGAATTTAATTTATTTTCTAGAGATTGGATTTTATCTAATTGCATGATTTAAATGATTAATTATATTTTTTTTATTGTCAATAATTTGAGCTGTAACATTACTTTAATAAATTGCAAAATATCTGTAATAAAAATGCAACTTTGATTTAATTTTTTTGTATTAGTTTTAATACATACTAATGATCAAAGTAGAGAAATTAAATAAGTATTTTGGTGACAACCGTGCGGTAAACGATGTCACTTTTGAAATTAATAAACCTGAAATGATTGGTATCATTGGCAGATCTGGTGCTGGAAAATCAACATTACTGAGAATAATGAATCGTCTAACCGACGCAACTAGTGGTTCTATTTTTATTGAAGACAGAGATATACTTTCATTAAAAAAGAAAGATAAACGCGTATGGCAAAAAGATTGTGCCATGATATTTCAGCAATTCAATCTTGTGCCCCGTTTAGATGTTTTAACAAATGTGATTCTTGGAAGATCAAATATTCAAGGCACTATACGATCAAGCTTAAAACTTTTCACTAAAGATGAACGCATTGATGCATTGATGGCTCTGGATAAATTGGGAATGGCTGAAACTGCGCTGCAAAGAGCAGAGACTTTATCTGGTGGGCAGCAACAAAGGGTTGCAATTTGTAGAGCTATGATGCAGCAACCAAAAATGATTTTAGCCGACGAACCTATTGCATCGCTAGACCCTCTTAATGCCCGACTTGTAATGGAATCACTTAGAAATATTCATAGAGAAAAGAAGATTACTGTTCTTGCAAATCTTCATACTCTTGATACCGCAAAAAATTATTGTGACAGAATCATTGGCATGAGACTTGGGGAAATTGTTTTTGATGATGTACCTTCAAGTTTAAAAGATGATGTTGCAAGAGAAATTTATGGCGCTGAAGCAGAAGAAGCATTTGAACCAACAGTTACTTCAACTTCACTTGGTGACGAAAAGTTTGCAGAGGCAGGATAATGTTAGCCTTTTCAAAAAAAAACTTAACAACTAACAAGGAGATATACTAAAAATGATTAAAAATTTAGTAAGGTCTATTATTGCTTGTTCATTCCTTTTTGTGTCTGCAAATGCATACGCATGGGATGTATCTGGCTATAAAGGGCCCACAATGGACTTGGGTAAATATCAACCTGAAATGAGACTTGGATTTTTAGGCGATGAATCAGCTCAAGACATTATTAAGAATAATGCATGTCTTAAAGAATATGCGGAAGTTGCATATGGAGTACCAGCTAAAATTTATACTTTTAAAGATTATGCAGGAACAATGGAGTCAATGCTTGGTGGAAGTCTAGACTATGCTTGGTTTGGCTCATCAGGATACGCGGGTGTATATTTAGAAGACCCTACCGCTGCTGTACCAATTTTAACCAGAATGCAGCCAACAGGAGATATGGGCTATTATTCAGTCATGGTTACAAGAGCAGACTCGGGTATCAATTCACTTGATGATTTAAAAGGTAAATCTTTTGGATGGGCTGATCCTAATTCAACATCTGGTTATCTAATACCGTCAATCGAATTAAAGGCTGCAGGAATGGATCCAGACTCATACTTTGGCTCTACACAATTTTCAGGTGGTCATGAAAATAACGTTTTGGCAGTTCTTAATGGTGATATCGATGCAGGTGTGACATGGGTATCTGGAGTTGGTGAATGGAGCGAAGGTTACTCTTCTGGAAATTTAAGAAAAATGGTTGATAAAGGACTATTAAACATGGATGACATCAAGCAGATTTGGTCATCTGCTTTGATACCTAATGGACCGATTGTAATGCCAACTAATATGCCTGTGAGAGCACATCAGGTCATGGTAGGCATGAAACAGTGGATCCATGAAAATGACCCACAATGCAGCGAGAATGTTGCAAATGGAATCGTTAAAGCTTGGGTGCCAGTCGATCATAGCTTCTATGAAACTATTGTAGCTGCTCGTAAAGCTAAAATCGAAGCTAAAAAAGCCGAATAAATTTCGGTAGTTGTTTGCTAATTTAAGAGGATGGCATGTCCCATCCTCTTAATTAGTTGTTTATTTGGAGGAAACAGTGCAATCATCATTGCCAGAAAATTTAATTAAAATTGAAAATAATTTAAAATCTCTTACAAGAACAAGATCAATTTATTCTTTTCTCTCAATTGCGGCATTGATAGCAGTTATTTATTCGGGTTTAATTGTAGCAGAAACAGGAAATGCTACTAGCATCTGGGTTGGATTACCTAAATTTTTCGATTACCCTATTGATCTATTTGTTGGGTCATGGGAATACGGTTATAGATGGAATTTATTGTTACTTGAATACCTTCCAGATTTAATAAGCACTATTAATATGGCTCTATTTTCAACAGCAATGGGTACGTTGCTAGCTTTTTTTTTAAGTATTTTTTCAAGTCGTAATTTAATCAAAAGTAAAACTACTGTATTAATATTTCGACGCATCATGGATATATGCAGATCGTTTCCAGAATTAGTTATTGCACTTGTTTTGTTGTATCTACTGGGTAAGTCAGCACTGCCTGCTGTAATTGCCATCATAATTCATACCGCAGGAGCTCTTGGCAAACTGTTTTCAGAAGCTATTGAAAATGTCGACAAAAATCCAATTGAAGGTCTTGAGTCCTGTGGAGCTTCATGGTTTACCAGAATAAGATTTGGTGTGGTAACTCAGGCACTCCCTCTATTTCTAACTTACACAATTTTAAGATTTGAGATTAATATAAGGGCTTCAACTATTTTGGGATTTGTTGGCGCTGGAGGTATCGGTGAGCAACTTTACACTAATATACAGTGGAAATATGAAGCTGACACTATTGCAATAATGTTTTTACTTGTGTCTACGATCATTGCATTGGATTACTTATCAAGTTATTGGCGAAAATCATTAATAGGATTGAAATCATGAACAGGTCTGAAATTATTGAAAATTATTCAGATATAGTAGTTACTAAATTTTCATCTAAAATGTGGTCAACTTTTTTAGTGCTCGGGATTATAGTGTATTTAATCATAGCAATTTTAAGCCTCGACATATTGCAGATTCATAAAAAATGGAGTCCTGAAAGAGCTTCATTGTTTGCCCTCGACACATATGCGCATAAAGACCATGTCACAATGAAATGGAGTGAACCAGATGATATAATTATATCCTTTGAAGGAAGCAGGTGGTCTCAGTATGTTGGCCCCTATCAAAAAAGTGACGGTCTTCCAGCAAGGTATCCTGAATGGACTTCCATAGGTTCAGAGGGTGAAACAAAAATAAGTTTTAAAAATGGAGGGTTTGCAAATCTATACGATGATAAAGTTACAATAGAAAACTGGCCAGACACCCAAGAAACACTTGTTTTTCGTCTTGATGCACAAGGTAAGCCTTACGTTGAAAATGTAGATAATCTCCCAAAATGGATAAGGGTAACGGAAAATAAAATAGAGGTTAGACCATCTCTTTACGAAAGAGTTCAAGTTTATTCAAAAAAAGTTGAAGTTCATAGGTACAGTCTTGGTTGGAACTATTTCTGGTTTGACTTTGACAGTCCTCTAGAACCATATGGAATTTGGAATGCCATTTCACTTTCATTCTCAGGTGATAGAATTGACCCCAATATTTCTAATTTTTCGCTTCTAATTCAAGAATTTCTAAATAATGATATGTGGCATCATGGACAAATATTGTGGGCATTATTAGAGACAATTTTTATGGCTCTATTGGGCACCCTACTAGCCGCTCTTCTGGGTTTTCCTCTAGCATTTTTTGCAGCTTACAATGTAACACCTTTTAAATTTGTTCGAACGATATTAAGACGATTATTTGATACATTAAGAGGTATCGATTTTTTGATTTGGAGCTTAATTTTTTTAAGAGCCTTCGGACCAGGGCCATTTACTGGAATATTTGCTATTGCAATTACAGATACAGGAACTCTTGGAAAATTAATGTCTGAAGCAATAGAAAACACTGAAGAAAAGCAACAAGAAGGTGTGGAGTCTACGGGAGCGAACAAAACTCTTCAACACAGATTTGGAATTATACCCCAAATACTTCCTATTTTTATTTCCCAAACTCTTTACTACTTAGAATCAAACACGAGAGGAGCTGTTATTATTGGCGCCATGGGCGCGGGCGGCATAGGTTTACAATTACTTGGAGCAATAAATACGGGTACCAGTTGGGAAAAGGTTATGTATATGTCATTGTTGATTTTAGGGGTTGTGATTTTCATGGATACAATGTCCGCAAAAGTAAGAAGGGCTTTGATTGGTGATGAAACGCTAGGAGCAGAATTGCAATTGGCAAAAATGGCAAAAAAATAATTTTTTTTTTATGATCTTAATATTTTTTTAACAATCTATTTGTATAGTTTATCATGGTTAAATTTATTCAATTCTTTTTAATAACGTCGTACATGTTATCATCACTTGCTCTTGCAGACAGTCATGAAGACAATACTATTGGGCAAGCTGGAAGTGACTATTCTACCAATACTGAAAGCACATTTGAAAAAAATATAGGAAACTGTGAAGATTTAAGTATATTAATGCTTCGTGGATCAATTAAAAACGATATACAGCGAGCTGACCCAGATTCAGCAACGCAAGCACAGAATTTGATGCTTGAAGGAATGGAATTGTGTAATAAAAATCAAAAAGTCCTTGCAAAAATGAAATTGAAAGAGGCTCAAACTATAGCGAGAGAAGGCAATGTTGCCGGACAAGATATGAGAATTGGAATTGTTAATGAGTCAGACGAACTGCAAGAAGAGACAGAAAATGAAAAAGAAAAGTCATGGTGGCAGATTTTTTAACTACACCTCTTCTAATAACGTACAAAAGCCAGGATCACTACCATTAAAAAAAGTTTCTATATTAGAAGAACAGTGATTAATCACACATTGGTCTGACTCATAAAAATAATCATCAATATTTTTAGCTGATTTAATATTCTGCAACATACAAAGACTATACTCATTGAAGTTACTGCTAGGATGAGTATTAAAATATATTTCACAATTAATTAATGTCTCATCGTACCCTATTTCTAGAGTTGAAGTGTTTTGAAAGTAAGCTACACAACTCTTAAAGTCGTCAGCATAGATGTTTGTGTTCAGCAGAATTTTAAAAATGAACATTAAAAGCACGAATCGTTTCATGTAACATTATTGTAATATTTCTTAATATTTTTGTAATATTTAAAAATTGGCAAACAATCTATTTTTTAACTATTGTAAAAATAACAAATTTATTCAATGACTTATAAAAATGAATACTAAACAGGCATCAAGTTGAAAGAAAATAATAGTTTATTTCCTGTTCATACAATTGGAATTGTAACAATCATTGGTTACGGATTTTTATTCTATACTATTGCCCCATTAAAAGAGTATATCTCACTGCACACCAATTTAAGTGAGGAATTAATTCTCACACTGTTTAGTTTAGCACTATTATTTCAAGCCCTATTAGCGCCTCGGATTGGAAAATGGTCAGACCATCATGGAAGCCTAGTCGTAATTAAATACGGCCTGTTATTAGGTATGATTGGCTCAATTTTTATTGGAATAACAGAGATTGATTTATTTATTTTCAAAAATGTATTTTGGGTACTTATTTCTATGTCTCTAATTACCCTGGGACTTGGTATGTCAACCTATGAAGTAGCATTCAATGCAGCAGTCCAAATGGATGAAATCAATTCTAGAAAAAATATTTCAATAATTACTTTTTATGGGGCGGTAGCAAGCACTATTACCTGGCTTTCAATTTATCCACTTATATACAATGTAGGCTTATTCTATACGTGTTTATTTATTTCAATTATTTTATTAATTGGCTATGTACTTGTATCCTCAAAGGAAATGAAATACAAATCAAATATAGAATACTTAAATGAAAGAAAGTTATTATTTAATTGGAATGAGCTAAATAAGACTCAAAAAAAATCATTTCTTTACATTACAATATCCTCTTCTTTACAAAATTTTTTTTTTGTAGCATTCACCCTTGCATTGGTAAATTTTTTTACAGAAACATTTAATGACATTAGTATCGCGGTTTTACTTGCGAGTATATATGGCCCGTTTCAACTTGTAGGAAGATACTTGGAGATGAAAATTGGAAAGCATTACGACGCAAGATATACGGGCTTAATAGCCTTTTTGTTTGTAATTTTTTCAATTTTTACAGCTCAATTTACAAATAATATTTTTGTTGCCGCAATGAGTATGGCTTTTTTCGGGATGGGTCACGGTGTTTTAACAATAACATACGGTTATGTCACCAATATGTATTTTGAGTCACGAATTTATGGCCAAGCTAAAGGGTGGATGGCCCTTTCAAGGAGCATTAGCTTTGCCGTAGGTCCAGCAGTAGGTGCATTTCTTTTTGCGTATAATTTAAACTTATTTACGATTACGATTGTAATAACTGCAATCTTATCAGCGTTTTCTTTCTTACTAATAATTTTCGAGAAACCTTCAAATCAAATGCACGAATTATAATTTGCTTACTTCTAATTGAATTTTACTTCCAACAAAATAACTATCACTTATCTCAATTGGTTTGTTGTTAATATCTGTATTTATTGCTTTTGTATGTATTAACGGGTCTCCGACATTTATTTTTAAATATTTGGATTGTACATTATTCGCACTCTCTGCTGATACTGTTGTTTTTTTTCTATATATTTTTTTTAATCCATATTTATTAAAGGACAATGTCATAGAGCCAGTTTTACGAAAAAATAAATCAAAATTTTTAAATCTTTTTTCTGGGACTAATCTTTCTGTTAAAATAAGTGGAATACCATTAGCTTTAGAGATTGTATAAATAAAGAAAACTGAATCATTTTTTTTTAAATTAAATTCTCTTATCTCATTGCTGTACCCTTTTCTCTTATCTATAGAAATAATATCTACAGCAATATCAGTAGTCTCTTGATTTAAATTCTGTGATGCCCTTACTGTTTTTCCGATTTTATAATTGATTTTCTTAGAGTTAAGAAAATATCCTAAACCTCTTCTCGAATAAATGATATTTTCTTTTTTAAGGGCCTCGATTCCACGCCTAACTGTATGCCTATTCACCTTAAAAAGCTTAGCATAATAGTTTTCAGAATAGATTTTTTCCCCTAAGCGAAGCTTACGATCAATAATATCTTTTTTTATTGAGTCCCTTATTTCTTCCCAGGCAAACATTTAGTTATTGTAACATAATTTTAATAAATAAATTGAAACGAATCGTAATAATCAATATAGTATACTTGTATAGTTGTATAGATTAATATGGAAAGAAAATTTTGGCTTAGTACATTGGCTACATGCAATGATGCCCACCTCGCTTCTCTTTGGGAAAAATTTGATATTGAGGTAAATTTCACATGGCTTAGAAAACCGGAAATAGGCAGTATAATGTGTCAAGGAAAAATTGGAGTAACGGGAAATAATTTCAATTTTGGTGAAGTTGCTATTACCCGTTGTCAATTGAAAACCTCACAAGGAAAAATTGGTCACGGATACGTGCAAGGAAGAAATAAACATAAGGCTGAAATTGTTGCTATATGCGATGCTTTAATGCAAACAAATAAAAGAGATTTTTTAATTAAAAATATAATACGCCCTCTAGTTGTAAGCGATAAAAATTTAAAAAAAGATGTAATGTCAAAATCAGAGTCAACAGCTGTAGATTTCTTTACTTTGGTGCGAGGTGAAACTTGAAATGATTAATACAAATGAAAATGAGTCTATTATAAAAGCCGATGCATTCAGAGCTATATTATTTGCAACTTCTTATCCTGGATCAATTGAAAAGTTTTTAGAGATAAATAAACCTAAACAAATTTCTACATCTTCAGCTTCTATTTTGTCCACTATGTGCGATCACACCAGTATGATTTATATTGGAAAATCATTAGATACTAAATCCTTAAGAGATTGGATAGCCTTTCATACAAATTCTGAAATAGTAGATAAAAAATTTGCAAATTTTGCAATAGGCACTTTCAATGACATGTTGCCCCTTACAGAATTCTCTAGAGGATCAGACGAATTTCCGGATAGATCATGTACATTAATCATTGAGACACCATTTAAATCAGACAATGTAAGTATTTCGGGGCCCGGCGTCAGACGTAGCAAAAATATCTACTTACCACATGCGAATAAAATAAGTGATGTAAATAACTCCTTCCCCCTTGGTATAGATTTCTATTTTACCAATAAAAGCAATTTTTTTTGCATTCCAAGATCAATAAAAATTAAAAAGAAAGGATAGTTTCTATGTATGTAGCTGTTAAAGGTGGTGAAAAAGCAATTGAAAATGCTCATAATTGGCTTTCAGAAATAAGGAGAGGTGATGTTAATGTTCCCAACCTCGAAATTGATCAAATTAAAGAACAGTTGACATTGTCTGTTGAAAGGGTCATGTCAGAAGGATCATTATATGATACTGATCTAGCAGCTCTCGCCATAAAACAATCAAGAGGTGACCTTATTGAAGCCATCTTCTTAATCAGGGCCTATCGTACAACTCTACCAAGATTTGGAACATCCCCCCTATTAAAACAGAAGATATGGTATGCATGAGAAGAATCTCAGCAACTTATAAAGATATTCCTGGAAAACAAAAATTGGGGCCTACATTTGATTATACACACAGACTTTTAGACTTTAGTTTACTAGCTGAAGGCAATATACCTAAGGCAGAAAAACGAAAAGTATTAAAGGAAAAAATACCTCACGTATTGAGATTTTTAAATAAAGAAGGCCTTATTCAAAAAGAAAAAAATAATAATTATCAGCCAAAAGACATCACAAGAAATCCACTTGAGTTTCCAGCTAATAGAAGTGAGAGGTTACAATCACTTTCTAGGGCTGATGAAGGATTTCTTCTTGCTTTAGCTTATTCAACTCAAAGAGGCTACGCTAGAAACCATGCTTTTGTAGGTGAATTAAGAATTGGTTATGTAAAAGTAAAATACAACATTCCAGAATTGGACATTGAGATCGATATTGCAGAAATAATTGTTACTGAATGCGAGAGTGTAAATCAATTTCAAGGAAGCAAAAAAACACCCGCACAATTTACGCGTGGATATGGATTGACATTTGGTCAATTAGAAAGAAAGGCAGTATCAATGGCCCTAGTCGATAGGGCATTAAGGTGGAAAGAAGTTGGTGAAGAGTTTGTCGGAGCCCCTGCTCAGGATGAGGAATTTGTGTTGTCACATTGTGATAATATACAGGCAACAGGGTTTTTGGAACATTTAAAGTTACCCCATTATGTTGATTTCCAATCAGAGCTGGAATTGGTTAGAAGAATTCGTAAAGAGTATGAGAAAAACAAATAACGTAATTAAGATTAAAGATTTCAAAGTAGGCAAAGGTCTACCTTTTGATCAAGAATACAATTTTGCGTATCTGGATGAGAATACAAAAAAAATGATAAGGCGTGCAATAATTAAAGCTTTATGTATTCCAGGTTATCAAGTTCCTTTTGCCTCTAGAGAAATGCCTATGCCCTATGGATGGGGTACGGGTGGAGTCCAAGTCACTGCAAGTTGCTTAACTAAAAAAGACACTTTGAAAATAATAGATCAAGGAGCTGACGATACTACCAACGCTGTATCAATAAGAAATTTTTTCAAAAAAACTTCAAATATTAAAACTACTGAAATTACTGAAAAAGCAACACTGATACAAACTAGACATAGAATTCCAGAAACACCATTAAAAAAGAAACAAATATTTGTTTATCAGGTACCCATCCCTGAACCCCTGGCCTTTCTAGAACCTAAAGTATCTGAAACAATAAAAATGCACTCTCTTTCCGAATATGGCGCAATGCACGTAAAACTCTATGAAGATATATCAAAAAATGGGCATATTGAAACCGCTTACGCTTATCCTGTAAAAACTAATGATCGTTATATAATGGATCCATCCCCAATACCAAAATTTGATAATCCTAAAATGAATAACTCACCAGCGATACAGTTATTTGGCGCTGGAAGAGAACAAAGAATTTATGCTATTCCACCATATACAAAAGTTAAAAGTCTCGACTTTGAAGACTACCCATTTGATCCATTTAAAGCTGAACACGCTTGCGATATTTGTGGAGCAACGAATACATATTTAGATGAAATTATTGTTGATGATGCGGGAAATAAATCTTTTATTTGCTCAGATACCGATTTTTGTAATAAAAGAAAAAACAAATGATAAGCCCTCTTTTAAAAGTTACAAATTTAAGCAAATCTTATGATAATATTGTAGGATGTAAAAATATTTCAATGTCACTATATCCAGGTGAGGTATTGGGCATTGTCGGTGAGTCTGGTTCCGGTAAAACAACCTTAATTAACTGCTTATCTGGGAATCTTGAGCCTGATAGAGGAAAAATAATTTTCAATATTAACAACAAAGAAACCAACTTTTTAAATATATCAGAGTCAGAAAAAAGAAAATTTATTAGAACAGATTTAGCTTTTGTTCATCAGAACCCGCGTGACGGATTAAGATTAAATGTATCAGCAGGTGGTAATATAGGCGAAAAATTAATGTCTGTTGGCAATAGACATTATGGAAATATAAGAAGCTTAGCAACAAAATGGATGGATAAAGTTGAAATAGACAAAAGTAGAATTGATGATCTACCCATTACTTTCTCAGGTGGAATGCTTCAAAGACTTCAAATAGCAAAAAATTTAATAACAAGCCCAAATGTTATTTTTATGGATGAGCCAACTGGTGGGCTAGATGTGTCAGTTCAAGCTCGTGTTCTTGATTTGATAAGATCACTTGTTAATGAATTGAACCTTACAGTAATTATTGTATCACATGATTTAGCCGTTATCAGATTACTTGCAGATAAAATGATTGTCATGAAAAACGGTACTGTAATCGAGTCTGGTTTAAGCGATCAGGTACTTGAAGATCCTCAGCAAGAATATACACAGCTATTAGTAAGTTCGGTGTTACACGTTTAATATGATTGAGGTAAAAAAAGTTAATAAATCGTTTACTTTATTTAACCAAAATAACGCGAAGATAACAGTTTTTAAAAATTTAAATTTTGAGGTTAATCCAGGTGAAATTGTAGCCCTTAAAGGACCATCAGGCATAGGTAAATCAAGTATTTTAAAGATGATTTATGGAAGTTATATAATTGATAAGGGTGCTATAATTATAAATAATAAAAATATTGCCACTCTATCAGCTCAGGAAATACTTAAACTTAGAAAAACTTCAATTGGGTATGTGAGCCAATTTTTAAAAGTGATACCCCGTATTTCTGCTTTAGATGTAATAATGGAACCATTATTAAATTCAGGTGATAATAAAAATAATGCTTATAAAAAATCGATAAAACTTTTAAAGGACTTAAATATTGAGAAGAATTTGTGGCACTTATCTCCGCTAACTTTTTCTGGGGGCGAGCAACAGAGAATTAATATCGCACGAGGTTTTATAAAAGACCTTCCTTACTTGTTACTCGATGAGCCAACTGCAAGTCTTGACAGTAGAAATCGTGATATAATTATCAATTTAATTAAAGCGAAATCTAATAGAGGCGTATCAATTATTGGAATCTTTCATGACGAATATTCTCGAAAAAAGCTGAATGTAAGAGAGATTGATCTAAACATTGAAACAAAGCATTAAAAGAAAAGGCAAGGCTTTTATCGTCTTAGGTCCATCAGGATCTGGCAAAAACACCCTTATAAATGGAGCCTGTAAAAATATCGATAATCTAAAGGCGATCAAAAGATACATTACAAGAACTAAAATAGATATTAATGAAGACTACAACCCCATTGATGTAAAAATATTTACACAAATGAAGAGTGAAAATTTATTTTGTACAACATGGAATGCAAATAATTGCAATTATGGTATTCACAAAGATGCAATTGATGATCTTAAAGATGGGAAAAACATTATATTTGCTGGATCTAGAGAATATATAAATAATATATTATATGATATATCCTCTTCTATCGTTATACACATAAATGCTACTAGCAATTTATTGAGTCAACGAATTATTGATAGAAAAAGAGAGAACGAATTCGAAATCAACTCTCGAATAAAAAGAGAAAATTATAATTTACCCACAAGTACAAAATTTGTAGAAAATAATAGCAGTATTGATCAAGGTATTATGAATTTAACTGCATTAATTAAAAGTTTAATTTAAACCTTTTTATTTCCTCAAAATGGCCATTTTTATTTTCACCAAGTAAACTAATTTCATTAAATTCAATTACATTATTTGATATTTTGTAAATTAATTTTTCTAGTTCTAATTTTTGTTTGTTAGATAATTTATTGTTATTTTGGTTCATTAGCGTCATATGAAATTTAAATTGATCAAAGACGAATGGATATCCCCACTCTTTTAAATATTTGTTTTGCTTAAAAGTTAAAGAATCAGGGATTCTTTTTTTTATTTCTGTTTTATTTAGCTCTGCCCTAAAAGTATCTAGATGTTTAACAAGATCATTCTCAAGGTTTATTAATAATTTGTTTGATTTTCTGCTAGTTATGAAAGTAAATTTTTTACTATAAACAATTTTTAAACCTTTTATCTTAAATCTACTATGTTGTGCTGCTATATGGCTAATAACATCATAAAAATTTTTTGTTTTAACATTTCTTTTAAGTCTAAATGGTGCCTTTAATGTTGCATGAAACCCATACTTTGCTGGCTGTTCACAATAGTCTTTAAGTTCATCAAAGTATGTAAAACCTCTATTAATAAAATATTTCTGACGTCTTGTTAGTGATATTTTTTTCTTTTTATTGATATCTCTACCTAGAAGGTTTTTCCCGAAGTTTTCTAAACTCGAGTTTTTTTTAGGCAAAAAGTAAATTGCCACTCTTTTGTAATTAGTCATAATACTTTAACAATATTCTAATAAATTAGTAATATCTTGTTAAATAAATATGAATGAATTTGTAATAAAAAATGCCCATATTGTTTGTCCGGACGAATCTTTTATGGGCCATGTTTACATTACAAACGGTATAATAAAGGATTTAAGTAAAGGAAATTATACAGGAAATTCTGCTTTCGATTTAAACAAGGATTTCTTAATTCCTGGTTTAATCGAACTTCATACAGATAATATCGAAAGACATTTAACACCCAGGCCAAAAGTAGAATGGCCAATTATAAACGCATTACTAGCTCATGATAGAGAATTGTCTTCCGTCGGTATAACCACGGTATTTGATGCACTTAGAGTTGGATCGATACCAAAAGGGAACCTTCAAGGTGAATATAAAAAATATGCTAAAGCAACAGCTGACCAAATTTCAACTTTAAAAAAAAATAAACTTTTTAAAATTGACCATTATATTCACTTGCGTGCAGAAACCGCATCTGAAACGTTAGCAAATGAACTTGATGAGTTTGATGAATCAAGCAACGTTAAAATGATAAGCATTATGGACCATACACCGGGACAAAGACAATTTAGAAATACAGATAAATATAAGGAATATTTAGCAGGTAAATATCAACTATCTGATGAAGAAATGGAAAATCACTTCTCTAAATTAAAAGCACTGCAGTCAAAAAATAGTGAAATACATATAAAGAAAATATCTGAAGCACAAATGAGATTTCAATGTGTTCTTGCGAGTCATGATGACACTACTATAGAAGATGTATTAAGTTCAAAAAATCTAGGAGTTTCAATAGCAGAATTTCCAACAACAATCGAAGCAGCAAAAGAGTCGCAAAAAGAAGACATGAAAATTATCATGGGTTCGCCAAATTTAATGAGAGGTGGGTCACATTCTGGAAATATTTCAGCTCAAGAACTCATAGACGAAAATTGCCTTGATATTTTTAGCTCTGACTATATCCCGTCATCCCTACTTTCTTCAGCTGTCAAATGGGGTTTAGAGTCCGGTAATATGCCAAAAGCAATTGCCTCAATTTCAAGAAACCCAGCAATAGCTGCACAGCTTCTAGACCGAGGTAGTATACAGTGCGGCATGAAGGCGGACCTAGTTAGTTTCAGTATTTATAACAATTTACCAATAGTAAATAAAGTATGGGTATCTGGACAAGCGATATAATTAATCGTAAAACCGAAGAATAAAATATGCAATTAAGAGTCCAATTAATTGCATAAAAATAAACATCAACACGTGCTGTGGATCTATACCGGTAAATGTGTTGGTGAATGATCTACTGATCGTGACAGCTGGATTGGCAAATGATGTTGAAGATGTGAACCAATAAGCCCCAGTTATATATAAAGCCACCGCTATTGCTGGATCTCTTTTTGCCTTTAGTGTGAGCACAATTGTAATTAATAAGCCTATTGTTGCAACCACTTCAGAGACATGAATATTAATTCCTGTTCTTTCTTTAGTTGAAAATTCAATAAATAAATCATCAAAAATATAATTTGCTAAAATGACTCCAGAAGTGCCACCCACTAGTTGAAAAATGATAAATAATATCATCGTTAAGTTATTAATATCTGATTTAAATCTAAAATAAAGTGTAACGACTGGATTAAAATGAGCTCCTGATATAGGACCAAATATTGATATTATCACGTAAAGCATTGCTCCTGTTGCTATTGCATTAGCAAGCAATACAACACCTTCATTTGTAGGAGATAGATTTTCGGCCATTATCCCTGATCCTACTACCGAGAAAACAAGTAAGAGTGTACCCAGATATTCAGAAAGTATTTTTTTAGGCATTTTATTTTAGCAAATTTTCTTTTATTAATTGATCAATATAATCAAATGTAGATCTAAAAAACTTTTTGTGATCGACTTCGTTTAAGTTCTGTTTAACGGGGTCTTCAATATTGAAATGAAATGTTTTTGGAGCACCTGGCCAGATCGGACATGTTTCTTTAGCGGCATTTCCACACACAGTAACAACATAATCCATAGAGGGAGAATTGGGTTCACCAAATATGTCCCAACTTTTACTATAGAGTTTCTCTGTTGGTATTTTCATTTCATCTAATAAATCGAGTGTTTTAGGATTTATTATTCCTGAAGGTGTGCTTCCAGCGCTATAGCCTTTCAGACTTTCACTATATTTATAATTGGTAATTGCTTCAGCTATAATGCTTCTGGCTGAATTTTGCGTACATAAATATAAGACATTTTTAATGCTCATATGCCCAGTGAATATCCAGCCGATCTAATTGTTCTAATTGGGTCGAATTCAAACCCTTCATTTAACGCTTTTCTTAATCTTCTGATATGAACATCAACTGTTCTAGGCTCGACATATGGACTTGTAGTCCACACATAATCCAATAATTGTTGTCTTGAAAATACTTTGCCTTGATTTTCCATTAAAAAACGCAATAAGTTAAATTCTGTAGGTCCAAGACTTATTTCTGTTTTATCCCTGGTGACACGATGCGTTGAAACATCTAATTGAATCCCCTTATACGTAAGAACTTCATTATAAAAAATAGGTCTTAAGCGTTTAAGTACTGCTTTAATTCTTGCTACTAACTCATTGACTGAAAATGGTTTTGTTATGTAGTCATCAATTTCAGTTTCAAATGCTCTTAATTTATCTTCTTCTTCTCCTTTGGCTGTGAGCATAATTAAAGGAATGTTCTTTGTAGTTTTATCTTTACGAACTCGTCTACACAATTCTAATCCAGAAATATTTGGGAGCATCCAGTCAACGATTATGAGATCGTATTTAATATCACCAAATATACTATCCAATGCGCTATCGCCATCAAAACATACGTCTACATCAAATCCACTAGCTGTCAGATTGTATTTTAATAGTTCAACTATTGAGACTTCATCCTCAATTACAAGGATTTTAGGTTTCATTACACCTTTTCCCACTTAATTCTTTTTTCCGACTTGCGTTCTAAGGCTTCACCAGTTGTAATGAAGTGAATGTCTTCAGCAATATTTTGAACATAATCTCCTATTCTCTCTATGTTTTTAGCAATCGACAATAGGTGTGAACAGCCTGTAATTGTATCTGGGTCTTCTGCCATCGTCTTAAGAAGATCCCTATAAATTGATAAATACAATTCATCAATATCGCCGTCTAAATCCCAAGCATTAATTGCTAGCGTATCTGATTTTTGAACGAAGGCATCCAAAACATTTTTTATCATACTTTGAACGTTCTCACCCATATTGACAATTTCTGAAACCGGCGTGTCGGGCATATTTATTTTTACATTTGCAACTCTTTTAGCAATATTGGTAGCGTGATCACCCATTCTCTCGAGATCGTTTGCAATACTAAGTGCTGATAAAACAGTTCTTAAATCATTAGCAAGCGGTTGCCTCATTGCAATTACTTTGTATGTTAAAGCATCAATTTCCTTTTCTAAGGCATCTATTTTATTATCATCTCTTATAATTTCTTCTGCAAAAGCAGTATCTTTATCACCCAAAGCAACAAGAGAATTGTGAAGCTGTGACTCAACCAATCCTCCCATTTTAATTAATGTACTATTTATTAAATCTAATTGCTCATCATAAGATGAAACTATGTGTTCACTCATTAGCCAAACCTCCCTGTTATATAATCTTGCGTTCTCTGATCTGATGGATTTGAAAAAATTGTTTCAGTCTTATCAACTTCAACTAATTTACCTAAATGAAAAAAACCTGTCCTTGATGAAACTCTAGCGGCTTGTTGCATCGAGTGCGTGACAATAATTATTGTATATTCTGTTTTAAGTTCTCCCATTAATTCTTCAATTCTAGCCGTAGCTATTGGGTCTAAGGCTGAGCAAGGTTCATCCATTAGAATAATATCTGGATTTACGGATATAGCTCTTGCAATACACAATCTTTGTTGCTGTCCCCCCGAGAGGCCTGTTCCCGCATCGTTTAATCTATCTTTAACCTCATCAAAGAGAGCTGCTTTTTTTAGACTGTTAACAACAATTTCTTCTAAATCAGATTTATTTTCAGCTATTCCATGTATTCTTGGACCGTATGCTACATTTTCAAAAATAGTCTTTGGAAAGGGGTTCGGCTTTTGAAAAACCATGCCCACGCGTTCTCTTAGTTGTTCAACTTGCATGCTTGGTGCATAAATATTGTTGCCATCGATTTCTATTTTTCCTTGTACTTTGCATATATCGATAACATCATTCATTCTATTTAAGCACCTAATAAAAGTTGATTTACCACAACCTGATGGACCTATCAAAGCAGTGACTTCTTTTTCTTCCATGTGCATGGAAACATCAAAGAGCGCCTGTTTATCTCCATAATGAACATTTAAGTTGTCCGCTTTTATTTTTATATTTTTCATAATCTATTTTACCATTTTGTTTCAAATTTTCTTCTAATTAATACTGCGGCTAAATTCATTAAAATTAAAAATCCAAGTAACATCATAATTGTAGCTGAAGTTTTTTCAACATAGCCTCTTTCAGCACTTTCTGACCATAAATAAACTTGAACTGGCAATGAGGCAGAGGCATCCAGCGGTGTTTGCGGTACGTCTACAACGAATGCCACCATACCAATTAATAATAATGGCGCAGTTTCTCCAAGTGCTTGAGCAAGGCCTATAATTGTACCTGTTAATGCTCCAGGCATTGCTACAGGGACTACATGATGCATTACAGCTTGCATTTTGGTCGCTCCGACTGCTAATGCTCCTTCTCTTATTGATGGCGGCACCGCTCTTAATGAGGCTCTAGTGGCAATAATAATTGTTGGTAAGGTCATTAAAGATAAGACTATACCTCCAACCAGAGGTGTTGACCTTGGCAATCCAAATGTATTTAAAATAATACCAAGCCCTAATAAGCCAAATACAATAGAAGGTACCGCTGCTAAATTATTAATATTAATTTCAATAAAATCGGTAACTCTATTTTTTGATGCAAATTCCTCAAGATAAATAGCTGCAAAAATTCCAATAGGAAAAGACAAAATCAAAACTACCAAAATTGTGAATAAAGAACCTACTATTGAACCTCCTACTCCTGCCAGTTCAGGTTCACGGCTGTCACCCCTCATTAAAAATGGTAGATTGAATTCATAGCTGACAAGTCCCCTATCTACAAGGTCATCAAAAAATAAGAGTTGAATATCTTTAATTCTTCTTTTGTCTTCATCTAAGTCCCTAGGGTAGTTTCCTTTACTAACCTGATCTACATCGTCGGAGGCAGTTAAATATATTGTTTCTGTTTCATTTATATTTGACTTATTCGATTTTAAAAATTCTCTTATTTCTTGTTCAAATTCAATACTGAATAATCGTATCAACATTTTCTTATCTTTTTTCTCTTCGATATCTGGGAAAAGTCCATAAATAGCCTTTTTGGAAAATGAATACATTGACAGGTTGTTAATATCCTCTGAACTCATTTCGGAAAATTGTGTCGTGTCTTCAATAAGATTTAAAAAAGGTACATCTACCTGGATAACAGTTCTATAAAAAGCTGAATAGCCAGATGAAAATATATTCAGAAATAAAATAAGTACCCATGCAAGCGCAAAGCTCATTGCACCAATACAATAAATCCTAAATCTTTTCTCTGAATTGAGCCTTTTATTTAAACTATTTATTCTTTGTTCTATTCTATCAGTCATATCTCTCCGTATATTTTTTTACGACCTGTAACGCTATAAAATTTAGAGCCAATGTAACAACGAACAAGGTTAAACCTAGAGCAAAAGCTGACTGTGTTTTTGGGCTATCAAATTCTTGATCACCGATTAAAATAACAACAATCTGAGTAGTAATTGTAGTTGCCGCATCAAGTGGATTAGCTGTTAGTTTTGCATTTAAACCCGCTGCCATTACAACGATCATGGTTTCCCCAATAGCTCGTGAAACGGCCAATAAAAAAGAACCAACAATACCTGGCAACGCAGCTGGCAATAATACTTTTACAATTGTTTCCCTTTTGGTTGCTCCCATGGCATAAGAGCCTTCCCTTAAACTTTGAGGTACAGATTTAATTACATCATCAGAAAGTGATGAAATAAATGGTATTATCATTATTCCCATAACAAATCCTGCAGCAAGAGCGCTTTCAGAAGAGACAGTTAGTCCAGCACCCTGACCGATATCTCTCACTAAAGGTGCAACAGTTAAAGCCGCAAAAAATCCGTATACAACCGTTGGGATACCAGCAAGAATTTCAATAATTGGCTTAGCCCAATCTCTTACTTTTGGAGAAGCGTATTCAGACATATAAATGGCTGTAAGTAAACCAACTGGGACTGAGACACACATTGCAATTAATGCAATAAGAAATGTTCCAGCAAATAATGGAACAGCGCCAAATGCATTGGCCAAGTCTCTTGTATCAAGATCACCAGCATCTCTTACAAAAACTCTTTGAGGACTCCAATTTAATCCAAATAAAAAATCGGTTATTGGAACTTGAGAAAAAAAACGCAACGTTTCATATAATAAGGAAAAAATTATTCCAACAGTGGTCATTATAGCGACAAGTGAGCATGTAAAATACAAGACTAGTAAAAATTTCTCAACAATCTTTCTAGAATTAAGTTTGTAATTAATATTGATTAATGAGTAAAGAACCAGTAACCCTGACAACCCAAGAACTGTAACATAAGTTAAATTTTCAATCGTCTTATTAATGTAATTTAATTTATTTACGGCATCATCTATAAGAATAGTATTTTCATCAAAAAGTTTTATGCCCAATGCAGTATTTTCAATTTGGGTAAATAATAAACTTAGTTCTGTTTCTGTATAACTGCCAAGTGCTATGAAATCACTTAATACATATTGCTCAATAAAAAATGATTTAAACGAAGTAATCATCAACAGTATCAATAACGCCGGCACAACAGCCCATAGAGCTACGTAGTACCCATAATAGTGATTGAGTGATGTAAGATTTTTTTGATTTGACGTCCTAAGCTTTTTTGCTCTAAGACTTCCTAGAAAATAGCTGGTGAAACCAATTAGAACAATTAAAGATATTAATATAAATCCCATGATTCACCATAATGCTTATTTAACAACTGAGACAAGCATAACTTGCCTCAGTTGTGGATTAATCAAGTCTTTTAGTCTAGATCGAGCGTTTCTAAGTTAGCAACTCTTGATCTTATATCAGATGCATCACCATCAGATAATGCAACTAAACCGATATCAGTCAGATATCCATCTTCACCCATGGCGTCAGGACTTGTGAAAGCTTGAAGAAACTCTTCAATTCCTGGCACAACACCAACGTGAGCTTTTTTCACGTAGAATTGTAATGGTCGTGCGATTGGGTAAGAATAATCCTGGATACCAGCAAGTGATGGCTGAATTCCAGTGATGGCAGCAGATTTAATTTTATCTTCGTTAGCCAAAAGGTAGCTGTAACCAAAATAACCAAATCTTTCTGAATCCTCTGATAATTTTTGAACTATTAAAGTGTCGTTTTCACCAGCTTCAATAACTCTTCCATCTTCTCGCACTACTGCACATTTTTTCTTTGCTTTTTCACCAGCATTTTCCCAAAGTGTGTATGCGCCTGCTGCTTTGCAACCTTTTTTCATAATAAGTGAATTCCAAGCATCTCTTGTACCAGATGTCGGCGGTGCAACTAGGATTTCAATTTTATGATCAGGTAATGAAGCATCAATGTCAGACCATTTTTCATATGGGTTATCAATTAAATTTCCAGCAACTACATTGCCGTCGCCATCTTTCGTGACATTAGCCGGTACTTTTTCTGCAATTGCTAAAAATAAATGCTCTTGTGTGAAATCTGCATCGGCAGCATCTAAGCTATGAGCAAGCGTCAAGCCATCATTACCAATTGTAATTTCAATTATGTCAGTCACACCATTCTTAGCACATAATGCTTTTTCTTTACTTTTAATTTTACGAGACGCATTGGTAATATCGGGGTGATCGGTACCAACACCAGCACAGAATAATTTCATTCCACCGCCAGTACCTGTACTCTCAATTACAGGAGTACTAAATCCAGTCTTACCAAATCTCTCAGCAACTACGGTTGCATAAGGATATACAGTAGACGAACCAACGATT
>CACDOH010000012.1 GCA_902554325.1 uncultured Pelagibacteraceae bacterium
ACTCTGATCTGCAATAATCAAATTTGAGATTACTTCCTCAAGACCGGATGCATTCAAAATTTGCTCTAGTTTGTACAACGTTAAATTAATTCTATGATCTGTAACTCTTCCTTGAGGGAAGTTATAAGTTCTAATTCTCTCAGATCTATCCCCAGAACCAATCTGAGATTTTCTCTTGTCTGCGATATCATCTTCTTGTTTTTTTCTCTCATAATCGTAAAGTCTTGTTTTTAATACAAGCATAGCTTTTGCTTTATTTTTGTGTTGTGATTTCTCATCCTGCTGTTGTACGACAATTCCTGATGGCAGATGAGTAATTCTAACTGCACTATCAGTAGTATTTACATGTTGGCCTCCAGCTCCACTTGAGCGAAATACATCAATCCTTATATCTTTTTCGTCAATTTGAATATCAACGTCCTCAGCTTCAGGCAATACTACAACACTCGCTGCAGATGTATGAACTCTTCCTTGAGACTCAGTTTCAGGAACCCTTTGGACCCTATGAACACCAGACTCAAACTTTAGTTTTGAATAGACACTCTGCCCTGATATTTTTGCTATAACCTCTTTCATTCCCCCTTTCTCAGAATCAGAAACTGACAAGTAATCGACTTTCCAATTTTGATCCTCAGCATATCGCTGGTACATGCGCAATAATTCATTTGCAAATAACGCCGCTTCATCTCCACCTGTTCCAGCTCTAATTTCAAGAATTACATCTTTTTGGTCTAATGGATCTTTAGGAATCAATAATTGTTTTAAAGATTCTTCTGATGATTGAAGATTTAATTTAATGTTAGCAATCTCAGATTTTGCAATTTCTATTAGATCGTTATCATTTCCATCTAAAACTGCATTTAAATCTTCATGCTCTTTGAGAAGAGATAAATAAATATTTATTTGTTCTGCTAAAGGTTTAATTTCTGCGTATTCCTTTGAAATTGAAACATATTTTTCTTTATCATTTACTGCAGTAGTTAGCTCTTTTTCTAAAGAATTAAATTTATTTAATATTTTATCTAATTCGTCTCGCTTAATCATTGATTGTTCTAACTTTTTGTTCAACAAGCTCAACTACATGATCAACAATTTCAGGATTGGTAATTTTATGATCTGCAACACCTGACAAATAAATCATATTATTACCCTTACCTCCTCCAGTAAGACCAATGTCACTTTTGAGTGCCTCTCCTGGACCGTTGACAACACATCCAATGATTGAAAGTGTGAGAGGTGTTTTTATATGTGCAAGTCTTTGTTCTAACTTCTTGACTGTTTCAATGACTGGGAAAGCTTGTCTAGCGCATGAAGGACAAGAGATAATCTTTATTCCTCTTGAACCTAAATCTAAGCTTTTTAATATTTCATAACCAACTTTAATTTCTTCTACTGGATCAGCTGTAAGTGATACTCTTATCGTATCTCCAATGCCTTTTGATAAAAGATTGCCAATGCTTATCGAGGATTTAATTGAACCAGATAAATAAGTACCTGCCTCAGTTAGCCCGACATGAAATGGATAATCACATAATTGAGCAAGCTTTTCGTATGATTCAATAGTTATAAATACATCAGAAGCTTTAACGCTAATTTTAAAGTTTTCAAAATTATTATCTTCCAATAACTTTATATTTTCTAACGCACTTTCAACCAATGCATCTGAGCATGGTTCCTTGTATTTCATTAGTATTTTTTCATCTATTGATCCTGCATTAACTCCTACTCTCATACTAATATTGTTTTGCTTTGCAGCCTCAATCACTTCAACAATTTTTTCTTTTCCAATGTTTCCAGGATTCACTCTCAAACAGGCTGCGCCAGCTTCTGCCGCTTCTATTGCACGTTTATAATGAAAGTGTATATCTGCAACGATCGGAACACTTGATTGATTTACTACCTCTTTAAGAGACTCAGTAGACCCTCTATCTGGACAGGAAACCCTAACAATGTCAGCACCCTCTTCAACCAATGAGTTGATTTGAGAGACTGTAGCATCAATATCCGTAGTTAAAGTATTGGTCATTGATTGAACTGTGATTTTCGCATCTCCACCAACTTGTACGTTACCAACATTAATCATTTTAGTCTTACGTCTGACTATAGTATGTTTAAAATCTTCTCTCACAATGAAACCTTATTAATATTTTTAAATTATATTATATTTTATCTAGATTAAATACACTGTGTAGCGCATTTACAGCTGCCTCTGTTTTATTTCTATCAATTAAGACACTAATTTTAATTTCTGAAGTAGATATGACCTCAATATTAATATTATTATCAGAGAGACACTCAAACATTTTCGCTGCTATTCCAGGCTGATTTCTCATACCTGAACCAATTATTGAAACTTTTGATAAGTTTTGCTCATCCAGTACTTTTGAAAAAACTATTCTTTCTTTAAGTTCCTCAAGTACGCCAAGTGACTTCTTCAAATCAGTCATTGGGACTGTGAACGTTATATTAGTCATTTTTCTCTCAATAAAATTATTTTGAACAATCATATCAACATTTACTGATGAACTGGCCAATTCTTTGAATATTTCTGCTGCAACTCCAGGCTTATCCTCAACATCAATAATAGTTATTTTTGCCTCATCTTTAGAATAAGCAACGCCTGTAACTGCGCGAGATTCATTCGATACATCATTTGAAATTTGTGTACCTTCATCAGAAGGATTAAATGTTGATCTTACATTAACATTCACATCATGATTCATTGCAGACTCAACAGATGAAGTCTGAAGGACTTTCGCACCTTGAGAGGCCATTTCGATCATCTCTTCATAAGAAATTTTATCAAGTCTTCTTACTTTGTCTGTCATTTTAGGATCAGAAGTATAAACACCATCAACATCAGTATAGATATCACACCTTTCCGCAGAAACTGCCGCAGCTAAAAAGACCGCTGTATTGTCTGATCCACCTCGGCCAATAGTTGTTATTCTTCCTTCTGAAGATATTCCTTGAAATCCTGCAACCACTGCAACTTTTTTCTCTTTGAAATCGTTGACAATGCCATCCGGAACTATTTTATCAATAAAGGCATTTCGATGTTGGCCTCTAGTAATAATGGGTATTTGCCATCCTAACCATGACCTTGCTGGTACGTTAAGTTTTTTTAGTGCCAAGGACATAAGGCCAGCAGTAATTTGCTCACCGGACGAGACAACAAGGTCATATTCACTATCATCATTAAAATCGATACTATTGACATGATCGATTAAACTATTTGTAGTTCCAGACATAGCTGATACGACTACGATAATGTTATTGTTTTTATCGTATTCAGATTTAACAATTTTTGCAGCAGACTCTATTAATTTTGAAGTAGCAACAGAGGTACCGCCGAATTTTAAAACAAGTGTGGACATTTTCTATATCGTAACTAAATAATTTATCGTGATATTTTAAAGAATTAAAAATAAGAAGTACTGTATAACCTAAGTTAAATCAAGTACTACTTAAGACATTGTATTATGGATATAAATTCAATTGATAAGAATGAAATTGAGAAATTCAGAAATCTCTCAAAAGAGTGGTGGAAGCACGATGGCAAATTCAAAACTTTACACAAATTTAACCCTGTTCGTCTCTCTTACATAATTCAAACTATAAAAGATCATTTTGCTATAGACTCCGAAAACAACAAACCACTTAAAGGTTTATCAATTTTGGATATAGGTTGCGGCGGTGGATTAATGTGCGAACCATTAGCCAGACTAGGTGCCAAAGTAACTGGAATAGACGCATTAGAAAAAAACTGTCTAACAGCAAAAATTCATGCTGAAGAAAATGGACTAGACATAAATTATATTATGAGTACCGTTGAGGAGCTGCCCAAAACAAATCAATATGATGTAATATTAAATTTAGAAGTTATTGAACATGTCAATAATCCGAGAGAGTTTATTAATCAAAGTTGCAATCTGGTAAACAATAATGGATTGATGTTTATTGCAACGATTAATAAAACATTATTTTCTCTGGTGTTCGCTAAATTTACAGCTGAATATATATTAGGATTTCTTCCGAAGGGCACTCATAATTGGAATAAGTTCTTAACACCAGAAGAAATTTATTCTTTCCTAATTCAAAACAAATTTGATGTTATTGGAAGTGCGGGAGTTAATTACAATCCTTTAGGCGATACATGGTACAAGTCTCAAAATATGAAAGCTAATTATATGGTAGCTGGTAAAAAAATTTAATTCTCCTCTTCAACCCAAGGTATTGATGCGACTTCAATACCCTCATCATTTAGCTCTACAACATCTTCTTTAGTAGCCTTGCCGTAAATAGGTTTTTTGTCTTTCTTGCCATAGTGTATTTTCCTTGCTTCATAAGCAAAATTATCACCTACATAATCGCAATTTTTTTCAATGAATTTTTTTACATCCTTAATTTTATTTTTTAATTCTCGTAGAACCTTTTCTGACGATTTATCCTTACCCTTATTAACAGATACATTCGGCTTAGAAAGTGTTTTTTCTATATTAGAGGAATTGCAAATTACACACTCAACTAATTTTTGTTTAATCTGAGTATCACAAGATTTAGAGTTAGAAAACCACCCTTCAAATTCAGAAGAACAATCTTTGCACATTAAATTAAATACGATCATGCATAATATATTGTTGCGAAATAGTTCTTTTCAATAGTTTTGATTGGTAACTTGGCATATTTTTTCTAATATTATCAACTTCATTCATATTAATTTTACAGGTTATTATTCCAGTTCCACTCATTTTTTCTTTTAAGATTTTGCCATATGGCGAGACAATGAGGCTATGACCATATGTTTTTCTTTTAGGAGTATTTTGACCACATTGAGCAGGTGCGAATACATAACATCCGCTTTCAATAGCTCGTGCTTTTAATAATGTGTGCCAGTGAGCTTTTCCAGTGGTAACCGTAAATGCCGAAGGAATTGAAATTATTTTAGCGCCTCCAGCAACTTGACTTCTATACAATTCTGGAAACCTCATATCATAGCAAATTGAAAGCCCCACTTTGCCCCACGGTGTCTTACCAATCTTTACTTTTTTCCCAGCAGTAAAAATAGAAGACTCCTTATAAAATTCTTTAGAGGAGATGATGGCATCAAACATATGAATTTTGTCATATTTTGAAATTATTATGCCTTTATTGCTGATTAAGTAAGATCGATTGAAAAGATTATTATTATTATCTTTAATAATGATAGATCCTAACATAATCCAAACAGAATTATTCTTGGCAAATTCTTTTACCATATATAAGCATGGGTCTTTTTTTTCAGAATAAGTTTCTTTAACTAAATGCTCACGATTTAAAGAAACGATATTAGTTATTTCGGGTGTCAAAATTAAATTTGCATTAAGCTTTACAGCTCTTGTTAAAAATTTGAGTGTTTGATTGAGATTTTTTTTAACTGATTGGCCTGAGTTTAATTGAAGGCAGGCTACTTTAAATCTGTTACCCATCTAAAATACTGTCAAGCTTGCCGCTTAAATCAAGTTTTTTTAATTCTTGATATCCTCCGATATGTAAATCTTTATAAAAAATTTGTGGAACAGTTCTACGGCCACTTGATTTTTGGAGCATTTCATTTCTCTTTTCAGTCTCAACCTGAATATTTATTTCCTTAAACTGTATTCCTTTTTCATTTAGTAGTTTTTTTGCTAAGTCACAATAACCACAATTATAAGATGAATACATTATCATAACATTTTCCATGACTCTTTTTATATCATACCTTCTTCAATAATTGATTAATAATTTTTATATTAGCAGGCAAATGTTTAATATTTTTAAGTTCTTTCTTTGAAACCCATTTTAATGTTTCATTATCTTTATTTTTAATTTGACCTGACCAGTGTTTAACCTCAAATGTGTACATCATTAACAAGAAAGCTCGATACTGATGCCTAGTGAAAATATAATTCTTTAACTTATTTTTTGCAATATCAATTCCTAATTCCTCTTTCAATTCTCTTATTAAGGCTTCAAAATAATCTTCGAAATTAGACAATTTTCCTCCAGGAAACTCCCAACAATTTCTGAATGTCTTTTTATTTTTTCGACTCATAATTAGAATTTGGTTTTTTTTATTTCTAATTACTGCTGAAGAGCAAAAAACCAGTTTCATGACTTATATGAAGCATTTATATCTATATATTTGTGCGACAAATCACATGTTAAAGTATCAGCGTGTGAATTTCCTATTGCGAGATCAATTTGTATTTCAACCTCTTTTTGACTTAAGTACTTCTTAATATCAGAGTTATTTATTTTAGTATTAGCTTTTCCATTCATTGCTACTAAGTAGTTGCCAAAGTAAATCTTTAATTTGCTTTGATTGATTTTTTCATATGTTTTGCCAATTGCCATGATAATTCTCCCCCAATTAGCATCTTCTCCATAAATCGCAGTTTTAAAAAGATTTGAATTTGCGATAGATCTTGCAATTTTCTCAGCCTGCAAACTATTCTTAGCTTTCTTCACTTTAATTTTGATTAATTTAGTTGCTCCCTCACCATCTCTAACGATTTGTTCCGATAAAGAGCTAAACACTTTATATAAAGAGATTTTCAAGCTATTTATTCTTTTATCATTTATAGAATTAATTTTATTTTTAAGTTTAATTTTATTTGAGCTTGCAAGTATAACTGTATCATTCGTAGACTCATCACCGTCAACAGAAATTCTATTGAATGACTTGGCATTAAGTTGTTTTAATAAAGCTTGTAAAATTTTCTGAGGAATTTCTAAATCAATAAAGATAAATCCTAACATAGTTGCCATATTTGGCTCGATCATTCCGGATCCTTTAGTAATTCCCGTAATTGTTACTACTTTGTTATCAACTTTAGTCTTTGATGAAATAGCTTTTGGAAAAGTATCTGTTGTCATTATGGCTTTTGCTGCATCCATCCAATTGCTATTTTTAATTTTATTTTTTCTTATCGCATTTATTATTTTTTGTTCAGGAAATTCTTCTCCTATGACACCCGTAGATGCGAAAAATATTTTTCTTTTTGAAACATTAAATATATTTGAAACAAGCTCGCTTATCTTTATTAAAGACTGATAACCTTTCTTTCCTGTAAACGTATTTGCATTTCCAGAATTAATTATTATTGCTTGCACCTCTTTTTTTTTAAGTGCTTTTTCATTCCAGTCAAGAGTACAGGATCTCATAGAAGACTGAGTAAACACTTCAGCTATAGAACCTTTTTCTTTAAAAATAAAAATTGCTACATCGTTTCTAGATTTATCGTAAAGATTGGCACAGTAGGTATAAAGTTCTATGCCTTGAATACTTGAAACCTTGTTTGCCTTTTTTGGTGCAAGTGGTGATTTTCTGTATTTTTGTCTCACTATTATCTCTTTAATTAATAATACTAATTTTAACTTAATTGAAGTTAGTATTTAATGTATAAAAGCTTGTAATTAAATAGAAAATAACAATATCAACTTACATGTTTAATCTAAATTCAATAGTAAATTCACTTTTTAGCGGGAATGATAAGAAAAAAATTGGTGAGTTTTCGAAAATTGCCAAAGATATTGATGCACTTGAACCGGTATTTGAAAAGAAAACTCAAGAGGACTTAATAACTCATATCGAAAAGATTAAATCTAAAATCAAGGATGGGGCAAATGTTGACGAATTTATTCTTGAATCTTTTGCCATTGTTCGAGAAGCAGCAAAAAGGACTCTTGGGCAACGGCATTTCAGTGTTCAATTAATTGGGGGGATGATACTGCATAACGGTGGTATAGCTGAGATGAAAACAGGTGAGGGTAAAACACTTGTATCTACACTTGCTGCATTTCTTAATTCACTAACAGATGAAGGCGTGCATATAGTTACCGTAAATGACTATCTTGCTAGAAGAGACTCAGAGTGGATGGGTAATGTATTTAAATATTTAGGACTAACTGTTGGATGCCTCACAAACGACGTTACCGGAGTTGAGGAAAGACAGAAACAATACAACTGTGATATTACGTATGGAACAAACAACGAGTTTGGTTTTGATTATTTAAGGGATAACCTCAGAGTATTGAAAAATAGAATGGTACAGAGATCTCATAATTTCTGTATTGTTGATGAGGTTGATAGTATTCTTATAGATGAGTCGAGAACACCCTTGGTAATTTCTGGAGCTGTAGAAGATAAAACAACTCTTTATAACTCTGTAAATAAGATTATTCCATTCCTAGACCCAGAAGATTATGAGATTGACGAAAAAACAAAAACAGGGACTCTTACAGATAAGGGAAATGATAAGGCAGAAAAAATTTTAAAGGAAAAGAATATTATCACTGAGGGGACACTTTATGACGTATCCAATGTTTCAGTAGTTCACCATATTAATCAAGCATTGAGAGCAAATAAACTATTTGAGAAAGACAGAGATTATATTGTTAAATCTGGAAGTGTAATCATTGTAGATGAGTTCACGGGCAGAACAATGGAAGGAAGAAGGTATGGTGATGGCTTGCATCAAGCTATAGAAGCAAAAGAAAATGTAAAAGTACAAAATGAGAGCCAGACCCTTGCCTCTATAACATATCAAAACTATTTTAGACTTTATAAGAAAATATCAGGGATGACTGGAACTGCTCTTACGGAAGCCGAGGAATTTGCGGATATATATAATTTACCAGTATTTGCTGTCCCCACAAATACACCTGTTATTAGAAAAGATAATGAAGATGAAATTTACCGCACTTCTGAAGAAAAATATGATGCAATTATAAAGCAAGTGATTGAATGCAATAAAAAAAGTCAACCTGTTCTGATCGGGACGACAAGTATTGATAAGTCAGAGAAAATTTCAAAAAAATTAAAAAATGCAAAAATTAATCACGAGGTTCTGAATGCCAAACAACATGAGTCAGAGGCAAAGATTATCGCTAATGCAGGGGAGCCAGGCGCAGTGACCATAGCAACAAATATGGCTGGAAGAGGAACTGACATTCAATTAGGTGGAAATTTTGAATTTAATAAAAAACTAATCAAAGACGGTGGAGACTCTGATGAATTAGAGAATAAAATCTCCTTACAGAACAAAAGCGTTATTGAAGCTGGTGGGCTGTATGTGATTGGAAGTGAGAGACATGAAAGTAGAAGAATAGATAATCAGCTTAGAGGTAGATCAGGAAGACAGGGAGATCCAGGTGAAACTAAATTTTTTATTAGTTTAGAAGATGATTTGATGAGAATTTTTGGCTCTGAAAGAATTGATAGTGTTCTAAAAAGTCTAGGTCTTAAAGAAGGAGAGTCAATCCAACATGCATGGATATCAAAGGCACTAGAAAGAGCTCAAAAAAAAGTTGAGGGTCGTAATTTTGATATTAGAAAAACATTATTGAAATTTGATGATGTTTTAAACGATCAAAGAAAAACAATATTTGATCAAAGACTGGAATTGATGAATGCTGAGGATATTTCAGAAATCGCCAAAGACATGCAATACGATGTTGCTGATGATATTATAAATCAATATGCACCTGAAAAAGCCTATATAGATCAATGGGATTTCGATGAATTAAGCAAGGAGATTTCTCAGCATTTTTCTCAGGATTTTAATCTTAAGAAAATAATAGAAGAGGATGAAATTGATCATCAGGGCTTAAAAGATAAAGTTTACAAAATCATTGATGATAATTCAATAGCCAGAGCTCAAAATCATTCTAAGGAAAAAATTAATACTGCAGAAAAAATGGTTCTTCTTAAAATCCTAGATGACAAATGGAAAGATCATATAAATAACTTAGAGCAATTACGATCAACAATTGGTCTTAGAGGATATGGGCAAAGAGATCCTCTTAATGAATATAAGAATGAAGCTTTTAGTTTATTTGAAGGACTAATCAATAATCTTAAAACAGACGTGACGAAAATTTTCTCTCGAATGCGAATACGTGAGAATACCAATCTCAACATTGATAATGATAATGAAGAAGTTGAACAATCATCAAATGGACCTGTCAAAAAAGATAAAAAAATATCAAGAAACTCTCCTTGTCCATGCGGATCTGGAAAAAAATATAAACACTGTCACGGAAATATTAGCTAAATAAGTAGTAAGCTAATCCTACCGAAAAAATAGTAATTGCAAAAGCAGCAATTGCTCTAAAAAAAGTGCTATTTTTGAATTTTTTCCTGTCACTTGCCTTTCCATACTTTTCATCAAGCACAGAATTTGCTGTAGTAAGTGTATCGCTAAATAGTCCTGATCGCCCAATCTGCAAATATCTTTCTTGTCTTGCATGTTTTAAATCATTTCCATGCTGGTTTGATAAAATATTAAGATATTCTTCTATTTGATCTCCGACATTGTTCATTGCAATGAGTCGATCCCTATGGGCCCCACCTGAAGGTTCCTGAATTATTTTGTCAATCACATCTATTTTCAACATATCATCAGCGGTAAGTTTAAGTGCTGATGCAGCCTCAACAGTTTTTGAGTTATCCTTCCATAAAATTGAGGAACAGCCTTCAGGTGAGATTACAGAATATATTGAATTTTCAAGCATCAAAACGGTATTGCCCGTTCCTATTGCAACCGCTCCTCCAGAACCTCCTTCTCCGATAATTACCGCTACAATAGGCACTCCTAGTGATAAGCAGCATTCCGTAGTTTTCGCAATTGCTTCTGACTGTCCTCTTTGTTCTGCTCCCACTCCTGGATAAGCGCCAGGTGTATCCACAAATGAAATAACAGGAATATCAAACTCTTCAGCGAGTTTCATTAAACGTTGGGCTTTTCTATAACCTTCAGGTCTTGGCATGCCAAAGTTATGCTCTATACGCGAAGTTGTATCATGACCCTTTTCATGGCCAATAACCAAAACAGATTTTCCCCTAAATTTTCCAAATCCACCAATAATCGCCTTGTCATCTGAAAAAGCTCTATCACCTGATAAAGGAAAAAAATCTTCAATTAAGTGTTCTATGTACTGCTTTGTTTTTGGCCTATCTGGATGCCTGGCAACAAGTGTTCTTTGCCACGGACTTATATTTGAGTATATTTTTTTATAAGTATCACTAATCTCTAACTCAACTTTAGAGATCTTGTCTAGCATATCCTCAGAAGGAGCGCTGTCATTCAGACTTTTTAATTCAACTATCTTACTATCGAGTATTTCAATTGGTTTTTCAAACTCAAGATAAGTGGTCATTAAATATAAATTATATTAACTTAAAGTTTCAATTAATTTAGTTTGTTCAATGATTTGCTCAGCCTGTCTAATGGATGCAGCATCTATAAGTCTACCATTGAGAGTGGCTGCCCCTGCCCCAGATTCTTGAGCTTCTCTCATTGCCTTAATAATATCTCTGGCTTTTTGGACTTCGCTTTCAGGTAACGTAAAGACTTCATTGGCTAGGTCTACTTGACTAGGGTGAATCGCCCATTTCCCCTCACATCCGAGTATTGCAGTTCTTCTTGCATGCGATTTAAATCCATCTGGATCTGAAAAATCACCGAAAGGTCCATCAATAATTCTCATGCCGTGAGCCCTGCCAATAGTTGTCATTTTAGAAATAGGATAATGCCACATATCATTCCAATGAATATTTCTCTCTCCATTAGTTTCGTCTGTTAAAATGGAATAATCTGAATTCGACCCACCTATATTAGTAGTCCTCATTCTGACTGATGCAGCATAGTCAGCGTAACCAAAATGAAGAGACTCAATTCTTTTGCTGCCAGTTAAAATACTGTCTAAGTTGGTGATACCCATAGAAATTTCAATAATTAATTCAAAACCAATTTTTTTGTTTCTATTTATTTTGTCTTCTATTTGAGTAACCATCATGTCAATGGCATAAACATCAGCCGCAACTCCAACTTTTGGTATCATTATCAAGTCAAGTCGTTCACCACCTTGCTCCATTAAATCAACTACATCGCGGTAACAATAATGAGTATCGAGGCCATTTATTCTGACAGAAATAGTTTTTTTTCCAAAATCAAGTTCATTTAGAGCTTTAATAACATTTTCTTTTGCTTGCTCTTTGTCTTGTGGAGCCACCGCGTCCTCTAAATCTAAACAAATAATGTCAGCATTACTCTTGCATGCTTTATCAAATAATTCGGGTTTAGAGCCTGGAACGAATAACTGGGAACGATTTAGTCTTGTTGGTTTTGTTGGTACAGATGTGAAGCTCATATTGTTTTTTCTATCACTATAAAATTATCTTTTCAAGGGCTTCTTCAGATACAAATTTATTTATTATAAATTTTTGAGAGTGGGTGGTTATCTTTAACAGTCTTTTTCAATCTATCATTTAAAATATGAGTATAAATTTGAGTTGTAGAAATATCTGCGTGACCCAGCAATATCTGCAAGGATCTCAGGTCGAGACCGTTTGCAAGCAGGTGTGATGCAAAGGCATGACGTAATTTGTGAGGACTAACAAATTTCTCTTCTATGCCTACTTTTATGGTAAGTTCTTTTAAGAGCTGATTGAATCTCTGTCTGCTTATATGTCCTAATTTAGAATTTTTTGAAGGAAATAACCACTTTTGATCATTTTTATTTTTAATAAATAATTCTCTTATTTTTAAATACTTTTCGATTGTTCCTAATGTATTTTTGTCAATCGGAACAAGCCTTTCTTTATTTCCCTTCCCATAAACAAGTAAAAAATTTTTTTTCTCATAAAGTGCTGAAATCCGCAAGTTAATTAGTTCTGTTATCCTTATGCCTGTTGAATAAAGTATCTCAAGCATCACTAAAAATCGAATACCTCCATTAGACTTATCTTCTCGGGCAGCTTTTAAAAGTCGATCAATTTGCATATTTGTTAGGAAAATAGGTAACTTTGAACTTTTCTTTGGAATATTTATTTTTTTTATTGGATTTGATTCTAGAATTTCTTCTTCGACTAAAAAATTAAAAAAGTGCCCTAACGCTGAGATTTTTCGAAGTACAGTAGATCGCTCAAAACCCTTTGCATTCAATGAAGCAACGTATTTTTCAATATCTAGATTTAAATTTTTTGATGAAATTTTATCTATATTAAGTTTAGTTATTTTTAAACATTGCTTGATGTCAAGGCCATATGATTGAATAGTATTCTTACTAAGTCCTTTTTCAGACGCAAGAGACTCTAAAAAATTTTCGATTAGTGATGCATTGGCCATTTAATCTAAAGCGTATCTTTTGTGAGATATTCAAATACGTATTGATTTGCATATACAGGGTCTATGTTAACAAGTCCCTCTATGATCGTAAATATTGTATTTTCATGAAGATTTACGAAATTTTGATCACCGTGAATGAGATTTAAAAGCAAGATCATTTCTCCAATCTGATTATCTAGTGATTTTAAGTATTCATCAAGCTTCACATTTGTAATTACAGATGAAACCCTGTTTAAATCATTTGGCGTTTTCCAATAATTACTTATTTTTTCATCTGTCATTAACTCATAATATTTGACAATAATATTTTTTTGTTTTGAGCTAAGTTTTTTATCTTCAAGTAAAATTTCAAGCTCATCTAAAGAAAAAGAGATATCAGAATTGAGGAATAAATAAAACTTAATCTTCGCCATTAATATTTTATAATCATCTTTATAATTAATTACATTTAACCATTCCTTACATTTATCTAAATCTTTGTTAAGTATAAGAATTAAACAAACATCTAAACTTTCTGCTACAAAATTTTGTTTTGGAGTAATTACTTTAACTTTATCATAAATAAGAGTTGAAGCTTTATTAAGGAATCCTTGCTTGCTAAATATATCAATAAATTTTGGAATGAGCTTTACAATTTTTTCTTGAGATGCAGTTTTTCTAATTTCTTGATAAATTGAAATCCTATTCTCCAATGTTATATTATTTTCATTACCATTATCAAACTTATAACCTTTATAAAAATCTGCTAAGTAGGACACGTCAAGTAGCCCTAGTTCTAGCAATGTTTCAGTGATGTTTATTTTTTTTAAGTTACTATCTTGACTAGATAAAACATAGAATAATTTATATTCAATATCTGCATCTTCTTTGATCAGGTTATCGTAATTTATCTTTTCATTCTTTAGCAGATTTAATTTAATGAGACTAATGTCACCAATTTCATTAGTATTAGTAAGTTCATCATTTAATAAAGAAATCAAGAGTTCAATATATTCTTTTTCGTGCTTAGTCTCTTCACGCATAAGAGAAATATTTAAATCCAAAGCCAACAAGTTTGAGTTCATTGCATTACAAAATGATGTGTAATATAAATCATTAAAATAATCAGAAAAATAAGTTACATCTCTATTACAAATTCTCTTATAATTTCCACTAATAAGAAAATATTTTTCAATATTCCTTAATATCTGTTCATTAATTTCATCTTCATTCATTAGAGTAGATAATAAATAAATTTCTTCAAAATACCCTTTGGAGGCCAGAAAATTAATTTTTAAATCTAAATAACTTTGAGCACTTTCTAAATTATTTTTTGGGGGAGTAGCTATAGTAAGAAGTGAATTAACCAACAGCTCTCTAAGAGTTGAACTATGGGATACTTCAGGTAAGGAATTTATCAAATACTCAATATCAGAGTAACTTGATCCATTCCATAAAGTTGTATCAAACCCACCATTTGAGATATCGATCAAACCAAGTGAGTCTTTTCTAGAATAAGAAAAATCAGACTCTTTTACTGCAGACTTTGACTCTGTATTTTCATCAATTTTCACATCATCTTCTGTGTCATTTTCATTAATTGGTACCAAACTATCTTCAGCCCAAATATCAAATGGTTCTTTCGTGTCTGTTTGTTCGGCATTTGCTGAGAAAATTATAAAAATTATACTTACGAGATAAATAGTTATAATATATAGTAGATATACAAAAATGCTTTTTTTCGTCATAACAATTTCTTTTAACAGATTAATCTGAAACTGTGAAATTTATTCACATCTAATGATGTCAAAATTAAGACTTTCTAATAGTAATAAAAGTATTGTTCTTGTGGGTCACATGGGATCAGGAAAATCAACAATAGGCAAAAACCTCTCAAAGAAATTGGGTATTGATTTTTTTGATTCTGATAAAGAAATCGAGTTAAAAGAAAAAATAAAAATTAGTAATATCTTTAGTTTACATGGAGAAAAATATTTCAGAAACCTTGAGGAAAAAATAAATCTTAAACTTCTTAAATATAAGAATGTAGTTCTTGCGCTTGGTGGTGGAGCATTTCAAAATCCTTCTGTAAGAAAAGTAGCATTAGAAAAATGTAATTGTATTTGGCTAAAATGTAGCTTAAATCTATTGGAACAAAGGTGTAATTTTAAAAAAAATAGACCTTTACTTGAAAATAAAAATATTAAATCAGAACTGTTAAAGTTAGATAAAATTCGAAGAAAAAATTATTCTAAAGCCCACTTATCAATAAATGTGGGGGGGAAAACGAAATATCAGGTTACAAAGGAATTACTAAATCAAATTAAACTTAATGATTAAAACTCTAAAGGTTACAACTCCTCTTAAGAAATATAATATAATTATTGGCAATAATATTATAGCCAGCTCTGGAAAATATTCTAAAAAATATTTAAAGAGTGATAGGGTATTCATTGTTACAAATAAGCTTCTTAAAACTTTGTATTTAAAAAAAATAAAGAACTCATTTGTTAAGCATGGAATAACTGTCAGCGAAATTATCATTAACGATAGTGAAAGTAAGAAAAATCTTGAGTCAGTGAAAATCTTAACAAGCCATTTATTAAAAAATAAAGTTGATAGAAATGATACTCTGATTGCTCTTGGGGGAGGCGTAATAGGTGATCTCGTTGGATTTGTAGCAAGTATAACCCTAAGAGGTATTAACTTTATTCAAATTCCTACAACTTTACTTTCACAAGTAGACTCATCAATTGGTGGGAAAACAGGAGTTAACACGCCACTTGGAAAAAATTTAATCGGTTCTTTTTATCAGCCTGCCCTTGTTATTTCTGACGTAGGCATATTAAAGAGCTTAAATAAAAGAGAGGTATTGTCAGGATATGCAGAAGTAATTAAGTATGGCATCATAATGGACAAAGCGTTTTTTAATTGGCTATTAAAAAATGATAAACATTTTTTGAATCAAAATGCTAATTACTTAATAGAGATAGTATATAAATCATGCAAAAATAAAGCAAAAATAGTAAATCAAGATGAAAAGGAAAAAAATATTAGAGCCTTATTAAACCTTGGCCATACTTTTGGACATGCTATCGAAGCACTTAATAATTATAAAAAAACAGTTGTGCATGGTGAAGCTGTTGCGATAGGAATAATAATGGCACTAGAGCTATCTTTCTTAGAAGGAAAAATATCAAAAGACATTATAAATAAAATAGAATCACATTTTGATAAAATAGGTATTAAAAGAAAGATACCAAAGCAATTAAAACAGCATTTAAACACTTCACAGTTTATAGAAGCAATGTCTTCTGATAAAAAAGTAAAAAACAAAAAAATAAATTTAATACTATGTAAAAGTATTGGTGAAGCTTATATCACTGATACTTTCAAACATAAGAACATGAAAAAGGTAATAAAAGATTTTTTAAACTAAATGTTATTTGAGATAATTATTTTATTTTTTGCTATTATTATACTTCTTGCATTATCTGCATTTTTCTCAGGATCAGAAACTGGATTGACAGCCAGTACAAGAAGTCGACTTACAGGTTTGCGAATGAAAGGTAGTAAAAATGCTGATGTTGCTCTTCAATTGCTAAATAAAAAAGAATCTTTAATCGGTGCGATATTATTAGGTAATAACCTTGTAAATATTCTTGCTTCCGCATTGGCTACAAGCCTACTCATTAAAGTATTTGGAAACTCAGGTGTAGCTTACGCAGTAATAATCATGACGGCATTAATTGTGATCTTCGCAGAAATTCTTCCTAAAAGCTATGCAATTGCGAATGCGGAGAAATTAGCGTTGATTGTTAGTCCATTATTAAAACCACTGGTTACTGTACTGGCGCCCATTACATGGATTATGGAAAAAATAGTTTTTTATATTCTAGGAATTTTTGGAATTAAACATGATCAAAATTCTCGCAGCATATCTGTCGCCGATGAAATAAGAGGAACGGTAGACCTACATCATAAAGAAGGTAGACTATTTAAAATTGACAAGGATATGGTTACTGGAATTTTAGACTTATCTGAAATTGCGGTTGAAGATATTATGGTACATAGAAGCAACGTGTTTATGCTTAATATTGATGATGATCCTGAAAAAATTGTTAATCAGGTAATAGAAAGCCCATATACAAGAGTCCCAATATGGAAAGATAATAATGAAAATATAATAGGTTTAATACACGCTAAAAATTTACTGAAATTACTTAAAGAAAAGCAAACCCTTTCAATTACGCGGGAAGACATAAAGGATTCACTTATTAAAACATGGTTTGTTCCAGAAACAACTTCTCTGAAAGATCAACTTCAAATGCACCTTAATAGAAAAATTAAATTAGCAATGGTTGTAGATGAGTACGGAGTACTGAGTGGGATGATTAGCCTAGAAGATATTATAGAGGAAATAGTTGGCGAGATAAGTGATGAACATGATATTGAGCTTTCTGACATAAAGAGGAATCAAGATGGTTCAGTAAAAGTAAAGGGTTCGACAGAAATAAGAAATATCAATAGAAGCTTTGGATGGGATTTACCTGATGAGGAAGCGAATACGATTTCTGGACTTATAATAAATGAGTCAAGATCATTTCCTAAGACTGGTCAGGTTTTCCAATTTTATGGTTTTAAGTTTGAAATATTAGGAACTAATAAAAATATTATTACTCAAGTAAAAATATCTTCACTTAATTAGAGAGTATTCTGCTTCAGTATGCAACTTTAGTCTGATTGAGTGAATATCATCTAAAATTTCCTGTTCGAGTACTTTATGCACTTTTCTCTCTCTATCAATTCGTGATAGGTTTAGAAACTCTTCAGAAACTATAATAAGTTTTATATGGGAAGTATCTTTATTTTCGCCAGAATAATGGTTTTTGTGTTGGTCAGAAAAATTTATTATTTTGAAAAATGATGGTTTAAAAAAATCATTAATCTTCCTGTTTATATTTTTTTCAAGACTCATATATAATCATATATACTTAACATAATTAATTGCGATATGGATAACAGAAAATGTTCTTTTGAAAATTGCCCCAATGATGGAGAATTTAAAGCACCTTCATCGCCAAAAGAGCTTAAAAGGTATGTATGGTTCTGTTTGAAGCATATTAGAGAATATAATAAAAAGTGGAATTATTTCTCTGATATGTCTGCTGACGAAATCGAAGAGTTTATTGAAAACGACATCATAGGCCACAGAAAAACCAAAAAAATAGGCACGAATGATGTGAATTACTTCGAAAAAATATCAAAAATCTCCGAACAGATGTTTTCTGGCATGAATAATCTTGAAAACCTGAATATGCACCCTAGTTTTTACAGTTCTAAATATCTAAATGCGCTAGCAACTTTAGGTATGGACAAAAAAGAAAGTTCATTAGAGGATATTAAATCTAAATTCAAAAAGATTGTAAAAGAACTTCACCCTGATACAGTTGGACTGAATGAAGAAAACAAAGAAAAACTTACTAAGGTTCTAGAAGCCTACAAAATAATAAAGGATCAACATGACAGCAACAGAAAACCTAATTCAAAATAAGCCTGACATTTCTATTTCAGTAAATCAGGCCTTTGGCATTGATACAGATTTACACGTTGAGGGATTTTCAAAGAAGTCTGAATATGTTCCAGATATCGATAGCAGCTATTGTTTTGATAAAGCAACAACAATAGCGGTTTTATCAGGTTTTAAATATAATAGAAGGGTAATGGTCCAGGGATTACATGGTACTGGAAAATCTACCCATATCGAACAAATTGCTGCGCGGCTTAATTGGCCTTGTATTAGAGTTAACCTTGACAGTCATATAAGCCGAATTGATTTAATAGGTAAAGATGCGATCGTATTGAAAGAAGGCAAGCAAGTAACAGAATTTCAGGATGGAATTCTTCCTTGGTCATTACAAAATCCAACGGCATTAGTTTTTGATGAATATGACGCAGGCAGGCCTGATGTCATGTTTGTAATACAAAGAGTCTTGGAAGCAGATGGCAAATTTACACTTCTAGATAAAAATAGAGTTTTAAAACCAAATCCTTATTTTAGAATGTTTGCAACAACAAACACGGTTGGCTTAGGCGATACCACAGGCTTATATCATGGAACGCAACAGATCAATCAGGGTCAGATGGATAGGTGGAATATAGTGACCACACTAAATTATCTTAATTTTGAGCAAGAAAAACAAATCATGCTCTCAAAAGTTCCTTCGTTCAATACGCAAGAAAAGCAAGAAATCATTGAGCTTATGATTAAAGTAGCAGACCTATCCAGAAAAGGGCTATCAAATGGAGATGTATCAACAGTTATGAGTCCACGAACAGTTTTAACCTGGGCTCAAAATGCTGAGATATTTGACTTTAACTATGCAATGGCATTCAAACTTACTTTCTTAAATAAATGTGATGAGAGTGAAAGACAGATTATATCTGAATATTATCAACGCTGTTTTGGTGAAGATCTCTCATTAGAACAGAATGAGTTTAACTTAATATAGTGAAAGAAGATATTTTAGAAGATATCAAAAGAGCTATCTCATCTGCTACAAGGGCTATTGCTGAAAACAAAGAGCTTGAAGTTGTGTTCGAAGATACCGGTTCTTCATCTGAAAATAAAATTGTTTTACCCCAAATAAAGTTAGATGTTAATCCTGAATCGCTAAGCCAGCTTAGAGGGAATGCTGATAATCAAGCCCTAAGATATAAATACCACAATCAAGACATTTTCAAAGAATACGAGCCCTCCGGAGAAAAAAATAGAAAGATTTATGAAATACTTGAAGATACTCGCATACAACTAATAGGCAGTAAATTGATGAGAGGTGTTAAAAATAATTTACATTCTCTCTATGAAGACAAATTCAAAGACAAAAATATTTCTAAAATCTCTAAACAATCTGATATTGATATTGAAGATGCTATTGATTTATATTTTAGAAATAAAGTCAGCCCTGATTATCTACCTAAAGACTCTGATAAAGCAATAAGCGTATGGAAGAAATGGCTTCAAAGTAGGATTGGCGACTCTTCCAATTCGCTCTTAAAGAATATTTATGATCAAAAAGTTTTTGCTGAAAATGTAAATAAATTAATAAATGACTTAGACTATTATGATGACCAAAATACTAATGATGAAAAGAATGAAGAGGAAAAGAATCAAAACACAGAACAACTTGAAAATAATGAATTGGATGAGATGGAGAATCAGTCATCTTTTAGTGATGATGAGGCCTCACAGTCTGAAGAGGAAGTGGAATATGAAGAAACAGAAATGAATATTGACCAGCAAGAAGATGACGAACTTTCAGAATTTGATGAAGGAAATAGTGAAAATGCAACACCTCAGTATAGAGCTGAGAATTCAAGTGAACAAATACTAAATGAGTACAGTATATACACTGAGGAATTTGATGAAATAATTACTGCTTCTAATATATGCGAAGATGAAGAATTAAACCGTCTTCGGGCTTATTTAGACCAACAACTAAAGTCGTATCAAACAATTATTTCTAGATTAGCTAATCGATTACAAAGGAAATTACTTGCTAAGCAAAATCGAAGTTGGGATTTTGATTTAGAAGAAGGCTTGCTAGATACATCAAGATTAACCAGGATTATAATGGACCCATATCACTCATTATCTTTCAAAAAAGAAAAGGATACTGACTTCAAGGATACAGTAGTTTCACTTTTAATTGATAATTCTGGATCAATGAGAGGAAGACCCATTACTGTTGCCGCCATGAGCGCAGATATTCTTGCCAGAACTCTCGAGAGATGTGGTGTGAAGGTTGAGATTCTTGGTTTTACAACAAAAGCTTGGAAAGGTGGCAAAAGTAGAGAGCATTGGATGCAGAACAAGAAAATTCCAGCACCAGGAAGATTAAATGATTTAAGACACATTATTTATAAAGCTGCGGATGAACCATGGCGTAGATCAAAAAAAAATTTAGGCCTTATGATGCGTGAGGGACTATTGAAAGAGAATATTGATGGAGAAGCACTTTTATGGGCACATAAAAGGTTGCAAGTCAGATATGAAGCAAGAAAAATTTTAATGGTTATATCCGACGGAGCACCTGTAGATGATAGTACTTTGTCTGTAAATACAGGAAATTATCTTGAAAAACATTTAAGAGGTGTAATCGAATGGATAGAGTCAAAGTCTGCTATTCAATTGTTGGCTGTAGGCATAGGTCACGATGTTACTAGATACTACAAAAGAGCTGTTACCATAGTCGATGCTGAACAGTTAGCGGATGTTATGACAGAACAGTTGGTTGATCTATTTGAAGAGAGTGAGAAAAAAAGTAAAAGTCAGCTTGCTAACTAACTTTACTCGCAGCGATGCCCATTGCACGTTGTAATCTCTTTGCTTTAAGCGATAATTTCTTACTTTTTGTTTTTGTTAAGAATTCATCTATACCACCAAATTTCGAGACTGTTCGAATTGACGATGTAGCCACTGATAACTTTATTTTTTTATTTAACAATTCACTTTTAAAAGTTACCGCTTGAAGATTAACATTGAATTTTCTTCTGGTTTTGTTATTGGCTTTGCTTACATTATTTCCAAACTGAACTTTTTTGCCAGATAAATCACATGCTTTTGTCATAATTCGTGTTAGTTAAAGATAATAATAAATATTGTCAATATGATTATTTATTCTGCAAATTCTGAGTAATAGCTTCAATAGCTTCAAACATTTGAATCTTACCATCCATCACTTTTTGTGACAATTGACTAATACTACCGTCTGCTCTGATTTTCTTTTGAATATTAAATTGGATTATTTCTCTAACCTCTTCCTCTATCCAATAAGTAAACTGTTTAGCACGCCTTTCATCAAAATTTTTATTTTTCTTATTTTGTGAGACTATATTTTGTATAGTTTCTATTACTTTTTTCATACCAGTTTGTTCAATGGCCGAGACAAGTAAGACCTCCTTATCAGCAGTATCATCTGATTTTTTATAATAACTTATTGCTGATTTATAATCAGAAGCAGTTTTAGAGGCTTCAGATTTTAGGTCACCATCATTTTTATTAACTATAAATATATCAGCATATTCTGTTATCCCTTTTTTTATACCCTGTAGCTCGTCTCCAGACCCTGGTCCTACAATTAAAGAAAATATATCTACTAAATTAGTTGCCATCGTTTCTGACTGACCTACGCCAACAGTTTCAATAAAAATAAAATCATATCCCGCTGCATCCAATATGATTGATGCTTCTCTTGTTCCAACTGAGATGCCCCCCAACGAACCTCTTGAGGGAGTAGACCTTATGAATGTATTGGGATTTTTAGAAATTTCTATCATCCTAGTTTTGTCACCCAGTATCGACCCTCCTGTAATCTGTGAAGATGGATCAATAGCTAAAATGCCAAGCTTATAATTTTTTTCTACCAGGTAACGACCAAATGATTCGATAAATGTTGATTTACCAACACCAGGAGGCCCTGAAAACCCAACACGAATTGATTTGCCTGGCTTATTTAATAGCTCTGAAATTAGTTTTCTACTTTCATTTTTATCATTTTCCCTAGAGGACTCTACTAATGTGATAGCTTTAGCAATTGCAGCTCTTTCACCTTTAATAATTTTTTCGACAAGCTGCATTTAATTATGTTCGTGAATTTTATCTGATATCAAATCAATGACCTTTTCTGCTGATTCAATAATATTTGAACCTGGACCAAAGATAGCTGAAATATTATTTTCATATAAAAAATTGTAGTCTTGCTCAGGTATAACTCCGCCAACAAAAACAATTATTTTTGACTTGGGATCTATTTCTTTAAGGCTTTTCATGAGCTCTGGTACAAGTGTTTTGTGACCTGCCGCAAGTGTTGAGACACCTATTGCGTGCACATCATTCTCGATTGCATCTTTTGCTACATCTTTTGGAGACTGAAATAAAGGACCCATATCAACATCAAATCCCATATCTGCAAATGACGTAGCAACAATCTTTGCTCCTCTATCATGACCATCTTGACCCATCTTAACTACCAAAACTCTCGGTCTTCGACCATTTTCCTCTTCAAAAATATTTACTTTTTTTGTTACATTCATAAAATCCTCATCGCCCTCAAAATGCTTTCCATATACCCCCGAGACACTTAAAGATGTTGCAAAATGTCTTCCGTATACTTGCTCTAACGCTTTTGAAACTTCTCCCACTGTTGCTCTATTTTTTATAGCATCAATTGAACGCGCTAACAAATTACTATCCTCTTTGGCTGCAGTCACTAATTTAGCCAGAGACTCATCAACAGCCTTTTGATCCCTAGAGGCTTTTACGTCATTTATTTTTTTTATTTGATCATCTCTCACTCTATTATTATCAATTACCCTAACATCTACCTTTGGCTCTTTGGGGTTTTTAAACTTATTCACCCCAACAACAACTCTTGACCCACTATCTACTTTTGCTTGTTTTTTAGTGGCTGACTCCTCAATTTTTAATTTTGGTACACCCGCTTTTACAGCCTTTGTCATCCCTCCAAGGGACTCTATCTCTTCTATAACCTCCCAAGCTTTTTTTGATAATTCGTCAGTAAGACTTTCTATAAAATATGATCCTGCTAATGGATCTACAGTATTCGTTACACCAGTCTCATTTTGAAGAATAAGCTGTGTATTTCTAGCTATTCGAGCAGACTCATCAGTGGGAAGAGCAATTGCTTCATCAAATGAATTGGTGTGCAAACTCTGAGTTCCACCTAGTATAGCAGAGAGTGCCTCATAAGATGTCCTTATGATATTATTATATGGATCCTTTTCGGTAAGTGATACTCCAGAAGTCTGACAGTGTGTTCTGAGTATTAAGGACTTTTCATTTTTTGCTCCAAAATCTTTCATTATTTTATACCATAATGTTCTAGCCGCTCTGAGTTTTGCAATCTCCATGAAAAAATCAGTTCCGATTGCAAAAAAGAATGAAAGACGTGGAGCAAAGTCATCAATATCTAACCCTTTTGAGAGAGCTGCCCTTACATATTCCATGCCATCAGCAAGTGTGTAAGCAAGTTCAAGCACATTATCTGCACCTGCTTCTTGCATATGATAGCCAGAGATTGAAATTGAATTAAACTTTGGCATTTCTTTAGATGTAAATTCAATTATGTCAGCAACGATTTTCATAGATGGATCAGGAGGATAAATGTATGTATTTCTCACCATGAATTCTTTTAAAATGTCATTTTGTATAGTTCCAGATAGTAAATTTTTATTAACATTTTGCTCTTCCCCGGCAACAATGAATGAGGATAACACAGGAAGCACTGCCCCATTCATCGTCATTGATACAGACATCTGATCAAGTGGAATGTCATTGAATAGAATTTTCATGTCTTCAACAGTATCAATGGCAACACCGGCCTTACCAACATCTCCCATTACTAAATCATCATCAGAGTCATAACCTCTATGTGTCGGCAGATCGAAAGCAACTGAAAGACCTTTTTGACCAGATTTTAAATTTTTCTTATAAAAATCATTTGATTCCTCTGCTGTAGAAAACCCAGCATACTGCCTTATCGTCCAAGGTCTATTTGTATACATTGATGCTTTTGGGCCCCTCGTATATGGCAACTGACCAGGGAGTGAGTCATTATCTACAAATGAAAGATTCTCAATGTCAGCTTTTGTATAAACTGGCTTTATTTTAATGCCTTCGTCTGTTTCAGAAGACGCCTCGTTGAGATCAATCTTCGTTTCTCGTTCAAAGCTTTTCTGCCACTTTGTATAATTATCACTATTTTTTGTTTTCATATTTAATTAAGAAACTTTTAAAATTAGATTATGTGATGTATATAATTATTTGATTATAAAAAAAAATAGAATATTTAAAGAACATAGCTTGTTAGTGATTCGGACACATAATCTACCTGTTTTGTTCTATATTATAAACAATATGTTGTGTCAGTTAATAGTTAATATACAAAAATAATATTATGTTTGAAAAATTTACATCATTGTTTGAAAAGAGTGAAATTAAAGAAGATAACGAATTTGATGCAACGCAGTTGGCTGTTGCCTCGCTAATGATTACGACAGCAAAACACGATGGCATATTTGATGAAATTGAAAAGGAAGAAATTCTTAAATTACTTAATAATTACTACAAGTTGACAGATGAAAGCTTAATCAATTTGTTTGAAATATCTGATTCTATGGTTGATAACGCCAGTGATATTCATCAGTTTACTTCAAAAATAAATTCTTCCTTAGATGATGAAGAAAAACTAGCAATAATTGAAATGCTTTGGAAGATAATCATTGCTGATGGGCGAATTGATGATTACGAAAATGCTCTTGTGAGAAAACTATCAGGACTACTTTATATTGATGATTTTAAAGTTGGTGAAATAAAAAAAAGACTTACAGGTTAATCCTCTATGACATACGTAGTAAATGAGAATTGCATTAAATGCAAATTCACTGACTGTGTGGAAGTTTGTCCAGTTGATTGTTTCTATGAAGGTGAAAACATGCTAGTAATCAATCCTGAGGAATGCATTGATTGTGGGGTTTGTGAGCCAGAATGTCCGGTAGATGCAATAATCTCTGATACTGAAGATAAAGATGGCAAATGGTTAAAAATTAATACGGAGTTTTCTAATGAGTGGCCAAATATTACATTAAAAAAAGATCCGCCAGTTGATGCGGAAAAATATGAGAATGAAGATGATAAGTATAATAAATTTTTTTCAAAAAAACCTGGGGGATAAGTTAATTATATGAAAAAAAATAAGAAATCCATAAAGAAGAAAAAGAAAATTGTTAAAAAAGTTCCTAAGAAAAAGAAAGCTATTAAAAAAGTTCTTAAGAAAAAGAAAGTAGTAAAAAAAACTATTAAAAAAAAGAAGGTTGCCTCAAAAAAAAAGGTAGAAGCGAAAAAAACTGTAAAAAAGTTTGTAGCTCCAAAAATGCCTCAACAATCTAATAAAAAGGTTAATAATAGAATAATTAATCCTTCCCACTATCAAGCAAAAAAAGTAAAGAAATTTTTAGAAATAAAAACAATAAAAGAAAAAAAAGTTAAAAAAATATTTGAGACTAAAGACCATGTTGTTTATCCAACTCATGGTGTTGGGCAAGTTATCGATATAGAAAAAAGAGAGGTAGTTGGTCAAAAGCTTGAGATGTACGTCATTGAATTTGTAAAGGATAAATTAATACTAAGAGTACCAGTTGATAAAGCAAAGAAACTCAGTTTAAGAAAAGTTTCAAAACCATCAAAAATTCAAAATGTTTTGAAAATTCTCTCTCAGAAAGCCAAAATTAAAAGAACTATGTGGAGTCGACGTGCACAGGAATATGATTTAAAAATTAACTCTGGGGAAATTGAGCAAATTGCTGAGGTAGTTAGAGATTTAAATAGGGCAAACAACCAGATAGAGCAATCTTATAGTGAACGCCAACTATTTGAATTATCTTATGATCGTTTTTTACGCGAAGTTATTGCAAGCCTTAAAATCACTGAAGAAAATGCAATCAAAAAAATAGACAAAATTCTTGGTAGAGACAAATTAAAAAACGCCCCTAGTCTATTAAACTAAGGGCGCAAAAAAAAAGCATTGATTAATCAATGCTATTTATCTTTTCTTTTTTTTCTTTCTAGCTGGCTTCCTTTTAGCG
>CACDOH010000013.1 GCA_902554325.1 uncultured Pelagibacteraceae bacterium
TTGCAATTATATAGCCTTCGGAGCATACAACACTTTGAGCATTGTCAAATTCAGATAAGGCATCAAGGAGTTTACAGGATTTTTTTATATCTATAACATCTTCTTTTTTGTATTTTTTTAAAACATCAGAATTTTTTAAGCGTAAATCATCGCAATATTTAAATGGTGAAACGGCTTTAAAATTGTGTTCTTTAAAAATATCAATAACAGCATCTAAAACAGCACCATCACCTTCTTTATATACTTCAACAAGTCTTGGAATATACTTTTCTACAATCCCGTCCTTTTTAAATTTAGACAAATCTGGTCGAACTATTTTTCCCAAAAAAATAATGTCTTTAACTTTTTTTATTTTAAGCAGGTCTAATATTTTTTTTAATTCGAAAATATTATAATTATATAGGTTTTCATCTTGATTATTTTTACTTAAAAGATTGATAAAGATGACTGATTTATCTTTATTTTTAAGTATTTGAAAAAGAGACTTAGATAATGCATCGTACCCACCAATTATACAAATTGGGGTTTTATTTTTCATATTTGCACAAACCTCTTGATGAATTTTTATCTAAAAAGATTAAAAGTTCTTTTATTAAGTCATTATTACTATTTCTTATTTTATTTTTTTCAGACGTTATAGTTCCACCAGTAAATATTTTATTGATTATATTTGAATATTCTCTAATCGTATTTTTGCTATAATTTGCCCTTTTAAGCCCAATTATATTTACACCGGTTATTTTAGCTCTGTTACCCAGAGCTAAACCATAGGGGATTACATCATTTTCTACGGCTGACAAACCTCCGATCATTGCTAATTTGCCGACTCTGCAAAATTGATGAACTGCTGATAGTCCTCCTAGTACAGCAAAATTATCTACTTGAACGTGTCCACCTAATGTAGCTTGATTGGCCATGATCACTTGATCTCCAATGATGCAATCATGGGCTATATGAACACCTATCATAAACAACGAAGAATTACCAATAACTGTTTTCATATTATCTCCTGATGTACCTGGATTGGCTGTAGAATGCTCTCTGAAAATATTTTCATCACCAATAAGAAGCTTGCTCTTTTCGTTCTTATATTTTAAATCTTGAGGCTTAGAGCCAATTGAACAAAAAGGAAAAAAAGTATTTCCCTTGCCTATATCTGTTTCGCCAGACATATATACACTTGAATGAAGTATATTATCGTTGCCAATCTTGACTCCATCTTCAATTACACAATAAGGACCAATTTTTACGTTAGATCCTATTACAGTACTTTTTCCAATTATTGCTGTATTATGAATTTTGCTCATTGTCCCTATCCATTATCATAGCGCTCCAGCTTGCTTCGCATATAGCATTGCCAGCTAAATCATGTGATTTCCCATCAAACCTCCAAACTCTTCCCTTTGAGCGCAAAGCATTTACATCAGCAAATATTTTTGTATTAGGAAATACAGGCTTTCTAAACTTAGTATTTTCAATATTCATCAAATAAACAATTTTATCAAAAGTTTCTTCTCTTATACTGTAGGCTATTAGTGCGGCAGCTGTCTGTGCCATCATTTCAACTAATATTACTCCAGGCACTACAGGTTGACCTGGAAAATGACCTTTAAAAAAATATTCATCTTTTGAAAATATTTTTATTCCGGTAGCTTTTTTTAACTTAATTACATTTACTAACTCATCAAGAAAGAGAAACGGTTCACGATGTGGGATTAGTTCCCTAATTTCATTAAACTTAATTTTTATATCAAGCATAATTTTTTTTATATTTTCTTAGATATTTAAATTTATCTATTGCCGGATGTCCCATAACAGAACTATTATCATCTATATCTTTTAGCACACCGCTTTGAGCTGCAATTCTAACATTGTTTCCAATTTTTAGATGTCCCGCTATACCAACCTGACCACCCGACATTACATGGTTACCAATATTTGTGCTTCCAGCGATACCAGTCATAGCAGCAAATATACAGTTATTGCCAATAATAACATTGTGAGCAATGTGACACTGATTATCAAAGTAAGTATTTGGACCAATTATAGTATCGCCAAAACTACCTCTATCAATGGTACAGTTTGATCCTATATAAACACCAGCCTGAAGAATTACTCTTCCAATATGAAATATTCTAATATTTTCACTTTTGCTGATAGCAAAACCAAATCCTTGTTGTCCTATAGATGAATTTCTACCAACATATGCATTTTCTGCAATTATGGAGTTAGTAACTATAGCATTACAATCAATAATACTATTATCTCCAATAATAGAATTGCACCCTACATAACAACCTGCACTTATATTAACGTTTTTTCCAATAATAGATCCATTTTCAATAACTGCGGACTCAGCAATATTACAATTACTATCAATTTTTGGCTCAGCAAAGCTTTCTATTTCTTCACTTGTAAAGGGGCGGTAGAAAATATTTGATAGTTTTGCTACAGCTAAATGTACATCATCGACAATCATAAGAGGATTGTTAACTTTGAATTTTCTATTAAATGATTGGCTACATATAATTGCACCATCGCTTAGCATATTTTCTCTAGAAAAGTTATCATCAGTTAGAAATGATAATCCCTTATTATTTAAATTTTTGATACTAGTTAATTCATTGAAGGATGAGTCTTCACCAATATTTATAGGTGTACATTCTAAATGTTCTTTTATTTTAGTAAAACTTATCGGTCCTAAGTTTTTAAAAAAACTAGATTTCATTTAATTTTTAGTCTCTGGAAACTTTTATAGTTGGTAATGATTTGTTAAGTTTTTTTAAAACCTCATTTGTTAAATCCATCTTTTCAGCATTTAGCATGATTGAAGCCTTCTCAAGAATTATTGTTATTCCTTTTTCATTTGATATTTCCTCTAATATTGGCTTCATAGCATTTAAAATATTGTTTCTTGATAAAGCAATGAGTTCATCAATCCTCACAAGTTTGGCTTGTCTTTCGCCGTTATACTTCTGAACTTTAATCTCATATTCACTCCTCTTAGACTCAAAAGCCTCAGGTGCCATAATTGATTGAGACTCAATGAGTAAGTTTTGTTCTTTGATTATTTCTTCATCGCTTAATTTTATTTCATTTTCAATTTCAGTTGCTATCTCTTCAATTTGCTCTGCTGCAGATATCGCTGCATCGGCATCAGATAGTATTCTATTGATATCAATAACTCCAATTGATGTGTTTGGATAGTCGGCCATAACTAAAGTTGGCATTGCGAAAATAGCTATAATTAAAATTAATATTTTTCTTATCATTATTTTCCCTCTTATTAAAAATTATAACCTATATCGAAATAAAGATTATCAGTAGTATCATTTGTATTGCTATTTATTATATTTGCATAAATTATATTAATGGGTCCGATTGCAGAGTCCCAATTAAAATTAACACCTATGGATGAGCGGGCTTCATGTTTATCATCAATTGATCCATAAGCTGGATTTTCTAATCCCCATACACTTCCTACATCTATAAATGCGGTAGTTGTAATATCGAATGCATCAATATTTAAATCAATATTTGTTTCAAGAGATGTCAAGTAAAAATATTGACCTCCTGTATATGAGTTTCCAAGTTTCGGACCTATTTTACCAGATTTAAAACCCCTCAATTTTTTGCCGCCAAGTTTGAAGTTTGAAGATAATGGTGAATACTTATCATTATATCCGTTGATGTTTCCACCTTGTAATTTATAAGCTCCTATAAATCTTTTTGACAATCTTTTGTAATAATTAAATTCAAAATTATTTCTATAAAAATAGCTATCGCCACCTAAACCTGCTAAGTCTTGACTTAGCTTAAAATTAAATCCGTTCGATGGCTTATACCTACTATTTCGCCTATCAAATGATAAACTATAACCAAGAGATGAAACTGTATCAGTTCCTGATAAAGCATTTTCATATGCTGTAGCGTTTGAATTAGCTTTGATTTTGGAGGTAAATAATGAATATCGAAGCTCTAAATATCTATCTGGTGCAAGCGGAAATGAAGAGGATAATCCAAATCCTAGATCTTCGGTTTCGTAGTTAACGTTAGCTGGATCAGTAAAATTACTATATATATTCGAAGTTAATGAAAGAGGCTTGTTATTGAAATAAGGTTCAGTTATTGAAATATCATAGGCGGTTCTTCTATTAGAAAAGGACGTATCAAATTTAACTTTCTGACCCTTTCCCAAAAAATTATTTTCCCTTAAGCCCAAATTTAGCGAGGCATCAGCTGAACTAGAATATCCAGCTCCGATAGAAGCTTCACCAGTATTTTTTTCTTCAACATTAACCTCAAGATTAATTTTATCTGTAAAATCAGTTCTGACTTCATTTATTTCAACTTCATTAAAAAAATTTAGTGCTCTTATTGAATCTTTTGAATAATTAATTGAAAATTTATTATATGGATCACCTTCTGTAAGTGCAATTTCCCTTCTAATTACTTTATCGACTGTTCGGGTATTGCCTGAAATATTTACTTTATTAACATAAACTCTGGGTCCTTCATTTATTATCAAATTAATATCAACTGTATTAACTTCATTCCCATCTAATAAGTTTGTATCAATTTCTATAAAAGAGTAACCCTGCAGCTGCGCTAGTTCTTTTAACTGCTCTATACTGTCTTGTAAAAGGCTTCGATTAAATATATTTCCCTGTTTAATAGGTAAAATAGCTTTTACATATTGTGGATCTATTTTTTTTAATTTACTTTCCACATCAATTACCCCAAAGTTAAATTTATCACCCTCATTAATATTTAATATTATCTCAAAATTATTTGTATTGGCTTTTAGTTGTGCAATTGAAGAAGTAAAATTGAAATCAGGGTATCCGTTATTATTATAAAATTCAGTAATTAGCTGCTTATCATATTCTAGTTTATCAGGATCGTAATTATCGGAGCTAGACAAAAAACGTAACAATGTTTTTTCTTTTGTTCTCATTAGAGACTTAATCTTATTTTTAGAGAAAACACTATTCCCTAAAATAATTATATTTGAGACTTTTGCTATATCTGACTCAGTAATTTCATAGGTCAAATTTACACGGTTGTTATCAAGCATTTCAAGTTTAGGATTAATTTCTGTGGATAAGCGGCCAGCTCTCTGATACAAAGTTAGCATTTTTTCAATATCTTTTTTAACCTTGCTTCTTGAATAGACCGATCTTTCTTTTAATGCTATTTCAATTACTAGATCTTCGTCATTTATTTTTGAATTACCAGAAAATTTAACTAAATTAATAGTCGGGTTTTCTTGAATTTTAATATTTAAGATATTTTCTTTAAATGAAATTTGGATATTAGAAAATAAGTTGGTTTCAAACAGACTTTTCAGAACATTGTTGCCTATTTCCTCAGAATAAACATCTCCTTTTGATATATTTGCGTATGAAATAACTGTTTCATTATCAATTCTTTGGGTGCCGTCAACTCTAATAGAATCTATAACATTTTCACTTGCAAATAAATTGCTACTCAAAAATAGGTAAAATAAAAAAAATAAAAAAAAACTTTTCATAAAGTGAAATTAACCCAAATCTAATCCCTTAGATACAAATTTTTATCAATCCACCCATTGATATTTTTAATATCAATCAGACTTGGTGTCATTATATTGCTATTTTTTGCAAATATCTTCTCTAAATTAATTTCATTTAAGGCTATTATATCGACAAATTTTATGGCGCCTTTAAGAAAATATCTTACTAAGATCTCATTGAGATAGTTAAAAGAATTTGGAGCAAGTCCACCAATTTTCATTACCTCTTTTCCTAATCTAATTGCTGGATACCTTTCGGTATTTATTGGGTAAAACTCAAGTTTTGAATGCTCTAGCAAATTCAACTCTTTGGTTTTGTTTGAATAACCGTTAAATTTAAAAAATAGGGATGATATTGGAATGCGCATATCAGGCTTACTTAACAAAGCTTTAGTAATCCCGTTTTCATAATTTACCATGGCATGCAGTATTGCCTGAGGATGGATAATTGCATCAATTTGATTATCTTCAAGATTAAATAAATATTTAGCCTCGATAATCTCTAGCGCTTTATTCACCATTGTCGCTGAGTCTATCGATATTTTTTTCCCCATTTTCCATATTGGATGTGATAGAGCTTGTTCAATACTAATATTTTTAAAAGACTTAAGAGGTAATGTTCTAAATGGTCCACCTGTAGCAGTTATTGTAATTGAATCAAAAGAAGCATGGTCATTATTTAATAAATGAAAAATTGAATTGTGCTCTGAGTCAAGTGGAACAATAATGCAACCACTTTTTTTAGCTAGTTCGTAAAAATTTTCTCCAAGGGAAATAATGCATTCTTTATTTGCCATTCCAATTTTTTTACCTGATGTACACAATTTGTGAAAAAGATCTAAGCCAGCTAAGCCAGAAATGGCAAAAATAATTACATCTGTATTACTATTGTATATTTTACTGAATGAGCTTATATCTTCGTAGACATTATATTTATTTATATCTTTAACTGTATTTTTTATTTTTTTATTTATACCAAGTTTCTTTACATTAAATTCTTTAGCAATTTTTATTAATTTGTTATAATTATTATTACATGTGATACCCTGTACATTGAATTTTGTTCGATTAGAACGAACAATAGATAAAACAGATTTCCCAATACTGCCTGTTGCTCCATAGATAATTAAATTAATCTTTTTCATGATAATGATTCCAGAATGCCGATGAAAAAGAAAACTCCTAAAAATGAGTCAAGCCTATCTAATAAGCCTCCATGTCCAGGCATAATAGAACCTGAGTCTTTAATCGACGACAGTCTCTTAATTATAGAAGCAATCACATCTCCTAAAAAGGCAAAAAATAATATTATACAAATGTAAAATAAATATTTTATTGAAAACTCATTAATTGCAAACGAATATATAGAAAAACTGAAAAGCGTTACCGAAATACCAACTAACAAACCACTTTGGGTTTTTCCAGAGCTGATTGATGGCATGAGTTTGGTGCCGCCAATGATTTTACCGCCTAAAAATGAGAAGCTATCAAATAGCCATATAATTATAACTAACTCTAATATATTGATATAGCTAATTGTTCCAGTAATTCTTAATAAAATAAACATAAAAAAAACATATGTGATGAGGATTTTATAAATAAAAAGTAATTTTTTTTTCTCATTTTTAATTTTCATTAATTGTATTTCATAGAGAATTATAGAATTGAAAAAGATATAAACTATAAATAATAAATAATTACTAATAACAATAGGCAATATCATTAAAGGAATAAATACAATTAGAGAAAATATTCTTAAAAATAAGTTTTTGTTAAATAGGTTATTCATTTTATTTACCAAGTTTTCTATTTCTTTTCATATAGCTATGTAATATTTTGTTCAAAGAGGCAATTTTAAAATCTGGCCATAATGTCTTTGTAAAATAAAGTTCTGAATAGGCACTTTGCCATAACATGAAATTACTTAACCTGATTTCTCCTCCAGTTCTAATTATTAAATCTGGATCATTTGATTCGGGAATATATAAGTAATTTCTAAAGTTAAATTTTTTTTTCTTTTCAGACTGAATTTTTTTTATAGCATCCTCTATCTCTTGTCTTGATCCATAATTAAATAACAAATTTACATATATTCCATTATTTTGATTTGTACTTAACACAACATCGTCAATTATTTTTTTTATTTTATTAGATAGTCTTTGCTTTGAACCATAGTGTCTTACAGAAATATTATTATCATTTGCTGAATTTTTGAAAGATTCGTAAAAAGACTCTATAATTTTAAATAAATTACTAACTTCTAAGGCCGAACGATTCCAATTTTCGGTTGAAAATACATAAAATGAAATTTCACTTATTTTAAAATCTAATTTTTTTAAATTTTCACAAATTTTAATGCAATTACGAACACCTTGCTCATGTCCTTTTTTTTTTGATAATTTATTTTTTTCTGCCCATCTTCCATTTCCATCCATGATTATGGCAACATGATTGATCTTTGTTTGGTGAGAATTTAGTGCTATCACTTCAAGCAAATTTATATGTTTTTTAAATCTTCTTCTTTAGACTTCTGCATTTCATCAATAATTTTGACTTTATTTGCTGTTAGAGTTTCAATTTCTTCTTGATATTTTTTTGAGTCATCTTGTCCAATTTCTTTCTCTTTTTCTAATTTTTTAACTTTCTCAATACCATCCCTTCTAATGTTTCTAATTGCTACTTTAGTATTCTCTGCAATTTTGCTGGCCATTTTAAGGAATTCAACTCTTCTCTCTTCTGTTAATTGAGGTAATGGTAGCCTGATTAGGTTGCCCTCTATCATTGGATTGATTCCTAAATCTGATTCTCTCACTGCCTTATCAACCAAATTAACATTGGCTTGATCCCATATATCAATATTTATTGTTCTGGCATCAGGAGTAGTAATATTAGCTACTTGATTTATGCTCATTTTTTGTCCATATGTATCTACTTTAATTGAGTCAAGCATGTTTGGAGACGCCCTTCCAGCTCTAATACCACTCATCTCAGATCTAGATGATTGAATTGACGCATCCATTCTTTTTTCAACATCTTTTTGTATCTGATCAAACATCATTAATTTCTGAGTAATTTAAAATATCTTTATAAACAGCTTTAAAACAATCTTTTGCCAGAATTGAAAAAACTCTAATTGGAATTTTGTTTTCTCTAGCTACAGTTATTGCCGCACTATCCATAACCTTAAGATTATCAGATAAATATTTATTATAAGATATCTTTTTATATTTTTTTGCATTTTTATTCATTTGTGGATCCTTACTATATATGCCATCAACCTGAGTAGCCTTATAAATATAAGAACACTGTAACTCAGCTGCTCTTAATGAAGCAGCTGTATCAGTGGAGAAATATGGATTTCCAGTTCCAGCCGCACAAATAACTACTCTTCCTTTTTCCATATGTCTTATTGCTCTACGTCTAATGTAAGTTTCACAAATAGACTGAATTGGAAAAGCAGACATTACCCTTGTCTCTAGTTTTAGTTTCTCTAAGGCATTTTGCATTGCCAGACTATTCATAACAGTTGCCAACATTCCCATATAATCAGCATTTGCTCTATCCATACCTTTGGCAGAAGCCGCTAGGCCTCGAAATATATTCCCACCTCCTATGACGATACATAATTCAACATTTTGATTAATTAGTGATTTTATGTTCTTAGCTAAATTATCGACTGTTTTGAGTTCAATTCCATAATTTCCATCGCCCATAAGAGATTCTCCGGATAATTTAATTAGTATCCGTCTCTTTTTATTGCTACCCATTCTTATGAGCCTATTTCAAATCGAAGGAATTCTTGAATATTTATTTGAGAATTAATTTCTTTAGAAGCTTGTGTTAAATATTGTTCAACAGAAATTGAAGGATCAATTACAAATTTTTGCGCCATTAATGTATTCTCTTCGTAAAATTTATTTAACTTACCCTCCATCATTTTTTCAAGAATATTGTCTGATTTACCCGTCTCTTTCAATTGCTTTAAAATTATTTCTTTTTCACTTTCTATGATGGACTTGTCAAGATCATCTGCTGTTAGAGATTTTGGAGAAGACGCTGCAATGTGCATACAAATATTTTTTCCAATATTATCAATTTCACTAGAGTCGCTATTGAAGTTTATTAAAACACCAATTTTGCCCATCCCGTCTTTTACACTATTATGTATATAGCTATAAACATTTCCTTCTAAGAATTTAATATTTCTAAGTACTATATTTTCTCCAATTTTACCGACAGCATCACTTATAAGTGTTTTTGTATCTTCAATGGACTTATCTGTATCATTTTTATTTTGCATCACAATTTCTAGAATAGAATTAACAAGTTCATGAAATTCTGAATTACGTGATACAAAATCAGTTTCAGAATTAACTTCAATCATAGCTGCTGAGTTGCCTTCATTCTTAATAGCAACCAAGCCTTCATTTGCGTCTCTTGATGATTTTTTTTCAGCTTTTGCAATTCCTTTTTCACGCAGTAGTTTAAATGCCTCATCTAGATTGCCATTAGCATCTGAAAGAGCAGATTTACATTCCATCATACCTGCACCAGACATCTTTCTTAGCTCTTGAACTTCTTTAGCACTAACTGTCATAACTATTTACTTTATATGGTATATTCTCTTTTATTACTTAACATCTTCATCATCATTTGATTTTTTTTCAACCGTCTCATTTTGTTCTGTGTCAGTTGTGACAATAGATTTATCTTCCTTAAAATTAATTGTACTTTCTGAGGAATTGATCGTTTCTTTTATTAGTGAGCAATAAAGATTTATCGATCTTCTAGAATCGTCATTTCCAGGAATTGGATAGCTTATTTCGTCTGGATCTGAATTAGTATCAACTATTCCAATTATTGGAATATTTAAATGATTAGCTTCAGAAACAGCTATATGCTCTAATTTAGTATCAATAATAAAAAGCAAGTCTGGAGATTTTTTCATCTCACTTATTCCACTCAGTGATTTAACAAGTTTTTCGTATTTGTTAGTGAGTTTTAAAATTTCTTTTTTTGTAAATTCATTATTTGGATTTGACTTAAGTGCTTCAAGTTCTTTCATTTTCTTTATTGATTTTGTAATTGTGGACCAATTAGTAAGCATTCCACCCAGCCACCTGTGATTAACATAGTAATGTCCAGTTTCTATTGCTAACTCAGCAATCTTTGTGGATGCTTGCTTTTTTGTTGCAACAAACAAAATTTTACCACCACGAGAGGTTACACTGTCAATTACATTTAATGCCTCTTGCATCATTTGTACTGTATGATTTAAATTAATAATGTGTATATTTTCTCTTGTACTGTGAATATATTTTTGCATTTTGGGGTTCCATCTTTGAGACTTATGTCCAAAATGAACGCCAGCATTAACTAGTTCTCTTAGATCAATATTAGGTACACTCATATAATTTCTCCGGTTGTACATCCACAACAATTTGACCTCAAAAAAGGACCGGACAGCAAAAGCTATCGTTGTGTGATTAAATTAAGCGTTTAGATACACGAAGGAAAAGTAATATTCAATACTTTTATTAGCTGAGATCTATTTTTTTTACCCCATTAAGAGTTTTGATTTCTTTAATCATATCAGCACTAATTTCAAATTCTCCAGGAATTTTAAGTAGTTGATTCTCATATATAATTTCTACTTTATGCGTACCCTTTACCCATTTTAATTTCAACAGTTCATCTTTGGTGAAATTGCCGTCAGTGTATATCTTTATTAATGAATTTACCTTTTCTACATTTCCTACATTTTTCTTTTTGATATTTAAATTTTCTACTTCATTAAAGCTAAAGACTTTTTTTAGCTCACCTCTTAAAGCCCCATTTTGAAATGTAAAATCAACACTGATGATAAAAGATTCGCCTTCAGTTAGCATATCTCTATATTTTCTAAGATTACTCTCAAACACTATTAGTTCGTATATAGAAGACAAATCAGAAAAGTTTAAAAAAGCATAGGCGTTTCCTCTTGCAGATCTTTTCTCTTTTTTAGAAAGTAACGTTCCTCCCAATAACACATCTTTTTCATTATAGGCTGATTGATTTTCCTTTATATCTAAATACTCTTTCAGCATGAGAGATGGATAATTGATTTTATGAGCTTCCAGTGGATGTCCTGTAAGATAAAAGCCTAGCATTTCATATTCTTTCATCAATTTGTAAGGATAATTCCATTCGTCTTCATCATTTAACAAAAAATGCGAAAATTCTATATCGCTAAACATATCTTCTTGCTCTGATAAAGATTTATTGTTCTGGGATTTGTGAAATTTTACAATTTCCTGCGCTTGATTAAAAACTGCCGACCTATTCACACCAAATTCGTCAAAAGCTCCAGCACAAGCAAGTGCTTCTAATGTTTTTTTATTTATTATAGACGTATTACACCTCTGAATAAAATCACTTAAGCTTTTAAATGTTCCATTAGATTTCCTTTCATTGATTAATTCATTCATTGATTCAATTCCAACATTTTTGATGGCACCTAATGCGTACGATATTTTCTCTCCATCTCTAGCAAAGTAAGAATTAGATTGATTTATACTTGGAGGATTAAGCTTGATATTCATACGTATTAATTCTTGCTGAAAAATAGATATTTTGTCTGTATTATTTATGTCTAGAGACATTGAAGCTGCGAAAAATTCAATAGGAAAATGTGTCTTTAGAAATGCAGTTTGAAAGGCAATAAGAGCATAGGCTGCTGCATGACTTTTATTAAACCCATAATCTGCAAATTTTGAAAGCAATTCAAATATATTTTCTGCTTCATTGTTTTTTAATTTATTATCTACACACCCACTGATAAACCTTTGTTTTTGAGCTTTCATTTCTTTTTGTATCTTTTTTCCCATAGCTCTTCGTAGCAAATCAGCTTCACCATCAGAATAACCTGAAAGTTCTCTTGCTACACCCATTACTTGCTCTTGATATATAACAACTCCATATGTTTCTTTTAAAAGCCCCTCTAATAGAGGATGGATATAGTCTGGTCTTTCTCTTCCATGCTTTCTTTCAATATATGACGGTATATTTGCCATAGGGCCTGGACGATATAAGGCAACAATTGCAATTATATCCTCAAATTTATCAGGCTTTAATTGCTTCAATGTATCTTTCATTCCAGCACTCTCTAACTGAAATATGCCTGTTGTTTCGCCAGTGCTCAGCAATTCATATGTTTTAACATCGTTGATATGAATTTTATCTATAGTGAAATCCAGGTTATTATTTCGAACCAGCTTTATACATTCATTAATTAATGTAAGTGTTTTCAATCCAAGAAAATCAAACTTAACTAAACCAGCATTTTCAACCCATTTCATATCAAATTGAGTTAAGAAAATATTACTATCGGGATCACTGTATAATGGTACATCTTTAGATATTTGATCTTTTGATATAACAACTCCAGCAGCATGAATTGATGCATGTCTTTTTAGACCTTCAAGTTTAAGAGAAATATCTAGCAGCTTCTTAACTTTAGGATCTCTATTGGCTTCCTCATTTAACTTTGGTTCTTCATCAATATATTTCTGGAGGGACATTGGTCTAGAGGGATCAAACGGCATTAGTTTACATAGATAATCAACCTGGCCATAAGGAATGCCAAGGACTCTGCCAACATCTCTTATTACAGCTCTTGCCTGCAATTTACCAAAGGTTATTATTTGCGCGACTTTATTTTCACCATACTTATCATGGACATATTCAAGTACCTTGTCTCTTCCATCTCTACAAAAATCTATATCGAAGTCAGGGAGCGATACTCTTTCAGGGTTTAGAAAGCGTTCAAATATCAATCCAAACTTAATAGGATCAAGATCTGTAATATTTAGACACCAAGCTACAAGTGATCCCGCTCCTGATCCTCTGCCTGGCCCAACAGGTATATCATTATTTTTTGCCCATAGGATAAAATCAGAAACTATTAAAAAATATCCCTCATATTTCATATTAATGATTATTTTTAATTCTTTATGTAGTCTTTCTTCGTAAATTTTTCTGATTTCATATTGTTGTTCAGCATCTATATTTTCAATATTAAACTTGCTTTTGAGTCGACCATTTAGTCCATCTTTAGCTAATTTCTGAATTAACTCCTTTTCTTTGTTTTGATCATCATCGTATACAGGTAAAATAGGATTTTTAATTTTGGGTCGATGTATACATCTTTGAGCAATTTCAATCGTATTATTTAAAGCTTCTGGCAAATCATAGAATAACTCAAGCATTTCATTTTGAGATTTAAAATAATGTTCTTTTGATAATCTTTTTCTATTATCTTGAGATACAAAAAGTTTTTTTTCGATACACATTAATGCATCGTGTGCCTCAAAATGTTCGGGACCTTCGAAATAAGCATCATTAGTAGCCACTAACGGAATCTGATGGTCATAAGCTAAATTTAAAACAGCTTCTTCATTTAATCGGTAGTCATCACTGCCTAATCTTTGTATTTCAATATAGAAATTGTCATTAAATTCACTTTTAAAGTCGGAAACAAATTGTTTGGACTGTTTTGTAATCATGTGCCCTGTTGAATGTGTTAATATTGAATTATTTCCACCAGATAAAATAATTAAACCTTCCTTAAACTTAATTAAATCATCAACGGATACATATGCATTCCCTTTATTGATAGTATAAGCATTTGAAACACACTTTAATAAGTTTTCGTATCCTTCACTGCTTTTTGAAAATACATTTAAATATAAATATAAATCATTATCTTCAATATTTTCGTGCAAGTATTCTTTTGGTGTTTTAATTTTTAAATTGCACCCTAAAATCGGCTGAACTCCAATTTTTGCAATTTGCTCACTAAACTCTAATGCGCCAAACATGTTGTTGTTGTCAGATATGCCAACAGCTGGCATTGAAAATGATTGACATAGTTCAGCTATTCTAGCAATAGGCAGTGCTCCTTCAGATAAGGAATACTCAGTTTTATTTGTTAAGTGAATAAAGTCAGCCATTAACTGAGATCTATTCTTCTGTCAGACTTATTTGCCCATTCTTGGTTATGCGTAGCCATTACTAAAGTCATTTTTTCAGATTCGATATAATCAATTAAGTATTTAAAGACATTTAACGAATTTTCATGGTCAAGATTGCCCGTGGGTTCATCTGCAATAACTATATCTGGCTTATTTATTAAAGCTCTAGCTATTGCAACTCTCTGTTGCTCACCGCCAGATAAACTATTTGGAAAATGAAATTTTCTATGGCTAATATCAAAAATACCCATTAATTTATCTGCTTTTTCAGAAGCTGCGTCTTTGGCTTCACCTCTTAAAATAAGTGGGAGTGTAATATTTTCAATTGCACTAAAATTATCAAACAAATTATAATTTTGATAAATGAATCCAAAATTATTTCTTCTAACTTCGCTTTTTTTTTCACTACTTTGACTTGAAATAATTTTGGCGTTCAATAAAATCTCACCTTCATCAATCGAGTCTATTAAGCCAATTAAATTTAATAAGGTTGTTTTACCTGATCCAGAAGGTCCAGTAATCGAAATAAATTCGCCTTTATTAACAGTAAGATTAAAATTATCAAATATACTAATACTTTCACTGCCTTGCATATAAGACTTAGAGATATTTGATAAAACAAGAATATTTTTATCCATTTCCAAGTATACCTTTAATTTCAGTTTTAGAAGCTTTGTAGGCTGGATAGATAGTAGCAATAATTGATACTGATAATGAAAATAAAAATATTATCGCAATTTGATTTACATCTATGTTGGTTGGCATTTTATCTAAATAATAGAATTCAGAAGGAAAAAGATTTAAATCAAATGCATTATTTAGAAAGTTTCTTATAGAGTCAATGTTCGTAGTGAATAGTATTCCAATAATTGTTCCAAGTATTGTTCCTGATGTACCTATAATAGAACCAACGATTAAAAAGATTCTTAAAACCGAAATATCTGTCGCACCAATTGTTTTTAATACTGCTATTTCTTTAGATTTTGTTTGTACAAGAATGAATAAGCTTGTTATTACATTAAATGCTGCAATAATTATAATTAAAGACAAAACAAAGAACATTAATTCACGTTCAGTCGCCAATACTTCCCAAAAAGAACTGTTCAACTCTATCCAATCTCTAATATTGTAGGTATTGCCAAATACTTCAGATATATCTTTTTTTACGACGTGTAAGTCAGCAATATCATTTAGGTGGACTTCGATTGTTGAAACTAAATTTTTAATACCTATGAGAGACTGAATATTTGATAATGAAGTATACGCAAAATTACTATCATACTCGCTCATTCCTGAAGTAAAAATTCCAGCGACAAGCATGCTTTGACTTTTTGGAATCTGACCAAAGGGTGTTGACAGCATATTGGAAGAAAGCACCTTAACATTCTCGCCTGGAATTACATTTAATGCTAATGCCAAGTCTGATCCCAATATAATGCTATTATTTACATTAATTTGTTCATTGTTACTCAGACTTTGTGAAAATGAGTAGAATTTAATATTTTCTTCTACGAAAGATTTTAAAATAATGCCTGTAGTACTATCATCTGAGCTTATAAGTGCTTGTAGGGTGATATTAGGATCAATAAATTTAATCTGAGATACGTTTGAGAGCTCATCTTGATATTCGAAATATTTATCATTTTTTTGAATAAATACATGCCCATTGAAGCCGATAATTCTCTTTTTTAACTCGATATGAAAACCATTCATCACTGACATTACAATTATTAATGTTGCAACCCCAATGCATATACCTATGAAAGATAACCAAGAAATTACTGATAGTAACCCGCCTTTTCTAAGAGGAACAAGATATCTAAACGCTATAAATCTTTCAAAGTAATTAAATGGCACTTTATGATGGAAATCTCTCAATGAATTCATCAATTTTGTCGACATTTATAAATTCCGAATTTCCAGTCCTTCTATTTTTATATTCAATCTCATTATCTGATTTTGATTTATTTCCAATAATAATTTGATGAGGTATTCCAATCAAATCCATACGAGAAAATTTAACTCCTGCATTTTCTTTTTTATCATCATAGATAGTTTCATATTTATTAGAGATATAGTTATAAATTTTTTCTGCATTACTAGAAACTATTTCATCTTTTGGAGATAAGTTTATTATTCCAAATAAGAATGGGGCAACGACATCAGGCCATATTATGCCCTTTTCATCATGTGAAGTTTCTATTATCGCTCCGACTAATCTAGATATTCCAATTCCATATGAACCCATGTATACAGACTTCTCTTTGCCATCAAAATCAAGCACATTCGCTTTCATTGATGTTGAATACTTTGTGCCAAAACTAAAGATGTGCCCTACTTCAATACCCTTAGACTGCATTTGATTTTGTTTTTCTACATTCTTATTAAACTCAGACTCATTATACTTTTCGTCAGAAACCGAGTAATAAGATTTAAATTTTTCTACTGATTTTTTTAAATCACCTTCATAGTCAATACCATTAATTGAGTCATCTTCTTTTAATATCCTTTGATCAAAATAGATGTCACTTTCACCAGTCTTAGAAAGAATAACAAATTCATGTGACAAATCTCCTCCAATGGGTCCAGTATCAGCCGCCATTGGGATAGCTTTTAAACCCAATCGTGCAAAAGTTTTTAAGTAACATATAAAAAATCTATTATAAGAGTCTTCAGATTTCATTTCATCAATATCAAATGAATAAGCATCTTTCATTAAAAATTCTCTACCCCGCATAACTCCAAATCTCGGCCTTAATTCATCTCTAAATTTCCATTGTATGTGATAAAGTAATTGAGGAAGTTCTCTATAAGACTTTATTGAACGTCTAAAAATATCAGTTACTTGCTCTTCGTTGGTTGGGCCATAAAGCATCTGTCTATCATGACGATCGTTAATTCTTAACATCTCTTTGCCGTAGTCTTCGTATCGACCGCTTTCATTCCAAATGTCAGCTGGTTGTATAGTTGGCATTAGAATCTCATTTACACCCGCATTATTTTGTTCTTCTCTCACAATATTTTCGATCTTTTTTAAAACTCTTAATCCTATAGGTAACCATGAATAGATACCGGAACTGGATTGACTAATCATTCCAGATCTAAGCATCAATGTGTGAGAAATAATTTCTGCTTCAGTTGGAGTTTCTTTTAAGACAGGTAATAAATACTTAGATAACTTCATTCATATAAAAAAGCTTTAAGATAAACATCAAAAAACCATCATTATTAAGAAAAGAGTATATGATAAACCAGATAATTACTGAAACAAATGTTGTGATTAAAAATTTCTTAAATATCTGTGGATTATTGGGCGCTCCGGGATCCTCACCGTCAATTGGTATTTTCTTATTCGAATTATTGATATTAATAGGGAGTGACAAAAAGAAGACAAGCCACCAAATAAGAAGAAAAATAATAATTGAGCCTGTTATGCCCAATTTTAAACTTCTTCAAGCTCGATTAATGTTCCGTTGCAGCTTTTTGGATGGAGAAAGACGACAGGTTTTCCATGGGCACCAGTCCTTGGCTTGCCAGTTCCTGTAATTGAAACTTCGTGCGTATTTAGCTTTTCAATTGCTTGATTTATATCTTCAACTTCTAAGCAAATATGATGCATTCCACCTTTAGGATTTTTATCTATAAACTTTTCTATAGGAGAGTCTTCACCAAGTACTTCTAATAATTCTATTTTTGTATTTCCTAAATCAATAAATACAGTGGTAACGCCATGATCTGGCTGTTCCACTGGCTCTGATACCTTTGCCCCAAATATACTTCTGTACTGCTCAGCAGCTTCACTTATATTTGGAACGGCAATTGCTATATGATTTAATTTCCCAATCATTCTTATTAAATATGAACTATACTAATATTTGTCAAAGGTTTTTTGCGAGAGTGCTTATAAATCAGGTTTCTTGAGAGTGTTTCAAGTTTCTGGTAAATCTTTTTTTCCTTTTTTGATATATTACTTTTATCATCAAAAAATTTATAAATTTCTTCTTCAAGAATATTTATTACTTCGTCACTATCATATTCATCATCACTTAAGATGCCGCTAGAAAAGATAACAGGTTCATTCTTAAGATTCATTTTTTTGTCTAAAACACATGTTATATTTAGCACTCCATTATAACTCATTCTTTTTCTATCTTTAATATGACTACTGTTATAATCAACTAGTCGGTTTCCATCTAGATACTGCCTTCCAGATTTACATTGATCATATATGTAAGGAGAACCTGGTGCGAGCTGCAGAATATCACCATTAGATATTTGCATTGGAAACTGAACACCAAGTTCTTTGGCTAAAGAAGAGTGTCTTTTTAAATGTCTATACTCTCCATGCACAGGAACAGATATTTTTGGCTTTACATGTTCATACATGTCTACCATTTCATCAAGACACGGGTGTCCTGAAACATGAATATCTTCATCATATTCAGTAATAACCTCAGCACCAAGTTCAGAAAGGCGATTAAAAAGTTTAAATATTTTTTTCTCATTACCAGGAATAATTTTTGATGAAAAAATTACACAATCATCTTGGTCAATATCAATGTGCGGAAAATCTTGATTAGATATCCTCATCATTGCGCCCCTTGGTTCCCCTTGACTGCCAGTGCATAGGTAAAGAACCTCATGTTTTTTCTTTTTTGCCGCATCCTTTTCCGATAAGATTACATCTATATCCTTTAAAATTCCGTTTTGCCGTGCAACAGATATCATTCTATGCATTGATCGACCTAAAACAACAAGTGATCTTTCTGACTCTTTAGCGGCTGCTGCAATTGTTTCTAATCGTGCAACATTTGAAGCGAATGAAGTAACAAAAACTCTATTTTTTAACTTTTTAATAACACCCGCAAGATTTCCTCTAACCGTAGACTCTGAACCCGAGCGTCCACTTGTTAAAACGTTCGTTGAATCACAAACCATCGCAAGTATTTCCTCACTATTTTCTTTTAATTTATTAAAATCAATTGATTCTCCTACAATAGGACTGTCATCAATTTTCCAATCGCCAGTGTGATAAATGGTGCCCAATTTTGTCTTAATAAATAATGAATTTGGCTCTGGTATAGAGTGTGTCAGTGTTTGAAATTTAATATCGAATGGTTTGATTTGAATTTCAGATGAAAGATCTACTATATTTAGTTTATCTTCTATATTTATACCCCTCTCCTCAAACTTTAATCTTATTATTGAGGCAGTAAATGCAGTTGCGTATATTGGACACTTCAAGTCTGGCCATAAATAGGCTAATCCACCAACATGGTCTTCATGGGCATGTGTAATAATTATTCCTTGAAGATTTTCTTTTCTTTCTTTTATAAATTCATGGTCAGGTAATATCACATCAACCCCGGGAGTTGTATCGTCTCCGAAAGTAATGCCTACATCAACAATTAGCCATTTCATATCATCAATCTCATTGCCATAACCATAAAGATTCATGTTCATGCCTATTTCTCCAGTTCCACCTAATGGCAGAAAAACTAGTCTGCTATTTTTACTCATATATTTTTTTGCTTATTATGATCAGGCCGTTCAAAGTAAGATCATTTTCAAAGTAATTAATGCAATTTAAATCTTTTGCAAATAATTTCGATAAACCGCCTGTAGCAATGGTTTGTGCATTCAAACAGTCATTTTCCTTTTTTAATTTATCAAGCAAACCCTCAATAAGACTGATATAGCCCCAATAGATACCAGATTCCATGGCATGTATTGTATCTTTACCAATAAGTTGAGCTGGTCTTTTAAAATCAATTTGTGGCAATAAAGCAGTACCGTCAGAGAGTGATTTAATAGATAAGTTGACCCCAGGACATATCAACCCTCCAGCATAACTGCCATTTTTATCTACTACATCTAAAGTTGTTGCGGTTCCAAAATCAACAATAATTAAAGGAGGCTCATATTGTTTTACTGCAGCAATAGCATTGATTATTCTATCATCACCAACTTCGCTTGGTTTATCTAAAGTAAAAGATATAAACTTTTCAAGATCAGATGTTCTCAGTTCGACAATTTTCAAATCATCTCTAATACTTTTTATAAAGTTAGTTAATTCATATTGAGCGTTAGGCACTACACCAGAAATAATAACTGATTTGCTATCAGATAAAAAATTTTTTAACTCGACTAAATCAGTACTAATATTATCTTTTTGAACATTCACTATGACAGATGTTTCTATTCTCATTTGGGAAATAAGCTCACCTTTAACAATGTTTCCAAATAAGATATTTGTATTACCTATATCTACAATTGTTCTCACATTAATAGTCAAATGACAATTCTCCTGCATTTAATTTAATATTTTTATTATTTGCGTTTATAATGATCTCAAAGTCTTTAGATATATCAATTAATATTCCTTCTAATACTTTATCATTTGTCATAATTTTTATTGTCTTATTATAATTCCAGCATTTACTTTTGTATTCATCTATTAATAGAGCTTCTGAATTATTTATTAATTTTTCTAAATACTCGCTAAGAATAATTGCCAGAGGTTTTATTAAATCCATGGTTTTCATACTCTTCTGCACTATAGCATTTAAGGATGTAGTGTTTTTTCCATCTATAATTGGATGGTGCGCAACGTTAATACCTATTCCTATAATTGAAAAGTTTTTGCTTTGAGAGAGAGAGTTTTCAATTAGTACTCCTGCTAATTTAGCGTTGTCATAGAGAATATCATTTGGCCATTTTATTTTTAAAAGTTTATTATCCGTAATCACTTTTGAAATACATTGATGCAAAGATAATGCAACAATACACGATAAAAAAGGAAGTCTATCTAGAGGAAAATCAATAGGCAGAACTAAAGAAGCAAGTAAATTGCCCTCTTGTGATATCCATTTTTTATTACCCCGTCCTCTACCTGCAGTTTGCTTGCCGGCTATAATCCAAGTAGGAGAGAAAATTTTTTCTTTATCAATAAGTCTCTTGCTTTCAAGGTTTGTGCTGTCAATGACATCGTAATGAATGATTGCTGATTTAGATAACATATCTATTAATAAAAAGATTTTATAGCATATTCAGAAAGCTGTATAATTGGTGCAGGATATGAAAAAAACAAGATAACTAAAAAAGAAGATGGATAGAACAAAACTTGAAGTGAACGGATATTCAAACCATCAAACTCTTCTTTTGGTTCATCAAAATACATTATCTTTACAATACGAAGATAATAGAAAGCACTAATAACACTTGCTATGATTCCCACAACCGCAAGAAACACCATGTTACTTTCCAAGGCTGCAACGAAAATATAAAATTTTCCAAAAAAACCAGCTAAAGGCGGTATACCTGCTAGAGAAAACATCATTAACGCAACTAAGATAGTAGCAAATGGATGATTTTTATACATACCTGAAAGGTCAGATATATTTTCAAAGTATGCATCATTCCTCTTTAAACTAAGTATAACTGTGAATACGGAAACATTCATGACCAAGTAAATCATTAGATAAATCAAAAGTGATCTCAGCCCCTCACTAGAAACACAAGCAACGCCGATTAGCGCGTAACCTATATGGCCTATTGAACTGTATGCCATTAATCTTTTTATATTTGTTTGGGCTATTGCCGCAAAAGCAGCAAGTATCATAGATGCAATTGAAATAAAAAATATAATTTGCTGCCAATCTAAATACAATTCTCCAAAAGAATTAAATAAAAATCTTACCAATAAGCCCATAGCAGCGATTTTTGGCGCAAGAGCAAAGAAAGCAGTTATAGGTGTCGGAGCGCCTTGATATACATCTGGAGTCCACATATGAAAAGGAACTGCAGAAACTTTAAACGCAAGACCTGCTAACACAAAAACTATACCTATTAAGAGGCCTAGACTCTCAGAGTTGTAATTGACAGCGATCAAATTAAAATTTGTATTTCCTGAAAAACCATAGATGTAGGAAATTCCAAATAATAATAAACCCGATGAAAGAGCCCCTAATATAAAATACTTAATACCAGCCTCTGATGACAAAAGGCTATTTCTATTAAGAGCGGCTAATACATAAAGACTCAGTGATTGCAGTTCTAGTCCAATAAACATAGCAAGCAAATCGTTTGCAGATACCATGACCATCATTCCCAAAGTTGATAAAAGAATTAGTATGGGAAATTCATATAAATTTATGTGCAGGTCTTCTCTACTTGATACAAACATCACTAATGTAACAATCGATCCTATGAAGATCATGATTTTAAATAAAGACGAGAACTCATCAATGACGTAACTATTTAAATATATAGACTGATAAGGTTGATTGATGACAAGAGCTACTGCTATGAGTAATGATAGAATGGCAAGGTTATTAATAAGTTTAATATTTTTTATAAATAATCCAAGAATGAGTAATATTAATGCAGAGCAAAAAATAAAGATTTCTGGTATTATGTGTAAAATATTCTCCATTAAATTAATTTAATTTACCGTTAACTTGACTCACAATTTTTTTTGTTGATGGCTCGATAATATCTATAACTGGTTTTGGATATATACCAATAAATATTGTTAGAGTGATAAGCGGAACGAATATTATTATTTCTCTTCGAGTTAAATCTAACATCTCTGACAAATCATCTTTAATCAAGGCGCCGAAAATCATTCTACGATAGAGCCATAGAGAATATGTTGCCGCTAATACAACGCCGGTGGTAGCAAATACAGCAAAATAAGTATTTATACTAAATATTGAAAGTAATACTAAAAATTCTCCAACAAAACCACTTGTTCCTGGTAACCCAAGACTAGCCAAAATGAAAATCATGAATGTAAATGCATACATTGGCATTTTACTTACCAATCCACCATACCTGGAAATTTCCCTTGTGTGTAATCGGTCATATACCACGCCAACACATAAAAATAATGCAGCAGAAACAATACCGTGACTTATCATTTGAATGACACTTCCTTCAATTCCTTGAACTGTAAATGTAAAAATTCCCAAAGTTACAAATCCCATATGTGCAACAGAGGAATACGCTATTAACTTTTTCATATCCTCCTGAACTAATGCTATCAACGACGTAACGATTATAGCCACAATACTAAGTGTAAAGATGAGTGGGGCAAAAAGCTCTGAGGCTTCAGGGAAAAAGCCAATTGAGAAACGAATAAAACCATATCCTGCCATTTTTAATAAAACTCCAGCTAATATTACTGAGCCCGCTGTAGGAGCTTCAACGTGAGCATCAGGCAGCCAAGTATGAAATGGCCACATTGGGATTTTAACCATAAATGATGCAAAAAAAGCAAGCCACAACACAATTTGTTCATTGCGTGTAAAATTATAATCCAATAGATATGATACGTCTGTAGTACCGGCTGTAATAAATATGTATATGATAGCTAGTAACATAAAAACTGAACCAGCAAGTGTGTATAAGAAAAATTTGAATGTTGAGTAAACTCTTCTTTCTCCTCCCCAAATGCCAATAATAAGAAACATGGGTATCAAACCACCCTCAAAGAATAAATAGAATAAGACAAGATCAAGAGAACAAAAGACGCCTATCATGAAAGTTTCAAGAGCTAAAAACGCAATTAAATATTCTTTAACAGAAAATTTAATACTGTCATAACTAGCTAAGATACAAATTGGAACAAGCATTGTTGTGAGCACAATGAATAGGATTGAAATTCCATCAACGCCTAAATGGTAAGATATTCCATATTCAATCCAAAAATATCGTTCCTCAAACTGAAAGTCTGCATCTTGCTGATTAAATGAAAATAGTAAGTATAGAGAAATTAAAAAATTTAAAAAAGATATCCATAAGGCTGTATGTTTAAGATTATTTGAACTTTGATCATTATTATTTCTGATCAAAGTCATAAAAAATATCCCAACTATTGGAAGTAAAATTAAAATACTTAAGATTGGCAATTCATTCATAAATTAAAACCTAAAAATTATAAGTGTTATAATCAAAGATAAGCCAATCAGAATTGCAAATGCATAATGATAAATAAATCCAGATTGAATTTGCTTAGTTCTTGATGAGATACGGCTGACTAAAGAAGCGAGGCCATTTGGTCCAAAGCCATCAATAATATAACCGTCAATTAGTTTCCAAAACAATTTACCAATTCCTATTGCTGGCTTAACAAGAACCATGTTGTAAAGTTCATCAAAATACCATTTGTTCAGTAAAAAATTGTATAAAGGCTTATTTAATTCAGCAATATTTTTAGCAATATTCGACTTTCGTAAATACATCATCCAAGCAATGAAAAATCCAACGACCCCTAAAATTGCTGGAAGGTAATAAATTAATAATGGGATATTATGATGATCTTCATGATGTAGAACAATGGATCCATTCCAGAATTCGTCACTGTTGTAACCTATAAAGTAACTTTTAAATATAAATCCAAAAAAGAGAGCTCCAATAGCTAAAATCATTAGAGGTATAAGCATGATCGATGATGACTCATGAACTTTTCTATAATCCTCTTCAGCCATTCTAGTTTTTCCATTGAAAACAAGGAACATTAAGCGCCATGAATAAAACGAAGTCATTACAACTCCAATAGTAAGTAGAATGTAAGCATAATCAGCAAAATTTGAATTTGATAGATATGCTGTTTCAATAATAGCGTCTTTTGAATAATAGCCAGATGTAAGTGGAAAGCCCATTAATGATATGGTTCCAATAATCATCATGACTTGAGTGATTGGTATAAAATTACTTATCCCTCCCATTTTTCTAATGTCCTGCTCTTCATGTACGGCATGAATAACTGAGCCTGCTCCAAGGAAAAGAAGTGCCTTAAAAAATGCATGAGTGAACAAATGGAACATTGCTACCCCGTAAGCGCCTAAACCTGCAGCAACAAACATGTAACCGAGCTGACTGCATGTTGAATAAGCAATTACTCTTTTAATATCGTTTTGAACAAGGCCAATTGTTGCTGCAAAAAATGCAGTGCTTGCACCAATAACTACGACAAAATCCATCGCAATTGGCGCTAAATCAAAAAGCGGTGAACATCTTACTACTAGAAAAACACCAGCAGTAACCATAGTCGCCGCATGAATTAATGCTGAAACAGGTGTAGGGCCTTCCATCGCATCAGGAAGCCACGTGTGTAAAAAAAGTTGGGCTGATTTTCCCATCGCACCTATAAATAAAAAGATACAAATCAGTGTTAACGCATGGATCTCATATCCAATAAAAGCAAATTGAGTATCTGAAAATTTAGCCGCACTGTTGAAAACATTATCATACTCAATACTTCCAAAGACAATAAAAATTGTAAAAATTCCAAGTGCCAATCCAAAGTCGCCAACGCGGTTGACTATGAAGGCCTTTATGGCAGCTGCGTTTGCTGTGGGTTTCTTGTACCAAAAGCCAATTAATAAATATGAAGCTAAACCAACTCCTTCCCATCCAAAAAATAATTGCAAAAAATTATCTGCTGTAACGAGCATGATCATAGCAAATGTAAACAATGACAAATAACCCATAAATCTAGGCTTACTATCATCATGTGACATGTATCCAATTGAATAAACATGCACCAAAGCAGAAACACTTGTGATAACTACTAACATTACACTGGTTACAGAGTCTAAATAAATAGACCAATCAGCAGAAA
>CACDOH010000014.1 GCA_902554325.1 uncultured Pelagibacteraceae bacterium
ACTTTTTATATTGTAACTAATTTCCACCATAAAGGTTACGATGATTTATCGAAAAGATCTTTTATTTGGTCATCGTATGAATCATACGCATTTATAATTTTTGTGACCATTTCGTCTCTAACAATATCTTTTGAGCCTAGCTCAACAACTTCAATATTGTCAATTTTTTCTAGGATTTTAACTGATTTTAATAACCCTGAGTCACTTTTTCTATTTAGGTCTATTTGAGATGGATCGCCTGTAACAACCATTCTAGAATTTTTACCGCACCTAGTTAAGAACATTTTTATTTGCGTATGAGTTGCGTTCTGAGCTTCATCTAAAATTACAAAGGAATTATTTAATGTCCTGCCTCTCATGAAAGCTAAGGGAGCAATTTCAATTTCGGCAGATTCAATTTTCCTTAAGGCTATATCTGACGGCATAAGATCATAAAGACTGTCATATAAAGGTCTCAAGTAAGGATCTACCTTTTCTTTTAAATCACCGGGTAAGAAACCAAGTTTTTCTCCAGCTTCCACTGCTGGTCTAGATAGAATTATTCTGTCAAATTTATCATCTAATAATTGAGAAACTGCTGCAGCAACTGCTAAAAATGTTTTGCCTGTTCCGGCTGGACCAACCGCAAAGATAATTTTCTTTTTCTGGAGAATATCTAAATAATGATTTTGCATTTTACTTTTACCAATGACATCGAGTTTTGCTGTCTTGGTAACTGTCAAATTTCTTATTTTGTCGTTTTCATTTAAAGATTGCATTTTTAGATTCTCCTGCATTAAATTAATATTGTTTCCTTTTCTGTTAGATTTTAAATCCTGTTGTGTTTTTAAAATTGCATTTCGCAAAATATTTCTGTATTTTTTTTCACCTTTAATGTTTAGTTGATTTCCTTTTTGAAAGACTTTAATGGGAAGCTGATCTTCAAAATAATTTAAATTTTCATTGTTAACTCCAAATATCTCTACAACATCTAAGTTATCGATATTTATTATGGAAGATCCTGATGGCAGGTCCTTTTGATTTTCAGATATGGGTTTTATTTGTTTATTTTTCAAATTAAGCGGATAATCAATTTTCAACAAATACCATATAAACTCTTATGGTTGCAAGACGTAATATCAATATCTTTTTCATGACCTGGCACTAGATCATTGGACTTAATATAAACAGATTGCATAAATGGCGTTCTTCCAAAGAAATACTCAGGATTACTTGAACTTTGATTCTCAATTAAAACTTTTACAGTTTTATTACAGAACTCATTATTAAAGGAGTATTGAATTTTTTTTAATTTTTCTTGTAACACTAGGAGTCTTTCTTTTTTCACTGAAATGGGAGTATTGTCAACTTCTGTCGATGACTTAGTTCCAGGTCTTGAACTATAAATAAATGAATAAGATTGGGTAAACTCAATATCGTCAATAAGTTTTAATGTATCATTAAAATCTTGATCTGTCTCACCTGGATACCCAACAATAAAATCTGAAGATATTTCAATATCTGGTTTTGCTTTCTTTAACCTATCGATAGTTCTTCGATAAAAATCAGGGTCATATTTTCTGTTCATTTTTTTTAAAATCGATTCTGAACCAGATTGGACAGGTAAATGTAGAAATGGCATTAGCTTCATATTATTTTTGTGTTCTTGAATTAATTCTTCATCCATATTAATTGGATGAGACGTTGTGTACCTTATTCTTTTAACGCTATCAAATTCGCTGATTGCTCTGATTAAATCCGATAGTTTGGCATTATTATTATTTGATTTATCATTATATGCATTGACGTTCTGACCGAGGAATACAATCTCTTTTGCTCCTTTTTGAGATAGTAATTTTACTTCATCGCTAATGGATTTAATGGACCGAGAATATTCAGGACCTCTTGTGTAAGGAACGACACAGAAAGAACAAAATTTATCACATCCTTCCTGGATTGTTACCATTGAAGACACTCCTTGCGGTCTCATTTGCTCAGACAAATAATCGAACTTTTCATTCACTTTAAAGTCAGTGTTAATTTGTTTGAAATTATTTTCTAAATCATCCAGCATTTTTGGAAGGAGATGATAGCTTTGAGGTCCAAGGACAATATCGATTGATTTATTTTTTCGAAACATTTCAGAGTTTTCAGCCTGAGCTACACATCCAACAACTGCTATTGTTTTTTTTAATCCCAGTTTATTTACTCTTCCTATATCAGAGTATAATTTATGTGCTGCCTTTTCACGAATGTTACATGTGTTAAAAATTACTAAATCGGCTGATTTAGGGTCTAATTTATTTTTTAGTCCTTTGCTCTCAAGTATTGAAGTTATTTTTTGGCTATCATAGACATTCATCTGACAGCCATAAGATTTTACATAAAATGAACGGTTTTGCATTTTAGCTAATTTTGAGAGTTTGATTTATGCCCTGAAGTATCTGATTTTCACAATAATAGGTCAAATCTTTTCTATTATTAAAGCTACTTGCATTAAGCTCATTATGAAATACTAGCTCAACTGTAACAGGCCCAGAGCTTAAAAAATTAAACATTGCATCAACCATTGAAGTATCACCGACCCAAGAAATATGCCTTCTTAAAAAGAGTCCCATTGGTAAGTTATTTTTTCTTGAATAGCATATTGAAATAGGCTGAATATGTATTAGATTTTTTTCATCAAACGCACATTCCAACATTGATGATTTAAATTGCTTAATTCCATTTCCATCAGAAGTCGTTCCTTCAGGAAAGATTATAAAATTTTCACCTTGGCTTAGTTTTTTATTAATTATGCGATTGTATTCAATAATTTTGTTTTTATCAGAATTATCAATAAAAAAAGTATTACTCAACTTTGCTAAAAAGCCAAATATTCCCATTTTAGAAACCTCTTTTTTTGCAATAAATCTTGCATTAAGTAACGTGCCTAAGCAAATAATATCAAACCATGAGACATGGTTTGCTACATAGAGAGTTCCTTTTTTTTTGCGGCTATGATTTTTCTTGTCATAAGTAATTTTTAGTCCAGTAATAAGTTTAATTATTTTATAAAAATATATTGCGTAAATATTCTTAAATTTATAAGCAAATATATTTAGTAAAATTTGAATCGGAATTGATATAATTATAAAAAATGACAGTAGTAGTAACGTATAAATAAGTCTTATGATTGACATTTAATTTTTATTTTTTTTCTTAACCCCATAAAGCTCTAAACGATGATCAACAAGTTTGAATCCGAGTTCGCTAGCAACTCTAGTCTGTATAGCCTCTATTTCATCATTTGTGAATTCGTGTATTTCTCCGGTTTCAATATCAATTAAATGATCATGATGAGCTGCTTCAATCGCCTCATAACGAGACCTGCCATCTTTAAATTCAAGTTTTTCAATAGCCCCGTATTCTTCAAATAATTTAACTGTCCTATAAACTGTGGCAATACTGATATTTTTATCTTTTTTATTAGCATTTAAAAAAATTTCATTTACATCCGGATGCCCTTCTACACTCATCTCGGTTATGACATCTGCTATAGTATTTCTCTGTTCAGTCATCCTTAAACCTTTTTCACTGCACAATTTTTTTACATCTATCATGATAAATAAGACTTAATAGTTACTGTTGATATATATCGGTCTTGGATCATTGGTAAGTTTATTTTTTTTATTAATTAATATTTTTAACTTTTCATTATTATAATCGATAAAGTGTATATTCTGTTTAAATAATTCAAAATATTTTTTATCAACAAAACTGGCTAATATATTATTATCACAAAGAATACTTGTTCTTTTATTAAATATTTTCTGATTTTCTTCAAAACTAATGATTTCAGGTTTAGAGATGGATGTATTTCCCCTAAAGCTTTGGGTGAAAAATTGCTTTCTTCTGTGGAAGATTAGTATAGTCCTTAAATCAAGTAAGTTCTTATCGTTCGCAATTAAATTCAAATACTCAAATTTTGAGATCCCCCTTACGTCAGTATTATTGGTAAGCTGAATTGTTTTTGCAAAGGTTAGAGCAGATCTTATTCCAGTAAAACTACCAGGTCCTGTAATAACAAAAATTGTATCAAGTTTTTTTATATTTATTTTTTCTTTATCAAAAATTTTCTCTATTTCTATTACTAGAATTTCTGAGATATTTTTATTAGACTTAATCTTTTTACTTAGAAAAGAATGCTTTCCAATTAAAGTTAATGACATATCAGTTGTAAAGTCTAAAAAAAGAAACATATGGTTGATATTTTAACCATATAGATTAAAAAATGAATTTGATGAATAAGTTTCTGTTATTTTTTCCTAAATACCTGATTAAATTATTCCTTATAGTTAGCTTTGTTAGCATTCCTAGTTTTTCCTTTTCAGAAAATGAATTGGGAGTATCAACTTTTATGTATCATAGATTTGGTGAAGATAGATATCCAACAACAAGTGTTACAAAGAACCAGTTTCAATCACACATAAAATACATAATTGAAAATAATATTGATGTAATAAGTTTAGAAAAAATTATTAGTAAATTAGGAAATAACGAAAAGTTTAATGATAAAAGTATAGCTTTTTCAGTTGATGATGCTTACTTATCATTTTTTGAGTATGCTTGGCCAATATTTAAAAAATACAAAATACCTGTCACTTTATTTGTATCTACAGATATTATAGATAGTAATACCGCTGGGTATATGAGTTGGTCTCAAATAAAGCAATTTATTGATGAAGGGGGCTCTATTGGTCAGCATACTTCTACTCACCTTCATATGCCATTAAACAGTAAGAAGTATGTGAAGGAAGACTTACTAAATTCACATAAAAGCTTTATGAAGAATATTGGTTTTGTGCCTAAGCTTTTTGCATATCCGTATGGTGAAACGAGCTTAGCCATTATAGAACTTCTCAAAGAACTCAATATTAACCATGCGTTTGGTCAGCATTCAGGTGTAATTTCAAGTCATGAAAATCATTACTATTTACCTAGATTTTCTCTTAACGAAAATTTTGGTACATCAGATCGTTTTGAGTTTGCTGTAAATTCTTTTCCCTTACAGATAGATCAATTTAGTCCTGAAGATATGTTCTTAAAAAATAATAAGCGTCCATTAATTGAACTCACACTAGTTGATGATCTAAACAATAATGAGTTAAATTGTTACTCTAATCCCGGCGGCATTTGGAATTCACAAGAAATAATAAAAATAAGTCCATATAAATTTCAAATAAAATTAGAAGAAGATTTTTTATCTGGAAGAGGCAAACTGAACTGCACTTCAAAGATTAATAATAATTGGCACTGGTTTGGATATCAGTTCTTGGTTAAATAATTTCAGTTAATTTAATTTTATTTTGCTTTTCCATTTTTAGATGCTCAAAGTCTTCAAATTTGTTTGTTTTAATTATATTCTTTATTTTTTCTGAATAGTCATCTTCAATTGAATAATTATATAAATAATTAGATAGTGTAACCCCATTTAAGGGAAGATTATTTTTTCTCATAATATATCTGTTTAATCTAAACTCAGCATAATGATGATTAGTATTTAAATTCTTCATGTATGACGAAACAGAGTCACTTAGGGTATTAAATGATTTAATTTTATAATTTTCACCTAGATTTCTATTTTCAGGAACAATCCCATCCTTATTTTGGTCCCATATATATTGTCCAAATAAAGCATTCCCCTCGATAGCAAAACGAGAAGTTCCCCATCCACTTTCTATTGCCGCTTGAGCAAGAGCGAGCGAAACTGGAATTTTGTCAACTTTTTGTAATAATTTTTCAATAGAGTATTCTTTCAATTTGTATTCTTTCATTTTACTTGATAACCACTTAGCATCACCGCGAGAAATAAAGTCAATTCTATTTGCTAGATTTCTAATTTTATTATTCATGAGTACCAGTTTTTCATTTTCTTTAATGATTATGGGCAGAGCTATTTTTATAAAAAGAGTTTTTCTTTTTTCAGATGATTTAAGTGTTGTTATATTGAATGGTAGTTTAGATATAATGATATTTGGTACTAAGTTTGTTTCTAGTATTGAGTCTAAATTAACGTTTTTGCTTATATAAATTTCTTCAGTAAGCTTGGCGGCATAAAGTTTATCTAAAGTATGATCAAAGTTTTCATTTTTAGAATTATTATTTGGATATAATATTTTAATTTGTTTGTCGTAAACATTTTGACTGAATATTAAAGAAGTTAAAATTGTGAGAACAAATAATAATGCTATTGAGTAATAAATCCTAAACAAAAGAATTAAAGAGTTATCTTTAGTAACAAATAAATTTAGAAAATTCATATCATCTATATGATTTGTTCAACTTTTTTAACTTCGGGAATATGATGTTTAAGCATATTTTCAACTCCATTTTTAAGAGTTAATGTTGCGCTAGGACAGCCAGCACAACTTCCTTGAAGGGCCAATGAAACAATACCCTCGTCATATTTCTTAAATCTTATATCGCCGCCATCTTGCATAATAGCAGGTCTAATTTTTGATACTAAAATATTATGAATATTCTTAACAACTTCTATATCTGCATCGTCAAATTCAACTGTGTTAATTTCGTCAACTTCATTCTCTGTATCTAATATCGGAATGCCTGAACCAATGAAGTCGGATATCTCGTGTAAAATTGTTGCTTTTAATTGATCCCATGTAAATTTGCTTTTGTTAATTGAAATAAAATTTTTATTAAATAAAATTTTATCAATACCATCAATTTTAAGTAACTTTTCTGCAAGCTTTGAATTTATATTTTCTTCCCCCGCATTATATTCAACTGGCTCAGAACATATTTCATAATCATCTAAAATAAACTTCAATGAGTTTGGGTTAGGTGTTGATTCAGTTTGTATAAACATAATAATTATTCAATTTATATAATTAGATTCTATTTTTTTTAAAGAATTCATGTGATAATTTTGTAAGTGTCTGAATTTAACGATATTTTTTAATTCGCTCTTGATGCCAAATCATCAATAACATCATCTTCTAAACCTTGTGGTATTACAACAATTGGAACTGGAAGTTTACCTGATTTTTGTCCAGCTAATAATGTAACCAGTGGACCTGGTTGATCAGCGTCAGCTGCAGCTAAAACTAGAAACCTTATTGCATCATCAGATTCAAGAGTTTCAATAATTTTTTCGCTTGGAATGCCTTCTTTAATTATAACTTCAGGAACTATGTCTACGAGATCATGAATAACTTTAGACCACTTTTGTAATTTTTCTTGAGCTTTATCAGTTGCCTCTTGGCGAATAATCTCTTCAACAGATTGCCATTGTTGGGGATCAAATTGTTCGATGATATTTAATAGGATAATACCTCCCTTTGTATTTTTAGCTCTTTGTGCAGCAAATCTGATAGCAACACTTAACTCAATGGAGTCATCTACTATAACTAAAAATTTTGATCTATGTCTCATTTCCAACAAATCCAACTATATCATATACTTCTTTAATTGTAACATTCGCTTTCTCTGAAGCTTTTTCAGCTCCACTTGAAATTATTTGATTCAAATAAGCTTTATCACTCATTAATTTATCTATTTCTTTTGATATAGGTTTAATGTGCTCAATAATTACTTCAGCAAGATTATTTTTAAAATTTGAAAAGTTCTGTCCTTTATATTTCTCAATTAGTTCAGATTTATCTATTTCTGAAAAACCTGAAAATATATTTAATAAGTTATTAACTTCAAGTAATTTTGATACATCCTCATTATTGTCTGGCATAGGTGTGTCAGCGGTTTTAGCCTTTTTTATTTTTTTTTCTATCTGATCAGCGCTATCAGTTAAACTGATTCTTGAATAATCTGATGGATCAGACTTACTCATTTTTTGTTCTCCATTTTTGAGTGACATTATTCTGGATATATTTTTATCTATTATTGGTTCAGGAATTGGAAAAAAACCATCACATTCATAATCACGATTAAATTTTTGGGCTATATCTCTTGTTAATTCTAAGTGCTGCTTTTGATCATCGCCAACTGGAACATGGGTTGCTTTGTAAAGCAATATATCAGCAGCCATTAAATTGGGGTAAATAAAAAGTCCTGAGCTAGCATTCTCTTTATCTTTACCTGCCTTATCTTTAAATTGTGTCATTCTGTTAAGCCAGCCCATTCTTGTGATGCAATTAAATATCCAAGCCAGTTCTGAATGAGACGAAACATTACTCTGATTAAAAATTACACTTTTGATAGGATCAATTCCTGAAGCTAAATAAGTTGCTACTACCTCGTAAGTGTTGTTTTTAAGAAGCTTTGGATCTTGTTTTACTGTGATTGCATGAAGATCAACTACACAAAAAAAACAATCATATTCAGTCTGCATTGATACAAAATTTTTTATTGCGCCTAAATAATTACCAATATGTAAGCCTCCAGTTGGTTGAACTCCGGAGAGTACTATTTTGTTTATATTTTTCATTTGTTAAAAACTTTTTTAATTTCAGTATACGAAAAAGGCTTGTAAAAAGATATTATAAATAAGTAAAGTAGTATTGAAGAAAAGACTAAAAATAAAAGGAAAATAGTTTCGCCAAAATAAAAGCTAACAAGTATTTCATCAAAATAATCTTTAAAGAAATAAATATATATTCCTATAATAAAAGAAGCTAACAAGACTAAGATTGTTGGTTTTATTATTTTTGAACTGAAAATAAAATAACAATTTTTTTGAAGGTAATAATAAAGAACAAACACGCTTATCCACGCTGAAATACTTGTTGCAATCGCAATTCCTACAAAACCTATATAAATAAAGAGTATTATACTCAATACTGTATTCAAAACTAAATTAAAAAAAGTTACATAGAGTGTTGGCTTAACATTTTCATATGCGAAAAAAATTGGTGTAAAAATTTTCATTAATATAAATGCAACCAAGCCTATACTGTAAAATTTTAGTGCCTGAGCTGTAAGCGCTGTCGATTCAATATTAAATTCACCTCGCTCAAACAGTATGCGAACTATCAGTTCTGGCAGAATAAAAATACCAACAGCTGCAGGAAGTGATAGTAATAAGGCAAATTTAGTAGTCTCCTCGATTGTATTATAAACCTCAGTTTTTGAATTTTTCTGAATTTTTTTTGAAATTGATGGCAGCAACGCAATTCCAAGTGCAATCCCAATCAATGCTAGAGGTAATTGATATATTCTATCTGCATAATATAAATACGAAATTGCACCAGTTTCATATGAAGCAATTATAGTTCCTATAAAAATATTTATCTGAAGTAGGCCTGAGGAAAAAAAACTTGTAGAAAATAAACTAAGGAAACGTTTTGTGTTTGTTGTAATTAGTGGAGAAAAATAAGTTATCTCTATTTTATTATTTTTAAGTGAAGCTATTAAAAAAATTATTTGAATTATGCCTCCAATGATCACAGACCACGATAAAAAAAGTAAAAAATTATTACTCGTTACATAAGCATACAGTATTCCCAATATCATGAAGAGATTTAAAATTATTGGAAGCGAAGCTGATAAGGCAAATTTATTATTTGCATTGAGAATAGATGAATAAATTGATCCAATACTAATTATGACAAGAAAAGGAAATATAATTCTTGATGTATTAATTAGTTCGTCCAGCTTTTCATCGTTCAAGGCAAAACCTGGTGCCAAGAATAAAATAAAAGTCGGCATGAATATCTCAATAATAATGACAATGATGACTGTTATGGTTGTAAAAATAACAATGATATTTCCAGCAAATTTTTTTGCATCTTCCAAAAACTTTTCGCTTATCAACTTTGAGTAAACTGGTACGAATGCAGAGTTGACTGCCCCTTCTGAAAATATTCTGCGAAATGTATTTGGAAAACGAAAGGCTACAAAAAAAATATCTGCAAATATTCCTGTACCCAAAAAATTTGCAATCAAGATATCTCTTAAGAATCCAAATACTCGGCTTACGGATGTAAAAAAAGAATAGATAAATGATGATCTTATTACATTCATATAATTGTTGTTTATTAATCTATTTTCATCTAAATATCGTCAAAATTAAGTATGCATTCCTATTTTATAGTTTTTGAATTTGAAACACAGATAAAAACCTATATAAATGGCCAAAAAGGGATTTATGAAGAAAAAAAATAGAGCAGAACATTTTAGTGAGAAAGAAGCTTTAGTTTTTCATGCTCAGGGTAAGCCAGGTAAAATTGAAATTAAAGCGACTAAGCCTCTTGAAACACAAAGGGACTTATCTCTAGCTTACTCACCTGGAGTTGCGGCACCGGTTAATGCAATTGCAGAAGACACTAGTGCAGTCTATGACTATACGAGCAAGGGAAATATTGTTGCTGTGGTATCAAATGGAACAGCTATTCTTGGTCTTGGTAATTTAGGCGCGCATGCTTCAAAACCAGTGATGGAAGGAAAATCTGTATTGTTTAAAAGATTTTCTGACATTGATTCAATTGATCTTGAAATTGATACTGAAAATACAGATGAGTTCATAAATTCTATTAAATATTTGGGTCCATCTTTTGGTGGAATAAATTTAGAAGACATTAAAGCTCCTGAGTGCTTCATTATTGAGGACACATTAAGAGAACTAATGGATATTCCAATATTTCATGATGACCAACATGGTACAGCCATAATATCTACAGCTGCTCTTTTAAATGCATTAGATCTTAGTGGTAAAAAAATAAACGAAGCTAAAATTGTTGTTAATGGTGCAGGAGCTGCTGGCATAGCGTGTCTAGAGCTTCTTAAGGCAATGGGAATGCCCAACAATAATGCAATACTTTGTGATACAAAGGGCGTTATTCACTCAGAAAGAAAAGAAAATATGAATCAGTGGAAATCTGCCCATGCAATAAAAACTGATTGCAGAACATTAGAGGATGCATTAGTTGGTGCAGATATTTTTTTTGGTTTATCAGTTGGGAATATAATCAGTCAAAAAATGGCTTTATCAATGGCTGATAATCCGATTATTTTTGCTATGGCAAATCCTGAGCCTGAAATTACTCCTGAAAACGTAAAAGAATGTAGATCTGATGCAATTATTGCAACGGGAAGATCTGACTATCCTAACCAGGTGAATAATGTTTTAGGATTTCCTTATATATTTAGAGGCGCATTAGATGTTAGGGCTACAACAATTAATTTAGAAATGAAAATAGCTGCTGCAAGAGCGATAGCCGAGTTAGCTAAAGAGGATGTTCCAGACGAAGTTGCAAACGCTTACCCTGGAAGTCGCCCACAGTATGGTCCAGATTATATAATACCTTCTCCATTTGATCCTCGATTGATAAGTAAAGTACCGCCCGCAGTTGCTAAAGCTGCTATGGATACTGGAGTAGCGCGTAAAGCAATTGTTGATATGGACAGATATTCTAATGAACTATCAGCGAGGCTTAATCCCTCAGCTGGATTATTACAAAAAATATTTCAAGAAGTAAAAGAAAATCCAAAACGTGTGATCTTTACGGAAGGTGAAGAAGAAGACATGATCAGAGCTGCTGTTATATTCCTTAATAATGGAATGGGGACACCAATACTAATCGGAAGGGAAGAAATAATAAAAAGTAAGATGAAAGAAATGGGGCTCGATTTCTTTGATAAGCTAGAAGTTCATAGTACGAGAAATAAAGCTGAACATGATAGGTACGCTGAACATATATATAATCGGCTTCAAAGAAAGGGATTTTTAAGAAAAGATTGCTTAGATCTGCTTACTAAAGAAAGAAATGTTTTTGCTGCATGTATGGTATCGCTTAATGAAGCTGATGCAATGGTTTGTGGCCTAACAAGAAGTTTCGCTGCTTCTCTAGAAAGCATAGAATACGTATTGGATCCTATTCCTAATAAAACAATTTTGGGAATGACTGTAATGTTATGTAATGGAAGGACAATATTTGTCGCAGACTCAAATGTTCATGATATGCCAAACGCTGCTCAACTTGCGAACATAACACAGGAAAGTGCAGAGGTTGTAAAAGAAATATTTGGCATTGAACCAAGAGCCGCTTTAGTTTCTTACTCAAATTTTGGTAAACCATATACAGAGCGCTCAGTTTACATGAGAGATGCCATCAAAATACTCGACGAAAGAAAACTTGATTTTGAATACGACGGTGAAATGGGAGCAAATACTGCTTTAAATGAAAATTTGATGAACCTATATCCGTTTTGTAAGCTTTCAGGTCCTGCTAATCTTTTAATTATGCCAGCTATTCATAGTGCAAGTATTTCCACTAAAATGTTACAAGAGTTAGGTGGTGGGAACCTGGTTGGTCCTTATCTTGTTGGATTTAAAGAGAGTATTCAAATAGCTCCTTTAGGAGCAAACGTTTCTGATATTGTTAATCTCGCTGCACTTGCAGCTTTTAAGAATTAATTTTTTAAGAAATTTGAAATTTCTCTAATTGCTTTTTTCGACTCTGGTAAAAATCCAAAAATTTGCCAAACGTGAGGTAGGTTTTCATAAATACTCAACTTTACTCCATTATTGTTATGTTTAAGCTTGTTTGAAATAGCAATCGAGTCACTGAATAATATTTCGATATTACTTACCTGGATAAGTGTTTGAGGAAAATTTTTAAAATTTGCAAATACAGGTGATATCATTGGATCCCTATAGTTCTGGTTTGGAGCATACCACTCTTCAACAGTTTTTTTCATTGATTTAGCCGTGTTAAGCCAATCATCATGAGACAAATATGGATCAGACATTGAGTTATCTCTAATACTGATGCCTTCTCCCGTTAAATCGGCCCATGGGGAAAGCAAAAAAACTTTTGATGGTAAAGGTTCATTCATTTCTTGAAGTTTTAATATTGTAACAATTGATAAATTCCCCCCAGCAGAGTCACCTCCTATAAATATGTTTTGGCTCTTATATCCCATTCTTAATAAACTTTTATAACTTTCAACAGCATCATTTAATGCAGCTGGAAAAGGATTCTCAGGAGCAAGAGAATAATCTATTGCATAGACTTTCAAATTAGATTTTTCGGCTATACTTGATAAAAGATTTTGATGGGTTTCAGGAGAGCCAGCAATATATCCACCTCCGTGGAAATAAAGTATACATTTCTCATTACTTAATTCTGCATGATCAAAGGAAAGTGTTCTAATATTTTTTAAATAAATCTCGTTTGTTTGAATTTTAGAAATTTTTTGATTAAATATAAATTTTTGTAAACTAGTGTTTACAATTGAACTCTTCGCATCTTCATAGCCTTTTTGATTCATCATTTTTCTAGCTTCATGATAAGAACGATCTTGAACTGTAGGTTGAACTTTCTTTACATATTTTTTTAATATGTAATTTAATATTCTTGCTCTTATACTCATATAATATTCAGAAAATATCTATTCATCTAATTTATCAAAAATTATTTTTGCAACGTCAATCTTATGAAGTTTTTTAATCTCTTGGATACATGTTGGTGAAGTGACATTTATTTCTGTAAGATAATTTCCTATAACGTCTATACCAACAAAAAACAGTTTTTCGCTTATTAAAGTTTCTTTAATAATACTACAAATTTTTCTGTCATTTTTAGAAAGTCTCACTGCTTCAGCTTTCCCTCCAACGTGGATATTTGATCTAAAATCATTTTTTTTAGGTATTCTTTTTAATGCTGCGACAGGCTCGCCATTAATAAGAATTATTCGTTTATCGCCTTTTTTTATTTCTGGAAGAAACTTTTGTACAATAAAAGGGGTATTTTCTTCATCTATAAATTTCTCAATAATTTGATTATAATTTTTATCATTCTTCTCTAGTAAAAAAATACCTTGTCCTCCGTTGCCGTAAAGAGGTTTAATAACAGATTTCTTGTGGTTATTCATAAAAAGGCCTATTTCATATTTAGATCTAGTAATTAATGTCGGAGGAATAATATCTTTAAATTTCAACATAAGTATTTTTTCTGGGGTATTTCGAATGCCTGCTGGACTATTAACTAATTTAGTTATTGGATCTAATTGCTCTAGCAAATGCATTGAAGATATATACTCCATATTGTAAGGCGGATCTTGACGTATAAAAATATAATTTAATGAATTTAAATTTAATATTTTTTTATTGCCTATAGTATAACTATTCAATTTACTGTTCTTGAATTTAATTTCGTTTACTGAGGCATATAAGGTGTTTTTTTTGAATGTAAGAGAACTTGGAGAGAAAATAAAATTTCTATTTTTTCTCTTTTGTGACTCAAAAATCATCGGCAAAGTACTGTCAGTAGCATAATTTAGCGTATGCACAGGATCTATTTGAAAACCATATTTCATAAATCTAACTCCTATTCAGATTTAATAGTTATATAGTCAACTACTTCCTCAACTCCAAATACTTCTTTAGAAAGATCTATAACTTTTTGTTTTTCTTCAATTGAGCTTGAGATTCCAATTACATAAACAATTTTATTAACAGTTTCGATATTATAGTTTAAAGAATTTATATTTTCATCAAGCATTAATTTAGCTGATACTTTTGTACTAATAACTAAATCATCCGCAAAATTAAATATACTACCACTTTGACTTATCTGAATTTCATTAATAACAGTTTTGACTCCTTTTACTCCCCATGCAATTCGGGTAGCTTCTATTCTTAAATCTACATTATCTACAGTGCCGGTTAACAATACTCTGCCTTGGGAAACTTCCACATCAACATTAAAAAATATTTTTTCACTTTGATCAAAATAAGAATTTTTTAAAACAGTTTTTATTAAGACATCATCAACAAACTCGCCTATGCTTCGATCAGAATTTGAAACTGTTACTCCCTTTACTGCTACTCCCGTTGCTACGGGGTAAGAACAGTTTGTTAGTACAAATATAAATATTAACAAAATAGAAGATATTGAAAATTTATAAAGCATCGTAATTCAAAATTATATTAATTTTATATTATTTCCTATTTTTTATTAATAGCTGATAAATATCCCTTTTAGATATACTTAAATCTTTTGACATAAGTCGTGATACCTCAGAGATATTCATACCTTTATTTAATAAACTATTACCAGATTTAATGATTTCTTCTTCTGAAAGTGAGGTAATTTTGCTTATTATTGGCTCAATAACGAATGTAATCTCACCTAATATTTTTTCTTTTAAACTTATTTTTTTTATAAGATTAGAAATGTTTGTATTGATAATTTCCTCATGTTTTTTAGTTAATTCCCTAACGAATGTTACTTTGCAATCACCACTCAGTTCAAGTATTGTCTTTAATGTTTTGATAATTCTCTTAGGTGACTCAAAATATATTTCTGGACAGTCACTTCTATTAAATCTTAGTAATTGGCTTTCTATTTTCTTTTTTTCTCTTGGAAAAAATCCTCTAAAGGTAAAATTTTCTGATTGAAAAGCTCCTAAAACAAAGCTTGCTATTGGAGCTGATGGGCCCGGTAAAGAAAATACACTTAAATTGCTTTTAAAACATTCCTTCACAAGGTCAGCTCCAGGATCTGAAATGAGAGGTGTTCCAGAATCTGTAGTTATGGCAATAGAAAAATTAGAAATTATTTTTTTTATTATTCCAGGAATTTTGTTTTTAGAATTAAATTTGTGAAATGAATGTATTTTACAATTTATTCCATATCTCGTAGTAAGTTTTTTTGTAACTCTAGTATCTTCACTCATTATTAAGTCAACCGAAGAAAGTATTTTTAATGACCTTATCGTAATATCAGATAAATTTCCTATTGGTGTAGGAACTATATAAAGACCACTTTGAGGTTTATCATGTTCCAATAACTTTGTAATATAGGATAAATTTAAATTTGATTGCATGTTTTATTTTAGAGGTAAATTTATTATTTTAGTAACTCTTTGTTCAAGTTTATTATTATACGGCTGTGAAACAACACAATTAAGTAACAAAAAAACACTAACACAAAATCAAATACAATTGGTAGAAACTATAAAAGAAAACGAAGATCTAAATACTCAGGAAGACAATTTAATAGAAAAAGATGATAAGATTTTCAGGATAGGCTTACTTTTACCTTTGTCTGGAGAATTTTATCAAATAGGTAAATCACTGCTCGATTCTGCACAATTAGCTTTAGAAAAAACCAATAACAAAAATTTAGAGTTTTACATAGTAGACACTGGAAAAGAAAACCAACTATCTAAAAATCTATCATTTTTAATTAGTAGTGATGTTGATTTGATTCTTGGTCCAATTTTTACCAAAACTGTTTTAAAAGTAAAAGAGTACTTAAATGATCAAAATATTCCAATTATAACATTCTCAAATAATTCTGAGGTAAGTGAACGAAATGTCTATGTTTTTGGATTAACTATTGAAGATGAATTAAGCAGTATATACGAATATTCAATTGATAAAGGAATTAATAAATTTGCAGTTATTGTTCCTGATAATAAATATGGCAATAAAGTAAAAAATGAAATTAATAAATTCAGTAATGGAAATAAAAATTCAACTTCACAATTTGTTTTTTATCCAACAAAAGATCCTGACTATTACAAAATAGCTAGGGACGTTTCAAATTATGATGCAAGAAAATTAGACTTAGATAATCGAGTTAAGCTTCTAGAAGAATTACAATCTGAGACCTCATTAAAAGAACTAAAATTATTAAGAAATAAAGACACTTTGGGTGAGGTAGATTTTGAAGCTGTTATAATTATTGCTCGTTCATTTAGCGAATTAACAAATTTTATTTCAATATTGCCCTATTATGATGTTGACCCAAAAAAAGTAAAATTCATTGGAAATTCTGTTTGGGGAAAGGAATTAATTCTTAAAGAACCCTCAATGAAGAATTCATATTTTTCTTCCTTAGACTTAAATGCTCGAAAAAAGTTTAAAGAAGAATATAAAAAGATTTACAAAAATAATCCTCACGCGTTAGCTGCTTTAGCTTACGATTTAGTAGGCTTAATCAGCAGCTTAAATATAGAACATAATAAAATTACGAAGGAAGTTCTTCATTCTGATTTAGGGTATATAGGTATTAATGGGTGGTTCCGTTTTGATGAGAGTGGAAGAGTAAAGCGTAGACCTCTAATATTCCATGTAGGCAGTGATAAGTTCATAATTAAAAATTAATTTTTTATTTTACATAAAAAATTTGATAGCTTTTTAAATGCAATTGCTCTGTGACTTATTCTTTCTTTATAGTTAAAATTCATTTCGCCAAATGTTTTTTTATAACCATTAGGAACAAAAATTGGATCATACCCAAAACCATTCTTACCTTTAGGAGGAAATTGAACATGTCCATAAATTTTACCTTCAAAAACTCTGCATACATTGTTTGGAAAATAGATTGATAAAGCACAACAAAAAAAAGCTTTTCTATTTGATTTATTAAAATAATTATTTTTTTTCATTTTCTTTTCTATTTTCTCCATGGCAATATTAAAATCTTTATCCTTCCCCGCCCATCGTGCAGAATAAATGCCAGGTTCATTATTTAATGATAAAATACAAAGACCACTATCATCAGCTATAGCTGGCAATTTAGATTTTAATGAAGCATTTTTTGATTTGATAAGGGAATTTTCTCCAAATGTAAGACCATTTTCAATAGGTTCGTTAATTTTAAGTTTTTTGGCAGAAATAATATTATAACCCAACGGTTTTAATAAAGATTTTATTTCCAAAACTTTTCCGGAATTATGACTTGCTATTACAATATTCTCTAACAGCTTATTTACCCTCTAAAAGTGTTTTTTGGGACTGAATTATTTGACTAATGCCTAATTTTGCCAATTCAAACATGGAGTTAAATTGATTTTCTGTACAAATTTTTTTTTCAGATGTCATTTGTATCTCAACTATTTTATTTGTTTCTGTAATTACAAAATTAGCGTCAACCTCAGCATTTTGATCCTCTACAAAATCTAGATCAAGCAATGGAACATTATCAACTATACCACAACTTACAGCCGCAAGATTTTCCTTTATTGGATTAGTTCTTATAATCTTTTTCTGTATCATGCTCTGAATACATAACTGCAACGCTATAAAAGCACCTGAAATTGAAGCGGTTCGTGTTCCGCCATCGGCTTGAATAACATCACAATCAATTAAAATTTGCATATCTTTTAATAAGCTAAGATTTGTTACCGCTCTCAATGATCTGCCAATCAAACGTTGTATTTCTTGTGTTCTTCCTGATTGTTTCCCTTTGACGGCTTCTCGGGACATTCTTTCAGATGTTGATCTGGGAAGCATTCCATATTCAGCGGTTACCCAGCCTTGCTCAGAGTTTTTAAGCCACCTTGGAACATTTTGATCTAAAGAAGCATTACATAATACATGAGTTTCACCAAATTTTATCATACAAGAACCTTCTGGATATGAGGAGAAATTTGGAATAATTTCAAATTTGCGAAGATCGCTAATTTTTCTTGTATTTCTCATAATAATAAATCGAATATACTATGTATTGACGAAAATAACATAGATCATTACATATTCAAAAAGATATGGCAAAAGACAAAAAAAAGATTATTTCTGAAAAGAAATCTGAAGAGATTTCTGAAGAAGTTCAGGTTAAAGAAAATATTGACTATAAAGAACTCGAAGAAAAGTTAAAAGAGGCAGAAAATCAAATTTTACTCTCACTCGCAGATAACGATAATCTTAGAAAAAGATTTGACAGAGAAAAAGAGGATCTCAGTAACTATGTTATTTCTAGTTTTGCAAAAGAAATCTTGTCTGTATTAGATAATTTAGAAAGAGCGTTAAAATCTATAGACCTAAATGAATCAAAGAAATCAGACAAAAATATATCACAATTTATTGAAGGTATTGAATTAACAGAAAAACAAATAATAACAATTTTTGAAAAGTTCAAAATTGAAAAAATTAACTCTTTAGATCAAGTTTTTGATCCAAATTTGCATCAAGCTATGTTTGAAGTTGAAGATCCTGATAAGCAGCCAGGGATTATTACTGAAGTAGTTCAAGAAGGGTACCGTATTGGCGATAGGCTTTTAAGACCTGCCATGGTTGGGGTCGTCAAGAAAAAAGACTAATAATTTCAACAGCATAAATCTATAAAAATTCATTGAATGAATTAAAAATACTTTCTTTTGGGGGGGTTGCACACAAAAATGGACTACCTATATATAAGACAAATTAAACAAAGAGAATCTTATGGGAAAAGTAATAGGTATAGATCTAGGTACAACTAACAGTTGTATCTCAATAATGGATGGTAAAGATCCAAAGGTAATTGAAAATGCAGAGGGTTCGCGTACAACGCCATCCATCATAAGCTTTGGTGCTGAAAGCGAAAAACTGGTTGGTCAACCAGCTAAAAGGCAAGGCGTAACTAACCCAGAGAATACTTTTTTTGCCATTAAAAGATTAATGGGACGTTCTTTTGAAGATCCAATGGTTCAGAAAGATTCAGACATGGTGCCGTTTAAAATTATAAAATCTGAAAATGGTGATGCATGGGTAGAATCTGGAACTGAAAAATATTCCCCATCACAAATTTCTGCGTTTGTATTGCAAAAACTAAAGGAAGACGCTGAGAGATATTTAGGTGAAACTGTTGAGAAAGCAGTAATTACCGTACCAGCTTATTTTAATGATGCACAAAGACAGGCAACCAAAGACGCAGGTAAAATAGCTGGACTAGAGGTTGAAAGAATTGTCAATGAGCCCACAGCCGCTGCACTAGCATATGGTCTAGATAAAAAAGATGGAAAAACAATCGCTGTTTATGATTTAGGTGGAGGAACATTTGATATTTCAATTTTAGAAATTGGTGATGGAGTATTTGAGGTTAAATCAACTAATGGTGATACATTTCTTGGTGGAGAAGATTTTGACTCAAGACTTCTCAGTTATTTAGCTGATGAATTTAAAAAGGAAAATAATATTGACCTGACCCAAGACAAATTAGCTTTACAGAGACTTAAAGAATCAGCAGAGAAAGCTAAAATAGAATTATCATCAACTTCTCAAACAGAAATCAATCTTCCGTTTATTACTGCTGATCAATCCGGTCCAAAGCACTTAAACATTAAGGTTACAAGAGCTAAACTTGAAACATTAGTCGATGATTTAATAGAAAAAACAATCAAACCCTGTGATGCTGCGTTGAAAGACGCAGGTTTGAGCGCTGGTGAAATTGATGAAGTTGTTCTTGTTGGTGGTATGACAAGAATGCCCAAAGTAATTGAGACGGTTAAAAACTTTTTTGGTAAGGAACCTAATAAGGGAGTTAATCCTGACGAAGTAGTAGCTCAAGGAGCGGCTATTCAAGCAGGAATTCTTCAAGGTGATGTTAAAGACGTTTTATTATTAGATGTAACCCCTCTCTCTCTAGGAATTGAAACATTGGGAGGAGTATTTACAAAACTCATTGATAAAAATACCACAATACCTACAAAGAAAAGTCAGGTTTTCTCTACAGCCGATGATAATCAAACGGCGGTGACAATACGTGTATGCCAAGGAGAAAGGGAGATGGCATCAGATAATAAGCTTCTAGGTAATTTTGATCTTGTTGGAATTCCACCAGCACCAAGAGGGGTTCCTCAGGTTGAGGTGACTTTTGATATTGATGCAAATGGTATTGTAAATGTATCTGCTAAAGATAAAGGAACTGGAAAAGAACAACAGATTAAGATTCAAGCATCTGGTGGCCTAAGTGAAGAGGAAATTGAAAAGATGGTTAAAGAAGCTGAAGCAAATGCTGAATCTGATAAGAAGAAAAGAGAAACAGTCGATGTAAAAAATCAAGCTGATACGATGGTACACTCAGCAGAAAAGAATCTTAGAGAATTTGGTGACAAAGTCTCAGATCAAGAAAAAAATGCAATTGAGAACGATATTAAAACTTTGAAAGAAGCAATTGCTTCTGATGATATAGAAAAAATTAAAAGTGGCCTTGATGCGTTAACTCAATCTTCCATGAAATTAGGTGAAGCAATGTATAAAGCTCAACAACAAGATGCTCCTTCACCAGAAGGTGGACCAACTAGCGGTGAACCTAATGATGCAAAAGAAAACAATGAAAAAGTTGTTGATGCAGAATTTGAAGAAGTTAAAGAAGACAATAAAGAATCGTAAGCAGGTAAGCTTATGTCAAAAAGAGACTATTATGAAGTTCTTGGTGTATCCAAGACGGCTGACGATTCCGAAATAAAAAAATCCTATAGAAAACTTGCAATGAAATATCACCCTGATCGCAATCAGGGAGATGCAGATGCTGAAGTAAAATTCAAAGAAGCTAGCGAGGCATACGCGGTTCTTCAAGATAAAGAAAAAAGGTCTGCATATGATCAGTTTGGTCATGCAGCTGTCGATGGAAGCTCTGGACAGGGCGGAGGAGGATTTGATTTCTCTTCATCAGCTTTTCAAGATATTTTCGAGGATTTTTTTGGTGGTGATTCATCTTTTTTTGGAGGAGGTGGTAACAGAAGGAGAAAGTCAAACAATCGTGGATCTGATTTAAGATATGATATTACAGTTTCACTTGAAGAAGCATATAATGGAAAAAAATTCAAAGTAAAAATACCTACACAGGTTCAATGTGAAATATGTTCTGGTTCAGGAGCATCTAAAGGAAGCCAACCTGTAACATGTCAAACATGTGGTGGAAGAGGTCAAATTAGATCACAACAAGGTTTCTTTTCTATTCAACAAACGTGTCCTACCTGTCAGGGATCAGGCTCAACAATATCTGATCCTTGTAATCCGTGTCGTGGTTCCGGTCGAACTCAAAAAACAAAAAGCCTGATGGTTAAAATACCAAAGGGAGTTGATGATGGATCAAGAATAAGACTAAGTGGCGAGGGCGAGGCTGGTACAAATGGTGGTCAGCAAGGTGATTTGTATATTTTTGTTAATGTAAACGAACATAGTATATTTGCTAGGGAAGATGAAAATCTTTTTGCTGAGGTACCTATTTCAATGATTGATGCCGCTGTTGGTGGATCTATTGATGTACCAATTATAGATGGGGGTAAAGCGAGATTAAAAATACCTCAGGGAACTCAAACAGGAGATCAATTTAGACTTAAATCAAAAGGAATGCCAAACGTAAGAAGTGGCTATCTTGGTGATTTGTATATACAAACCAAAGTTGAAACTCCTGTAAATTTAAACAAAAGGCAAATTGAAATTCTAAAGTCCTTTCAAGAAGTCAGTAATAATGAAGAAAATCCTCTTAGCTCAGCTTTTTTTAAAAAAGCTAGAGATTTCTGGAAAACAAAAAATTAAATACCATTACTTTTTTCTTTATTTGAATTATCTTTAAAAAATGAAAAAAATTAAAGTAATCGTAACGGGTGCTTCAGGCCGTATGGGCACACAAATTCTAAGGAGGATTATTCAAGATAAATCTTTTGCATTATTTGGAGCTACCGAGAGCGTTGACCATCCTTCTTTAGGAAAAGATATAGGTCAAATTTTAAAAATAAAAAAAACCGGCATTTTAATAACAGATAATATTATTGAACTGTTTGCAAAAGCTGATGCAGTTATTGATTTTACAGTTCCAACAGCAACATTGGAGCATGCAAAATATTCTGCGCAGGCAAGAATTGTTCATGTAATTGGAACAACTGGGTTCAACAAAAGTCAATTACGTAAAATAGATTTTGCTGCGCAACATGCCACAATTATTAAATCTGGCAACATGAGTTTAGGTATAAATTTATTAGAAAGTATTGTAAAAATTGCTTCCTCAAAATTAGATAATTCTTTTGATATAAAAATAAATGAAACTCACCATAAACATAAAATTGATGCACCCTCAGGGACAGCCATAATGCTTGGCAATGCTGCTGCTGATGGAAAGAATAAAAAATTGGAAAATATAATGAAAATTAATCGTATCAATACAATTGGTAAAAATTTAAAGGATAAAATTGTAATGTCATCCTTTAGAAAAGGTAAAGCCATTGGTGACCATGAAATAATATTCTCTTCAAATGATGAAACGATTAAAATTCAGCATATATCAAAAAATAGGGGTATTTTTGCCAATGGCGCACTTCAAGCTGTAAAATGGGGAATGGGTAAAGAGCCAGGCCTATATTCAATGGCCGACGTTTTAAATATATAGAACAGTAAGAAATAACTGATGCAAAGAGCTGAACGCGCAACAAAAATAATGGATATATTAAATAAAATATATCCTAAAACTCCCATACCTCTAAATCATAGGAACAAATTTGAACTTTTAATTTCTGTTCTATTAAGTGCACAATGTACTGATAAAAGAGTGAATGAAATTACACCAATACTTTTTAAAAAAGCAAATAATGCAGAAAAAATGCAAAAATTATCTCAAAATAAAATATACAAGATTATAAGACCATGTGGCCTAGCACCCCAAAAGTCCAGTGCAATCTATAGGTTGTCTAATATATTAGTTAAAAATTTTAATGGCAAAGTACCAGAAAGTTTTGACGAACTTGAGAAGCTTCCTGGTGTTGGCCATAAAACAGCCAGTGTAGTAATGTCACAAGGTTTTGGTCATCCAGCTTTTCCTGTTGATACACATATTCATAGATTAGCACAAAGATGGGGGCTAACTAATGGAAAAAATGTAACGCAAACAGAAAAAGATTTAAAAAAAATCTTTCCAATGGATAGTTGGAATAAACTTCATTTACAAATTATTTTTTACGGAAGAGAGTATTGTGAAGCTAGAAAATGTTTTGGCTTGGATTGTAAAATTTGCAAAACCTGTTTTCCCAATAGAAAAAAGCCAGTAAAAACAAAAAAACCTAAATAGATATTTTTATAATAGAGAGTTGATAGTTTAACTGTAACTGCTAGAGTTCTTTCAAAATGAAAAATAAAGTAGCATTGATAATTGGGGCTGGTGATAGTTTAGGTTCGTCAATAGCGAGAGTTTTTGCAGATGATGGGTTCACTGTTGTAGTTGCAAGAAGAAATGGTGATAAATTATCCAGTTTAGCAGAAGAAATCAAAACAAATGGTGGTGAGTGTTTCTTTTATTCTCTTGATGCAAGAAAAGAAGATGATGTCACAAACTTAATTAATAAAATTGAAAGGGAAATTGGAGAGATCTTAGTTGCAGTATACAACATAGGAGCAAACATCAGATACGGCATCTTAGAAACAACATCCAGAAAATATTATAAAGTTTGGGAAATGGCTGCATTCGGCGCATTCCTCATGGGTAGAGAAGTCGCAAAAAAGATGGTTCCTAGAAAAAAAGGAACAATAATTTTTACTGGCGCATCAGCGAGTGTTAGGGGTAAAGAGGGTTTTGCTGCTTTTGCAGGTGCAAAGCATGCGAAACGAGCTCTTTCACAGAGTATGGCAAGGGAGTTAGGACCTAAAGGTATTCATGTTGCGCATGTTGTTATTGATGGAGCAATTAATACCCCATGGGTCAATGAGTTGTTTCCCGACTATGTGAAAGAAAAAAAGAAAATTGATGGACTAATGAATCCAGATGATATTGCACAGAACTACTTAATGATACATAATCAACCAAAAAATGCGTGGACTTATGAAATAGATCTGCGTCCTTGGGTGGAAACATGGTAGATAATAAATATGATATTGTAGGAATTGGTAATTCTATCGTCGATGTAATTACAGACGTAGAAGATCAATTCTTGGATGATCACGAATTAAGAAAAGGCCTCATGTCTTTGGTGGACTTAGATGGTATTAAAGATATCTCAGGAAAAATTAATATTAAAAAAACAGTTTCTGGTGGCTCGGTTGCAAACTCCATAGTTGCTCTAGCTCAAAATAATATGAAAACAGCTTTTATTGGAAAAGTCGGAATGGATGAGGTCGGTAACGCATTTGTTGATGGCTTAAATAAAGAAAATGTATTTTTTGCGAATGTCCCTCAATCTGATGAGAGTGAAACAGGGCGATGCTTAGTTATGGTAACCCCTGATGCTCAAAG
>CACDOH010000015.1 GCA_902554325.1 uncultured Pelagibacteraceae bacterium
TGATATATAAGCTACAAAAAATGAGATCAGAAATCCAAACAAGCTATAAGAAATATTAGCACTTGTTGGCGACTCAATGAGTTTAATAATTGGTATTGCAGAAGAAATTAAAATTACTGGAATTGATAGTAAAATAGAAAGCCTTGCAGCTTCAATTCTATTTAAACCAATTATCCTTGAACCTGAATACACAATTCCCGCTCTACTTGCCCCAGGTATAATCGCCAGTATTTGGAAAAGACCAATGATGAGAGCATTTTTTATTGATAATCTTTCAATGCTTTTAGTGTTGGCATTAGTGTAACTATCAGAATAATAGAGAAGAAGTCCAAAAATTATTGTTGCTAGTCCAACAATTTTTATATTCCTTAAAATATCAGCATAACCTGTAAGAAAAAGCAAGCCTCCAACAATCACAACAGGCGATGTTCCAACAATGAGACAGAAAGCTAAATTTTTCTCATCCTTAGTTAATTTGATGCTGAATGGTAAAAGCAGAAAAACTAATACTTTAATATCATTTCTAAAATAGATGATGACAGCCAAAAGAGAGCCCAAATGCAGACTTACATCCAACATCAGATTTTCGGGAATACTCATTACTTCAGCGGCAATTAATAAATGTCCAGAACTTGAAATTGGCAAAAACTCTGTAATACCTTGAATAATGCCTAATAGTAGTATTGGTAAAAAAGCCATAAGAATTAAAAAAATACTGTTTTACGCCATTTAGGCAAGAAAAACTTAAACTGTGTCATACTATATGACTATTATTATATATTTTAAATGTTATAAAAAGTTTAATTAAATGAGAGGAATCTAAATATGTCATGCATTGTGACATATAAGAGACGTTATGCTTAAATTTACCAATTTAAATCAACAATACCCTGAAAAAAGGTCCTCAGAAAATAGAAAAAAAGATTTTGGGGAGATTTACGAGAACTTTATAAAGAACAGCGCTAAAGAGCAGTCAAGTCGTTGTTCTCAGTGCGGAGTTCCTTACTGCACCGTCCATTGTCCCTTGCATAATCATATTCCTGATTGGCTTAAGCTTGCGGCGGAGGACCGACTTGAAGAGGCTTACCAAATATCTTCGAGCACAAATAATATGCCAGAGATATGCGGAAGAATTTGCCCGCAAGATCGATTATGTGAAGGAAACTGTGTTATTGAGCAATCAGGTCATGGTTCAGTCACTATTGGATCAGTTGAAAAATATCTAACTGATAATGCGTTCGAAAAGGGATGGATTAAACCGATCAAAGTTCCTGAGTACTTAGAAAAAGAAAATAGCATTGGTATCATTGGTGCGGGTCCCGCAGGTCTTGCTGCCGCTGAGGAATTAAGAAAAAGGGGTTACAAAATTGATGTATATGATCGTTATGACCGCGCTGGAGGTTTACTGATTTATGGAATCCCGAATTTTAAACTGGAAAAAGATATTGTTCAAAGAAGAATGAAATACCTTAAGGATTCAAATATTAAGATTCATCTAAATACTGAAATTGGAAAAGATATTCATTTTTTGGATCTTCAAAAAAAACATGACGCTGTATTAATTGCAACGGGAGTCTATAAAGCGAGAGAAATTTCCCTAGAAGGCGATGCATCCGAAGTAGTTCCTGCTTTGGATTTTCTAACTGCATCAAACCGAAAAGGCTTGGGAGATAGCGTAGAGGCTTTTGATAATGGATTGCTCAACGCCAAAGGTAAGAATGTAGTTGTAATTGGTGGAGGAGATACAGCTATGGACTGCGTAAGAACAGCTATTAGACAGGAGGCAAAATCCGTTAAGTGTCTTTACCGAAGAGATAAAGAGAACATGCCTGGCTCGGCCAGAGAAGTTAACAATGCTGAGGAAGAAGGCGTAGAATTTTTATGGCAATCTCTCCCAAAAAAAATTGAAAGAAATAATAATGGCAGCCTCTTAAATTGTATAAAAATGAAGTTAAGTGAACCAGAGTCCGATGGTAGAAAAATACCTCAAGAGATAGCAGGTTCTGATTTTGAATTAGAGACCGATTTAGTAATTGCTGCTCTGGGGTTTTCTCCGGAAAATTTGCCAAAAATGTTTGAAGTCGAAGAACTTCCAGTCACTAAATGGGGTACGGTTCGTGTAGGATTTAATACCATGATGACCAGTATTGAGGGTGTATTTGCTGCAGGAGATATTGTCAGAGGAGCTTCCCTGGTAGTTTGGGGAATCAGAGATGGGCGAGATGTAGCAAATTCTATTCATGATTATATTGAAGAAAAAAATAATGAAAAAAATCTAAATACTAAAGCATCATGACAAATGAATTAAAAAGATATTTAAAAAATAAAAAAAATTTAGAGGATGCCTTTTTATATAATCCGGAACATGAACATGACTCTTGCGGCGTAGGTTTTGTAGCATCTACAGATGGCAAACAAAGACGTGAAGTTGTCCAAGGCGGTATTGATGCCCTCAAGGCTGTATGGCATCGAGGTGCCGTTGATGCTGACGGAAAGACTGGTGACGGAGCAGGCATACTTACTCAGATTCCTTATAATTTTTTTGACGATGAGATAGCTAAGACAGGCCATGAAAAAAGAGATGAAACTCTCGGTATTGGCATGATGTTTCTTCCAAGGAATGATTATGCCGCACTAGAAAAATGTAGAACAATTATTGAGTCCGAACTGCTAGATCATGGTTATTACATCTATGGTTGGAGACAGGTTCCAATAAATAACAGTGTAATTGGGGAAAAAGCAAACTCTACTCGTCCTGAGATTGAACAGGTCATGTTCGTAAATAACATAGAAAGAGATAAAGACTTTGATTTTGCAAAAGAGTTGTATCTTGTGAGAAGAAGACTTGAAAAAAGAATAGCTAAGCAGCAAATTAATGGTTTCTATGTTTGCTCATTAAGTTTCGAGTCAATTATCTACAAAGGACTTTTCTTAGCCGAACAACTATCAATTTTTTATCCTGATTTAGCGAATGAAGAATTTATTTCATCTTTTGCCGTATTTCATCAAAGGTACTCAACAAATACTTTTCCGTCTTGGGGTTTAGCTCAGCCTTTTAGACTGTTAGCTCATAACGGTGAAATTAATACAATATCAGGAAATACTAACTGGATGAGGAATCACCAAACAAGAATTACCACTGAAATATTTGGAGATGACAGTGAGCAAGTTAAACCAATTATTGAAAAAAACGTTTCAGACTCATCGGCCTTAGACGCAGCTTTTGAGCTGTATGTAAGAGCGGGAAGATCAGTTCCTCTTGTAAAAACTCTTTTAATACCGGAAGCCTGGTCAAAAAGAAGTGAGCTTATGCCAATTGAGCATAGAAATATGTATGAATTTTCAAACGCTATTGTTGAACCTTGGGATGGTCCTGCTGCAATAGCAGCAGTTGATGGAAATTGGATCATTGGAGGTATGGACAGAAATGGATTACGGCCTATGAGATACTCAATTTCCCTAGATAATCTTATATATGTAGGTTCTGAAACAGGGATGGTGACAGTCGATGAATCTAAAATAATAGAAAAAGGTAAACTAGGACCAGGTGAAATTATCGGTATCAATCTTAAAGAAGGTAAAATATTTAGAGATCATGAAATGAAGGAACGATTGGCATCTGAAGCGCCATATGAAGAGTATGTCAAAAAAATAATACGATTAGATAAACGAGTTAAAATTTCTAAAGAATCAACGGTTACTGATCAAGCCAAGTTAAGAAAGAAAATGATTGCTGCTGGGTATACCATGGAGGAACTTGAACTCATCCTGCACCCAATGGTTTCGGATGCGAAAGAATCTACTGGCAGCATGGGCGATGATACACCAATAGCAGTATTGTCGGATAAGTACAGACCATTGTCACACTTTTTTAGACAAAAATTTAGCCAAGTTACAAATCCTCCCATCGACAGCCTAAGAGAGCAAAGTAGAATGAGTTTAAAAACGAGATTTGGAAATCTTCAGGATATTTTGAATCCAAATCCATATGAAGAAAATGTTTTTGTAATAGATAGTCCATTTATTACTAATGGCTTTTTTAAAAAAATTTCATCACGCGGTCAACAGACAACAACAAATATTGATTGTACTGTAGACAAAAAGTCATTTGATTTAAAAAAAGAAATTAAGCGTATTCAGTTAGAAGCTGAAACTGCAGTACTAAGTGGAAAGTCTCACATAGTCTTATCAGATATTAATGCCGATGAAGAAAAAATTGCATTACCATTAATTCTCATTACTGCTGCAGTTCATACAGATCTTACTCGAAAAGGAATAAGATCATTTGTTTCGTTACATGTCAGATCTTCAGAATGCATTGATACTCATTACTTCGCTGTATTAATTGGCGTTGGGGCAACAACTGTAAATCCTTATTTGGCGCAAGACTGTATCTATGAGAGGAACCAGAAAGGTTTATTTGGTGACATGTCCTATGAAGAATGTGTTGATCGATATAAAAAAGCCATTGATCAAGGACTCCTAAAAGTAATGTCGAAGCTGGGTATATCCGTTATTAGTGCCTATAGAGGTGGTTTTAATTTTGAAGCAGTTGGTCTTAGCCGTTCTACGGTAAATGAATATTTCCTTGGTGTGCAAAGCCGAATGTCGGGAATAGGCCTTACTGGAATTGAGAAAAAACTAATTGAATTACATGATTACGCTTATTCAGATACCGTTCAAACACTTCCTATAGGTGGAATATATCGATATCGAAGTGGAGGAGAAACACATGCTTATGAAGGTAAATTAATACACCTTCTTCAAACATCAGTAGCCGAGGACTCTTATGATATGTATAAAAAGTACTCAAGCTCAATGGGGAATTTTGCGCCAATCAATATAAGAGACCTTCTTGAGTTTAAAGAAGCAGAAAATGGTATAGATCTTTCTGAAGTTGAGTCCATAACATCAATTAGAAAAAGGTTTGGAACAGGAAGCATGTCCCATGGCGCTTTGTCAAAAGAAGCCCATGAAACACTCGCGATTGCAATGAATAGAATTGGAGGAGCGTCTTGCTCTGGTGAAGGTGGAGAGTCAATTGAACGATCACATCCACTTGAGAACGGGGATAGTGCAAATTCAAGAGTTAAACAAGTAGCCTCTGCAAGGTTTGGAGTGACTACAGAATATCTTAACAATTGTGAAGAAATTGAAATTAAGATTGCACAAGGGGCAAAGCCTGGTGAGGGAGGTCAATTACCTGGGTTTAAAGTCACAGCGGAAATTGCTAAATTAAGACATTCAACTCAAGGAGTAACATTAATTAGTCCTCCTCCACACCACGATATCTACTCGATTGAGGATCTTGCACAACTTATTTATGACTTGAAACAAGTTAACCCTAATGCAAGAGTATGTGTAAAATTAGTTGCTTCTTCTGGCATAGGAACAATTGCTGCGGGTGTTGCTAAGGCAAAAGCTGATGTAATTCTTATTTCTGGTCACAATGGGGGCACTGGAGCGAGCCCACAAACAAGCATTAAATATGCAGGCATTCCTTGGGAAATGGGCCTGACGGAAGTAAATCAGGTTCTGACATTAAATGGCTTGCGTCAGAATGTAGTACTCCGAACAGATGGTGGAATTAAGACTGGTCGAGATGTAGTAATCGCTGCGATGATGGGAGCTGAAGAGTTTGGAGTTGGCACAACTTCTTTAGTGGCTATGGGATGTATTATGGTCAGACAATGTCATTCAAACACATGCCCAGTAGGTGTTTGTACGCAAGATGATGATTTGAGATCGAGATTTTCAGGTAGCCCAGAAAAAGTGGTTAATCTGTTTAGCTTTATAGCAGAAGAGGTCAGAGAAATTTTAGCTGACTTAGGTGTGAAAAGTTTAAATGATGTTATAGGAAGAACAGATTTATTGTATCAAATATCAAGGGGATCAACTCATTTAGATGATTTAGATTTGAATTCACTTTTAATTCAAGCTGAGAAGGATCCAGATGTTGAGTACTTCAATCACTCTACAATTAATGACGTAGGCTCTACTCTTGATGAAAAAATTATTCAAGATGCCTCGAAATTTTTACAGACCGGACAGAAAACTGAATTAAATTATCCAATTAAAAATACTGATAGAGCGGTAGGTACTAGATTATCATCAACTATTTACCTAACATTCAAAAATACTGAAGTTAATAAGGAGCACTTGACTATCAATCTCACAGGATCAGCTGGACAATCACTTGGCGCTTTTGGAATTAAAGGATTAAAAATAAATCTCTTTGGGGACTCAAACGACTATGTTGGAAAAGGTTTATCAGGAGCTACAATTTCAATTAGGCCTCACAAAAAAAGTTCTTTGATCAGTAACGAAAATACAATCATTGGAAATACTGTACTTTATGGTGCAACGTCTGGCGAATTATATGCTGCTGGTGAGGCGGGTGAAAGGTTTGCTGTTAGAAACTCAGGTGCAACAACTGTAGTGGAAGGATGTGGTTCAAATGGATGCGAATACATGACTGGTGGTACTGTTGTAATATTAGGAAAAACAGGAGACAATTTTGGGGCCGGAATGACTGGTGGCATGGCATTTATATATGATGAGGATCAAAATTTTAATTTAAGAGTAAATCCAGACACTTTAATCTTTGATACAATTTCCTCGGATTATTGGACAAATGAGCTTTACCAAATTATTCTTAAGCACCATCAAAATACATTAAGTTTGCATGCCAAAAATATATTAGATAATTGGGAAACAGAAAAATTAAAATTCATTCACGTATGTCCGAAAGAGATAGCCAACATATTAGTTCAACCTCTGGGTTTCGAAAAAAAATTGAAGCTGGCCAATTAATTACAGAGAGCAATTATAAAAAACTAGATCAATTAATTAAAGAAAATGGTTTTGATGTTTTTGGAGTTATACCAGTAAGCTCTAAATTAGATTTTAAAAAACAGCTTAATGAATTTTTAGATAACAACCATCACGGTGATATGAAATGGATGTATGAAAGATCACATCTGAGATCTAATCCAAAATCACTTTGGGACAAAGCAAAATCAATAATAGTACTTGGAGTAAATTATAATTTTAATTGTAATTCACTTGAGCTTTTATCACATAAGGAAAAAGGAATTGTATCAGTATATTCAAGAAATAACGATTATCATAAAATTATCAAAAAAAACTTAAAACATTTATCAGTACAAATTTCCGATTTATATGATTGTGATTATAAATATTTCATTGATACAGCGCCAGTAATGGAAAAACCTATAGGTATGTTAGGAGGAATTGGTTGGCAAGGAAAGCACACAAATCTAGTTTCAAAAGACTTTGGATCATGGCTGTTCCTCTCAACAATATTTGTCGATAAAGAAATGCTATTTTCAGAACCTGAGGTAAATCATTGTGGTTCCTGCTCGGATTGTATAGACATATGTCCCACTGGGGCAATAATTGAACCTTATAAGCTAGATGCAAGAAAATGTATTTCCTATCTCACCATAGAACATAAAGGTAAAATAGATAAAAATTTGAGATCTCTAATAGGAAATAGAATTTATGGATGTGATGATTGTTTAGCTGTGTGCCCGTGGAATAAATTTGCCAAATTATCTAATGAAAAGAATTTTCATCCGAAAGCAGAACTAATAGAACCTGATCTCAAATCCTTTATCAAACTTGATGACGCACAATTTAGAGAGAAATTTAGTGGATCAAGTATAAAAAGGATTGGAAGGGATCGATTTATTAGAAACGTATTGATTGCAGTGGGAAATAGTAAAAATAAGGTTTTTATTGAGGATGTAAAAGACCTCCTTCATGATGAGTCAAGCTTAGTTAGGTCAATGGCCGTGTGGGCCCTTAAACAAATAGCAGATACTCATGATTTCAATAATTTCAGAAAAGAGCATATATCTTTAGAGGTAGATAAAGATGTAAAAGTAGAATGGTTAGATTAGCATCATGATTTTTATTTATGGATATGGTTATACTTCTCAACATTTGTGTAAGCTATTAATTAGTAACAAGATAATTGCAACTTCTCGGAATTGTGAAATGAAAAAATCAATCAATGATAATATTGAACTTGTTGCACCTCGTGAATCAAATTTAATAATAAAGAAATACAGTGATAAAATAACCCATCTATTGATTTCAGTCCCACCCAGTGATGATGGGGATCCGTTTTTAAATAATTTCAATAAAGATTTACAATATCTTAAAAATTTAAAGTGGGTTGGATATTTATCAGCTACAAGTGTGTATGGAGATCATAAAGGTGAATTTGTAAATGAGAACTCTGAACTTCTTACAAAGTTCACTAGAGGTATCAATAGAAAACTTGCAGAAGATCAATGGATTGATATTTCAAATAAATATAATCTTCCTCTTCATATATTCAGGATTGCAGGCATATATGGACCGCAAAGAAGCATTATAGATAGAATAAGTTCAGGAAATTTTATTAATGTAATTAAAGATAATCATTTTTTTTCGAGAATTTATATTGATGACTTGGTAAATATAATTAATGCTTCAATGAATAAACCAAATCCCATAAGTATTTACAATGTTGCTGATGATCTACCATCATCTTTAAATGATGTTGTTAGATATATATCTGATAAAACAGGAATAATAATTGATCGAGAAGTGCAATACTCAGAATTAAGTGAAGATGAAAAAAGAGAAAGTTTCTTCACTGAAAATAAAAAGGTTAATAATAAACTAATAAAGGAGGAATTAGGCGTAATCTTAAAGTACCCAACATATATTGAGGGCTATAATAAAATTATTAATTGTTAATTTCTTAAATTCCAGAATTTGTTTCAACTTGTAAACGGCTTATTGCGATACCTATCACGACTAAAATAACCCCAATTAATAGTGAAAATTTCAAAGGTTCATTCATCAACGCCCACCCGTAAAATATCCCAAAAACAGGTATTAAATAAGCAACTTGCATCATGAATGTGGTGCCTGCAGAGCGAATTAAAACTTGCCTTAAGCTAAAAGCTAAACCCGTAGGAATAATTCCTAAATAAATCACGGCAGTTATTGCTGCAGTGCTTACTTCATAACTCATTGGCTGTGCATAAATGAACATAAACGGAATAAGCCATATGCTTCCCCACGCTAGCGTATTCATTGTTACCATGTCGGACGGCAAGTCTGAGACTTTTCTGATAATTAAATTTGATACCACATATGAACAACCTGCAAGATATATAGCAAGGGCGCCAATAAAACTTGACATATCTGTAACAAAAACCTGCACACCTACAGCAAATACGACTCCTGAAAAGCCTATAATCGTTCCAATTGTTTTTCTCAAATTGAGTTTTTCATCTTCAGTAAAGTAGTGTGCGAGTATAAGAGCTAAGAAAGGATTAGCAGACATGATTATCACTCCAATATTACTTGGCAGCGACATAAGCCCATATGGAATTAATGTAAATGGTATTGCTGCATTAAATAATCCTATGATTGCATAAGTAAATGAATTTTTTTGGAAGAGTTCTAAATTTCCTGAACGAAAAAGAACAGCCAATAATAATATTAAAGCACCTATAAACGTTCTAAAAAAACCAACTTCAATTGGGTTAAACATTAAATTACAAAATTTTATTGCAACAAATGATGCGCCCCATACAGCACCAAGAAAGATTAGAAGAAAATAATTATTTAATGTGGAATTCACAGAGCTAACTCTGTGATTGTTTGGAATAATATCTTTAGATCCTGATTTCTGGACAAACTATGATCACCATCTTCAATTATTTTCAGTTGTTTATTATCACTTTCGATCTTATTAATAATTTTTTCAGAAGTCTCAAAACTTACAACTTGGTCTTGTCGCCCATGAAGCAATCTTATAGGACACTTTATTTTAATTGGCTCGTGTAATATCATATTCTTCTTGCCGTCTTCTAAGAATTTATAAGTTATCGTATAATCTTCCGAATATTTGTCCCAATTGATAATGATTTTTCCATCTTTTTTAATTTGAGTTTTTTGTTCTTTACTCAACCTATTCCACTCTCCAACTACAAAGTCAGGAGCCGATGCGATGCCTATTAATCCATGTATCGTTAGAGGATTTCTCTTAGCTACTATTAAAGAAATCCAGCCCCCCATACTTGACCCAATAATTATATTAATCTTTGATTTACATAAATTGAAAATTTCATGAGCTTCCTCCGACCACTTGCTAATACCCCCATCTTCAAACTCACCTGCTGACGATCCATGACCTGAATAATCGAATCTTATGAAATTTAAATTATTTGTTTTACACCATGCACTTAAAGCAGTTGCTTTTGTTCCAGTCATGCTAGAGCTGTAACCTCCAAAAAAAAATATGGAGATCTCTGAATTCTGATTCTCATGCAAATATGCAATTTGATCGTTTAGAGATGATTTATGATATTTTATTTTATTGAGCATAATGATTTACTATTAAGCATTTAACTATTAGAAATACTATATGCAATCAAAAATTTGTGTATTGCAAGTTATACCTAATCTTGACGTTAGTGGGGCTTCACAAGGTTGTGTAGATGTTGCAAATTATTTGACAGAAAAAAATTATAATTCCTACATTGCAACAAATTCAGGACAAAATATAAAGAAAGTTAGTGAACATGAAACTAAAGTCATAAAAGTTCCCGTACATTCAAAGAATCCTTTAATCATAATTTTGAATATCTTTAGGCTTGTAAGGATTATTAAATTATTTGGTATAAATATCCTTCATGTACGAAGTAGGGCGCCTGCATGGAGTTCGTATTTTGCTTGTTTAATGACGCGCACTAAATATGTTTCTACTTTTCATGGAACCTATAATTTTAATAATGCTTTGAAAAAATATTATAATTCAGTCATGCTAATGACTGACGGCACAATCGCGATTTCCAAATTTATATATAACGAGATCAAGACCAAATATCAAAAAATGCCAAAAGTAATTAAAATAATTCCAAGAGGCATTGACTTAGAATTTTTCAATGTAGCATCTATAGATCAACAAATCAAAAATGACATTTTAAAAGAGTTTAAAATAAATAAAGATGCTATCAAAATAATGTTGCCTGGGAGAATGACAGAATGGAAAGGTCATTTACTATTACTAAAAGCGTTTGAGCAAGTAAGCCAACAAACTGAGAAAAAACTTGAATTATTAATGGTAGGGCCTGACGACAATACTTCACTTAAAAAAAGATTAACGACTTTTGTTCATGAAAAAGATATTGAAGGCAATGTGCATTTTATCAGTGCAAGAAATGATATTAATAACTTTTACAGCATTGCAGATATAGTTGTCTCACCATCTACAGATCCCGAGGCTTTTGGTAGAATTTCTGTTGAAGCGCAAGCAATGGGCAAATTTGTTATTGCCTCTAATCATGGGGGTTCAACTGAAACTATTATTAATAATGAAACAGGTTACTTATTTAATAACGCCGATGAGAATGATTTATCTGCTAAAATATTAAAAGCAATTAATGAAAATAAACACTGCTCAGAAACAGTTAGACAGGCATGCATAACGAATGTTCAAAAAAATTATTCAGATAAAAAAATGTGTGACTCAACTTTAAATTTTTATAATGAAATAATCGAATAAATGACCAACAAAATTTTAGTGATAAAACACGGATCATTTGGTGACATTATACAAATTAATGGTTGCCTGAGAGATATACGAGAAAATTACATTGATAATGAAATTTATATTCTTACTACACCTGCGTTTAGATCTTATTTTGAAAGATGTCCCTACATTGATAAAGTTATAGTTGATGAAAGAAAATCTAGGTGGAATATTTTTTATTTACTAAAGATTAAAGATGTAATTGTAAACTTAAAATTTCAAAAAATATTTGACTTACAAAATTCACGTAGAACAGAGTTCTATAGAAAATATTTATCGAATTCGATTGAATGGATTTCTTCAAGAACAATATTAAATCTAAATGAAAAAAAAGAAGAGTTTGATAAAAAAAGCATACTTGAGAGATTTAACATTCAATTATCCAGGGCTAATGTGAATGTACAATTTACACGTAAACCTCAAGTTACATGGATGATTGATCAAGAATTTGTTATACCCTCATCAATCAAGAAAAATTATATTACACTTTTTCCATTTTGTTCCATTAAGCATCGTCAGAAACTATGGCCTCATTACCATGATTTAATTACTAAATTAAAAATAAAATATCCAGACATCGATATCATTATTGTTCCAGGGCCAGGAGAATATGAAAAAGCAAGAAATTACGACGTCAAAATATTAATGAATAACAAAGATCATACAAATTTCTTTCAATTATCGAAGATATTGGCTGGCTCAAAATATGTAATCTCAAACGATACTGGTCCTGCACACCTTGCGGCCCATTTGGGCTGTAAAGGCTTAGCTATATTTGGAAGTCATACATCTCCAGAGAAAGTAAGCATTCAGACAGATAATTTTCATAGTATTTTCAGTAAAAATCTACACGAACTGTCTCCTGAAACGGTCATTGAGAAAATTGATTCTCATTTGTAGATAGATGATATAATAGTAATCCTTTTATGGAAAATAATGAAAAGTTTATAGACACATTGCGTCACGATACAGCTCATGTTCTTGCTATGGCTGTTCAAGAGCTATTTCCCGAAACGCAAGTTACCATTGGCCCTGTAATAGAGAATGGTTTTTATTACGACTTTGATCGCAAAGATCCTTTTACTGATAAAGACTTAGGTGTCATTGAGAAGAAGATGAAAGAAATTGTTAACCGAGATGAAAAAACATCTTTTAAAATTATGAATAGAGATGATGCAATTAAATTATTTTTGGATAAAGGTGAAAAATATAAAGTTGAAATCATTAAAGACTTGCCTGAAAGCGAGGAATTAAAAGTTTATTATCACGGTGATTGGTTTGATTTATGTAAGGGTCCTCACTTAGAGTCTACTGGAAAAATAGGTAAGGCTTTTAAATTAACTAAAGTTGCAGGAGCTTACTGGAGAGGAGACTCTAATAATCCAATGCTCCAAAGAATATATGGAACTGCATGGGAAACTGAAGAGCAATTAAAAAAATACCTGATACTTTTGGAAGAAGCTGAAAAAAGAGATCATAGGAAACTTGGTAAGCAACTCGATTTATTTCATTTTCAAGAAGAAGCTCCAGGATCTGTTTTTTGGCATGCAAAAGGTTGGACTTTATTCAGCACGTTGATTGATTACATGAGGCGTCGCCAAGAAGAAGCTGGCTATGAAGAGATAAACACGCCAGATATCATGGATAAGTCTTTATGGGTAAAGTCAGGACACCTTGAAAAATTTGGAGACAATATGTTTACAACTGAAGCAAGGGATGATCGAGTATATGCTCTTAAACCAATGAATTGTCCAGGTGGTGTTCAAGTATACAAGCAAGGACTAAAAAGTTATAGAGATCTTCCTTTGAAAATTGCAGAATTTGGTAAAGTACACAGATATGAACCATCTGGCGCTCTACACGGCTTAATGAGGGTGCGTGCTTTTACGCAAGATGATGCACACATATATTGTACTGAAGATCAAATTACTGAAGAGAGTAAAAAGGTGTGCGATTTGGTTTTAAGTATTTATAAAGATTTTGGATTTGAGGACGTATCAATTAAGTTTTCAGATCGTCCTGAAAAGAGAGTCGGTAATGATGAAGTATGGGATAAATCAGAGGCTGCATTACGGGACGCAATGGAAGCAACTGGATTAGAGTATTCATTAAATCCTGGGGAAGGTGCATTTTATGGACCCAAGTTAGAATTTATTCTTAAAGATGCAATAGGTAGAGAGTGGCAGTGTGGAACACTGCAAGTAGATCTTAATATGCCCGAAAGACTTGAAGCACATTATGTAGGTGAAGATGGTCAAAAATATAATCCAGTAATGCTTCACAGAGCACTATTTGGATCTTTAGAACGGTTTACAGGCATACTAATTGAACACTACGCAGGCGCACTTCCACTTTGGTTATCTCCTGTGCAAGCGATCGTTACACCGATAACTTCAGAAATCAATGAATATGGTGAAGAAGTTTATAAGAGTTTAAAGAAAGCTGGCATAAGAGTTGAAAAAGATCTGCGCAATGAAAAAATTAGTTATAAAATAAGAGAGAATTCTCTAAAAAAAATTCCCTTTCAATTAATTCTTGGAAAGAAGGAAATTGAAGAACGTTCTATAACAATGAGAGTATTTGGAAGCGATAAGCAAGAAAAAATAAAGTTTGAAAATTTAAATGATTTTTTTATAAAAAAATGTATGATACCTTCACAACAACAGATATAGGAGATTAAAATAGCACTTCAAAAGAAAAATAATAGATACAATCAATCTACTAAAGGCCCAAAATTCCGAATTAACGAGTTCATAACCACTTCCACAGTTAGACTAATTGATGAAAAAGGTAACAACCTTGGAGTTGTTAATACCGATGAAGCTGTAAAAAAAGCTATTGAGGTAGGATTAGATCTTGTTGAAGTATCTCCGCAAGTTGACCCACCGGTATGCAAAATACTAGATTTTGGAAAATTCAAATATGAGGCCCAAAAAAAAGCAAGTACTTCAAAGAAAAAACAAAAAGAAGTTACAATAAAAGAAATAAAAATGCGTCCAGGAATAGATGTTCACGATTATGATTTTAAAGTAAGGGCGGCACAAAAGTTTATTACTGCTGGAGACAAAGTAAAATTTACCATTAGGTTTAAAGGGCGTGAGTTTGAGCATCATGATATTGCCGAGAATTTAATGGAAAGAATAAGAGAGACTATGGGGTCAACAAGTAAAATTGAGCAAGAGCCCAAACTAGAAGGCAGGCAATTTACAATGATTTTTACTCCTAACTAGGCTATTTTTTCATATTCATTTCAATTATAAAAACCTTTGATTTTTTCCTATCCAGGGGATATAACCCTGCTCATTCATTATGACAAAACTCAAAACAAAAAAGGGCGCTAACAAGAGGTTCAGAGTTACTGCATCTGGTAAAGTTAAATCTTATCAAAGTGGGAAAAAGCACGGTATGATTAAAAGGACTAATAAGCAGATAAGGAATCAGAGAGGGTCAACTATTCTGTCTGATCAAGATGCCCGCATTGTTAAAAAGTTTTTACCGTACGCATAGATAGGTTATTATTATGGCAAGAGTTAAAAGAGGAGTTACTGCACACACAAGACACAAGAAGGTGATCAAGCAAGCTAAAGGTTACAGAGGTCGACGAAAAAATACCTTTAAAGTAGCAAAGCAGGCAGTCGAAAAATCTCTACAATATGCATATCGTGATCGCCGAGCCAAAAAGAGAGACTTCAGGTCTCTATGGACTCAAAGAATAAATGCTGGGGCAAGAGAGTACGGTATATCATACTCAGTTTTTATAAGCGGATTGAAAAAATTGAATATCTCACTCGATAGAAAGATCCTAGCTGATTTAGCAATGAATGAACCATCGTCATTTAAGCATTTAGCCGAACAAGTTCAATCTGCCGCTAAATAACTAGCTTATTATCTTTTACACAAATATATTCTTATTACAGAAAAAACTAAATCTGATATTGTTGTATTGTTATGGTTGATTTTACAAAACTAGAGCAAGAAATTACAAATTCTTTATCTAAAGTTACAGATTTAGAAAGCTTGAATGAATGCCGTATAAAATATCTTGGTAAAAAAGGAGAGATCTCTCTTTTAATGAAGGAGCTTGCTAATCTCTCAGTCGAGGATAGAAAAAAACAAGCTGAAATACTAAATACTCTTAAAAATAAAATATTGAGTCTTATAGAAGACAAGAAAGAAGAACTAAACGATAGGAATTTAAATGAAAAACTATCCTCTGAGACGCTCGATGTAACATTACCAGTATCAAGTTCTTTGGGATCAATTCACCCTATAACTCAAGTCATTGAGGAAGTAGTCACAATATTTGGCGACTTAGATTTTTATGTTGCAGAGGGGCCAGAAGTCGAAACGGACTATAATAATTTCACTGCGCTAAATACATCAGAACATCATCCGGCAAGGCAAATGCATGATACATTTTATGTAGAAACGCAAACAGACAATATGCAGAATGTATTAAGAACACATACATCACCTGTACAAATCAGGAGCATGCTTGAGCATAAACCTCCTATTAGACTGATTGCTCCTGGGAAAACATTTAGGTGCGATAATGACCAAACACATTCCCCAATGTTTCATCAAGTTGAGGGATTAGTAATCGATCAAGAAAGCAATATGAGTCATCTCAAGGGATGTCTTGAAATATTTCTTAAAACTTTTTTTGAAACAGATAAACTTAAAATGAGATTTCGACCAAGTCATTTTCCGTTCACAGAGCCGTCAGCAGAAGTTGATATAGGTTATACAAAAAAAGGGAGTCAATTAGTTATTGGTGAAGGTGATGACTGGCTAGAAATATTAGGTTGCGGGATGGTGCACCCAAAAGTTCTACAAAATGTAAATATTGATCCGAATAGTTTTCAAGGGTACGCCTTTGGCATGGGCATAGAACGCCTTGCAATGCTTAAGTATGGTATAAGTGATTTAAGAACTTTTTTTGAGTGCGATTTAAGATGGAATAAGCATTATGGCTTTTCTCCCTTAAACTTTCCTTCTCTCATCAGGGACTTAAGCTAATGAAGTTCACTTACTCATGGCTAAAAGAGCATTTAGAAACAGAGCATCAATATAATGAAGTAGTTGATAAATTAACGGCAATTGGATTGGAGGTAGAGAGTGTTCAAGATACAGGCTTAGCCTATAAAGACTTTATTGTTGGACAGGTTCTGGAAGAAGAAAAACACCCTAATGCAGATAAACTAAAATTATGCAATGTAGATATCGGTAGAGAAAAAGTTGATGTAGTATGTGGAGCTCCCAATGTTACAAAAGGGATGAAAGTTGTCTATGCTCCTGTTGGATCTGTCATTCCTGTAAATCAGCTGAAAATAAAAGCAGCCAAGATTCGTGGTGTTGAGTCTTATGGAATGATGTGTTCAGAGTATGAGCTTGGAATTTCAAATGAGCACGACGGCATTATTAGTTTAGAGGAAGATGCAGAGGTTGGCAGCTCGTTTGCAGATATGTCGGGAATGAATGATATTTTAATTGAAATAGGTATTACCCCCAACCGTCAAGACTGTTTGGGTGTCCTTGGTGTTGCAAGGGATTTAGCTGCAGCAGGTGCTGGGAAGTTAAAGACCCGAGAGTTTAAGACAAAAAAAGGCTCGTTTGAATCCCCAATTAAAATTGAAATACAAGATAATGATATGTGCCCAGCATTTGCAGGAAGCTATATAAAAAATGTAAAAAATGTAGCAAGTCCTGACTGGCTGCAGAAAAAATTAAAGTCAATTGGCTTAAGGCCCATTTCAGCTTTAGTCGATATAACAAATTATGTGATGTTTGACCAAAATAGACCATTACATGTTTACGATGCTGATAAAGTTAAAGGAAAAATTATAGTTCGATCAGCTCAAGACGGTGAAAGCTTTAAAGCTTTAGATGAAAAGACCTATAATTTAAAAAATGGTATGTGCACAATTTCAGATGAAGAAAAAGTTTTAGGTTTGGGAGGCATTATGGGAGGTGAAAGTACGGGGTGTAATTTGGATACTATTAATGTACTTTTAGAGTCTGCACTTTTTGACAACGTAAATACAGCAAGAACTGGGAGAGACTTATCTATATTAAGCGATGCAAGATATAGATTCGAAAGAGGAATTGATCCAGGGTCAACTTTAGAGGGAATTCACTATGCTACTCAACTAATACTTGAAATATGTGGAGGTGAATGTAGTGAAATTGAATTAGCCGGAAAAATATCTGACAGTTTAGATACAATTGACATTTCAGTTAAAAATATAGTTAAAAGATTGGGATTAGAGATCACCAATGATGAGATTATTTTAATTTTGAATTCTTTAGGATTTGGAGCAAAGAAAAATGGTGAGATTATTCATTGTACAATTCCATCATGGCGTCAGGATATCCATGGAGAAGCAGATATAAGTGAGGAAATTATTCGTATCAAAGGATATGAAAATATTCCCACTTCAAATATTAGAGCTATCAATAAGGTCAACAAATATATACTTAATAGTTCCCAAAAAATAATTTCAAAGGCAAAGCATTTCATAGCGTCAGAGGGATATAATGAATTTATTACATTCTCTTTTTCAGATTCCAAGAAAAGTGCATCTTTCGGTGAAGTTGAAAAATTAAAAATAATCAATCCAATTTCAGAGGATTTAGATATATTAAGACCCAGTCTTATTCCTAACCTACTAGGATCAATTAAAAAAAATACAGCGCGTGGAATTGAATCTTTGTCTATTTTTGAAGCTGGCAGTCAGTACAATTCAACCACTCCTGAAGATCAAATGAATTCAATATGCGGTGTGAAATATGGCTTAAGCAATAGTAAGACTTGGAGAAGTGAAAAAAAAGAATTTGATATTTTTGATGTTAAAAATGATCTATTAAACGTTATAAATTATTTAGTGCCAGGAAATAAGAAAATTTTAATCTCTGATGAAGCCCCTTCATGGTACCATCCAGGACGCTCAGGCAAGATTATCCTAAACAAGAAAATAGAGATTGGTTACTTTGGCGAATTACATCCAAGAATTGCAAATAAATTTAAAATAAAAACCAGAGTAAACTTATTCGAGTTACTGATCGATAATATTCCCATAACTGAAAAGAAGACTACAAACAAACCACAACTAATTCTAAGTGATTTTCAAAGTGTAACGAGAGATTTTGCTTTTATACTTGATAAGGATGTTAAAAGTAGTGATTTAATCAAAGCTGCATTAAATGTTGATACAAAAATAATAAAGAGCGCAGAAATATTTGACTTATTTGAGGACAAAAGTTTGGGAAATGATAAAAAATCAATGGCAATCAAAGTTATTTTACAATCAGAAGAAAAAACATTAGATGAAAATGATATTAATAGCTTGGGTTCAAAAATTGTTGAGGCTATTGAAAAATCAACTTCTGGAACCGTTCGATCCTAAAATTTATATTCTATGACTGGAACCAAAAATATCAGAAACTTTTCAATTATTGCGCACATTGATCACGGTAAATCTACACTTGCAGATAGATTAATACAATTTTGTGGCGGTCTGTCGGAACGAGAGATGAAGTCTCAAGTACTTGACTCAATGGAGATTGAACGAGAAAGGGGAATCACTATTAAAGCACAGACAGTTCAATTAAAGTATAAGGCTAAGGATGGTGAAATCTATACATTAAATATCATAGATACCCCGGGACATGTTGATTTCAGCTACGAAGTGAATCGCTCACTCTCAGCTTGTGAAGGCTCACTTCTTGTTGTTGATGCAAGTCAAGGCGTTGAAGCTCAAACACTAGCAAATTTATATCAAGCTGTTGAAAATGATCATGTTATTATTCCTGTCTTAAATAAGATTGATTTACCTGCAGCAGATCCTGAGAGAGTAAAAGGTCAAATTGATGATATTCTTGGAATCGATACAAGCAATGTTTTAGAAATTTCCGCAAAATCTGGAATAGGTATAGAAGATGTTCTAGAAACTATTGTAAATGATCTCCCAGCTCCAGTTGGGAGTACAACAGAACCTTTAAAAGCATTACTCGTTGATAGCTGGTACGACGCTTACTTAGGAGTTGTAGTTTTGGTAAGAGTTATTAACGGCACATTGAAAAAAGGTATGGAAGTCAGGTTCCATCAAACTGACACTAAGCATTTAATTGAAAGAATTGGATGCTTTACCCCTAAAATGATTATCAATGAAGAGATCAAGACAGGTGAACTCGGATTTATTACTGCTGCAATTAAAGAGGTTTCTCAAACCAAAGTAGGGGATACTATTATTTTATCAAATGATAAGAAAACTCAGGCATTGCCTGGCTTCAAACCCAGTCAACCAGTCGTATTTTGTGGTCTTTTTCCAACTAATGCAGCAGACTTTAAATTCTTAAAAGATGCTCTCGCAAAATTAAAGCTAAATGATTCAAGTTTTCATTATGAGCAAGAAACCTCAGCTGCATTAGGTATGGGCTTTAGGTGTGGTTTCTTGGGATTACTTCACCTTGAGATTATTGTTGAAAGATTGGATAGAGAATTTGATTTAGATTTAATTACAACAGCTCCGAGTGTCATTTATGACATCTTACTTACTGATGATAGTAAAATTGAGCTTCATAATCCAGCGGATATGCCTGAGATAATGAAAATCAAAACAATTTCTGAGCCTTGGATTAAAGCAACGATAATATGTCCAGATGAGTATCTGGGCAGTATTATTTCACTTTGTGAGGATAAAAGAGGCATTCAGAGTGAACTGACTTATTCAGGATCCAGAGTAATACTTACGTATAGGTTGCCACTAAATGAAATTGTTTTTGATTTTTATGACAAATTGAAATCAATATCTAGTGGATATGCAAGTTTTGATTATGAAATTGATCAGTATATGGAAAGTGATCTTGTTCGTCTAAGCATTTTAGTTAATGATGAACCTGTTGATGCCTTATCAATTATTGTTCATAGAAACTTTTCTGAGAAGAAAGGAAGAGCGGTGTGCGAAAAACTTAAGGAATTAATACCAAGGCATCAGTTTCATATACCTATTCAAGCAGCAATCGGAGGAAAAATAATTGCTCGAGAAACAGTGCGTGGATACAGAAAAAACGTGATTGACAGAATTCACGGTGGCGGAGCTACGGATAGAAAAAGAAAACTACTAGATAAGCAAAAAAAAGGTAAGCAAAGACTTAGAACTTACGGAAAAGTTGATATTCCTCAAGAAGCATTTATCGCTGCTTTGAAGGTTGAATAAGGAAAGGTGGCCGAGTGGTTGAAGGCGCACGCTTGGAAAGCGTGTATGCGGGTGACCGTATCGTGGGTTCGAATCCCATCCTTTCCGCCATTTCTAACAAAAGAATCTTAAAATTAAGCTTAGATTATTGCTTTGTCATAAATGCCAAATTTTGTTAATTTTTTTTGGTTATTATATAAATATGGTAAAAAGGTCCTAGAGAAGCACTATGTAAAGGCATTGTATTCTTTTTGAAGTTTAAGTTATTATCGATCAAATATTCATCGTAATTCCATAAGTAACAAAAATTATTAAAAACTTTACGTTCATTTATAAGTCCATCTTTTATCATGTACCTTGCTTTATTTGACACATCTCCCTCTACATTTTCTATATATGGCTCTAATAAAATAACTACCTTAGAAGTGCGTATTAAATCTTGTAAAACTTGAAACACTATTTTTTTGTCTGGAATGTGATCAAGAACAGAAACAGTAAAAGATAAATCAAAAAAATCATTATTAAATTTACTTAATGTTTTTTCATCTCCTATAATACCCATATAGTTTTTATAAGTTTTTTCTAAATCTTTAACAATTGGATTTATATCAATACCTATGGCCGATAAATTTTTATAATTATCTAAAAAATATTTTAAATTACCGCCTGCATTTGAGCCAAACTCACAAATTTGATTAAGTCTTAAATTAAGTGTCTCTGCATGATCATATATAATATTAGCGTACTCAGTATTAGAGGTATTAAATTTATTTTTCCAATATCTTTTAGCAAAATATCTTTTAAGAGTATTTGGAGTAAATTGATTTAAAGTTATACGCAGGCTTTGCACAACTCTTTTGAGCTTTCTTCTAATCATATGAAAATAATGTTTTTATAAACCTCCTGTTATTAGTCCGACCATTCCAAGGATAAGCCATAAAACGAGCATTGCTTTTTCATCAAACTTTTTTGCACTACCTATCCCTTTAATTTGTTTTCTAGCAAATAAGGTCAGAAGCAATACAAGGACTACAAGGTATACTATTGTAAATGCCATAAGTGATAAGTGTAGCAAGTAAGGGATAATTGTATATAAAATATATATAATGAAATTTTTTAGGCATTCTTCTTCCCTATTAGTAATAGTAGGTGGATGTGTTCTTTTATTAGTATCGTTTGGAATAAGGCATTCATCCGGATTATATTTAATTCCTATTTCAGACCACATACTAACAGGACGAGAGGTGTTTGGGTTTGCTATTGCAATTCAATTCCTCATGATTGGAATTGGATCTCCAATATTTGGAGCGATTGCGGATAAATATGGTTCATCAATTGCTGGTCTTTATGGAGCCATCTTTTTTTTAATAGGCCTTTATATGATGTCTCTTGTTGATGGATCGGCTCTTCTGATAGTTTCACAAGTAGTTTTTGGCTTTGGCTGTGCTGGATGTGGAACAGCTGTAATTCTTGGAGCTGTAGGTAAAGCGGTTACAGGAAAATATCAAACATTATCATTGGGAATTGTAATGGCAGCAGGTTCATTAGGTCAATTTTTAATCGTCCCACTAACAGGATACATGATTGAAGCAACTGATTGGCAAAAATCAATAATATATCTTTGTTTTATATCTTTAATAATGATTTTGTTTGCATTAACTCTTACAAAAACTTCCTTTAATTCAGGAAAGGATGATCAGGCTACCCAATCATTAGCGTCTGTACTTAACGAAGCTTTTGCAAATAAAAGCTATGTGTTACTAACATTTGGTTTTTTTGTATGCGGATTTCACGTTTCATTTGTGGCAACTCATTTGCCAGCTTACCTTACTGATCTTACATTACCTTTGTGGATTGGCTCTTGGTCGCTCGCTTTGATTGGTTTATTTAATGTTTTTGGGACATTGTATTTCGGTCATTTGGGTGATCGAAATTCAAAAAAAAATCTCCTTGTCATCTTATATGCGCTACGTGCACTTTTATTCTTGGTTTTTATTTTTCTTCCTAAAACTGAGGTTACAGTATTAATTTTTGCTGCATTGCTTGGCATTCTATGGCTTTCAACTGTTCCTCTTACAAGTGGTATTATTTCTGTAATTTTTGGAACTAAATATATGTCTATGCTTTATGGTTTCACATTCCTTTCACATCAAGTTGGTTCATTCATGGGTTCTTGGTTTGGAGGCCGATTTTATGATTTTTATGGTTCATACGATATCATGTGGTGGGTATGTGTAATCCTTGGATTTGTTTCTGCATTAATGCATTTTCCAATTACTGAAAAACCACTTAAAAAAATAACTGTTTGAACACTTATTAAATTTATTAATTATTTTATTGATTCTATTACTAAATAAGTTTTCCACTTATCCACAAGTTAAGAAATGAAAATAATTTTTTTTTAGTTTAAAATTTTTTTTTGACAAATTATTCTTAGAGTATCGGAACAACAAAGATCGAAAGCCTTTCGGGGAGTTTGTTCAAAGTTAGTCCGGAATTTCGGGGCGAGATGGAGACCTTTCGGGGTGTTTAAATCGCCCCGTTTTTTTGTGATTTGTGTCTAAAAATCAGATACAAATTTTTTATGTTTTTAGACTTTACCCTTCTATATTTTTTTATTCCTTTGTTCTTTGTTATTTCTATAACACCAGGTCTTTGCATGACTCTTGCTTTAACTATGGGTATTACTATTGGCCTTAAGAATACGATGAAAATGATGGTTGGGGAACTTATAGGCGTACTAATAGTCGCTGGAACTGCAGTTATAGGTGGTGGGGCAATTATTTCATCATATCCAATGACATTTCTCTTCTTTAAATATGGAGGAGGAATTTACTTGATGTTTGTTGGCTATCAAATGTTTAATTCAAGGGGATCATTAGCATTAAATTTGGACGGAACACACTCTTTTGAAATTAATTTTTTAAAGTTAGCAAGTCAGGGATTTCTTACTGCTGTTGCAAACCCTAAGGGATGGGCTTTTTTTATTGCTATGGTGCCCGCATTTATCAATTATGAATTAGCATTAATGCCTCAGATGTCAGCATTGGTTGTCATCATATTAATAATAGAATTCTTATCTTTGATGATTTATGCAACTGGAGGACAGATGCTTGCAATTATCTTGAAGAAACAAAAAAATATTCAATCAATAAATCGTTTGGCTGGCCTACTAATGGTAGGCGTTGGAATTTGGCTAGCTCTTAGTTAGACTCTGCTTAAAAAGCATCCCAGGTCCATTTGTTGATGCATGCCCAGAGCCACGAAACATATGCCATATCATTGCCTGGTTTGAAGATACAACGGGTTTATTCAGTATGCGTTCTGCTTCATCTATTATTTTAAATGTTTTCAAATTTGTGCATGAAATAAATACTGCATCACAATCATTTTTTCCAATTTCTAATATTGCTCGCAAACTATCTCTTTCAGATATTCTTGCCACTACTGTATCATCTGACTCATTAAATGATTTATCCGCTGATATATTAAAATTATCACTCTGAAGATTTTGTTTGAGTTTTTGAGTTACAGATTGTTCATAGGGTGAAACAAATGCAATATTCTTACATCCAAAGCTATTAAGCGCTTCCTTAACCGCTTTTATGGGATCTGTTATGAAAGCATTTTTATGCTGCACATTAATTAATTTATTTATTTTTTCAGAGCCAATCACTGTTGCACCTGAGGTGCACGCATATCCAATACCGTTAAAGTTGATTTTTGGAAGCAGTCCCACTGCTATTGGTAAATCATTTTCCATTTTTGCAAGGTTTTCATTATTGACAGATTGGTTACACGGAATTCTTGAGTGATACATAGCCATACTTTCATCAAGCGTGCTTCTAATTTCTTGCTCAATTGTCTCATCACTTTGCAGTACGATTAATCCAAATCTCATACTGTAATAGTTTGGATCATCTAGCTCAAAATTCGTTTCCATAAAACTTATCTCGCTGCTTTTAATATTACACTTCTAGTTTCTGTAGGATCAA
>CACDOH010000016.1 GCA_902554325.1 uncultured Pelagibacteraceae bacterium
ATTCCAGCGATTGCTCTAGCTGGATTAAGGCCTTTTGGACAGGCTTGAGTGCAGTTCATTATGGTGTGGCATCTGTAAACTTTAAATGTATCATCCAGCTCTTTAAGTCTCTCTTTTCTTTCCTCATCACGACTATCCTGCAGCCACCTATAAGATTGCAGTAAGACGGCTGGCCCTAAATACTTATCACTGTTCCACCAATAACTAGGACAAGATGTAGAACAACAAGCGCATAATATACATTCATACAAACCGTCAAGTTTTTCTCGATCATTTCTTGATTGAATATTTTCTGTATCACTTGCTTCTTGTTTTTGTTTTATTAGCCATGGCTTTATAGACTTTAGTTGTTTGTAAAGATTTTTCAAATTTGTTACCAAGTCTTTGATAACAGGCATGTGAGGTAAAGGATAAATTTTAATATCACCTTTCACATCTGAAATTGCTTTTGTACATGCAAGTGTATTTGTGCCATCGATATTCATAGCGCATGAGCCGCAAATTCCCTCTCTGCAAGACCTTCTAAAAGTTAAAGAAGTATCAACTTCATTTTTAATCTTCATAACGGCATCTAATACCATTGGACCGCAATCATCGATATCAACTTCATAAGTATCCATCCTAGGATTTTTATCATCCTCGGGAGACCATCTATAAATTTTAAACTTTTTTATACGTTTGTTTTCAGATTCTAATTTATAATAATCACCGTCAGTGAGTTTTGAGTTATCTGGAAGGTTGAATTGAACCATTAATAAACTCTTGCTTTAGGTTCTATATATTTAACTTCATTTGAAAGGGTATATTCATGAACTGATCTGTATTCCAGCTTACATTTTTCGTCGTCAAGCCAGGATAGTGTATGTTTCATCCAGTTTTTATCGTCTCTTTCCTTGAAATCTTCTCTAGCATGCGCACCTCTGCTTTCTTTTCTATTATGAGCAGAATTCATAGTGACTACAGCTTGAGCAATAAGATTTTTATACTCTAAAGTTTCTAATAAATCTGTATTCCAAACAAGTGATTTATCTTTTATCTTTAAGTTTTCACTGTCCAGCCAAGTTTCTTCGATGAGTTTTTTTCCTTCTGTCATAATTTCATCATCTCTGAATACCGCACAATGTTTTTGCATAACTTTTTGCATTTGAGATCTCAGTTCCGCCGTTGTTACATCGCCGTCAGAATTTCTGGTAGCATCAAATCTTGCTATTACATCATCGATGACTGGTTTAGGAATATCTTTATTTTTTTCGCCCTTAGGAACAATATCATTAATTCTGTCTGCGGCAGCTTTTCCAAAAACTACAAGGTCAATTAACGAATTAGATCCTAACCTATTTGCGCCATGGACACTCACACAAGCTGACTCCCCAACAGCCATTAAGCCAGGTACAACTGTTTCGTCGCCCTTAACAAGATTCATAACTTCGCCGTGGAAGTTGGTTGGTATTCCGCCCATATTATAATGAACTGTGGGTATTATGGGTATTGGATCTTTAGTTACATCCACTCCAGCAAAAACTTTTGCAGACTCTGATATCCCTGGTAGCCTTTCTTCAAGAATATTTGAGTCAATATGGTCTAGATGAAGATACATGTGATCTTTATCTTTCCCAACTCCTCTTCCATCAATAATTTCTTTGGTAATAGATCGTGAAACTACATCTCTTGAGGCTAAGTCCTTTGCTGATGGAGCGTACCTTTCCATAAACCTTTCTCCTTCACTATTAACCAGGTATCCTCCTTCTCCTCTAGCACCTTCAGTTATCAAACATCCAACACCATAGACTCCTGTAGGATGAAACTGAACAAATTCCATATCTTGCAGAGGAAGACCTGCTCTTAATACCATTGCATTTCCATCTCCTGTACATGTGTGAGCAGATGTAGCAGAGAAATAAACTCTTCCATAACCACCTGATGCTAATACAGTTTGTTTTGAATTGAATACATGAAGCTTACCATCCTCTAAACACCAGGCAACAACACCTCTGCATTCTCCTTCAACCATTAGTAAATCTAAAACAAAGTACTCAATGTAATAATCCACATCGTGTTTTAATGATTGCCCATAAAGAGTATGAATTATCGCATGGCCAGTTCTGTCTGCTGCAGCACATGTTCTTTGCGCAGTTCCATCGCCGTAATTTTTTGTCATACCACCAAAAGCTCGCTGATATATTTTACCATCTTCTGTTCGACTGAACGGCACTCCATAATTTTCTAATTCTAAAACTGCTTTAGGCGCATTCTTACACAGATATTCGATTGCATCCTGGTCTCCAAGCCAATCTGACCCTTTAACTGTATCGTACATATGCCATCTCCAATCATCTTCTCCCATGTTTCCTAATGCAGCTGAGATTCCACCCTGTGCAGCTACTGTATGACTTCTTGTTGGAAAAACTTTAGAGATACAAGCTGTCTTATATCCATTTTCTACAGCACCAACTGTTGCTCTTAATCCAGAGCCTCCAGCTCCTACAACAACAACGTCGTAATCATGATATTCGATTTCGTAACTCATATTAAAATATTAAAATTAACCACATTGATAAACATACAAAGATTAAAATAAGTATAAAAAAGGATGATATTAAAAAATTAATTATCTTTTTAGCAGAATCGTCATGAATATAATCTTCTAGTATCTCGTTAACTCCTACTCTCATATGAATTAGCCCTAAAACGGTAAATATCAATATAAATAAAATTGACCATAGACTTCTTAATTCTTCCAATATCAACTGATAAGGTTCGCCAGAGAAATGAATTATTCTCACAAACAGATATATAATAAGTGGAATCAATAAAATGGTAGTTAATCTATGAATTTTCCATGCATTTTTTGCTGATTCCATAATTAAAATATGCCCATCACCATCATCCAGAAAATTACCGTTAGAACAACTGTAAGAAATACTGTTAACCATCCTGTCAATTTGGCAGTATTTAAGTCCAATCCATAGCCTGAGTCCCAAAACAGATGTCTGATACAATTTGCAAAATAAAATAGATATGAAAATGTTAAACCAATAAGAATTGTTCTAACAAATAAATTGTTAGCTACTTTGATTACAGTCTCAAAAAAATCTTCACCACTACCAATAGCGAATAGTAAAAATATTATTATCAATGATCCAAGCGACGAAACAACTCCTGTAATTCTATGAAGAATAGATAAGATAGAGGTAATTTGCCATCTATAGACTTGAAGGTGAGGTGAAAGTGGATTGCTCATTATTGATCACCTATTTATATCAAAAAGAATAGATTTAAACGACAGTAAATTAATTTTTTCTTGGTATTAATGCCCAATAATCAAGACTTAAAAGTACCGAAGAATCAAATCTATTATTTGCATCCCGATGTTGAAACTGATACGCCTGCGCATCTCCAATTCCATTACTTCTTATTCGTAATGCTCCAAGATTATCTGAAACTTCAATCTTGTCTAAAATAGTACTCCACGCAAAAACTGTTGTTCCCGCAAAGCAAGGTGAAGCATGTGTACCTCCATTTATTGCAATTATTTTAAAAGCATTCGACAAGCCATTAAATGTGAGAGCTCTTGTTAAGCTAATTACATGGCCACCATAAACAATCCGTTTACCAAATCTTCCACCTTTTTCAACGAAATGATTGAAATGAACTTTAGCATTATTTTGGTACAGTTTAGTCGCCATCATATGTTCTGCTTCTTCTACAGTCATTCCATCAATGTGATTAATTTTTTCACTAACATTATAATCTTCGTAACAAAGATCAGATCCAGATGCTGCAAAGTCAAAATTCGAAACATCAAAATTATAATTTTCAGCAATAGATATTACTTCTTTATTTGATACTTCTTTATTTAAATCAGGAATTGAGGGAGTAACTTTTTTAAGATTTTTATTTTTCTTTCTCACCATGACCCATCTTTTATAATCAATTACAGGATCACCGTGTTGATTAGATCCAATTGAATGTACATAAACGACCCCGTTATCTCCATTTGAATTTTCTTTAATACCTATAACTTCTGACGTTGAATGAATTGTATCCCCTGGGTAAGCTGGTTTGAGAAATTTGCATTCAGCATATCCAAGATTAGCAATTGCATTTAATGAAATATCAGGAACGGTTTTTCCAAACGCAATATTGAACAAAAGAAAATCATCAACTGGGGATTCATCTAAGGACATTTTTTTTGCAAACTCTTTTGATGAATGTAAGGCATACCTAGATCCATAAAGAGCCGTATACAATGCGCAGTCTCCTGAAGTGATTGTTCTGGGTGTTGCATGAATAATTTTTTGACCCATTTTGAAGTCTTCAAAAAAATTACCAACCTTATATTTACTTGTTGATGTTTGCGACTCTTCAATATGAGAGTCTTCCTCGACTTTATTGACTAGTGACTCGGCTTCTATAACTCTTTTTGCGTGGGCAACATGAAGTTCTTCTATTTGACTATCCTCAAACGTTATAACACCAATGTTAGGATCCTTCTTTCGCGCCTCCTCAAAAGCCGCAACAATTCTTTTTGCTTTATCAAGCTGTTCTGGGGTAGGAGTGAAAATTTTATTACATATTTGAATTTGCCCAGGGTGAATGAGTGTTTTGCCATCAAAACCTAATCCATGACTATAAGTACATTCCTCCTCAAAACCTTTTGAATCTCTAATATCGTTAAATACTCCATCTAATATAGATAGTTTAAATGCTTTTGAAGCCATCATACATTTTTCAAAACTAGTAACTAAGGCAGTTCTTTTTAACTCGTCTTCTAGTCCAAGCTCAGTTGAAAGGTCATTAGTACCCATAACAAAACATTTTAAATATTTTGATGATTTAGCAATGTCATATGCGTTTACTATGGAAAGTGCAGTCTCCATCATTACCCATATTTTTATTTCCTTATTATTAATATGTTTTTCACACTCCTGTATGTCTTTAGCCTCATTAACTTTTGGTACTAATATTGCATCTGGAGAACAATTCTCTAAAATTTTTAAGTCTTTCTGCCCTTCTTCAGAATCAAAATTATTTATTCTAATTACCTGTTCTTTGTTTTTATTCACTCCTGAATTTAAAATATCAATAATGGCTTTTCTTGCATCTTCTTTTGCGCTTAACGCTACAGAGTCCTCTAAATCGTAAATCAATGCATCGACATCCAATGTACTGCTCTTTTTTAATGCCTTGGCATTAGAGCCTGGAACGTAAAGCACACTCCTTCTTGGTTTTCTTATATCTTTTCTCATTATTTTAAATGGTCCTCTATCAGTATTTCAGCAATTTGAATTGTGTTTAAGGCTGCACCTTTCCTCAAATTATCAGATACTATCCAAATTGATAAACCATTTTTAGTTGAAGTATCTTCCCTAATCCTTGAAACATAAGTATCGTCATTACCAGCACATTCTTTTGGAGTTACATACCCGCCATCTTCACGCTCATCGAGTAATTTACAACCTGGCGCATTTTTAATTGCTTCTCTTGCTTGCTCAACAGACACTTTTTCATGAAATTCAATATTCACTGCCTCTGAATGACCAATAAAAACTGGAACTCTCACACATGTTGCACTAAATTCTATTTCATCAGATAAAATCTTTTTTGTTTCTTGATTCATCTTAAGCTCTTCTTTTGTATAACCATCATCCATAAATTTATCAATATGAGGTATAACATTAAATGCAATTGGTTTTGTAAACTTTACATTGTCTTTTATTTCATCTGAAAACATGTTTTTTGTTTGGTCAAATAATTCATCCATGCCAGCTTTACCTGCGCCTGAAACCGATTGATACGTTGAAACAATCACTCTCTTTATTTTAGAAATTTCATGCAATGGTTTTAATGCTACGACTAGTTGTATTGTTGAACAATTAGGGTTAGCAATAATATTTTTTATTTTATAATTTTTTATAGCATCAGGATTTACTTCAGGAACAATCAGGGGGACATCTTTATCCATTCTGAATTGACTTGAATTATCGATAACAATGCAATTTTTTTCAGCAAACTTGGGTGCCCATTCTTTTGATACGTTTGCTCCAGCTGAAAATAGTGCTAGATCAACTTTAGCTGGATCAAATTTATCAATGGCTTCAACTGTGAGCTCCTTATCTCCAAATTCAACTTTTGTTCCCTCACTTTTACTTGAAGCAATTGGAAAAATGTTAGATGAATCATACTTTTTATCTGAAAGTATATTGAGCATCTCTCGACCGACATTCCCAGTTGCTCCGACTATTGCGATATTTAAGCTCATAAATTAGAAATTTTGTTTTAATTGATTAATAATTTTGTCTCCCATTTCAACTGTAGACAAATTTTTATTATCATCGCCTATTAAGTCAGCTGTCTTATAGCCATCTGAAAGTACTTTATTGACAGATTGATTAATGAAATCAGATTCCTTATCCATATTAAATGAATATTTAAGACACATTGCAAAACTTAAGATAGATGCGATAGGATTTGCAATTCCTTTGCCAGCAATATCAGGTGCTGATCCATGAACGGGTTCATAAAGAGATTTTCTAAAGTTATTTGAATCAAAAGCACCCAATGAAGCTGAAGGCAGCATTCCTAAAGACCCTGTTAACATAGCAGCTTCATCAGAAAGAATATCTCCAAATAAATTATCAGTAACAATTACGTCAAATTGTTTTGGATTTCTTACAAGTTGCATAGCGCAATTGTCCGCATACATATGTGAAAGCTCAACATTTGGATATTCATTTTTATGAATGTAAGAAACTTCTTCTCTCCATAAAATGCCCGACTCCATAACATTTGATTTTTCACATGAAGTTACTCTATTATCTCTTTTGCTTGCTAGTTCAAAAGCAATTCTTGCAACTCTTCTTATTTCCTCTGTAGTGTATGACTGGGTATTAATTCCAATTCTGGTTCCATCACTTTTTTCTTCGATACCTCTCGGCTCTCCAAAATAAATACCACCTGTAAGTTCTCTTACAATTAGAATGTCTAAACCAGAAACAAGTTCGGATTTTAATGATGATGCATCAACCATTGATTCAAAACATAAAGCAGGCCTTAAATTAGCAAATAGATCCATTTCTTTTCTAATACTTAAAAGCCCTTGCTCAGGCCTTAGAGAAAAATCAAGATTATCCCACTTTTCTCCTCCAACAGCACCAAGTAAGACTGCGTGAGAGTCTTTTGCCTTAGCTAATGTTTCATCTGACAAGGGAACACCATATCGATCATAAGCTGCTCCACCAATATCATCTTTTTGTATTTCAAAAACAACATCACTTTTTTCTTCAACATATTTAGCAACTTTAATAACTTCATCCATTACTTCTGGACCAATACCGTCTCCAGATAAAATTAATAATTTATATAATTTGCTCATATTATTTCACTTCTATATAACCAAGGAGTTTCCTTAGCTTGATTATTTTCAAAATCTGAAATCGAACTTGATTTATTTAAAGTCATGCCAATGTCATCAAGTCCTTCAATTAAACATTTCTTCTTAACAGGATCGATTTCGAATGTTATTTCTTTTTGTTCATTGTTTTCTAAATAAGTTATGTTCTGCTTTTCTAGATCAATGTTGAAATTCAATGTATTCTCAGCAGAGTCCTGTAATTTAGCTACAGTTTCTTCGTCAAGAATTATAGGTAAAATACCATTTTTGAAACAGTTATTATAAAATATATCGGCGTAACTTGGTGCAATTATACATTTAATACCATAGTCAGCAATTGACCAAGGTGCATGTTCCCGTGAAGAGCCACAACCAAAATTTTTACCCGCTATCAAGATACTCGCACCTTTATACTGATCTTGATTAAGTTCAAAAGAATCTATTTTATTACCGTCCTGATCAAACTTTAACTCAAAAAATAAATATTCTCCAAGACCGGTTCTTTTAATAGTTTTCAAAAACTGTTTTGGAATTATCATATCTGTATCAACATTAGTTATTCGTAAAGGAATTGCGTTACCAGTTAGTTTATTAAATTTCTCCATTATAGATCTCTAAAATCAGTTAATTTACCTTTGATAGCTGCAGCAGCAGCCATTTGAGGACTCATTAAGTGCGTTCGCCCACCTCTTCCTTGTCTTCCCTCAAAATTTCTATTTGAAGTTGATGCACATCTTTCTTGAGGTTTAAGTTTATCTGCATTCATGGCTAAACACATTGAACATCCAGGATCTCTCCAATCGAACCCTGCTTCTATAAATATTTTGTCTAAGCCTTCTTTTTCTGCCTGTTCTTTCACAAGTCCCGAACCTGGAACAATCATTGCATGAACATTTTTTTCAACTTTGCGACCTTTTGCAATTTTAGATACGGCCCTTAAATCTTCTATTCGTCCATTCGTGCAAGATCCAATAAAAACTTTATTTACTTCAATTTCATTAATTGGCGTATTGGGTTCAAGACCCATATAGTCAAGCGCTCTTTCAATAGATCTCTTTTTTTCATCACTACTTGCATTTTTCGGATCAGGAACATAGCCATCGATCGAAACAACATCTTCTGGACTTGTTCCCCAAGTGACTTGGGGAATAATTTCATCTGCTTTTATTTCTACGACCTCGTCATATTGTGCGCCTTCATCAGTAGCAAGCGACTGCCAATACCTTATAGCTGTTTCAAGCTCAACTCCAGTAGGAGCAAGCGGTCTGCCCTTTAAATATTCCCAAGTTTTCTCATCAGGGCTGATTAAACCAGCTCTTGCGCCTGCCTCAATAGACATGTTGCAAACTGTCATTCTGCCTTCCATTGACAAATTTCTAATTACGTCACCTGTATATTCGATCACATAACCTGTTCCACCAGCAGTTCCTATTTTTTTTATAATTGCTAATATTATGTCTTTTGCGGTTACTCCATCCATGACCTCACCTGTAATTTTAATGCACATATTTTTAGCTTTTGTTTGAATCAGAGTTTGAGTAGCAAGAGTATGTTCAACCTCAGATGTTCCTATGCCCCACGCTAAAGCTCCAAAAGCACCATGAGTGGATGTATGACTATCTCCACAAACTATTGTCATTCCAGGTTGAGTAAATCCTTGCTCGGGGCCAACAATATGAACTATACCTTGCCGCTTATCTGACATTGGCAAGTAAGTAATATTGTTTTCCCTAGCGTTCCTCTCTAATGTTTCAACTTGTAATTTTGAGTCTGGGTCTGCTATGCCCTTATCCCTATCCATAGTAGGCACATTATGGTCTGCTGTAGCCAGAGTAAATTCAGGTCTTCTAACTTTTCTACCGCTCATACGCAATCCCTCAAAGGCTTGTGGACTGGTTACCTCGTGAACAAGATGTCGGTCAATATAAAGTATTGTAGTTCCATCATCATTAATGGAAACGATATGGTTATCCCATATTTTATCATACAAAGTTTTTGGCGCACTCATAATTCAGTTAATGATATTAAAAAGAAAAAGAATTGTTTATTCTTTTGTACTGTCTGTTTCTTCTGATTTTCCATCTTCCGCCTCAGGACTAATTTCCTCTTTTGCTTCAGGTGTATCTTCAGTTTGTGTCTCTGAAGTCTCAGCTTGCATAGTAGCCTCCTCTTCAGTTGCAAGTTCTTCTGCGGCAACGGTTTGTTCTTCCGCAACCTCTTCTGTTTCATCAATATAAAGACTAGCTAAATCAGGCTGCTTCTTTCTAATTCTTTCAACAATTCTTGCTTTTTTACCAGTCAGGTCTCTTAAGTAGTAAAGCTTTGCTCTTCTCACCTGCCCACTTCTTACAATGGAAATGGAGTCAATAGTTGGACTAAAAATTGGAAAAACTCTTTCAACACCCTCACCAAAAGATATTTTTCTTACCGTGAATGAAGAACTGAGGCCTCTATTCTTTTTTCTTATACAAACACCTTCGAATGCTTGGATACGTTCTCTTGTACCTTCTCTAACCTTAACATTTACTCTGACAGTATCACCTGGATGAAACTGAGGTATTTTCTTACCCTTTATAAGTGTCTTGATTTGATCTTTTTCAAACTGTTCAATAATATTCATGATTGCCTCGCACCGTCTTTTAATACTTTATTTCTTGCTTGTCTTGTTTTTTTTGTAGTTTTTCCATATGTCTGGCCTCATTTTCTTAGTTATTTTCTTAGACATATCCAAGCGCCATTTACTGATATTCTTATGATTACCAGATAACAATACATCTGGAATAGTCATGTTTTTCCATGTTTTTGGCCTGGTATATTGTGGATACTCTAACAAGTCATTGTTAAAGGACTCCATTTCACTAGACTCACTATGTCCCAAAGTCCCTGGAAGGAGTCTGACTATGGACTCAACTAAAACCTGAGCAGCTAACTCTCCACCAGCTAAAATGTAGTCTCCAATACTTAATTCTTCTATCTCGTAATAATCCAAAAGGCGTTGATCAATTCCCTCATACCTACCGCAGAGAAGATTTATTCCTTTCATTTTTGATAATTTGCCAACTTTCTTTTGTGTGAGAGGTTTCCCCCTTGGACTTAAGTAAATTAGAGGATATTTTTCTTTGGATTTAATATTTCTATAGCATGCATCAATAGCTTTACCCATGATATCTGGTTTAAAAACCATTCCTGGTCCACCACCAGCTGTTGTATCATCAATTTTTTTATGTTTATCTTTAGTATATTTCCGAGGATCAATTGTTTTTAATGACCATATCTTTTTGCTATGAGCTTTACCTATAACACCTTGTCCGAGTATTCCAGGAAAAGAGTCAGGAAATATTGATATGATTTTAACTTTATACATTTTGTTAATTTAAATATTCACTTACATTTTGAACCAGTAATAATTTTTTTTCTAAATCCACTTTTTTTATTGTCACTTTTGAGAATGGAATAAAAAAATCTTTTTGGTCTTTCTTTCTTACTTCTATCAAATCGGCTGATCCATAATTTTCAACTGAACATACTTTTCCAAGTGTTTTCTTATTTTCATCCCTTACTTCTAAATTAATTAATTCATGAAAATAATATTTTTTTTGATTATTAATTTCAGGTAATTCTGAAGAATCTATTTCTATAAGGGATCCAACTATCAACTCAGATTTTTCTCTACTATCAACTTCCTTGCATGAAACTATATATCCATTAGGCAGTTCTTTTACTTTATTTAGGTTTATAGATTTATAATTGTTTCCAATCTTAAAAAACTTAAACTTAAATATATTATCAGGGTTTTCCGTGAAAGATGTGATTTTGAAAAACCCCTTTAATCCATGAACTCCTCTAACTTCGCCAACTGCTATGAACTTAGACATGATGAATTAGACTTTTACTTGTTCTCATCTCCTGCTTGGTCTTCCCCTTTTTTTTCCTCTTCTACTGGAGCTTCCTCTGCTGCTGGAGCTTCTTCTACTGGAGCTTCCTCTGCTGCTGGAGCTTCCTCTGCTGCTGGAGCTTCTGCTGCTGCAGACGCTTCTTGAGCTGCCGCTAAACGTTCTTGAGCTTTCTTCTTTGGTTGCGCTTTTTTTGGATTATTTCCTTGGGCTGGCATAGGGATTAAACCTGCAGCGCCCAGAATTTTTGCAACTTTATCTGTGGGCTTTGCTCCTTTAGATAGCCATTCCTTAATATTATCCTGATCTAATTGGACTCTATCTTTATTATCCTTATTTAGAAGAGGATTGAACAATCCTACTTTCTCAATAAATCTACCGTCTCTTGGGCTACGAGAGTCAGCAACCACAACTCTATAGACAGGTCTTTTCTTTGATCCTGCTCTAGATAATCTTATTTTTAGTGCCATTTTTTTCTCCTTTTGTAAAAAAATTAAAATTTATTTTTAAAAAAATCATTAGGTATTCCAGCACCTAATTGTCCACCTAATATATTTGGATCTATAGAGCCCATTCCCTTTTTCGACAATTTTTTCATCATGTCAGACATTTTTCTATGTTGTTTTAATATTTTATTTATATCTGAAATTGATGTACCGGACCCGGCTGCTATTCTTTTTTTTCTTGACCCATTTATAATCTTTGGCTTAGTCCTCTCATGCTTTGTCATTGATAAAATTATTGCCTCTTGTTTTATAATAGAATCTTCAGGATTATCTTGCTGTGAAATTTTATCTTTCATATTTTTAAGACCAGGAACAAATTTCATTAAATTTGAAATCCCTCCCATTTTTTTCATCTGTCTAATTTGGCTAAGTAAATCATCAAGGTCAAACTCACCTTTTTTCAACTTTTCTGCCATCATTTCGGCATCTTCTTCTTTAATAGTTTCAGTAGCTTTTTCAACTAATGTTACAATGTCACCCATCCCCAAAATACGGTTGGCTATTCGTTCAGGATGAAAAACTTCAATGGCATCCATTTGCTCACCCATACCCATAAATTTAATAGGACAGTTAGTTGCATATTTCATGCTTAGAGCGGCTCCACCTCTGGCATCCCCATCTACCCTCGTTAATATTGTTCCTGTTACTGTAATTGTTTTAGAAAAGTCAGTTGCAACGTTAACTGCTTCTTGTCCAGTTAAACTATCAAGAACCAATAATGTCTCCGTTGGCTTAATTTCTTCTTCTAATTGATTTAATTCATTCATAAGAGTCTGATCAATATTAATTCGTCCAGCTGTATCAAATAATAAGCAATCAATTTCTTGAAGTTGTGCGAATTGTAAAGCTCTCTTTGCAATATCTATTGGTAACTGATCATCAATCTTTGGCAGAATTGAAACATTTATTTGTTCCGAAAGTTTCTTTAATTGATCAAATGCTGCAGGGCGAGACGTATCAAGTGATATTAATAATATTTTTTTATTTTTCTTCTCTTTTAAATAATTACCAATTTTCCCAACTGTTGTAGTTTTACCAGAACCTTGTAGTCCAGCAAAAAGATAAATTGAATTTCCACTTTCATTTACTTTCAATTCACTAGAGTCTGAACCAAGAACCATTATAAGTTCATCATTGACAATTTTAGTAATCATTTGAGCTGGGGTTATTGACCTAAGTATTTCTTTGCCGATAGATTCTTTTTTGACTTTCTCTATAAAGCTCTTTGCTACAGGTAAAGCTACGTCAGCTTCTAGGAGCGCTCGCCTAATATCACGCAGGGCCGCATCCAAAGAGCCCTCGTCAATAGAACCAGTCTTTTTTAGACCTTTAAAAATAACATCAAACCTATTACCAAGGCTTTCAAACATTTATGACTCACTTTCAGCAGGTAACGCATCAGTGGGCGAAACTCGCTGACTGATGTCGACACCTAAATTAATAGGTACCGCAGGAATATTTTTCTTGCGGAAAACAGCTGTTTTTTATTATTTGTCATCAAACTTGTCAAGTTTGAATTGGTACTTATTTCTGGAAAATTAGGTTTTACCTAATATAAAGGCTATATGTCGGAATTTGAATTTGTAAAAATGAATGGCCTAGGGAATGATTTTGTAATTATAGATCAAAGAAGTAGAGAGTTTGATCACAGCTCAACTGAGGTTCAACATATATGTAATCGTGATAAGGGCATAGGCTGCGATCAGTTAATATATATTCGAAATTCTGAAATAAATAATATACCACTTTTGAAATTTTATAACTCTGATGGTAGCGAAATTAGTGCGTGTGGGAATGGAACAAGATGTGTCGCAAATTATTTGATGGAACTAACTAATAAAAAAGAAATTGAAATTGTGACCAGCGAAAGAAAAATATACTGCCAAGCTAAATCTAGTAGCATCGTAAGTGTTGATATGGGTGAACCAAAATTTAGTTGGAATGAAATTCCTTTATTGAAAGATATTGATCATAAAACTATTGAGTTCATGTACAATGAATTAAAAGTGTGTAATCCATTTTTTGTCAATATTGGAAATCCGCATGCAGTATTTTTTTTGGATGAAGTTGAAAAATATAACATTAGTGATTTTGGTCCAATAATTGAGAATGATAATCTTTTTCCTGAGAAAATTAATATAAGCTTTGCTGAATTAAGAGATAGAAAACATATTGTATTGAATGTTTGGGAGAGAGGTGCGGGTAGAACGCTGGCATGTGGTACAGCAGCATGTGCAACTGCAGTCGCTGGTAAAGAATTAGGCATATCAAATAATAATGTTAAAGTATCATTGCCAGGTGGAGATTTAGAAATAGATTACTTGGATAATAAAAATATAATTATGACTGGACCGACAAAACTCGATTATAAAGATCATTATAAAATATGAACAAGCAGCTTAAAGAAAAAACACCAAAAGTTTACTTCAATAATTCTTGCAGTGTGTGCAGAATGGAAATCAATCATTATAAAAAATTCAATGAAAAATTAGGTTGGATAGATGTTACAAACAACAAGGAAGCTCAAAAAGAAACAGCCAAATCTTCTGCAGAACTAATTCGAAGGCTTCACGTGAAGCAAGATGGTAAAATATATCAAGGAATAGATGCCTTTTTAATAGTTTGGTCAAGACTGCCAAAGTATAGATGGCTATATAAGCTTGTTAAGACACCTGGAATTTATCATGCAAGTTACATCGCGTATGAATGCTTAGCTTATATACTTTTTATCAAAAACAAGGGTCAATTAGCTAATGAAAAATCCTGAAGTTAAAACTTATGGCTGCAGACTTAATTTTTATGAGTCTGAAGTTATTAGAAAGTTCGCTAAAGAAAATAATTTACAGGATCGTACTTTTATTAATAGTTGTGCTGTTACCAATAAAACTATTGCTGATCTAAAAACAGAAATTAGAAAGCTCAAAAAAAATAATCCAGATAATAAGATAATCTTAACAGGATGTGCAGCTCAGATTCATAAAGATGAGTTTGCTACCATGAATGAGATAGATTCAATTATTGGCAATAAGGAAAAGCTAGAGTCAAAGACTTACAAAGAGATTAGGAAAAGCAATGATAAAATTAATAAAGTCGGGGATATTTTTGAACATGGTCAAGCTATATCACCAATTATAAAAAAAGTTGAGAATAGAATAAGAGGATTTGTTCAAATTCAAAATGGCTGTGACCACAGATGCACTTTTTGTATTATTCCTTATGGACGTGGGGACTCTAGAAGTGTTGAACCAGAGAATGTAGTTAACCAAATTAATATACTTCTTGATCAAGGATATAAAGAAATAGTTTTAACGGGAGTTGACTTAACAAGTTACGGTCACGACCTAGAAAATAAACCAAATCTTGCTAAACTAGTTTCTCACATTCTTTCCTCTATACCTCACCTAAAGCGACTAAGATTATCTTCACTCGATGTCGCGGAAATTGATGAAAATTTAATGTACCTTATTAAATATGAAAAAAGAATTCTTCCTCATATTCATCTATCGCTGCAAGCTGGTGATAATATGATTTTGAAAAGAATGAAAAGAAGACACTCGAGAGATGATGCTATTTCAGTCATTAATGAAATTAGAAGTATTAGATCTGAAGTTGTCTTTGGTGCAGATATAATTGCTGGATTTCCAACGGAAAATGATGAAATGTTTCAAAATACAGTAGACCTAATTGAAGATTGCAACATAACCTTTCTGCATATATTTCCATTTTCGCCTAGAGAAGGAACGCCTGCAGCAAGAATGCCACAGGTTGATCGTTACATAATAAAAAAAAGGGCAAAAATCCTTAGGGACATTGGAAAGAAAAAACTCTTAGAGTATTATGACGGACTTAAGAATAAGAAGATTAATGTCATTGTTGAAGATAAAGGCAGAGGCAGATCGGATACTTTTGCAAAGGTACAAATTGATAACAATTTAGAAAATGGACAAATAGTTAAAATGATCGTTACAGGTAGAAATCAGGTTGTTTTAACTGGAAATATAGTTGTTTAATAATTTTAAATCCCAGATAAGTAAAATTTTTTCAAGCCACAAGATAGATGATGCCTCGCTTGAAAAATTTGAGGATCTTTTAATCATGTCCGATGTCGATTTGGAAACCTCTTCGTTTATTATCAATAAACTTAAAAATGAAAAATTTATAGAGAACCCTTCTATAGAAAAAATACAATCCTCATTGGAGGAAATAATAAAAAATATTTTATCTAAAAATAAAAAAAATATTGATTACTCAATAAACAAAAGTCCCTATGTTATTTTAATTACTGGCGTGAATGGATCAGGCAAAACTACTACGATTGCAAAATTAGCAAATCAATTTAAGGAAAATAATAAGAATGTCTTAATGGTTGCAGCTGATACATTTAGAGCAGCGGCAGTAGAGCAATTAAGTGAATGGTCTGGTAGAATTGGGACTGACATAATTAAAGATGTTGATGGGTCTGATCCGGCTAGTATAGTTTTTAAATCAATAGAACATGCAAAGCAAAATGGTAATGATGTTATTATTATTGATACAGCTGGCAGACTACAGAATAAACAAGATTTGATGGATCAACTTGGAAAAATTGATAGAGTTTTAAAAAAACATGACGTTAGTTTTCCACATGAGTCTATCATAGTTATAGATGCAACCACTGGCCAAAATGCTCTTAAGCAGATTGAGGAATTCAATAAATATACGCCTATAACAGGAGTTATTTTAACGAAGTTTGACTCAAATGCTGCAGGGGGAACAGTCGTATCATTATCAAACTCTACAGATATACCAGTATTAGCAATTGGCTCAGGCGAAAGCATTAATGATATTGAGTCATTCGATCCAGATAAATTTTCTAAGAGGTTAGTAAATATTTAAAATGATCTAATGAGTGAAACTGTTGCACTCTCGGTTCCTGGATTAGTATCTCCAAGACTTGCATTCGAAATATGATTTAAATTGAAACCAATCCTACTTTCACCCATAGCATATGAAAATTCTACCTGACTTCTAAATTCTAAATTATAGCCTAAATCTTTGCTGTCTCCTCTGTCATAATATCCCAAAGCAAAGCTTGGGGTAAAGTTCCATTTTTTTGAAATAGCAATATCTTTCCTCAAACCTGTATAAGCGTATTTTCCACTATCTCCATTTAACATAGCTCCAATAAATGGCTTTAAGCCATAATTGTTTTTATAAAAATTATTTCCGTATAATAACTCTAATCTAAATTCAGAAGAATCTACTGTATCATTTACATCAAATTGACCAATTGATATTGACCATTTATCTTTTTCATCAGCAAAAGAGAAATTTCCGAGCAAGAAAGTAATAAATAAAGTGAGGTAGATTTTCTTAATCACTATTTATGATCCATAACGAACATAAGTATCAGCTATTTCATCTTCTTTCATGTACCCGCCTGACCAAGTAACACATCCTTGAGACCATTTAACAACATTTGTCTCGCCTGCACATCCATCAGCTGAGATTTCCTCTAACTTTTCATACAATGGCTCCTGCAATTCTTGAAATTCTGAAATATCTTCTCTGGTAGTCAATTCAACATTTTCGTAATCTTTGGTTTCTTCTGCTGAGTCATCATCTTCAATACCACCAGCAGTTGCTAAGTTAAAATTTAAGCTTAAAATGAAAAATAGTAGAACGCTGTATATCTTTAATTTCATACGAATTACTCCTTTATCTTTTATATTATATTAAAATCATTTAATTGTTTAAAAAATAACAACAAAGTGACGAAATTTAGACTTTTTCTCTTTTTCTCCTAAAAATAACAATTAATCCTATAGACATAATAATGATTGGAGCAAACCAGAGAACATAAGTAAGTTTTTTGATTGGAGGGGTCATTAATATCCAATCTCCATATTTTTCAACTAAAAATCCTTTTATTTCTCTATCTGTCTTACCTTCATTAATTTTCTCACGAATGAGTGTCTTTAAATCTTCAGCTATTTCAGCATTTGACTCGTGTATAGTTTGACCCTGACAAACTAGACATCTTACCTCTTTAAAAATATTGATTGCACGTGTCTCTTCAGCCCATACTGGGAAGCACAGTAGTGAATAAGTAAATATCAAGATAGTAACAGAATTTAACTTCACTAATTATAATCCTTTAATCATTGGTAAAATTTTTTCATCTAATTCATTCATGTGTATAGGACCAATGTGCTTATATGTAATTATACCGTTTCGAATAATAAAAGTCTCTGGAACACCATAAACTCCAAGATCAATGGCTGATCGGCCAGACTCATCCACCCCAATTTTTTTAAATGGATTACCTAATTCCTCAATAAATTTTTTAGCTTCTACCTCATTATCTTTATAATTTAAGCCATAAATATTTACATCGTATAATTCTGACAATACCATGAGTACATCATGTTCTGCTCGGCAAGGAATACACCAGGAAGACCATATGTTTAATATGATAGGATCATCGCTTATTAAATCTTTATTTGTCATTTTTCCATTATTGAATAAGCGATCGACTGTAAATTCAGGTACTTTTTTTCCGACTAAAGGTGAAGATAGTTTGGTTGTGTCGTTATTTAGAGAAAAGAAGAAGAAAATACACAGAACAACTATAATAATAAGTGGCAAAAATTTAATTAATTTCATTTTCTCTATAATTTTTTTTGTTCAAAATTGCTGTTATTATTCCACCTAGAATAATCATAACCACACCCAACCAAAGAATATTCATAAATGGTTTGATATGCAGTCTAAGACTAATCGACTCTTGATTTTGAGGAACATTCATTACAACGTAAACATCTGAAAAAAATTGGTGAATAATACTTGTCTCAGAAGTTATTGTGGGTGGGTCAGAGTAAAAGCGAATTTCGGGTGTAAAATCTCCCAAATCTTTTCCATTTTTAGATAAAGATAAAAAGGCTTTTATTGAGTTAAAATTAACTTTTTCTTCTTGTTCAATATTCTTAAAATCAAAAATGTATTCATCTAATTGAAGTTTGCTGCCAACTTTTGCATCATAAATCTTTTCTTGAGAATATACAGCATTACTAACAACTGCTAATATAAAAATTCCAAAACCTGCATGAGCCATGCTTTGACCAAAATTTGACTTCACAATAACCTTAGTACTTTTAAAATTCAGACCCGAAGACAGTGAGGAAATTATTAAAATCAAACTTAAGAAAATAATTAATATTTCAGTAATGTTAAATAAGTCATAATATAAAGTTGTTAGGAAAGTAATTGTTAAGCAAGAAATCAAAATATATCTCATTTCATTTATAATTTTTAAGAGTTTACTTTCTTCCCAGCTTAATTTTGGAGAAAGAATCATAAAGAATAAAAACAGGATAATGATCGGCGTAATACTTATTGCATAATATTGAGGACCTACGGTTAGGCTTTGATTATAAAGAAGGTCCGTTGCCAGAGGATACATAGTTCCAAGAAAAACTACGATCAAAATTGATATAAGAAGCCAATTATTTACCATTATGCCTGTATTTCTACTGGAAATATTATGTAAAGTAGGCCTATTAATCTTATCTGATTTTAAAGCGAATAATAGAAATGAAGAGCTTAGAATAATAAATAAAAATATTAAAATAAATAAACCTCTACCTGGGTCAGAAGCAAATGTATGGACTGAATTTAAAACTCCTGACCTAACAAGAAAGGCTCCAGCTAAACTTAGTGAAAATGTTAGAATAGCAAGAACCATTGTCCAAGACTGCATCGTATTTCTTTTTTGTAAAACAACAACACAATGTATTAAGGCAGTTGCAGAAAGCCAGGGCATAAGTGAGGCATTTTCAACGGGATCCCAAAACCAGTATCCACCCCATCCTAATTCATAATACGCCCAATATGATCCTAAAGCGATACCAGCTGTTAGAAAAGACCATGCTGCAAACACCCATGGCTTTGCAACGGTAGCCCATTTTTTATCGACTTCACTAGTTAAGAGACCAGTAATAGATAAACTAAAAATAAGTGAAAATCCAACATAGCCTATATACAAAATTGGTGGATGAATTGCTAATAATGGATCTTGTAAAATTGGATTAAGTCCCAACCCATCATTAAAATTTTCATTATTTATATTAAAAGGATTTGAAAGGAGTAATAAAAATAATACGAAGCCAAATATCATTAAGCTTTGAACTGCTACAGTTATTTCTTTAAATTTCTGAGAGCTAGATTTTGAGAGAGAAAATAAAAAATTAAACAAAACTAATATTAGTATCCAGAGTAACATACTTCCTTCATGGTTTCCCCATACACCGGATAACTTGTAGATAAGTGGTTTCTCAGAATGAGAATGAAAATAGACTAAATCAAAATTAAAATCAGAAGTTATAAATAAAAATATTAATAAAAAAAAAGAAACTAAAATTGATAGAAACTGTATTGCTGAAATTTGAGATATGCTAAGTAAGTTATAATTCTGGATTTTAAATAAAAACCTTGATTGAATTATCGAGGTTACTAAACACAAAATTAACAATGAGTTTGCAATATAATTTATAACTAGACTCATTATTCCTGCCACTTACCAGTTTCTTTTAAGGATTTTATAACTTCAGGTGGCATATAGTTTTCATCATGCTTAGCCAAAACTTTATTAGCAATAAAGCGTCCGTCGTTCATATATATCCCCTCTACAACAACTCCCTTTTCCTCAGCAAATAAATTAGGCAGTATTCCTTGGTATTTGACACTTATTTGTTCTTGGCCATCAGTTATTTTAAAATGAAAAATACTATCTCCATCGCTCACAACTGATTTAGATTCAACTAATCCTCCGAGTCTGACAATTTGACTACCTGTTTGGTTGTTTTCAATAATTTCTGACGGACTATAGAAATAGACAATATTATCTCTTAAATTGTAAACTATTATTAAAATAGCTATTCCAAAAATAATTAAACTTACTAAAAATTTAATTAGCCTATTTTTTACTGTATCAGTCACGGTGATTATTTATTTTATTTAATACTTCTTCTCTTTTTTTTAATTTCAAGAAGTTTGTGATAAATAGTGTTATTATAGTAATGAAAAAGAATCCATAAGCAGACCAAATAAAGGGTGCATATCCTCCCATACTTAAAAGCTCATTCATTTTACTTCTCTTATTCTTAATATCTTATTATCTAATATTTCAATCCTTAATCTGATAAAGAAAACTGTTACCAGAAAAAGAAAAATTGCAAGCGTCATTATAAAGAGGGGAATCATCATTGATATATCAATACTAGGGGAAGACAGCTTTGAAATAGTAGCGGGTTGATGCAATGTATTCCACCAATCAACAGAAAATTTAATAATTGGAATATTCACAAAACCAACAATTGCCAAAGCTGCAGATATTTTAGAAGCAAGAATTTTATTTGTAATAGACTGCCATAAAAAAATGTATGCTAAATACAAAAAAAATAATAATAACATTGATGTTAATCTTGCATCCCATACCCACCACACACCCCAAGTAGGTTTTCCCCATATGCTTCCGGTCACAAGTGAAATTAGTGTAAATATCATGCCTATTTGTGCTATCGATCTTGCAATTATACTAAAGATTGGATTTCTAGTAATAAACCAAAGAACTGAAGAGCCAGCAAGTATAGTATATGCCATCAGAGCAAACCAAGCAGACGGCACATGTATGTACATAATCCTCATTGAGTCACCTTGAATATAATCAGGTGGAGATTGTAATAACGAGAAATATAACCCAAAGGTAAAAGCAACGATAGTTGATACAATAAGAAATGGATTTGCTTTTTCAATTATATTGATTTGCTTATTTGTTAATCTTAAATTCATCTTTTATCGATATATATTTATTCATAAATATTTCTATTCCACATTTAGACGCAGACCATATGCTGAGACATACATTGAAAGAACAAAAGACATCATGGAAAGTGCCAGCAAAATAGGCCATGATTCAAGGTTTGTGCCAAATATAAGAAAAGGGACAAATAGTGGTATTACAATTATTGCTTTTAAAAATATGGTTCTTTTGGCACCAAGAGTTAAAGCGCTAACAAATGTTACTATAAAAACCATCCCAAGAGATCCAAAAAAAAGATTCAGAAAAATCAGAAAAAAGTTACCTAAGCTTACATAAAATAAAAAGCTCAATATCGGAAGAATGATGAACAACGGTAAACAATAAACAACCCAATGAGTTATATATTTACTAATTATAATAGTTTCTAATGATGGATATCGTTGAATAATAATATCTAAATTTCCATCTTCATAATCAGCATTAAAGATTCTTTCCATCGTCAGTAAAATTGATAATG
>CACDOH010000017.1 GCA_902554325.1 uncultured Pelagibacteraceae bacterium
GATGTTGCTGGTGCAATGATGGAAGTTGCAATGGCTCCTGATTTTGCTGCAGAATTCGCTGAAAATGCAGCTGCTGCAAATCCAGATTTAAGTGTAGAAGATTTAGAAGCACTTGCTGGTAACTTTGCTGGTAATGCAGTAGGTGCAATTGCACAAGGAATGGCCATAGGTGATCCTGACATTGCAGCTGATATGGCTGGAGTGATGATGGATGCTGCCATGGACAATCCAGATATGGCTGGAGATTTTGTAGGAGAGATAGCCGGGGGTATGGCCACTGGTTCACCGCAACTAGCAGGTGAAATTGCTGTTGGAATGATGGAATCTAATCCTGATATGGCAGGAGATATTGCTGGTGGAGCGGCTGCAGGTAATCCTGCTGTTGCTGCTGGTGTTGCAATGGAAATGGTTGGAGCAGATCCAACACTTATTAATGATATTGCTGGCGGTGTTGCTGAAGGTGCTCCCGCTACTGCTGGTGCAGTGGTAGGTGCAATGGTTGCAGACAATCCTGATGCTGCTGCAGGCGTAATTGATGCTGCAATGACAGCCAATCCGGCTGCTGCTGGAGCAGTTGCTGGTGGAGTATTGGCAGCGGTTCCTGATGGGGAAGCTGCTATTGGAATTATGCAAGATGTAGCAGCTGCTAATCCAGAGGCTGCTGGTGCCTTTGCAGGAGGTATAGCGCAAGCTAACCCTGTTGCTGCCGGTGAAATGGCTGGTGGTTTGGCTGCGATTGATCCTGGACTAGCAGGAGATATGGCAGGCGCCATGGCAACTGCTAACCCTGCTGCTGCAACGATGGTTGCTGCAGGAGTAGCTGAATTTGCTCCGGACGCTGTTGGTGCAATTGCGGGCTCTATGGCTGAAGCTAATCCAGCTATTGCGGGACAAGTTGCAGCTGGTATGGCTCAGTTTGATCCTGGTGCTGCAGCGCAGTTTGCTGGAGATTTAGTTGCTGCTAATCCTGATATGGCAGCAAACATTGCAAGTGGAATGGCACAATTAGCTACACAAGGTGGTATGGCAGATTTAGCTGGTGAGTTTATGGGTCAAATGGCTGCAGCAAATCCTGAAATGGCCGGCATGATGGCTGCCGGCATGACTCAAATGATGGGTAACCAAGGCGCAGCATTCATGGCTGATATGGGAGATGTAATGGGAGCTGATATGGCGGCACAGTTACAAGCTGACATGCAATCACAAATGGCTGATATGCAATCAATGATGCAAAGTGCTATGCAAGGTGGAGATATGTTCATGGGGCCTATGATGACGGGTGATATGATGGGACCTGCTGACTTTGGTGGAATGATGGATATGGATATGTCCATGTTGCCTGGAATGGATATGGGCATGGGTCCAATGGGTATGGATCCAATGATGATGGGCATGGGTCCAATGGGACCAGATCCTATGATGATGGGCATGGGTCCAATGGGACCAGATCCAATGATGATGGGTGGAATGCCAGGTGGATTTATGGACCCAATGATGGGCGGCATGATGGGACCAGATCCAATGATGAAACTTGGAATGAACATGGGAATGGACCCTATGATGATGATGAATGACCCAATGGCAGCAATGAACATGGGCATGGATATGATGATGAACGATCCTGGTATGATGCAAATGGGGATGGATTTCTTTGGCGGCCCTGACAACATGATGAACGAGATGATGATGGGCATGAATGATATGATGATGGGCATGGGTCCAATGGGACCAGATCCTATGATGATGGGCATGGACCCAATGATGGGTGGAATGCCAGGTGGATTTATGGACCCAATGATGGGCGGAATGCCAATGGATATGATGGGACCTATGGGCATGGACCCTATGATGATGGGCATGGACCCTCAAATGATGATGGACAACATGGTCATGATGGGTATGGACCCTATGATGGCTACTCAAATGGGTATGATGGACGACCCAATGATGGGCATGATGCAAATGGGTATGGACCCTATGATGATGGGCGGTATGGACCCTATGATGGGCGGAATGCAACCTGGTATGATGGGCATGGACCCTATGATGGGCGGCATGGACCCTAATATGATGGGCGGCATGATGGGCATGGATCCTATGATGATGGGAGATCCAAGCATGATGGGCGCAATGCAAGGCATGTATGACATGGGCATGGACCCTATGATGGGTGGTATGGACCCTATGATGGGCATGGGCATGGATCCAGGAATGGGTCAGATGGGACAAATGATGCAAATGGGCATGGACATGGGAATGGGTATGCAAGGCATGATGGACATGGGCATGGACATGGGCATGAATATGAATCCTATGGAAGGTATGATGGGCGAAATGGGCGGTATGATGGGCATGGATCCTGCAATGCAAGGAGCTATGCAAGGTATGATGGAAATGTATATGCCAGGCCAGGAAAACATGATGCCAGGGCAGGAATATATGATGCCAGGGCAGGAAAACATGATGCCAGGGCAGGAATACATGATGCCAGGGCAGGAAAACATGATGCCAGGGCAGGAATACATGATGCCTGGTCAAAATATCCAGTATGGAAATGAATTCATGGAAAACAATATGCCTGGTGAAAATCAATATTTTGAAGAAGAAGAAGAACAGGGCTTCAGGGGCGAAATGTGGAATGGAATATTTTATGGACCAGGACAAGAATTGGCTTTACAGCAAGCACAAATTGCCTATCCCAATGGTTATATGAACGGTGGCCAGGGTGAAAATTTTGGCGGCGGCGGCTCGATGGTCCGCATGTCGACACCTGGCCCTGATATGCTTCAAGGTCAGAGTAATGTACAAGATACATTTGTATTCAATTTAAATGAAGCAAATGGTTTTGGTAGCGGTTACAGTCCAGTAACAATTATGAATAATGCACAATATGGGGGTGACATAATAATGGATTTTGATCCAGCTGATGGTGATAAAATCAAAATCATGGATGGTGGAAATCCTTTAACCCCTGCCGACGCTGCTTCTATGCTTAGTGTGGCTGCAGGTATGGGGATGTATACCACTTATATTACCGGTACATCTGGAGTACTATTTAGTAGTACTCAATTTGAACTTAGTACTGTTTTAGAAAGTAATTTTACTGACGCTTAATTCATTAGATGACTGTAAAATGGCTTTTCTAGTGGGTATGTAGTACTATATCTCTCCATGAAAACATTACTGGCAAGAGTAACATCCAATCGACCGCTATTTATTAAGCTTTTAGTAGCATCATTTTTAGTAAATATTCTAGCTTTAGCAACACCCATATATGTTATTCAAGTACTACAGAGATATGTAGCCTACGGAGTAACCTCAACGTTAGTTACTCTAATATTAGGTGTCACGTTTATTGTGATTTTTGAATTTTTTTTCAGGAATATTCGCCACAGAATGGCAAGAGAGTATGAGCTTAAGAATGTTGAGATAGCTAATATGGTTCTTACAAAACTGAATAATATTAAAAGTCATATTTATGAAGTTTCCTTTGAACTCAGAAACGATCTTATAAATAAAAATTTAAATATAATTCAGAATACATTTTCAGCTTCAACAATACTTATTATTTTAGATGTTCCTTTTACAATCATCTTTTTGTTAGCACTTTTTTTGATCCATTATCAGATTGGACTAATTTGTGTACTTTTTCTTCTTATACCATTTTTAATCGATAGAGCTTATGCAGCAAAAATAAATAAACTGTCTAAACAAAGTGAATTAATCCAATCCTCTATATTCAGAATATTTGATAATGTAATTACTAGAAACTTATCTATAAAATTTTATGCATTAACTAACCCTATTGCAAAGTCTTGGAATTTTCTTGCAAATAGAACAGCAAATAACAGAGAAGATCTAGAAGCTGAGAAAAATTTAGTAAATTCTCTTTCATCAAGCATAGGATCTCTATTGACTATTTCAGTAATTGGGTGGGGAGCAACACTTGCAGTTGATGGGCAAATATCAGTAGGTGCTTTAATTGGTGCAAATATTCTAGCTGCAAGGGCATTAATGCCGCTAATAAGATACGTAGCAACAAAAAATAATTTGTTGTTAGCAGAAAATTCCATGAATGAAATCAATGAATATTTAAAAATACCTTCAGATATTAGTGAGGGCGCATCAATCAAAGATTTTAAAGGTAGCATCGAAGTAAGAGATCTCTTTTTTCAATATCCAAATACTAAAAACCCTATATTTGAGTCTCTTAATTTGAGTTTTGGGCCTGGAAATATTGTGTCAATAATTGGCTCAAATGGCTCAGGTAAATCAACACTAATTAATATTTTTTCATCAGTATTAGAGATCACAAGAGGAAGCATATTGATTGATGAGATTGAATTGAGTCAGATATCAAAAACTTGGTACAGAGACCAAATAGCCTTTTCACCACAAGAGCCTAAATTTATTGATGGCTCACTTAAGGATAATTTAATAGGTAGCAATGATGTAAAAGAGACGGATTTTGCGAGAATATTAAGAGAAGTAGATCTGGCAAATTATATAAATAACCGAGAAAATGGTGTAAATACACTATTAGAGGATAGAGGCGAAACACTTCCAGTTGGAATAAGAAAAAGAATGAGTTTAGCGAGGGCAATAGTAAAGCAAAGTCGATTATTTATACTAGATGAACCAACCGAAGCGTTAGATAAAACAGGGAGAGACACAGTTATTACATTAATTAAAAATGAACGTCTAAAACATAAAACTATAATTATAGCAACTAATGACGAGGAAATTATAAATATGTCTGACGTTTTAATTGATATGAATTCTAAGCCAAGACCTAATATTTCAATGGTAAAAAAATAATGGAAAAAGTAACAAATTTAAATGACAAGTATAAACGCAATACAAGCTTATTGTTTTATTGCTTTTCTATATTTATTTCCGTCTTAATGATTTGGTCATTTATATTTCAGGTTGATATTGTAAGTAACGCTGAAGGTCAGATAATTCCTGTTGGAGAAGTAAAAACAATTCAGCACTTAGAAGGAGGGATTATTGAGAAGATACTTGTAAAAGAGAGTGAAATTGTAGAAAAGGACCAGCCACTTGTTATATTGGCTGCAACTGCTAGTGAGGTCGATGTTGAAGAGTTGCAGGTTAGAGTTGACTCACAAATTATTAAATCAATCAGGCTTGAGGCAGAAATAAATAATTTTGAAGTGCCAATTTTCCCAACTCGACTTAGAAATGAAAGAGAAAAAATTGTAAATAAAGCAATGGAATTATATTTAAGTAGAAAAAATAATTTCGATGGTAATATAAAAGAAATTGACGCTCAAATTGATAAGTCCCAAATCGATGTTGATATCTTAATTCGGCAAGCAGGAATGAGTGAAACCTTGATGGAGGAGGGTGTAACGAGTGAATTTGCTCATCTTAACATTTTAAAGGAGCTAAATACAGCAAAGGGCTCATTAGAATCTTTAATTGAGAAACGTGAAAATTTCAAAAATGCATTTATAGAGGACGCTCAAAATGAATTACAACTTGCTCAACGTGAATTGTCTCAATCAGAGGAAACAATGAAGAAGTTAGAAGACAATTTAAGCAGAACAACTATTGTTGCGCCTGTTGATGGAGTAGTTAAAAATTTATTTTTTGTTACTGAAGGTGGAGTTATAAAGCCAGGAGGTGCAATTTTAGATATTGTGCCTACAAAAGACAGCTTAATTGTTGAAGCAAAGTTGCCCAATAGTGACATTGGGTTTGTAAAACCTGGTCAGTCAGCTGTTATAAAATTATCTTCTTCTGACTCTGTAAATTTTGGACAAATTAATGGTACCGTATTTCAAATCAGCCCTGACACTGAGGAGGATGAAAACGATAAAAGGATTGTATTCTATAAAATACTGATAGAAACTGAGCAAAGTTATTTTCAGAGCAAAGATAAGGTATACCAGTTAGTTCCTGGAGTAAAAGTCTTAGCAAGTATACATATTGGTGAGAGAACTGTAGCAAATTACCTGCTTTCCCCTTTTATTGGTTCAATGGGACAGTCATTCCAAGAAAGATAATTCCTTCACACTTTATGATTTTTAAATAATTTAATATAGTAGATGCTTATATGAAAATTCTAATTTGTGGACTTCCTGGATCAGGTAAAACTTGGCTTGCAAAAAGACTGGCAGACGATATTGAAAATTGCGCCTGGTACAACGCAGATGTAATAAGAACGGCTTCAAATGACTGGGATTTTTCTGCAGAAGGTAGAGCAAGGCAAGCAAATAGAATGACAACATTCGCTGACTTTGAAGTAAGCAATGGAAGATCAGTTATATGCGACTTTGTTGCACCCACTGAACACTCAAGAATTTCTTTTAAGCCTGATTACTTAATATGGCTGGATACAATCAAGGAAGGAAGGGTCGTTAAGGAGAAAAAAGAAGAATTAGAGGCAGCAAAAGATCTTCCTTTTGAAGTAGAGAGTTTAGAAATATCTGAAGCTTTTAAAGATACTACTAAAATGTTTGAAACCCCAAATAATGCTAATAAAGTTATCAAATCTTTTTTGAGCGACGAAGAAATAAAAAATTTAGCTTTAGAAATTCAAAATGTTTGATTGGAAAAAACCTACCTCTCAGATGCTAGGTCGATGGCAACCATGGCATGATGGACATACAGCACTTTTTCAAAAAGCTTTAAAAAAGACAGGTCAAGTATGCATCATGTTCAGAGATGTATCAGGTGTTGACGCTGGAGTTGATGGTCAAGGAGATAATCCTTTTGAATTTGAAGAGGTTAAAAAAAGAATAATTGAAGGCTTATCAGCCCATGGCTATGAGTATGACAAAGAATATGTAGTTCTAAAAGTTCCAAATGTAACTGATATTTCGTATGGAAGAGGAGTAGGATACACCTTCACTGAGCATGACTTAGGTGAAGAAATTCATAAAATCTCTGCTACTAAAATAAGAAAAAAAATGAGAGATCAGGATGAGTTGTAATTAGAATATTGTAGCTCCAAAGATTTTTATTTCAGTATCTTCGATTCCTAATACTAATCTCCCAAGATAATCTCCATCAGACTTGCTGCTTTTTTGCTTAAAGAGAACAGTCACATGTTCATCCCTTCTGAGGCATCCAAGAAATTCTCTTTCTTCAGTGAGGTTTGTGATAACGTCATTATTAGCCCATTGTTTTGCAAGTTCAATTTCATTTGCGCCGAATAGCATTCGAGCTGAAAAATTTTGAGTAAAGCCAAAATAATCTTGCTTATTAGAACAATGAATTAAGTTATCCCACATTGGCTGAGCAATTTCTAAGAGCTCTTCGTCTGATTTATCTAAAAGACTCATTTAATCAACAATGTGGTAAAGAGGAGCCTTTTCAAGAGAAAATTCTCCACTTTTAGGATCTCTCCTTGATACAGTGAGACAATGCCAGTTATCATCATCAAGCTTCATGTGATCACCCCGGTAATAATAACCAGGCCATCTAGTTTCTTTTCTAAAAAGAGTATGATGAGTAACACATTGTGATGTCATTAATCGGTGTTTGAGCTCCCAAGCCCTCATAAGTTGATGATAATCTTCAGCACCAATATATTCTAAGTCCTCTTCAAGCATGTGAAGCAACTCAAGTCCTTTGTTCAAGAGATTTTCATTAGTCATATAATTAACTCCAACACCACCTACATATTCGTCCATAATTTTTTGTAATCTTTGGAGTCCCTGTATTGGCAATAAATAACTCGGCGATACCGTTCCTGCTGTTATTTCATTGCGCCCAACTTTATAGTTTTCAAGAGGTTTATAAATGACTTCCTTTAAATCTTCATATTGTTTTTCGTTGATTAATATTTCATCATTTTTTAAATCCATAATGTACTTAACGGCAGCTTTAGCCGCTAAACGTCCTTCAGTAAATGAGCCTGATGAAAACTTATGAGCACTGCCACCTACAGTATCTCCTGCTCCAAACAAACCATCGACACTCATCATTCGATTATATCCCCAAAAATATTCAGATGGAGATAAATCTTCGGGACCGCTTACCCATGCACCAGAACATGTTGCGTGTGAGCCCATAACGTATGGTTCAGATGTTGTTAATTCTGGGTTGGTATATTTAGGGTCGATATTTTGTGACGCCCAAACAACAGCTTGACCCACCGTCATACCTAGGAAGTTTTCCCACCCAATTGTTTCTAGGTGAGGATCTTGGAAAGCTTCTGTTGTAACCATATGAATTGGACCGCCACCAGCTTTAACTTCCTCGATGAAAGCATGATTTCTCAAACATGTAGGTACAGGAGTGTGGTCAATATACTCGCCAACTAGTTTTTTGGTATCCTCATACCATTTTTGTTCATAGTTCTCACCATTTCCGTTTTGAGTGTAGGTTTTTAAGTGCAAGAAGTAAGCTCCAACAGGACCATATCCATCTTTAAATCTTGTAAGAACAATTCGATTTTCCATTTGTGTCATCTTCGCCCCAGCAGCAATAGGCAATGCATAAGCTGATCCATTGCTCCATGGCGCATACCATGTTCTCCCCATTCCTTCGCCCACAGCTCTTGGTTTGAAAATATGTGATGCTCCACCAGCGGCAACAATCACTGCTTTTGCCTTAAAAACATGATAGTTTCCTGTTCTCATGTTGAATCCTACCGCTCCACCTACACGATTTTCTTTACCTTCATCCATTAATAAGTGAGTAATCATGATACGGTTATAAATCTTATCAGCAGATTTTTTTGCAGCTTCAGCAACTATAGGCTTATAACTTTCTCCGTGAATCATAACCTGCCACTTACCTTCGCGCTGATATCTTCCAGTCTCTTTATCCCTCATGATAGGAAGACCCCATTCATCAAACATGTGAACAGTAGAGTCAACATGCCTTGCCATATCGTATGCTAAATCTTCTCTAACCAATCCCATGAGGTCATTTCTCGCGTACCGAACATGGTCTTCTGGCTGATTTTCATCCCATTGCATACCCATATAACAATTGATTGCATAAAGGCCTTGTGCAACGGCACCACTTCTATCGATGTTAGCCTTTTCAACGCAGACTATCTTTAAATCTCTTCCCCAGTGCCTTGACTCAAAAGTGGCACCAGTGCCAGCCATACCGCCACCAATAATAAGGATGTCGCAATCCTCATGTATAGTTTGTATTTTAGCCATGGATTAGTAGTAGACACCTTCTTTAAATTTCTCTTTATCTATTTCAGGCAATCCAGTGTCTATATTTAAGCCAGTGGGTTCTGAATATAGAAGTTGTGAATTTAACTCATCGTTAGTAGGAGCCTTTTCTTCTGCAAGTTTTGGAATATGCTTACCCCAGGGCTTTGTTGTAATTGGTGAAACGAAATTCTTTTCATGGCCATTTCTAAATTTTATTCTCCAAGAAATAGTTCCTTTTTCTTCTTCTCTTAAAACTCTTACTTTATGATGCATGGGCGCGAAGTCTGCATACCCTCTAACATCTATTGCATTTTGAGGACATGCTTTTACACAAGAATAACATTCCCAACACATATTTGGCTCGATATTAACGGCACGTCTTGTTTCTTTATCAATGTGCATGATATCCGATGGACAAATGTCTACGCAATGACCACAACCATCACATCTTGTCATGTATACAAATGTTGACATAAATTTTTCCTCTTCTCTTTTACCAGTTAATCAAATTTTATTAATAATGCCTAGGTGATTCTCGCTTTATTCCAAGGCCAAATTGCTTGGGGGCATCAGCTGGGCCCGGCAAATCGTCACGGTAGCCATCTACTTCTGATAGATTTTTCTGAATCGCAGCGCCAGGCTTATAAAACATATGAGCAAATTTCGACCAATATACTCCTCCAAACAATACTATATTAGATAGAGCGTAAAGAACTAGAAACAAGCTATCAAATATAGGAATATTTGCGTATTGGGTATAAGACCAAGCAAGCCCAAAAGTTGCAGCAGCCAATAATGACAAAACGAACAAGTCTGCTCTAATAATTCTTTTCCATGGATTTGCCTCTGCAGAAACATCAACTCTCAAGAAAAACCAAAACCAGTATCCACCTAGACAAGTCATTAGAGCGCCAATATGCCATAAAGCAGAAACTTGATATGGCGCTTCTTTAGCGACTCCAGTGTAAGCGAATATCAAAACAGCTGAACATATCCAAAATAAGATTGACCCATACATGCCAAGCAAATGTGCTGCTCTTCTTTGTCCACGACCTAGTTCAGATGTAGTTAATATATCACTTGCTATAGTTTTTGAAATAACAGCTGCTTTTTCTCCTGCGCTAACTTTTTTTGTAGCTGACTCAGTCGCCTTTTTGTAATTAATAAAGAAGTATTTAGCATTTTTTTTGTGTGCCATGTCTAGTATCGTTCCCAAAGCTACCATAGCGACCATTAGTATTACAAAAGCCTGCAATGCTTCAACGGGCATGAAGTTTATTAATTCTGCGAATGGATTCGTATAAAACATAAGTATCAAGGTGATTATATCAGAGTATATAAATAATACCTATATTTTATGGTTTCAAGCCATCTTACTTTCTTCTTGAATTAATTGATAAAATTGAATGATATTTTTAGAAGTTTTAATATCTGATTTTAGCTGATTGATGCCATTGCTTATCGCTTCACTGTTGAACTCAAGAATCGATTTTTTATAGCTTTCACGATTTTTTAAACGTTTGTGATATTCTTTTAAATTTTCATGATTGCCTATTAATAAATCTATAATTTGCAATTCTTCAACACGATGAAATAAAACCATCCATGTTATGTCTGCAATGCTAAATTTTTCACCTCCAATCCAAATTCTGTCATTGAGATGATGGTTTAAATCGTCAAAATGTACTTTTAAACATTTAAAAGCTCTAACAGCTGCTCTCTGATTGGGTGCATTTTTTCCAAACGCTCTATTGCCCATTAATTTAAATATCACGAAGAAAAATGCTCTAAATTTTGATGGATGTTTAAAATATTTTATAAATTTGAAGATACTAACTTTTTTCAACATAGCTGCAAAAAGTGGTTGCATCATGATTGAAATACAGTTTCCCGCATAATCTTTAATTCCGTTCATAGGATCATCACCCACTAAAGAGCCTTTTTCATTCCACTTCTCTACTATCTCATCATTGTAAAGAACTCCTGGTTTAAGTTCAGATACATATTTAATTTGTTCATGTGACTCATATATTGGATAATTTTCATGCAGTAAGACTGGTACTGTTGCAGTAGGATTTATCACAAGGAAATCATTTGATAAATTTTCACAATCTTTTGTTTCGATAAGATGTATATGTTGAGAATAATAATTAATGCTTAATTCTTCTAAACATACCCTTACTTTTCTTGAACAAATAGAAAACTCATTATGAAACAGAACCCATTCATGATTAAAGTTTGATACTTTATAATCCTGTTTACCTATAAGAGTATCTTTATTGGGATTCTTTTTTTTCATCCCAAACTTTATTTAATAGCTGACTGGCAGAAACAGCAGTTGGGAACCCACTGTAATGAGCAACGTGCAAAATCATTTCTTCAATCTTTTCCTTCTCAATTCCTAAATTCTGCGCTCCTCTAAGATGAGACTTCAATTCATTTTCTCTGTTTAGAGCTACAAGTACAGTTAACGTGATCATGCTTCTTTCTTTAAGGCTCAGTTTGTCAGTTCTGGACCAGATAGTTCCATAAAGCATGTCTATTATTTGTTTTAATAAACTTTTAGATACTGGGGTTTCATCATCTTTAAGGAGATCCATTTCCTTAAGTATTTCTAGGCCTTTTTTTCTATCCTCATCATTTAATGGCATTTAATATTAATAACTCATAAAATATTAGTTTCAATTTATATATTTGATTTTTTTTATACCCATTATAGGATTATCGTATGAGTGAAAAAGTTTACATGCTTGTGGATATCAAGATTCAAGACAAAGAAACATATCTAAATTATGAAAAAGGATTTTTTCCAATATTAAAGAAATATGGAGGTGAATTTATAACCTTTGACGATAAAATTGAACATCTAGAAGGTGAAAAACCTATAGAAGGACGTACTATATTATGGACCTTCCCATCAGAAGAAGACGCTAAAGCATGGTATAACGATCCAGAATATCAAGAACTTGCAAAGATTAGACGCTCATCGGCAATTTTGAATAATCTAAGCATAATTAAAAGCCTACCTAAAAGAAGTTAGCTTAATTAATTTTGAGTAAATAAAGCTGTATCTTGTAAGCTTTTAATTACAGATGAAACTATTTCATCAACATTATCGGTTTCAAAATTAAAAATATCAAAAACATATTTGTCAGGCCTTAAGATGACAGCGTTGCAATCATACTTATCACAATAAATCTGCATATCAGAGTGAGTATCTTCGCAAGCAATATACTTTTCGTAATTAGATTTTTCATGATTGTTAGAGATATTTATAATCTTAAAATTATGTTTATTTAGGAATTCAAGATATTTATCAGAAATTTTTTTATTGCCTTCAAAATCATTCAAAATCATACCAAAATTCTTTCCTAAGATTTTGTCAGTACTTTGAACCCTGCCATCATTAAGTCGAACACTAATTTCATTAAAGTAATACCGTTCAAGAGAGACATCTTTTATTTTAGGCATATTATGAATTCCTTGGCCAAGACGGTTTCCATTCATAATAGGAAAAATATTTTCTTTACCTTTGAAGTAACCCTGTATTCTTAACGTAGCGTTTCTGACTAATGCTCTAAATTTACTTTTTGCATTGATCACCCCACCCAGTTTGATAGCCGCTCTAGTAATACGTGCAACATGAGGTTTTCTCTCCGTTTCATAAGTATCTAAAATTTTTGGCTTATATAGACCTTTAAGTACTCCATTAATCTTCCAGAGCAAGTTCTCAGCATCTCTGCAGCCTGAGTTCATGCCTTGCCCCATAAAGGGAGGCATCTGATGAGCAGCATCACCAAGAAGAAAAATATTTCCATTACTCCATCTCTCTGCAGCCGCCGCATGAAAGGAGTACACCGCAGTTCTGCTAAATTCTACTTCATTATCGCCAATCCATTGATCAATATATTTTCTAAAGACACTTTCTTTTTGTATTTCTTCAACGGTATCTCCAGGCATAAATGCAATTTCAAATCTAAAGCAATTTTCTACACCTTGAATAATCGTCGTTGGTCGAGTTGGATTGCAATATTGAATAGCGTCTATATCTGTGAAACAGTCAAAACTACTTTTAGTATATCCATCAACTACCATCCATGACTCGTCAGCATCAAGACTATTCAATTTGATATTGTTAAGCTTTCTAACTGTGCTGTTTGCACCGTCACAAGCTAAAAGATACTTGCTTGTAACTGTGAACTGCTCATTGGTATCAATATTTTTGTATGTACAATTAATGACTCCATTTATTTCATCTACCGCTAAAAGCTCACTACCTGTTTTTATAGTATTGGTTGAGTATTTTTCTGCGTTTTCTCTATGCGCTTCATCAAATTGTGGTTGATGAATAAACAAAATTCTATGCTGATAGTTATATGTGTCAAAACCCTCAGTTGTAATTTTCATGATTGATTTTTTATTAGCGTCTTTATTATCAACGCCTCTTATTTTTCTGGTCTTTACTTCGCTTAAGAATTCGCAGTGTGACATTGCTCGCTGGCATTCAGCATCCCATGTAATCGCTCTTGGTAAAGGGTAGGCATTTTTTTCTTTATCTAGAATCAATGCTTTGATCCCATAATACCCAAGGAGATTTGCACATGTTTCTCCTACAGGACCATACCCTGCAACAACTACATCATATTCAGTTTCAATCACTAGATTTAATATACGGGAGTATCTTCTGGCTCTTCAATAACTTTATTTTTAATAAAGCCTAATTTTTCAATCTCAATCTTTACTTCATCATCTGCTTTGAGCCAATTTCTTGTCATTACCGCTGATCCAGCTGGAGTACCTGTTGGAATTAAATCGCCTGGCTCTAAAGTAAATGCAGTTGATAAGTATTCAACAAGAGTAAAACAATCAAAAATCAAATCACTTGTTGATGCTGATTGTCTTAGTTCGCCATTAACATGAGTTTCGAGTTTTAAATTATGAGGATCACCAACTTCGTCACTGGTTACTAGGTAAGGTCCAAAAGGGCAATGCGTATCCCATGATTTGCCCATGGTCATTGTCATTGGCGGCCCACGCATCTGCCAATCTCTAATTGTGACGTCATTCACAACTGTGTATCCATAAATAACGTTCGCAGCACTGTCGTAAGGAACATGACGACATTTTTTCCCAATAACAAAACCTAGCTCACCTTCGTAGTCTAAAAATTCTGATGCTCTTGGTCTATGTATTAAATCGAAAGGACCAACTACTGAGCTATTTTGTTTATTAAATATATTTGGATATTTTTCCTGCGCCTTGCCAATAGTCTTTGCTGCCGTTTCTGCGACTTCATCTTTATGTTCTTTATAATTCAATCCCACAGCAAGTATCTTGCTTGGCTTAGGAATAGGCGCACACAATTCTACTTTACCTACTTCTATTTTATCTTCACCTTTTTCAATGAGGTCATTAGCTGTATCAAGTCCATCATTACCAAGTTCGATAAAGTCAATCATATTTTTAGGAAGAGATGATTGGGCAAAACTAATAATCAGATCATCTTTGACCGCACCGATGCTCAGGTTGTTATTATGTAAAAAAGTAACTAATTTCATATGTTTATATATATTGAATATCTAAAAGCTAGAATTGTATCAAGACAAATTATTGTATATTGTTTTTTTTCAATATGAATAAAAAAATCTCAAGACGATCTTTTATCAAACAATCTGCTGCTTCAGTGACATTAGCTGGATTAAGTTCAATCTTAATGATGCAACAAGCACCAGCTTACATAAAGGCAAAAAATTACAATATTCTTTTAATATTAAATGACCAAGAAAGGGCATGGCCATATATACCCAAGAGTATTGATTTACCGGCTAGAAGATATCTCGAGAGTATATCAACTTATTTTAATCGGTCTTACACTTCCACACCGATCTGTTCACCCGCTCGTAGTTCAGTTTATACAGGTCAACATGTTCAATTTACTGGTGTATGGGACAATACAGTCACACCTTGGGTGCCAGGCTTGTATGACAATGTAAATACTATCGGTCATATGATGAGAAATCAAAATTATGAAACTGGATATTTTGGTAAGTGGCATCTAACAAATATTACTGAAAGTAATGTAAATGAGAACGCTCTTGGTTATGAAGGCATGAAGCAAATGTTTAGTAAATATGGATTTGATAATTCTAATCAACCAGGTGAAAGAGATTTGGGGCAAGGTGGATATAAATATGATGGATTAACTGCCAGAGATGCTTCTAAGTTTATTTTAGAAAACAAAGACAATAGTAAGCCATGGTCAGCATTTATAAATTTTGTCAATCCTCATGACATTATGTTTTACAGGGCAGCGCCTGAGATTAAAGGAACTGGATTTATTGCAGCAAACCAACAGTTTGCGCCTGATGATCCAATTTATGATTTAGAACATGATTTTGAATTTCCAAAGAATTTTGGTCCAAGACAAAGTATGGACGCAGGTGCAGAAATAGGGACTGAACTAATGAATACTCTTTATGGAGAGATATCATATAACCGGCCAGACTTATGGAGAAAGTTTTGTAATTATTATTTTAATTGTTTGCGTGATGTAGATAGGCGGATAATGATGCTCATAGATACTCTTCAAGAAACAGATCAGCTAGAAAATACAATTATTTTTATGATTTCAGATCATGGAGAAATGCTTGGCCAACAAGGAGCAAGAGGAAAAGTTGTAGCTTGGGAGGAATCAATCAAGGTTCCGACATTAGTATATCACCCTGACTTAAAACAACAAAAAATGTGCAATTCAATTATTTCAAATATTGATATCGTTCCTTCAATATTGGAATTTGCAGGTCTTGATAAGCTAGAAATAAAAAATAAATTTCCTGAATTAAAAGGTAACAGTTACGCTCATTTAGTTGAAAATGTAAACTATGCAAATAATCGAGATGTAGAAGGTCATTTAATACACGGGGTTCAAATCATTCCAACTGTTTTTGAAGTCGCAGAAAAATTTAGACATACAGCTTTAGCTGAAGGCTTTGTTAATAAAGCTAAAGCATTTGCCTCGCAAGGCAATTTCTTACCTGACTTCAGTCTTCCTCTTAACTATAAAGGCGTAGTAGACAAAAAATATAAATTTTTAAGATTTTTCTCTCCTCGTATGAATAACATACCTCATGACTATAATGATCTAGTTGCTAACAATTCTGATTTCCAATTATTTGATTTAGAGAATGATCCTTACGAAATGAATGATCTCTCCAAAAATGAGAATAATAGAGATTTATTAATGTTAATGAATGAAAAATGTAATAAGTTAACAGATAAAGAAATAGGCCTAGAAAATCATGTCCTTCATTTACCTGGCCCTGATTGGTTTTGGACAGCTTAAGTTATGACAAATGAAGTTATCTTAAATTTTGATTTATACAGAAAGTTTCGGTCTGAGTATTCTCCAGATAATTTTCATCATGTAGCTTTTAAGACGATGCAGTACGAAAAGATGGTCAGTTTTTACGAAAAACTTTTCGGATGTAAGCCTTTGTATAAAAGTAATGATATTGCTTTTTTAGCTTTTGATGAAGAACACCATAGAGTAGCTATTGCCAACACTAAGCCAGGAGTTGATAAACTAAATTTTTTTGTAAAACTGATAGCACAATTTAAAGAATGGCTTAATAGGTCTACACCATCAGCAGTTGGACTAGACCATATTTCTTATCAATTAAATCCTATAGATAAGTGGTTTGAATTTTACTTAAAAGCAAAAGAACGAGGCCTTAAACCATACTGGACTATCAATCATGGTTGGATAACTGGAATGTATTATAAAGATCCTGATGGCAATCTTATTGAAATATTTTTTGAGCACTGGAAAAATGAAGAAGATTTTAAGCATGAGGTTTCAGCTAGAGGATTTCCTGAAGAACCAGTGGGTACAAATATGGATATTGATATTCTCTATGATATGTTCAAAAAAGGCGAAAGTTTTGAAAACTTAACCAAAAAAGGAAACACAGTCCCTGAGGGAAAAAAACCCGTAGAAGGTATTCAAGCAGCAATTAATATGCGTAAAAAATTTAAATAGTATTTGTATGGATCTATATGATCTGAATTCAATTCCAAGAATAGTTTTTTCTATTTTATCAATTTTATTAACGATAGGTCCAACTATTGCCGATTTCAATAAAACTCATGCCACTCATCCTGATTGGATAGGGCATGCACGCTTTCATGTAGTCTGGCAAGTTCTTGGATTCTATCCAATCATGGTTTTGAATTTAATTGTATTATGGATTTATATTCCTGAATTTTATTATCCATACCAGCTTTATTTTTGGCTTATTTGGTATTTTGGTTTCCTTGGAACATTTATAATAACTATTTTCAGCATGCCTCTATTTAAGGGAACACTCTCTGATCCCGGAGGAAGAGTACCCTTCAAATATACATTTGGAAAAAAATTAAAATTACTACCTGGCAAAAATAAACACTTTCCATTTAAAATAAAAGGGCAAGTAAAAACGTATAAAGTTGATGAAAACCTTCATAACATGATACTGCCAACAATAATTGTGATTATTACGTCTATTTACTTTATAGTTCATTAAAAAATATTTCTAAAAATGATCGAGTATTTCTTTCCACTATTACTACTATGCGTAATCCAATCTGGAACACCTGGTCCTAATAATATTATGTTAACTGCATCGGGTAGAAATTTTGGTTATTTTGGATCTATTCCCCATATGTCAGGAGTGGTGTTTGGTTTCTTATCTTTATTGATTGTTTTGAGCCTTGGATTAATAACTATTTTTAACAACTTTCCATTTATACAAACATTATTACAAATTTTAGGATCACTTTATCTTTTATACTTATCTTACCGTATTTACTTTTCTTATAACGCAGAAGATCAAAGTCGTTCAAAGCCAATTACCTTCTTGGAATCATCATTGTTTCAATATGTTAATCCAAAAGGAGTCATGATGGCAGTTACAACAATTTCTATTTATACTGATTTTAAAAATTTTGAGTTCATCGACAGCTTTATGAACGGCATGATATGGATATTAATTGCATTCACAATCTCAAATATATTTGCTGTTTTAACTTGGACAACGATTGGTATATTTTTAAATAATTTCATCAAATCTGATAAAGCAATTAATCGATTTAATGGATTTATGGCAACTTTACTTGTTTTAACAGTTATATGGATTAATTATGAATTCTATGGATCTTAATAGAAAATTAGTAACCTATTTAGTTATGGGGCATTGCTTTATTATTGCTATATCAAATTATCTAGTTCAATTTCCAATAAATATATTTGGCTTGGACTATACTATTGGTACATTCACGTTCCCAATTATAGTTCTAGCAACAGATTTGACAGTACGACTTTCGAATGCAACAAATGCACGTAAAGTTATTGGATACGCGTTTATACCAGCTTTTATAATTTCATATGTATTTGCTGATTTTAGAATAGCGATTGCATCTGTTTTAGCTTATTCAATTGGGCAGTTGCTTGATGTCTTTGTATTTTCAAAAGTAAGGGACAGAGTAGGCGATGATGGCTTCAATTTAAGTTCTTATTGGTACCTTGCGCCAGTTGTAAGCACCTTTTTTGCCCAATTGATTGATACATATCTATTTTATGGTGTGGCATTTTATAATTCCGCAGACGATTTTATGCGAGAAAATTGGGATCTCATAGCATTCAACGATTTCATATTGAAACTAGTTGTTTGCTACCTAGCATTTTTGCCAATTTATGTTTTAATTCTGAATAGAACTTTTAATTATATTAAAACGCGCACATAAAAAAAATGTTATTTACGTCTATCTCTCCTGAAGCTTTTGATCATAAAAATATATCTAAAGACATTCACGAAATGAATGATCATATAAAAAATTTGCTAGTCAATGCGCCCCCATCACATGAAATACCTTTTGATGTCTTGCAAGAAATAAGAAGACAAGGTGGTGGATTGCTTGCCTTCCAGCCATATTCTGATCGTGCTGAAAATAGGCAAGTTGGGAAAGGTGATCATAAAGTAATGATAAGAATAATTAATCACGACAGTCCTGATTTTATTTATATGCACATACATGGCGGCGGTCACTGCATTGGCGCTGCAGATATGCAGGATCAATCTTTGGAAAAAATTTCAAATGATCTTAATTGTGTTGTAGTAAGTGTGGAATATCGTCTTGCGCCAACTAACCCTTATCCAGCTGCTCCAGATGACTGTGAAACAGCAGCTGTTTGGTTGATAGAAAATTCAAAGAAAGAATTCAATACAGAAAAAATTGTAATTGGAGGAGAGTCGGCTGGTGCAAACTTATCAGCGGTTACATTGTTGAGACTGAAAAGTAAAGGGATGTTGGATACTATTAAGGGTGCTAACCTTATTTACGGATCCTATGATGCTCGACTTACACCAAGCGCAATCAGGCAAGAAGGTTCTGAAGAAATATTCCTATTATCATATGCAATGATTAGAAAATTTAGAGACTCATACTTTCAAGGAAATGTGGATAAAAGCTTGCCTGACGTTTCACCCATTCAAGGAGATTTAACGGGAATGCCACCAGCATTATTTACAGTAGGAACAAGAGATTTATTGCTTGATGACTCATTATTTATGTATGGCAGATGGTTGAGTTATGGTTCAAATGCAGAAATTATAATTGTCCCAGGAGCAGATCATGCTTTTAATGCTTTTCCGTCAGAAACAACAACATCAGTTGAAAATAAAATAAGTGAATTTGTTAAATCAGTTCTCTAGACCATCTAAATATACTTTAGCAACTTTTTTTCCCAAATTGTAGTCAGCTTTTAAAATCTCAATATTTTTTGAATCTCTTTTTGATTTTAGTTTTTCTGGTGGACATAGTTGCACAATTTCGCAATCACTTGGGGGATTATTAATAAAATCAAGTGCTCGATTGTAAGTTTTATCATGCACTAATAATGCTTTTCTCAATTTAGGATATTCTCTTG
>CACDOH010000018.1 GCA_902554325.1 uncultured Pelagibacteraceae bacterium
AAAGAAAGCTTTTTAAGTTTAATTGATAAAGATGCAGATATTGTTTTTGCAAATGAAGAGGAAATGAAATCTCTATTAGGCACATCAGACTTGGACGAGAGTATAAATATTATTAAAGATAAAAATAAAATTTTTGCGATTACACTCGGTGAAAAAGGGGCGATGATCGTAAATAATGAAGAGGTGATTAAAATTGAGCCCCAAAAAATAGATAATCTTGTTGATACAACGGGAGCCGGCGATCTATTTGCTGCAGGATTTTTACTAAAATATATTCAGGGACAACCCCTTGAACAATGTGGCAAAGAAGGAGTTAGGTTTGCTTCAGAGATAATACAAATCTATGGGGCTAGATTATAGAGTTTAGTTATCTAAAATTTTATCAATTTCATTAATAACTGCATTAGTAGTTATTAAATTTATATCATCGCCACCAAAACTCTGTGATGCGATAAAATTAATATTAGTGAACTGATCATTCAAAAATTTGACTGCACTTGTTGGACCGCAGATTTTTAACAATGGGCACATATTAGTTGAGAGCATTTGACCTGTTCCACTATCATTAGTTATGGCAATATCTAAATAGTTTGTTGATGCCATCACCACTTCAATTCCAGAATAATTTTTGACTTCCTCTTCTGGAAAAAGGGGTTCATTAATAATATCAACTATTTTTTTACGAAGATTTTGTTCTTCAGGGCCAAGGAAAAAAACAATATTGAAATTTTTTTTTTCATAAAATTTAGCTACTTCTATGTATTTATCAAATGACCAAATTCGTTTAGGAGTATTTGAACCAGGCGCAATACCAATATACTTTTTACTTGGGTCGAATAATTTATTAAGGGTCTCTGTCATTGCTTGAGGTGTATCTATTTCGAATTCTTTTTCAGTTTCGTAATTTGAAACCAGATCGAGCATTTCTATTATACTTTTTATATAAAATTTTCTTTCTTTATTTAATTCTTTGGGTTTTAGGTTAGAAAAAAACCAATTAGCTGTAGATGAAATAAAAATTTTCGTTCTTAGTCTTTTTAAGGCAATAGTTCTGGATACTGCTTTTTGCGTATCAATAATAATATCAAATTCTTCGTTTTTTAAGTCATAAGTATTTGAGATTTTTTTCCAAAAAAAAGGGCTTAGTTTTGCTTTTTCCCATATTTTATCAATGTGGTTTGAGATAAACTTTTTTAGTCTTTGATTATACTCAGTATAGATTGTATCAGTCATCCAATGAATTTCATGATTTGGAAATCTATCTTTAAGTTGATAAACTATCGGCAATTTTAAAATGCCATCTCCAATTTGCTCTCCATTGCTGAAGATTAAAACTTTTTTCATTGGTTCAATTTTGAGTAGTATCTTCTGAAACTTTTATTATTAATTTCCCCTCATTTTCTCCTGAAAATAACTTTTTAATAGCATTTTCTGCATTTTCTAATCCAGGGACTATATGATTTTTATATTTAATTTTTCCCTCTTTAATCCAAGTTGTAATATCTTGGTAAGCTTCTATGTATCTTTTAAAATAATCAAAAACGATGAAACCTTTGAGCTTTATTCTTTTAATCAATAAATTTCCCCATGCTGGTCCAGGAACTAATGACTCAGCGTTATAGCCAGATATTAAGCCGCATAAACTTATTCTTCCATTTATGTTCATTCTTGTTAGAACGGCATCCGTAATGGGTCCTCCAACATTTTCAAAATAAATATCGACTCCATCAGAGCAAAGATCTTTAAGTCTTTTTCTAACATTTTCTGTTTTGTAGTTTATTGCTCCATCTATACCAAGATCATTTACTAACCACTGACATTTCTCATCAGAACCAGCAATACCTATAACTTTACATCCTTTTATTTTTCCAATTTGGCAAACTATAGAACCCACAGCACCCGCTGCAGCTGAAACGACTAATGTTTCGCCTGTTTGAGGTTTTGTAATATCTAGTAAACCAAAATAAGCAGTCATGCCTGTCATTCCCAAAATACTCATATAGCTATCTAGTGGGAACCCAGTACCTTGTGGTATTTGTCTAACACCTTTGCCGTTAGTGATAAAATATTCTTGCCATCCACCCATACAATTAACAATTTCACCTTCTTTAAATTTCTGATTTTTTGATTTCTCAACTATACCTATTGTTCCACCCCTCATAACATCACCTTTTTTCATTGCATCAACATAGGAAGAGCGTCCACTCATCCATCCTCTATTAGCTGGATCTAGTGATAAATAAATATTTCTAATCAAAAGCTCATTTTCATTTAATTCAGGAATAGAAGTTTCTTCCATTACTAAATCACCCTCTTTGATATCTCCTACTGGAAAATTTTTTAGTATCCATTGTTTATTAATCATGTTTTTTCCCCCATCATTTTTTTTAAGTTTACTTGAGGCATGTCTACAATTACACAAGTAGATGTAGCTGTAACTACGGTTCTATTGTTTTGTTCAAGTCTTCCTTCTAGAAAAGCAATATTTTTCCCTGATTTAACTACTTGGCCATATCCTATTACTTTTCCTGGTTTTGTAGGATATAGAAAATTAGTTTTTAGTTCTATAGTTGGTGGTCTTTTCTTAAAATGATTTTGAAAGATAAAGGCAAGAGCAGTAGCGTCATCAACCATCCCACTTACAATACCTCCTTGAACATCACCTGCAGGATTACAATATTTTTGCTCTACTTCAAATTCCATTTTAATACTTCCAGCATCAGTATTTACTTCAAGAACTGTCATATTGAATAAATTAAATAATTTATTTTTATTAAATAATTTTACCAGTTCTTCATCTGAAATCTTACTTGTCATTATATATTACTCTTAATTAGATTTTTCTGGAAAAACCATTGGACCTAAAGGTCTGCCAGCCAGTAAATGGAAGTGAAGATGAGGTACTTCTTGATGTGCATCATTTCCAGCATTCGCGATAACTCTATAACCATTTCCTCCGGAATTTTCACTGATACCCAACATATCCGCAACCTTCGCAATAGCCCTATTAAACCCAATAATTTCATTATCACTGGCGTTTAAACTAAAGTCGTTTATGTCTAGATAGTTTCCTTTAGGAATAATTAATGCGTGGGAAGGTGCTTGAGGCCTTATATCTTTAAAAGAAAGTACAAAGTCATCTTCATAAATTTTATCACAGGGAATCTCACCTCTTATTATTTTTGCAAATATATTATCTTTGTCGTAACTCATTATTTACGCAACCCTGTTTTACCTTCCCTGCTTTCCAGCTCTGCGTATATTTGATCAGCTGAAATATCAAATTTTTTCCAGAGTACAAGCAAATGATATATGAGATCGGCAGATTCATATATTATTTGTTCTACATTATCTTGCTCTGCAGCTTCAACTGTTTCAAGAGACTCTTCTTTTAATTTTTCAATGCATAAGGGACCATTAATATATCAGAGAACACTATGCATGCGTCCAGGCCGTATCGCCTTACAGGTTGAAGTGAGATTTTGGTTACCGCCTCAGGATCAAGAAACATTTCCATAAGGTCTTTATGTTTTTGTCTTATTTTAATATATTCAGGTAAATGCCTTCCCGCTTGTCTCATTAACCAAATGGGAGTTTTTGTTTTCTTGCCTTTTAGTGTTTCTATAAGAATACTCATATAATATATATATAAGGTAGTATTAGTTTATGTACCTGTGATGATGTGTATATATAAAAACCTCTTACTTGCCCACAAATCAATACATGTCTTTAACGAGGATATTTAGAGCATTTGTGATATTACCCACAAGGTAGAATAATGGTTGAGGCATTATCCACAGGTGGATGAAAAGCAAGAAAATATGGGATAAAAAGGCCAAAATATTGTAAATGTTTAAAAACAGTAAACATATAATATATATCCACACTGGTTACTCAGGTTGTTAATAGCTTATGAACACACAAATAACACTAGCTTCTAAAAGTCAAACACGCTCAAGACTTTTAACAAATGCTAAAATAAAATTTAAAACAGTTGATCATGGTGTTGATGAGGATGAAATTAAACTATCCATGTCTGATAGTTCACCAGAAGAGATTGTTACAAAGCTAGCCGAGATGAAAGCTTTAAAGGCATCTATATCAAATGATGGTTTGGTTGTAGGATCCGATCAAGGATTAGACCTAAATGGGAAGCTGGTTAATAAAGCAAAAAACCTTGATGAAGCTCACGAACAACTAAAGAGCATGAGTGGAAAGGAACACACCCTTATAACAACCACGGTAGTAGCTAAAGAAAACAATATAATGTGGAAATATGTTGATAGAGGAAAAATGAAAATGAGAGCACTTGATGAAAAAGTCATTAAAGAATACCTAGAGAGTGTTGATGAAAAGATACTTGGCTTAGTCGGGGTTTATGCAATTGAAGAGGAAGGCATAAAACTATTTGAGTACGTCGGCAGTGATTTGTTTTCAATACAAGGAATATCAATGATACAATTAACTCAATTTTTATGGGACAACGGGCTGTTGTTTAAAAATAATGGCCATTGATAAAACGGCAGTTATAGGATTCCCAGTCAATCACAGCCTTTCACCAATTATTCACAACCACTGGATTAAAGAACTGGCGCTGGACATAAAGCCATATGAAAAACTTAATGTAGATCCAAACATGTTTGAAGAGCAGATGAATAACTTAAAGGCCGAAGGCTTTAAAGGAATTAATGTTACGGTCCCACTCAAAGAGCTTGCGTTCAATATTAGCGATGAAACATCTAACGTCTCAAAAAAACTCAGGTCAGCCAATACTCTTACCCTGAGCTCTGATAAAATAAATGCTGACAATACTGACGCCGTTGGTTTCATTAATTCTTTAGATAAGAAAACAATAGAAGAAAATATTACCAACAAAAAGGCACTTGTTCTTGGCGCCGGGGGCTCCGCCAGGTCCGTCGTTCATGCGTTAAACGAATTGGGAAGCCAGGTGAGATTGTTTAATAGAACACCTGAAAAAGCAACGATTTTGCTTAATGATTTATCAATAAACTCAAGTCCCGTAAGCACAGAAGAGCTGGATGATTACGCTAACTCCTCATCGTTCATTGTTAACACAACTAGCCTTGGGCAAAAGGAAGGGGAGCATAATAATATTTTGAGTTTTGAAAATATAGGAATGGAAACATTTATTTATGATTTAATTTATAATCCTAAGCGATCCAGTTTTTTAGAACAAGCGGAAGCAAAAGGTTTAAAAGTTCAAAATGGATTACGCATGTTAATCGAGCAAGCCGCTTGCTCTTTTCAGATATGGCATGAAATTAAAGTAGGTGTTAGTGACGAATTAATGTCACTATTAGAGAGCGTGTAATGTTGTTGATAGGTGTAACAGGATCCATTGGCATGGGAAAGTCTACAGTTGCTAAGATGTTTACCGAGTATGGTTTTGGCCTCTACAATGCAGATGACACCGTTCACTATATTTATGAAAACGATGAAGAAGTAATTAATAAAATTGAAGAGTCTTTTCCTGGAACCAAATCAGAGGGAAAAGTAAATCGAATTGCTCTTAGAGACATACTTAATAAAGAACCCGAGAAGTTTAGAGATCTTGAAAAAATTGTTCATCCAGCTACCAGACGGTATCAAATTGTATACATTGAGAAATTAATAAGTGAAGATAGCCCAGGATGTATTCTGGATATCCCGCTATTATTCGAAACAGGTGGAGAAAAGTATATCGATGTTTCAGTTGTGGTGACAGCATCAGAAGATAAGCAAAAAGAAAGAGTGGTAGCAGAAAGAAAGGTACCTCTAGAAATTTTTAATTCGATAAAGAAACAACAAATGCCAGACCGAGAAAAATTAAAGAAAGCAGACTATATAATTTCAACAGATCAAACCTTAGATGAGACAAAACTCGAAGTAAAAGATGTTGTATCTAAAATAAAATTGATTAATCCTAAGGCATGGAAAGCCTTTTATAAGAAATGAGAGAAATTGTTCTAGATACAGAAACTACAGGTTTGAGACCTTCCGATGGTCATAGAGTGATTGAAATTGCAGCTATTGAATTGGTTGATTTTTTGCCGACAGGCAAGGTATATCAGCAATACATTAACCCAATGAGGGACGTCCCAGAGGCTTCTTTTAAGGTTCATGGACTGAGTTATGACTTTTTAAAAGATAAGCCTTTGTTTGAAAAAATTGCTGACAATTTCCTCGACTTCGTTGGACAAGATACGATCATTGCGCACAATGTTGATTTTGATATTGGTTTTTTAAATCATGAACTTAGCGCATGTGGGAAAGAGAGTATCAAAAATAAAAAAGTGGATACCGTTTCTATTGCAAGAGAAAAGTTTCCTGGTCAAAGCGTGTCGCTAGACGCTTTATGTAAGAGATTTTCCATCGACAATAAAGAGCGAGAAATACACTCAGCTACAATTGACACTGAACTTCTCGCAAGAGTTTACATAGAACTTATGGATGCTCGTGAGTTGAGTCTTGACCTAAACGTTAATAATCAAAATGTTAGTTCTGAGTCAAATTTTGATATCCAAAAGATTCAAAATAGAGAACTCGCAACAAGACTAACAGACGATGACAAAGAGTTGCACAAAGCTTTTGTTGAGACACTTGGCGAAAACGCCATCTGGAAGAAAAAAGAGCAATTTAATAATGAATGAATATCAAAGCTATCAAATCAATCATGCATTATCAAATGCAAATGAAAGTAATCAATCATTAATACCAGCAGCAACTGTTTTATTAGTTAGAGATCATAATTCTAAAATAGAAGTTTTTATGATTAAGCGTGCTATGAAAACAAACTTTGGTGGAGCATGGGTATTCCCTGGAGGAAAAGTTGATAGCGGTGATGATATCAAAAATATAAATAAGTACAGTCCATTATTAAATGATGAAGAGGCTTCAAGAAGACTCGGTATAAAATCTGGTGGATTAATTTATTGGATTGCTTGCATACGAGAATGTTTTGAAGAGAGTGGTATACTTCTTGCTGACAACGAACAAAGAAAAATAAGCCTAGGTAGTCTTACTAGTTCTGAATTAGAAATTATTAATCAATACAAAAAAAAATTGCTCGAAGGCAAAGATGTTTTCTTAGAATTAATCGATAAATTTGATCTAACGTTATCAACCAGTGAAATAGCATATATCTCCCATTGGATTACACCAAAGATTGAAAAAAGAAGATATAGTACCAGGTTTTTTATTGCTTGTTGTCCTAACCAACTAGCTACACATGACGGTTTAGAGGGGATTGAAAGTCGCTGGTTGGAGCCTAAAGTTGCACTCGATTTATATAAGTCTGGTGAGTTCCCCATGATTATGCCAACAATAAAAAATCTTGAACTGATTAGAGACTTTCAAAACACCAAAACATTGTTGCATTCAATGAAAGATAAATCGATCACTGAGATTCCAAAAGTTGAACCTGTTTTTGATGTTGTGGACGGCAAACCAAGGCTTGTTACTTATTAATTTGTCTTTTTTCTTTTTTCATAAAGATCAGCAAAATTAACAGGGTCAAGCATTAGAGGAGGCAAAGATCCATCTGCATGCATATCGTATACAATGCGTCTTGCAAAAGGAAACAGTTGCCTTGGACACTCAACTAATAGATAAGCTTCCTTTATATCTTCTGTAAGATTTTTAATTTCAAATAAACCTACATACTTTAAATCTATAATATAAATATTTTTATCTTCACGCTTAGCACTAATATTAATGTTTAACTCAACTTCATAAATATCAGTATCTTTTCTATTAGCAGCTTTCACATCAACATTTGCATTGATGGCAGGCCTTTCACTTCCTTTTTGAAATGCACCAGGTCCCATGGGGTTTTCAAATGATAAGTCTTTTACAAATTGTGTTATTATTTTTGCAGATACATCCATTATTTTATTTTATCCTCATCGTCATTAATTTCTTCAAAGTCTCCTTCGATGGATTCATCATCTGAACTATGATTTTTCATACCATATCTAGAAAGAACAGAGTTCGCTACTATCTTTATGAAAATTACTCTTGTTAGGGGGATGAGTCCAAGAAACCCTAATGCGTCTGTGAAAAAGCCTGGAGTGATTAGCAAAATTCCAGATATTAATATCACTAACCCTTCAAACATAGTTTGAATTGGGGCCTCTTGATTCTTTAGTTGATAATATAACTTAGAATAGGTACTAATACCTTGTTGCCTTACAAAATAAACTCCAATCAATGCAGTTGTAAAAATTAGCAATATTGTGTTAAATGAACCAATAAAACTGCCAATTTCAATAAAGAGACTAATCTCTATGACAGGGATAACGATAAATATAATGAGTAATAATAGAAACAAAATAGTTATAAATGTTGAAACTTTAGTTTAAATACCTAAATAAGGATCTTATAATATTTGTACATATGAGTGAAGCATTTCAATACTTAGATATATTAATACTCGCAATCATAGCTGGTATAGTTTTATTGCGTTTAAGAAGTGTTCTGGGAAGACGAACAGGTCATGAGAAAACCGACAAGTCTTCATTCAATTACGAAACTCCTCAACAAACTCAAACTGAGAAAGTTATAGAAATCAAACCTGAAACTGACGCTGCAAGCAGAGAGGATGGTTGGTTTGACAAGGATGATTTCCTTAAAGGTGCATCTAATGCTTATGAGACTATTGTAACTAACTTTGAGAACGGTAATAAAGAAGCTTTAAAGCCTCTCTTATCAAGCGATGTAATGCACAGCTTTTCATCTGTGATAGATGAGCGTAACAGTAAAAGTGAATCAGTAGAATTTAATTTTATCGGTATTGAAAAGTCTGAAATTGTTCATAAAGATTTAAAAAAAAATCCTATGGAAGTTAGTGTGAGATTTATTTCTGAAATGATTACATGTATAAAGAACAGTAAAGATGAAGTTATTTCAGGAAGTTTGAATCAAGTCCAGAAAATAACTGATGTCTGGACTTTCGAGAAAAATCAAAAATCAAAAGGTTCTAATTGGCTTTTAGCAGCTACGACTGACTAATTTAATATATATTTACCAAACTTATTTTTTAAATTTTTTGGAATAGATGCTGGCTTCATTTCATCTTGATTAGTATTAACCCAGATAATTTCAGCTTCATTTATCAATTCATCAGATCCATTTCTGTATATTTCTTGCGCAAATGTAATGCTTGAATTTCCAATTTTTTTAATTGCTGTGTAAATGCTTATTTCGTCATTTAGTCTTGCTGGATTTTTAAAATTTAATTGAGCCGCAACTGTATGGAACTCATTATTAGTTTCCTTAATATATTCTTCTTGGTCAAATAAACTATCAAGCATCTCACTTAAGGAAATGTCATAATAAGTTAGGTAGTGAGAGTTATAAACAATATTCTGTCTATCAACTTCTGAATAGCGTATTTTCAATTTACTAATATATGTTTTTTTTTCTTTTAAAGACATTGCTTAAAGAATGAATTTAGATAAATCTGTATCCTTAGATAGTTCGCTAACATTACTTTTTACATACTCAGCGTCTATTGTAATATTCTCTCCACCTTTATCAGCTGCGGAAAAACTAATGTCTTCTAAAACTCGCTCAAGAATTGTATGAAGTCTTCGTGCTCCAATATTTTCGATCGTCGAATTTATATCAACAGCAAGAGTTGCAATAGCGTCAATTCCATCCTTACTGAAGTTAATTTTGACATTCTCAGTTCCCATTAAGGCTTCATATTGCTTGATCAAACTATACTTCGGTTCAGTGAGTATACGTTTAAAGTCCTCTTGCGTTAATGCTTTTAAGCTTACTCTTATCGGAAGCCTTCCTTGCAGTTCGGGCAGTAAATCGGATGGTTTTGATAGTTGAAAAGCGCCTGAAGCGATAAACAGTATATGATCTGTTTTTATAGTGCCATGCTTTGTATTCACGGTTGTGCCTTCAATTAGTGGAAGAAGATCTCTCTGAACACCCTCTCGAGATACATCACCACCTACTCTCTCACTGCGTGCGCAGACTTTATCTATTTCATCAATGAAAACGATGCCATTATCTTCGACTGCTTTTTTTGCCTCATTTACGATTTGGTCTGTATCAATAAGTTTATCAGACTCTTCATTTACAAGTGTTTCGTATGAGTCTTCTACAGTCATTTTTTTCTTTTTTGTCTTTGGACCCATTGCTTTACCTAGCATATCATTGAGATTAATCATGCCAACACCAGCTCCTTGTCCTCCTTGCAAATCAATTGTAGGAAACGATCCAGTATCTTGAACTGATACTTCGATTTCTTTTTCTTCAAGCTCTCCGTTCCTTAATTTTTTTCTAAAACTTTCACGCGTAGTAGGTCCAGCGCCAGGACCAACTAATGAGTCCAACACTCGTTCCTCAGCTGCTAGTTGTGCCTTAGCTTTAACTTCTTTTCTTTTAATCTCACGCATCATAGTGATGGCAATTTCAATTAAATCACGAACAATAGACTCTACATCTCTTCCAACGTAACCAACTTCGGTAAACTTTGTTGCTTCAACTTTCATAAAAGGGGCTTGAGCTAGTTTTGACAGTCTTCTAGAGATTTCTGTTTTACCAATACCAGTCGGTCCAATCATTAAAATATTTTTTGGAAGAACTTCTTCTCTCATATCTTCGGGAAGTTGTTGTCTTCTCCACCGGTTTCTTAGTGCAATAGCAACTGACTTCTTGGCATCATCCTGACCAATAATATATCTATCCAGTTCAGAGACTATTTCTCGAGGTGAAAATGCTTGCATGATTAATATTCTATTTTTTCTAGAGTAATATTGTTATTAGTGAAAACACAAATTTCTCCTGCAATCTTAAGTGACTTCAAAGCAATTTCCTCAGCGGTTAAATCACTATCGATAAGTGCTTTTGCTGCAGACAATGCATAGTTACCGCCACTTCCTATGCCAATGATAGATCCATCAGGGTCTAATACGTCACCCATTCCAGTAATAAGCAATGAGGTAGATGAGTCAGCAACAGTCAGTAGTGCTTCAAGCCTTCTAAGATATTTGTCGGTTCTCCAATCTTTAGCAAGCTCAACACACGCTCTTGTTAATTGTTTTGGGTGCTTTTCTAATTTTGCCTCTAGTCTTTCAAATAAGGTAAATGCGTCGGCGGTTGCTCCTGCGAAGCCAGCAATGACACTTCCGTCTCCAATTTTTCTCACTTTTTGGGCAGTACCTTTAATTACAGTATTGCCTAAACTTACCTGTCCATCTCCAGCAACGACTACTTGATTGCCCTTTCGAACACTGATGATTGTAGTCCCGTGCCATGATGTACTTTGTTGATTTTCCATTATTCATGATATGTGGCTATTTATTCTATAACTTCAAGGCTATTTATTGCTCAAAAATTATATTTTTTATAGATAAATCAGTAATTTATTGATAAAAACCGAATGGATTTTGATATGAGAACTGCAAATTATATAAGAGAGACAAAAGAAACTTCCATTAACGTTGAAATCAATATTGATGGCACAGGTTTGTATAATGTGAAAACTGGAATAGGTTTCCTTGACCACATGTTGGAACAATTTTCAAAGCATTCGTTAATCGATATGAACATTAAGGCTACAGGTGATACACATATTGATTACCACCACACAACAGAAGACACTGGTATTGCAATAGGGGAATGCTTGTCAAAAGCGTTAGGTAATAGACAAGGCATTAATCGTTACGCTCACTCTTACATACCAATGGATGAAACACTTTCAAGAGTTGCTCTTGATCTTTCAAATCGTCCTTACTTAATATGGAATGTAAAATTTAGTGCTCCTAAAATTACTTCTTCACAAGGTGATTTTGATACAGAGCTTTTTAAAGAATGGTTTCAGGCATTCGCGCAGGCAAGTGGAACGACCCTACATGTTGAGAATATTTATGGAGAAAATAATCACCACATCATTGAGTCATGCTTTAAAGCCCTTGCACGAAGCTTAAGATTAGCAGTTCAAGTAAATGAACGTGAGGGCAACATAGTACCTTCTACAAAAGGTCAACTATAATTATGCTTAAAGAAGGTCAAAAACTTCCATCCTTTAAGCTTAATAACCAAAAGGGTGATGCAGTTAAATTGCCAGCTAAAGATATGACCCTTATTTATTTTTATCCAAAAGCCGACACTCCAGGCTGCACAAAGGAATCTTGTGAATTCCAAAGTAATTTAAAAAAATTCAACAAGTTTGAGACCACAGTTTTTGGAATTTCAAAAGACTCTGTTCAACGTCAAAGTAAATTCGCTGAAAAATATAAATTAAAATTTAATCTTCTTTCTGATGAGAGTGAAAAAATTTGCGAAAAATTTGGAGTTTGGGTTAATAAAAGTATGTACGGACGAACTTATAAGGGAATTGAAAGATCAACTTTTCTTGTGGGCAAAAATGGCAAGATCCTAAAAATATGGCGAAAAGTAAAAGTTAATAATCATGTCGAGGAAGTTTTAGATACCATTAAAGAATTCAGTAAATGAATCTAGCTATAATAAATTTCGGTTCAGGAAATTTACACTCTGTTCATAAAGCTTTTGAAAGCGTAAGCTCAGATTTAAGCAATCCTTACAATATTATTGTGACCAATGATCCTAAAGAGATTCAGTCAGCCGATAAGATTGTGTTGCCTGGAGTAGGTGCTTTCGGTGATTGTAAAAATGCAATTTTAAACATAGAAGGTTTGCATGCATCACTTGAAGTTTCGGTTATAAAAAACAAAGTTCCTTTTATGGGGATATGTGTGGGTATGCAGTTGCTGGCTGATCTATCATATGAGTTTGGTACACATTCAGGCTTTGGTTGGATACCAGGAGAAGTAAGAAGAATTGCATCTCCTAAAGAATATAAGATCCCTCACATGGGATGGAATGAGATTACGTTTTCAGACCACAAGTTATTTGATAATTGTGAGCAAGGGTCAGATTTTTATTTTGTTCACAGCTTTTATTTTCAGAATCAAAAAAATGAACATTCTATAGCTACGACTAAATACCCTGATCAAATTACAGCGGCAGTTTGCAAGGAAAATATATGTGGTACACAATTCCATCCTGAAAAAAGCCATATAAACGGAAAAAAAATAATTCATAACTTTTTAGAGTGGAAGCCGTAATGATCTTGTTTCCCGCTATTGATTTGAAAGATGGTAAATGTGTACGCCTTGTCCAGGGCGATTTTAATAAATCTACTACTTATAATAATTCACCCTTAGATCAGGCTAAGTTATTTGAAGATCTAGGGATAAGTTGGCTTCATTGTGTAGATTTAGATGGAGCTTTGGCGGGTCAATCAGAAAATGTAAAGTCAATTGAAGAGATTGCGTCAAAAACAAATTTGAAATTGCAATTTGGTGGAGGTATTCGAAATATAAAATCAGTTGAAACCTTAATCAATATTGGCATACAAAATGTAATACTTGGAACAGCAGCATTTGAAGATTATGAATTATTTCAAACTGCTATTCAGAAATATCCAAACAAAATGTCTATTGCACTAGACATTAAAAATGAGCAAGTCGCTCTTCGTGGTTGGAGAGAAGTTAAGTCAATTAATCTCGAGAAATTTTTACTATCGATTGAAGGTTTAAAAATAAATTCAATTATATGTACAGACGTGATGAGAGATGGAATGAAAAAAGGAATTAACTTTGATATGCTGGAGAATGTCATGAAAATGACGAGCTTTTTGTGTGTTGCTTCAGGCGGCGTGTCGTCAATTGATGATATAAAAAATATCAAAGGTAAAAACTACTCTCAAATGAAAGGTGTCATTGTTGGTAAAGCAATTTATGACAAAAACATTGATATTAAAGACGCATTAAAAATATTAAGTAAATAATGTTAAAAAAAAGAATTATACCCTGTTTAGATGTTGATAATGGCAGAGTTGTTAAAGGGGTTAATTTTATCGATCTAGTTGATGCAGGAGATCCAGTCGAACAAGCTATAATCTATAATGCTGAAGGAGCTGATGAGCTTTGTTTTCTAGATATTACTGCGTCAAGTGACAACAGAGACACATTGCTAGAGGTGGTGAAAAAAACAGCTGAGAATTGTTTCATACCACTTACTGTAGGTGGAGGTGTCAGGAATTTGGATGATATTTCACGTTTACTTCATTTTGGAGCAGATAAAGTTTCAATAAATACAGCAGCAGTTGATAATATTGATTTAGTAGCTAAGGCTGCAAACAAGTATGGTTCATCAACAATCGTGATAGCTGTAGACGCAAAAGAAACCGCTGAAAATCAATGGAAAGTATTCACTCATGGTGGGAGAAAAGAAACCAATATTGATGTTGTTACTTACTGCAATGAAGTCGCAAAACTAGGTGCAGGAGAAATATTGCTTACATCAATGGATAGAGATGGAACAAAAAGTGGGTTTGACAATAAACTATTAAAAGCCGTTACTTCAAAAGTTAATGTACCAGTTATTGCGTCAGGTGGAGTTGGCAACTTGAGTCATCTTCTCGATGGCATTCTTGAAGGGGAAGCAAGTGCATTACTTGCTGCTTCTATTTTTCACTTTGGTGAATACAGCATAGGTGAAGTTAAAAGATATCTTGCTGATAATAATATTCCGGTTAGGATCTAATCATGAAAGGTTATTGGATTGCAAAAGTAAATGTACTTCACTTAGATAAACAAAAGATGTATGCTGAACTTGCTTCTAAGGCAGTGCAAAAATACGATGGTAAGTTCTTAGTGCGTGGAGGAAGTCAAGTTATTGCTGAAGGAAAAGAGTACGAACGAAATGTCGTAGTAGAATACTCCTCATTCGATAATGCAAAAAAAGCTTATAACAGTAAAGAATATCAAGAGGCAAAAAAATTGCTTGGTGAAGATAAGGATAGACTTTTTGCAATTGTTGAAGGTTATGAATAATGGTTAATAAAGTCGATGTTCTTGTTCGATTATTTGAGACTATTGAAAAACGTTCTAAAGAAGATCCCTCTAAATCATACACAGCCAAGCTATTATCTGAAGGTAAAGTTAAATGCATTGAAAAATTAAAAGAAGAGTCTCTTGAAACAGTTGAAGCTGCAGAGCAAGATAATGTAGAACAAATAATATATGAATCTGCCGATCTCATATATCATTTGCTTGTACTCTGGAAAAAATTTGATATTTCAGCTGATCAAATATACGCAGAGCTGGAAAGCAGGGAAGGTAAAACAGGGTTGCGTAAATAATGAGTTACGACAAAGATAATATATTTGCAAAAATAATAAGAGGTGAGATTCCCTGTGATAAAATTTATGAAGATGACTTTGTACTTTCTTTTAAAGATATAAGGCCTCAAGCACCTTCCCACGCATTAATTATTCCTAAAGGAAACTATCTAGACATAAACGACTTTAGTTTAAACGCCAGTGATAATGAAATTATTGGGTTTAATAGGGCTATTGCGAAGGTTGCGGATATGTTGGGTATCAGTGAAAATTCCGGAGGAAATGGTTATAGAGTTATCGCGAATGCTGGAAATGATGCACATCAAGAAGTACCTCATCTTCACTTCCATTTACTGGCTGGCAGACCTTTAGGTCCAATGGTTTTTCCAGAAAAATCTAATTAAGAGTAATATATAATGACAAGTAAGATTTCAGATGAAGAACTGGTAAAATTATTTAATAAAAATAAATTATTTAATTTATTCAATATGACAGTTCTTGAAGTAAATACTGATGCTGGAAGTATTAAAATGGAATTTGAAGTAGAGCAAAAATATTGTAATCCTGCAGGTGATGTTCAAGGAGGTATTGTAAGTGGGATGGTTGATGACGCTACTGCTCTTGCCTTTATCTTTCAAAATCATTTTAAGAAAAGACCACCAACTATAGAACTAAAAACTAATTTTCTATATCCTACAAAACCAGGAAAAGTAATAGGATATGGCCAAGTAGTTAAATCAGGGAAAAATATTGCTTTTCTAGAAGGAAGACTTGAACAAAACAATAGAACCGTAGTTACAGCTACATCTACTTGTGTAATTGTAGACATGCCTCAAGTAAACTTAAAAAAAATGATGGGGGAAAAAACATGATTAATAAACAATGGATACTAAAAAATTTTCCAGTAGGAGATATCAAAGAGGGTGATTTAGTAATGGAAGAAACTTCTATTCCTGAATTAAATGAAAATGAGCTTTTGATTAGAAATATTTATTTATCACTAGATCCAGCTAATAGAGGATGGATGAGTGGACGCTCTTCCTATGTTGATGCAATGAAAAAAGGTGATGTTATGAGGGGTGGAACAATAGGTATAGTTGAGAAATCAAAAAATCAGAAATTTAAAGAAGGTGAAATTGTTAATTGTATGGGTGGATGGCAAGAATATTTTATCACTAACGGCAAAGGTGTTAGACAAATACCACAAGGTACTGGGTTCCCACTAGATAGCTATATGAGTATTTTGGGAATGACAGGCATGACTGCTTATTTTGGTTTACTAGATATTACAAAACCTCAAACAGGCGAAACATTAGTCGTTTCAGCTGCAGCGGGTGCTGTGGGTTCTATAGTTTGCCAAATTGGAAAAATAAAAGGATGTAAAGTTATAGGTATTGCTGGTTCTGATGAGAAATGTCAGTGGTTAGTAAATGATCTTGGTATAGATGGAGCAATAAACTACAAAACAGAAAATGTTAGAAAAAGACTTAAAGATCTTTGCTCTGATGGAGTCGATATTTATTTTGAAAATGTTGGAGGACCCATTACGGATGCCGTTCTAACAAGAATGAACATAAATGGAAGAATAAGTTTATGCGGCTTAATATCTGGCTATAACGCTGAGTCATTAGTTCCTGGACCAGCATGGGGAAATTTATTGATTAAAAGAATAAAGCTCAAAGGTTTCATCGTTTTTGATTATTTTAAAAGATACATAGAAGCTTACCAAGATATTACAACTTGGATTAAAGAGGGAAAAATTAAATATAAAAATCATATAGTCCCTGGATTAGAAAATGCAGAAAATGCTATTAAAAAGTTATTTTCAGGAGAAAATGAGGGGAAATTAATAATAAAAGTTTCAGAAGATACTACTCAAAATTGAACCAATGAAAAAAGTTTTAATCTTCAGCAATGGAGAGCAAATTGGAGATGGCATTTTAAAATTGCCGATAGTTTATCAACTTAAAGATAGATTTCCAAATCATGAAATTCATTGGATGACTGATACAATCTATACTGAGTATAATCAAAGACTAAAAAAGTTTATCTCAAACCACATTGATAAAATATGGGAAAAAGCAAAACTAAGCCCTTTTTTTTGGAAAAAAATCTCAAATACTTATGACTTAAAAAACGAAGAATTTGATATTATTATTGATACGCAAAAAGCAGTATCCAGAACTATTGCCTTAAAAAGACTAAGAACGAAAATTTTTATTTCATCTACAGCTAATTGGTTTTTTTCTAACCTAAAACCCAAAGAATTAAATAAAGAAAGAAAATTTTATATAAAAAGTATAATAGAAATGCTCGATCTGGTTTCAAATTACGAAACTGAAAAAGAATTCGAAATAGATACACCTCAAGCAATGACAGAGACCCTTAATAAATTATTCGACCCAAGTAAAAAGTATATTGGTATTGCGCCTGGTTCAAATACTCCTAAACGAATTTGGTCATTTGATAAATACATAGAAGTAGCTAAATTTTATGAAAAAAAAAATTTCAATATTGTTTTTTTCCTTGGCCCTGAAGAACAAAATCTTCGTAAAAAAATAGTTGATATTATTAATGAACCCCTTTTTCCAGAAGAGGAAGTCAAAAATTATTCTGGAATTGAAGTGGTGATGGCATCAACAAACTATTTAGATATTGCCATAACTAATGATAGTGGAACAGGTCAAATGCTCTCAACTAATATGTGCCCATTGTTAAAAATCTGCGGTCCAACAAGTGCAGTCAAATTTTTGAATGATCAGTTCACTAATATTAATTTTATCGCATCACAGAGTTTTGGTGGCGATGATATAAATTTAATAACTACTAATGCAGTTATTAATGAAATTGATAAAATTTTAGATAACTAAACTCTATAATCTAGCCCCATAGATTTGTATTATCTCTGAAGCAAACCTAACTCCTTCTTTGCCACATTGTTCAAGGGGTTGTCCCTGAATATATTTTAGTAAAAATCCTGCAGCAAATAGATCGCCGGCTCCCGTTGTATCAACAAGATTATCTATTTTTTGGGGCTCAATTTTAATCACCTCTTCATTATTTACGATCATCGCCCCTTTTTCACCGAGTGTAATCGCAAAAATTTTATTTTTATCTTTAATAATATTTATACTCTCGTCCAAGTCTGATGTGCCTAATAGAGATTTCATTTCCTCTTCATTTGCAAAAACAATATCTGCATCTTTATCAATTAAACTTAAAAAGCTTTCTTT
>CACDOH010000019.1 GCA_902554325.1 uncultured Pelagibacteraceae bacterium
CAAACGTATCTGTTTTACTTGGAAATACAAAGATATCTGAAGATGCATAGTACTGGGCCAGTTCATTTCCTTTCTTCGCTCCTACAAAAACTGCATCAGTATATTTTTTTTCTAGTTTTTTCTTAAATGGTCCATCACCTACAAGTAATTTTGTACCTTTTAAATTTAATTTAAGAAAATCATCTAATGATTTTTCCTGAGATATTCTTCCTACATATAAATAAATTGGTTTTTCTAAATTGAGATCAATCTTGTTCTTCGGATTAAAGGATTCTATATCCACGCCCCTGGACCATTTAACTGTTCTTTTAATTCCATGTGAATTAAGTTCCTTTATAATTGAATTAGAGGATACCATTACTGCGCTAGAATTTTTGTGAAACCATTTCAAAATTTTATATGTAAAGGATACAGGTATCTTAACCATCGCATTTATATATTCTGGAAATTTTGTACAATATGAGGTTGTGAATGAATAATTATTCTTTGAACAATAATTCCTAACCGCTAAGCCAATAGGCCCCTCTGTGGCAACGTGTATAAAGTCAGGTTTAAACTTCTCAATGATCACGCCAATTTTGAACCAATGATTAATCGCAAGCTTTATTTCAGGATAAATAATCAGTGGAATTGTAATAAATTTATCTGGAGTAATGTACCTAACCTCATGTCCTTGACTCGTAAGTTTGTCGCCAAGTGTTTGATAAGTTCTAACAACACCATTTATTTGAGGGAGCCATGCGTCTGATGCGATGAGTATTTTCAATTAACTTAATACCTTTACGGAGTCCTTATGATTGCCAATGACTTCATACTTTTCAACGATATCTTTCCAAAAAAGTATTTCCATTGATCCATCAAAATTTTCTACCATAAAAGAACAATTTTCTACCCAGTCCCCATCATTATAGTAATGAACTCCGTTTATCATTCGATGTGAAGCATGATGAATATGTCCGCAAATAACGCCCTTTAGATTTTTCTTTTTTGCGTAACCTGCAACTATTTCTTCGTATTTATTAATATAAGAAACAGCATTTTTTACTTTTAATTTTAGATACTTTGATAACGACCAATATTTCAAACCCAATAATAATCTTAACTGGTTAAATCTTCTATTTAGCCATAAAGCGAAATCGTATGCGCTAGCGCCAAGATGGGCTAACCAAGGTGCAATATTGATAATCGAATCAAATTTATCTCCATGCAGTACAAGATATTCAGATCCATCTACTGTCCTATGTTTGATTTCATTAACTACTCTAATGTCGCCAAGTGTTATTGGCACAAATTTTCTAACAAGTTCATCATGATTTCCTGATACATAAAGGACTTTAGTTCCGTGTCGTGCTTTTCTTAGAATTTTTTGTATTACATCACTGTGGCTTTGTGGCCAGTACCATCTATTTTTAAGTCGCCACCCATCTATAATATCTCCAACTAGATATAAGTAATCTGATCTGGTGTTTTTTAAAAACTCAAGTAACTGTTCAGCTTGACAGCCTTTTGATCCTAAATGAATATCTGAAATAAATATGGAACGATATTTTAGGAGAGGAATAACATTATTTTTTTTGTTGACCATAAATCTGGTAAAAAAGAATCAATTTGCATTACATTACCAATAATTTGTGAAAGATTTGTTAAACTATACTTTCTTGAAATCTGTAATAAATTTTTAATATTTTTGTAATTTTAATGACAATATTAAAAAATATAATTTGTTCGAGTAACTTAGAGAAAAGAAAACTTCCCCATTTATCCCTCCACCCTTCAATTAAAAAAAATGGGGAAGTTTTACTCTAAAATATTTTATTTAATGTATTGTTTAGTAGCTATGATCTATTTTTTTTAAAAATGAAGAATGGTCTAACCTAAGTAATATTTACTGCCTTATCTTGATAAGCTCCTAGCAACTTTCAAATGATGATGCCATATCGCTTATAAGATCAAAATACAGATCTTTTCCAGGCTCTAGTTCAGCTCCTAACGGATCGAGAACCGCAGCTTTCACGCCTGTGTCACTAGCAATTGTTTCAGCGATCGTTGGATTAAACTGAGGCTCAGAGAATAAGCAGTTAACAGACTCGTGTTCAATGACCTCTCTAATTTCAGCAAGCTGCTTAGCGCCTGGCAATATTTCAGGATTTACTGTGAGTGCGCCGATTACTTCGATTTCAAAGCGCTGCTCAAAATATTGAAAAGCATCATGGAATACAACATAAGTGGCATCCTTATTTATCTTGCCTCTTGTATCACTTATAAGTTGATCAAGTTCATTCAGAGCTTTGGCTGCATTTGCTTCATATTTTGATGCGTTTGCAGGATCAATTTCTGATATTTCTTTTGCAGCAATTTGAACAATGGTCTTTGCAATTTCTGGATCTAGCCAAAAGTGAATATCAAATTCGCCATGGTTATGACCATCATGATGTGCGTGATCGTCATGTTCATCTTCGTGTTCGTCATGTTCATCACCATGTTCTTCGTGTTCGTCATGCTCATCACCATGTTCTTCGTTTTCCTCATGCTCGTCATGTTCATCACTGTGCTCATCATGGTCATCATGTTCATCTCGATGATCATCATGATCATCAAATACATTTTTTTCCCTAAATTTGAGCATTTCAATATCTTCTGATTCCATCAATGTTACCTGCTTTGCATCTTTTGCAATTGATTCCAGAGGTGTCTCTAGAAATGACTCCAAGTCCTCGCCAATCCAGAACACAATATCTGCTTCTTGAAGCATTGTTGCGTGGGATGGCTTCAATTGAAAAGTATGTGGTGAAGAGCTGCCATCTACTAATAAGCCAGGCGTTCCTACTCCATCCATGACATAACTAATTAATGAATGTATCGGCTTAATTGATGCTACAACTTTTGTATCAGCTTTCGCGTAAGAAATAAACGTTAATAGAGAAATAGTAGATAAGATTAATCCAAATTTAAGTTGTAATTTCATAGATATATTGCTTTTATAATGGTTTAAGTATAGCGTTATATTATAACAAAATTATTTATCAAGCTATTTCTCATGATTGAAAATGACCTTTTAGTAAAAGTATCTGATGCCGGATTGTATAAGAATGGCAAATGGCTTGTGAAGGGTGTAAATTTAAATATTACAAAAGGAAAAATTGTTACTTTAATTGGTCCAAACGGGTCAGGTAAAACCACCACTGCTAAAATAGCTCTTGGTCTTTACAAAAACATTGAGGGCACTGTTAAAAGATTAACAAATAAAATTTCTTACGTACCACAAAAAGTTTCAATTGACTGGACATTGCCTGTAAGAGTTATTGATTTTATGGTCTTAACTCAGGACCTTCAAGATCAAGAAATAAACGATGCTCTTAACTTAACAGGCGTTGAGCACCTTAAAAATAATAATCTGAGAGAATTATCAGGTGGTGAATTTCAAAGAGTTCTTCTGGCACGAGCAATTGCAAAGAAGCCGGACCTTTTGGTCCTTGATGAGCCTGTACAGGGTGTCGATTTTACAGGTGAAGTTGAATTATACGCGTTGATAAAAAAAATATCCGAAACACTTCAGTGTGGAATACTGTTAATTTCACACGATCTACATGTTGTTATGTCTGCAACTGACTATGTTGTTTGTCTTAATGGGCATGTTTGTTGCTCAGGAACGCCAGTAGCTGTTGCTCAAAACAAAGAATATAAAGAACTTTTTGGAGAAAAATCATCTCAGCTTCTATCTCTCTATGAACATGAGCATGACCATGTTCATGACTCAGATGGCAACATCGTGAAAGAGGCAAAATAATATGTTTGATGACTTTTTGCTTAGGGCACTGATCGCTGGTATTGGAATTGCCCTAGTTACTGGTCCTCTAGGATGCTTTGTTGTTTGGCGAAGACTTTCATTCTTTGGGGATACATTGGCGCACTCGGCATTGTTAGGTGTGATATTATCGATATCATTTAATATAAACATTTCACTATCAATATTCGCTGTTTCATCACTAGTTGCATTAATTTTATTGAGATTGCAAAATACAACAAATTTAGCAGGCGATGCACTACTAGGGCTTCTCTCACACTCATCTTTGGCCATTGGGCTAGTAGTCTTAGGATTTTTGTCATTCATAAGGTTTGATATTATGGGGGTACTCTTTGGAGATATACTGTCGGTAAATGTAAATGACTTGATCATCGTATGGGCAGGTGGTGCAATAATACTTTTCGTATTATGGCTAATATGGAAGCCTTTATTCGCCTCAACAGTAAATTATGAGTTGGCTGAAGCTGAGGGCATGAATCCAAAAAGAGTTAACGCTATATTTACAATTTTATTGGCAGCTCTTATTGCAATTTCTATCAAAATGGTAGGTCTTCTCTTAATTACTGGGATGCTTATTATTCCAGCTGCAATGGCGCGTAATTTATCAAATAATCCTAAACAAATGGTTATTTTGTCAATCATAGGGGGGTTATTGTCAGTATTTATTGGACTTTATGCATCCTTCGAAATCAATACATCATCGGGCCCTACTATTGTCACAGTTGCAATAATTTTATTTATTTTATCATTATCCAGAATTAGAAAAAAATATTAAAATAGCAAGCAATGGAAAATAAACAGAAACCACTGTCCAAAAATCAAAAGATCATTCTTGAATACATTCAAAAAAACAAGAAGCCTGTTAAAGCGTATTCAATTTTATCTAATGTACAAAAAAAAGGGATTAATGCCCCACCTCAAGTTTACAGAGCTTTAGATAAGTTAATTGAAATTGGTAAAATTCATAAAGTAGAAAGTCAAAATTCATTTGTTGCATGCAAAACTTCAGATTGTGAAACACCTCACGCTACTGCATTTTCAATATGTGATAGTTGTGATGAAGTCTCAGAAATAAATGACCCTAAACTCTTTAAATATTTATTAGATTTTAAGGATAATAGTGGAATCAAATTTGACGGCTACAATCTAGAATTCTTTGGCACCTGCAAATCCTGCGAAACATCTTAAGGCAAAAATCATCCATTAATTGAATTGTTATATAATAACAATTTTATCTAGATTAAATAATTTTTTAAAGATAATATATTTTTTTTTTAAATTGAGGCTCATATGAAATACATAATATATATATTACTCTCATTTAATTTAACGACTTTTATAATCAGTGCTGAAGAGACGAGACAAGTTGATAAGCACGAACATGGCGTGGGTGAGTTAAATATTGCCGTTGAAGGATCGACAATTGAGTTTGAATTTATGATACCAGGAGCCGATATTGTAGGTTTTGAATATGTAGCAAAAAGTGATGATGACATTGCTAAAATTAATCAAGCTTTGAAAACATTTGATGATTACACAAATATATTCACTCTACCAAGTAATAGTCTTTGCGAATTAGACAGTCAGAAAGTTGCTTTAAAGGAAGAAGATGAGCACGATGACCATGATGAACACGAAGACCATGACGAACACGATGACCAAGATGAGCATGCTGAAGAAAATCATAATGAGTTTTATGCAAAATATTCATTTGAATGCGGCAACATAAATGCCATTAAAGAGGTAAATTTTCCTTATTTTGCTACTTTCACGAATTCTGGTGAGTTAGAGGTTCAGTTTATTTCAAATATGGGGTCTACTAGCTTTGAGGTAGAAGGAGATGAACCTTCAATTAACACAGATGGAAAAATCTAATTTGAATGAAAAAACGATACAAATTGATTCTGTAAAGTTTCATTGGTCAAATAAAAGCAAATTTAAACTTCATATTCCAGAGCTATCAGTTGACAAAGGAGAAAAAGTATTACTTTTGGGCGAGAGTGGTTCTGGCAAAACAACCCTACTCTCACTTATCTGTGGATTTTTAACTCCCCTTTCAGGCAAAATTCAATTGAATGAAAAGCTGATTAATGACTTATCAGCAACAAAAAGAGATCAATATAGATCCGACAACATTGGTATTATATTTCAGCAATTTAATTTACTCCCATATGCAAATGTGATTGATAATATTTTGTTACCACTTTATTTTTCAAAATTAAGGTCTGCAAACGTCAGCAATCAAAGAGAAACAGCGATTAGTATTTGTCAATCTTTACGTTTGCCCGAAGACGTTGTTAACATGAAAGCAAGTGAATTGAGCGTTGGTCAACAACAGAGGGTTGCTGTTGCAAGAGCATTAATTGGAAATCCTCCATTGGTCATAGCCGATGAACCTACATCCTCTTTGGATACAGACGCACAAACTATATTTCTGGATTTAATGTTCTCTCAAGTTGCAAGCAGCAATTCAACTTTATTAATGGTTTCTCATGATAAATCTTTAAGCTCTAAGTTTGATAGAGTTATAGATATGAAAAATATCTCGGTGAAAGAACAATAAAGATGCTGTTAAAACTTACCTTCAATTCTTTGTATGCAAGATTATTAACCGTTGCTATGACAGTTTTTGCCATATCCTTATCTTTAATGTTGTACATGAGCGTTGAAAAGTTAAGAACATCTGCATACACAAGCTTCACTGATACGATTTCTCAAACTGACCTAATCGTTGGTGCGAGAACAAGCTCTGTTCAGCTGCTTCTATATTCCGTCTTTAGAATAGGAAACGCTACAAACAACATAACTTGGGAAAGTTATGAAGATGTTATAAATAAAAAAGAAGTTGCTTGGTCTGTGCCTATCTCTCTTGGAGATAGTCATAAAGGTTTTAGAGTTATGGGTACCAATAGTGAATTTTTTAAGCGATATAAATTTAGGGGTGGACAATCAATTGAATTGGAACAGGGCAACAACTTAGATGACTTATATGATGTTATAATAGGTGCAGGTGTTGCTGAAAAACTAAATTACTCTGTGGGCACTCCACTCATTGTATCTCATGGATTACAATCATTTTCAGATCACGATGATCAGCCTTTTAAAATTTCAGGCATTCTTGCTAAAACTGGAACACCGGTCGACAATACAGTAATCGTAAGCTTGGAGGCAATTGAAGCAATTCATGTAGACTGGTCTACTGGAGCTAAAATTCCAGGGCAAATTACTCCTGTAGAAGAAATTCGTCAGATGGACCTCTCCCCTAAAAATATCACGGCAGCATTAATTGGGGTAAATTCAAAATTGCAAATATTTCAATTACAACGATGGATTAATGAGTATCCAGAGGAGTCATTAAGTTCAATTTTACCTGGTGTTGCTCTTCAAGAGCTGTGGAGGATCGTTGGCGTGGTTGAAAATCTACTACTTGGAATCTCCGTAACTGTTATTTTTACAACGCTCATTGGCATGACGGCCATTATATTTTCAAGTTTAAATGAGAGAAGACGTGAAATGGCTATTTGGCGAGCAATGGGAGCATCGCCTAAAGTTGTTATTGGTCTTTTAATGCTTGAAGCACTCATTATCTCAGTGATGAGTATAATTGTAAGCACTGTCATGCTGTTTCTAACTTTATACGTATTGCAACCATGGATTGATAATACTTACGGAATATTAGTTAATATTGAAACGCTGGCTGTAAAAGATATATATATATTTATGCTATTTATATTATCTGCTTCACTAGTAAGTCTTATTCCTGCAATCAGAGCGTATTGGTTTTCAATTAATGACGGCATGACGATTAAAATATGAAAACTCAACCATTAAAGAGTATTTTTCTAAGCATTAAATGCATAGTACTAATATCAGCGATTTTACTTTCATCTTTTTCTTACGCTTCTGAACCTAAAGAAATTGATTGGGAAGACTTGATCCCATGGACTTCAATGTTTAATCCATCTGAAGTTAAATTTAACAAAAAATTAGACGATAAAGAAGTCAGAATACCGGGGTATATTCTGCCCTTAGATATAATTGGACGAGATATAAATACTTTTTTATTAGTGCCTTACATTGGAGCATGTATACATGTCCCCGCTCCTGCTCCTAATCAGATTGTTTATGTTGAAACTAAAAAACCATGGGAAGGACTTGCTTGGTGGGAACCTGTTTACGTTACAGGTAAGATAAAAATTGAAAACCATAACTTTGAAGAGCTTGCAGTTGTTGGATATGAACTTATAGCTGATGATGTTGAATATTATAGAGGAACAACTGGCACGCACGGTTTTTTTGACTGGTAATTCGCTATAAATTAGCAATTACCAAACTAAACAGTCTATGTGCTTGTAAAAAGGTAAAAATTTAAATAAAAATCCTATATGCAAAATATTTCAATCCCTGACATCATTGCTAATCTCAAAGGCAGAAGAGGCTATGAAGAGAAAAAAGCTAAGAAGCTTGGCTATGATTGTTTAGAAAAGTACTTTGAAGATAAACTAGCTAACGAAGCTCAGCTTCTCGCTGAAAATGAAATAAAAGAAGAAGAATTGCTCGCCGAAAAAAAAGTACAACAAGCTGCCCCTGCAGGTAAAAAAACCTGCGGTTGCTGTTAATATTTTTTCATAAAATAAAACGAGTCTGTAATAAAATAAGGACCCAGACTTAAAGCCTGAGCCCTTTTTTTATTAACTTATGACCAGAGAACGTTTGAACCGATGCGTTGACCAGATCTAGTATAAACAACTAGGGTTCCAAGCCAAACAAGGCCTTGCATAACTAATGGCGCTGAAATCCCACCACCACCTTCTTGTGTCATCGTAATCCAGAGCGCTCTCAAGAACAATAAGGCTGTAAGAGTTACCATAACTCTATAGTAAACTGCGCATTCTTGAGGAGTTGCTAGCAATGCAAATATATTTCCTATGGCAAGAGCTAAATAAATAGTTCCAATTAATCCCATCCAGAAATAGCCAGCTTGACCTTGTTCTAGTCCACCTGATCGATCAACAAAGGCTTCCGCATTCATCGGGTTTAAAAACATAAAGCTATACGTTAAAGCAACAAAAGCTACTAAACTTAGTATAACTACCGTAGGCGTATCATTATTTTTTATCATTATGTATCTCCTATGCTTTGCTTTGATTTCTAAAGAACAATATCACCGATCCAACAAAGAAAGTGGTGATAAACAACCCTAAAAGAGAATTCCCATCATCGCCGCTGAAATTATTTCTTATCATAAAGTTTAACATGCCAACAAACATTAATGTAGATTGCATTAACCCTACAACGATCATAGTCATGCTGTAACCTGCTCTCATTTGATACAAGAGAGTAAGAACCCACGATAAAGATATAAACATCATGGCCATTGAAAAGTATTGGGCCTCAGCGGACATAATTAAAAAAGGTGAATCTTCTATTAATCCTTCTGGTCTTATAAAATAAATAACTACATTAAATGCGTTGCCTATAAGACCGAGAAACAGAAGAACTTTAGTTACCATATCATCAGTTCCAAAATAACTATCTGCTTTTGGAATATCGAATGGGTTTCTTGGCAATCCTGATCGTGCACGTGCAATAATTAAACCGAGCAGACCAATGGAAACCATAATAATACCCGCATAATTTCCGCTATTTTGAGCTGGTGTTATATTCCAATAAATACCAAAAGCTAAAAAAGGAACAGCAAATGCAAAGAATGCCCTGTCTAAGCCTTTATACCCCATATATATAATGCCTGTAATCATTCCGGCATTGGCTACTCCAAACCAAAATAAAAACACTTTGAGAGTGTCTATGTCAGGATTTGTACTAGGATCATCGTATCGCATAAGCAATACGTCTGGATCAAAAATCATCATCGCGGCATACATGAAAGCAATAAAAAAACTTACTCCCATTGCAATATCGACAATGCGGTCATCAGTCTTAAACATAAATTTCACCTTTAGTTAAATAAAAGTAGATTTTGCCAATGTTTCAATCAAAAAAAAAGTTAAATTTTTAGTAGAATTTATCTAATTACTATAATTTTTTTATAGGTTATAGTCCTTATTAATAAAATCTAATCTTAATGTAGGGCTTTAGGTAATTAGTATATGCAATTGATACAATTAATAATAGATGGTGTAGCATCAGGATGCATCTACGGATTAGTAGCACTTGGTTTTGTGCTTATCTATAAAGCAACAGAAACTATAAATTTTGCCCAAGGTGATATTTTAATGCTCGGTGCTTTTGTTGCCTTCTCATTAATAGGCGTTTTAGGCATGGATTACATATTAGGATTCGCACTTACTGTTGTAATTATTGCTGTATTTGGATTTTTTTTAGATGCAGTTGTTGTAAGACAAATTATCGGCCAGCCTCCCTTTGCAACTGTCATGTTGACCATTGGAATAGGTTTTATTTTAAGAGGATTTGCGTCAATTTTCTGGGGAACGGACATTTTTTCATTCAGCACTCCCTTTTCAGGAAAAATAACTGAGTTTAATGGTCTTATTATTTCATATGTTAACTTATCTATAATTATCGGGACTGTTATTTTAGTTTCAGTCCTTTATCTCTTCTTTACATTTTCAAGAATTGGCGTTGCCATGCGTGCGTCCTCTGAAAATCAATTAGCGGCATATTATATGGGCATCCCGGTTAAATTTATTTTTTCTTTAATATGGTCAATATCAGCCGCAACAGCCGCCATTGCAGGTGTATTGCTTGCACCGATAACACTGGTAGATACGTCAATCTCACTTATTGGTCTAAAAGCTTTTGCCGCCGCTGTTCTTGGTGGATTTGGATCTATTCCTGGTGCAATCGTAGGAGGGATAATCATTGGTATCGTTGAACAACTTTGTGGTACCTATGAAAATTATTTATTCGAAGGCATCAGAGAAATATCCGCCTACTTAGTGCTGATCTTAACGTTAATTATTTATCCGCGTGGATTATTTTCGGATAAAGCTGAGGTTAAAAAAGTTTAATGAGATTTATTTTTAAAACAAATTACGCTCAAGATATTAATATTGCACGGCACGGTGGTGACAAATTTTGGTATTCGACGCTAATTATATTAATGCTTGCGATGCCACTGCTTATTGATGATTTTTATTTAGGAGAGATTTCCTACGTTTGCATTTTGGCTATCGCAGGAATTGGATTAATGATCCTATCGGGATACACTGGACTTGCTTCTCTTGGTCATGCTGCATTCCTAGGCATAGGCGCCTATACGCATGCATTTTTACTTACAAATGGAATCCCATTTTTTGCCTCCATTCCAATTGTTGTAATAGTTTCATTTATGGTTGGCGCACTTATAGGTATACCTATACTTCGTTTAACAGGCATGTACTTAGCAATTGCAACTCTTGCTTTAGGTTTTATTGCTGAACATGTTTTTATTAAATGGGAACATTTTACTGGAGGAAACAGAGGCATGCCGGTCCCTCAGCCTGAAATTATGGGAATGAGTTTCTATGATAGCGCTACCTTTTATTATGTTTGCCTAGCTTTTTTAATTCTCTCCATGTTTGCAGCTATAAATATATTAAGATCGCCTACTGGCAGAGCTTTTGTAGCAATTAGAGACAGTGAAATTGCTGCCCAAAGTCTCGGGGTAAATATAGGTTTATATAAAGCTTTATCGTTTGCTATATCAGGAGCTTTTACTGGACTAGCAGGAGCTTTGCTTGCCCACTACATTGGATATTTAGCTCCAGACATTTTCAATATATTCTTATCACTCTCATTGCTTCTTTTGATTGTTGTTGGCGGGATGGGAAGTCTCCATGGAACAGTATTTGGAGCAATTTTTGTGGGCTACCTTCCTCAATTAATTGCAATATGCAGAGATTATTTACCAAGTTCAATAGGTTCACAGCCAGGACTAGAGCCTATGCTATTTGGACTGATACTTGTGCTCTTCATTCTTTATGAACCGCTAGGTATCTATGGTCGTTGGGTAAAAATAAAATTATTCTTTCAGTTGTTTCCTACTTACAAGAAACAAACGTTTAAGAAACAAAAAGTATTTACGAAATCGGATAGAGTTTAATGAGTTTATTTGAAGTAAAAAATATCACTGTATCCTTTGGTGGTGTTAAAGCATTAAATGATGTCTCTTTCACAGTGGATAAAGGTGAAATATTTACAATCATTGGACCAAATGGAGCAGGTAAATCTACTCTCTTTAATGTCATCAGTCGGATATATGAACCAAGCAATGGTGAAATTTTCTTTGATGGGGAAAATATCTCAAAGATTAAACCACATAACATTTCATCACTGGGTATTGCCAGAACATTCCAAAATCTAGAACTATTTGAAAACGCAACTGTTCTTCAAAATATGTTATTAGGACGTCATATTTACAAAAAAACTAATATTCTATCTGAAATATTATTTACAAATAAAACCAGACAACAAGAACGTGAGCACAGATTAAAAATTGAAGAAGTTATAGACTTTCTAGATTTACAACACTACCGAGATACACTAATCAATGGCCTTCCCTATGGTGTAAGAAAAAATGTAGAATTAGCCCGTGCTCTCTGCACTGCTCCTAAACTGCTTTTACTTGATGAGCCATCGTCTGGCTTAACTAATGAAGAAACGAATGATTTAGGATTCTGGATAAAAGATATTCAAAGCCTTCTTGGCATAACAATAATTATGATTGAACATGATATGAGCTTTGTGAATAAAGTTTCAGATCGCATCCTAGCATTGAACTACGGAGAGATACTGGCCTCAGGCTTGCCTAGTGAAATAAAAGAAAATGCGGATGTTAAACAGGCGTATATGGGGGAGTAAATTCCTCATTAGTAAATTTGTAATTTTTTACAAAGTTTCACTAATAAAATGTAAAGTTAATTTAATATAAATGTAAAATTAATTTAATGTTTGTTAATGAAATACTATTTAAATTATTTTTATTAAAATAAAAATAAATAAACTATCAATTTTGATTAGAAAGATAAAAACTATGAAAACAAAATTATCTATAATTAAATTCAAACCTAAACCTGATTGTTTTGACGAATTTTTAGCAAATATAAAAGAACGTTCAAAAGAAAGAGCATTGTCTTTACCGCCTACTCATTATTTAATGACGACGTCAGATGAAGTGGTGGCTATAGTTTTAAGGACAGAAAGCGAGTTATCTGAAAGTTCTTCCAGTGGTGTGAATTGGTTAGATACTCAACGACATCTTCTGTTAGAATATAACGAAGAGGATAGACACACAATTCCCTTGACTGGAGATTTAGTCGAATATTAGTTTTTGACGATTTCTTGAAAATATGCATTGACACTTCTTGGTGATAATAAACACCTACTCTCGATATTAATCTTGATAGGCATTAATTGATTACTTTGAAATCTTAATTTATTTTTTTAGCAACAAGAAGAGCCTGAGTTGTTCGTAGTTAAAGTTTCTAAATTATCAATTTCAGTTTTATCATTTTTGTCTTTATAAAAAGTATTAGAATGAGCCGTAGTTCGAAAGGTCTCCCAAGCAATTCCGCTTGGATCTGTTACCCAAGATTTGTCAGATTTCGCATAACAGCAGACTGTCTTACCATTATTATAGGTAGATAAATCTGCTTCAGAGAGACTTGTTCTTATATTTTCTAACTCAGATTGTTCATCAACCTGAATACCAAGGTGATCTATACCTTGATCAGCATCTCTTGTTGAAATTGAGAGATTGATTTTCGGATCATTAAGTATCCACTGAGCGTAATCAGTTTTTAACTTAGTAGGCTCAGTTTTAAATAAGGTACTATAAAATCTTACGCTATCTTGAATGTTTTTTACACCAATATGAATATGAAGTGTTTTCATAAATTGAAGTTAATTTATTTTTAAATAAAATTCAAGTCCCACCACGTATGGGGGAATAAATTCTTCAGTTCAAGGAATTAGCTGCAACGTTTAACTCCCAATTTTTGATTTTTTGACAAATAGTTTTATGAAACTAAAATTTAATAAATTCTTAACAATTTATAAATAAAGTTATTTGTATGAAATTTTTTAAATTAATAATCACAATTATTTTTATTCTCTATTCTGGTCCTAGTCAGGCTAGTAAATGGGATATCTTTTCTAATCCAAATGAAGAAGTTCTGAAATGCTTTAAAAGTAATGGTTTAGAAGAAAGTGAAATCAAATTCTTAGAAAACGGTCGACCAGACGACAAACCATTAAGAAAAAAAGCAAAAGAGGTTATTGAATCATGTAAAAAAATATGGAAGAAAAATGGAAATAATGTTGCTAGCAGTGAACAAGATCCTCAGATTTTTAAAACCTCCTCTTTTGGTAAAGATCTGCAATTATTAGTATATGAAGCTAATAAAATTCAGGAAGGAACATTTTTACTAGTTGTCCCTCAAAAAAATTCACATGGTCGAGTAGTGGAAATTACTAATGATGCTGAAATCGTTTGGCAATACAATGGGGATAGCTCATTTGGACGATTAGATGATGCTAAATTCACAAATAAAAAAACTATTATAATCGCCGCTGAAAAAGGGGTTTATGAGATAGATAGAGACGGAAAAGTAATTTGGTCTTACAACACTAAAGTAAGTCATGATGTTGATAAGTTATCGAACGGAAATGTCCTTATAAATTACGCATGGGGCCCTAAAGGAAGTAAAAAAATCATCGAAGTTGATAACAATAAAAATATTGTGTGGAGTTGGGATGGCATGAAGACTCATAACATTGCTCCATTTGCAGATGCATATGCGTCGGATTCAAAAACTACTGGTTCAGGTAAAACTTGGATACACAATAATGGTGTGACTGCGCTTGCAGATGATACTTTTTTAATCTCTATGCGTGATTTTCAAGAAATTATTTGGATTAATAGAGAGGCTGAGATAATAAAAAAATATATTTTTAATTGTAACAAGAAAAAAAGAGCTCTTTTGACCTCTGGAGAGATAAGAGGATGCAATCCTCACGAGCCTCAACAGCTTCAAAATGGCAATATAGTAGTTGGTTTAAGGAATCCTGATAGAGCTATTGAGTTTAATCCTGAGACAGATAAAATCGTTTGGCAATGGCGAGCCCCTAAGAGTAAGGCATACGGAACAATTAGGGATGTTGATAAATTGAAAAATGGTAATTTTATGGTTGTTACTGGAAGTCATTTACTTGAAATAAACTCAAATGGCGAAGTTGTTTTAGATATAGGTGCAAAAGAATCTTTAAGCCAAGATCATAGAATACTTTACAAAGCTCAGAAAATTTATCCTGATGGCACATTTTCACATGATTAATATATGAGAGAATAAATCTAAAATACATTTTATTTGATAAATCCTATTTCCTTAACAAAAAGT
>CACDOH010000020.1 GCA_902554325.1 uncultured Pelagibacteraceae bacterium
AAATAAGTGACCAAGCAAGAAGAACAAAGAAGTATGTTTCTTCACTCTTATATGCAATTGTTCTATCAAAAATATCCAAACTTATTTGAAGTGCTGATGGAAGTAACCCAGTAATTGTTGTTATTGTAGTTAAAAAAATTGGCCTAATTCTATTTTTGCATGCAACTAAAATTGCTTCATAGACATTGCTTTTATCCTCTAAAAGTTCTTTACGATAACTGTCAATTAAAATTATATTATTATTTACAACAATTCCCATGCAAGCAACGATGCCCAAACCTGAAAATACAATGCTGAATTTTAATCCAAGCAATAGGGTTCCAAGTAATATGCCTCCAATTGATAGAATGACAGAAAATAAAATTACAAATGTATGATAAAAGTTATTAAACAAGGTAATCAATACTATAAAAATTCCCACCAAAGCCCCTAAGAATGCTAATATTAAAAAATTCATTGAGCTGGCCGAGTCTTCTGCTTCACCAGCAAATTTAATAAATACATTTGAAGGCAAATTCAATTCATCTACCCAATTTGTTAGTTCCTGCTTGACTGTCGATGCATTTAATTCATCCTTGATATTTGCATCAATCACTAGTGTTCTCATGCCTTGTTGCTTTCCAATAGTAAAAATTTTCTCTCTTTTTTGCTTATCGACAAAGTTGGATAATGGAACTAGTCCTTGAGAAGTTGAAATATTAGTCTTTTCAATCGATGAGAATGTTTTTTCATCCGAAGGTAAATATATTTTTACAGGTATTCTGTCCTCAGCATTATCAGGAATAATATTGCCTATCGTAAGACCTGAGGTAGCAATTTTAATACTATCGCCAATGATATTTTTTGACAGATCATATTTTTTTGTTTCTTTTGAGTCGACATTATAGATCCATTCGATCCCAGTAATTGGATTTTTAATATTTTCATCAGTAAACGACCCATCTGTAGTTAATTTTTGGAGCACTATGCCAGCAAACTGTCTAATTTTGGTGGAATCAGACGATTGAACTTCAATAGTGAGATCTTTAGCCCATTGCGACCCACTATAATCGTTCGCACTGACATTAATATTTAAACCTTGAATTGATGATAATCTTTTTTCTAAGTCCTGAATGACCAAATCAGTATCTGGCCTATCTTTAAAGTCTATTAAATCTACCCAAATATCTGCCACCATATCTGTAGGGTTATTGTCAAATAACCATATTCTATCTCGATAGATTGTATTTCCATAAAAATTCTTGATATGAGGGTGTCCAACTATTACATCAATTGTTTCTTCTAAATAACCTTTTGATTCTGAAGGAGACAAATTGCCTTTCGCCAAGATCTCAATTTCTAGACTATTTGCCTTATCCTCAGCAAAAAAAACATATTCTGTATTAGATTTTATTATCCCAAATACGATTGTCGAAAATATAAAAATTCCAAATAACGAAACTTTTATTGGATTAAGAATTATATAATTAATGACTCCTCCATAATACGCATAAAACAAATTATCGTAAGGATCTCTTTTTGTCTCCATTCCTGCAGTTTTCATTCCAAAAGATGATCCAAGTACAGGAATTATGATCATTGTAACAAAGAAAGAACATAATAATACAACTAGAACTGTTCTTGGTATTACTCGAATCCATACACCGAAAAAGTCTGGCCAAAAAGCTAAAGGTAAGAATGCTAAAACAGTAGTTAATGTAGATGCAAATATTGGATAAAACATATCATGAGCTGCATTGAGGTAGGACAATGATCTCCTAACGCCTTTTTCCTGCTCTCTTCTTGCATATTCAGTAATCACGATTGGACCATCCACAAGTAGTCCAACAGATAATACAAGACCCATTATACTCATTAAATTATAAGACATGCCCATGAAATTAAGAATCGTAATTGAAAGCAAGTACGTGGTAGGTATGGAAATGCCAACAAGAAGCCCTACGCGCCAACCAAGAATAGCTACAATTATAGTCATGACAATGATAACGGCGGTTATTACAGTATTCTCAGACGCTGAAATCCTATCATTAATATCCTTAGATTCATCGGCGATGAGTACAGCTGATGCAAAAGGATTAATTGTTCCATCTAATTCAGCGAGTTTATTCTTAATGCTATCGTATAGTGTAATAGTGCTTGAATTTTCTTTTTTATTTATTTGAAGTAATATGCCCGGATTGCCGTTTATGTTGACGTAGTCTTTGTTTTTGTCAAATGTTTGCTTTACGCTTGCAATATCACTTAAATAAATTGTCTTATTAGATGATGACTTTATAGGCAACCTACTAAGTTCTTCTGCTGACTTGTATAAAGACTTAATTTTAACAGAATAGTCAGAATTATTATTTGTAATCTTTCCTGCAGAAATAAGGTTGTTATATTTTTTAAAAGAATCAAGGACATTATTAATTCCTAATCCATATTTTTCCATTGAGGATGCATTAACATTTATATCTATTATTTCATCTTTCTTTCCTTTGTACTCAATATCTGCAACATCGTATAGTTTTTCAAACTCGTCTTCATATTTTTCAGCAATCTTAATTAATTCTCGATAACCCATGTCGCCATGAATACCAACTAATACAAATTGATAATTAGATGATTTGTGTTCTACCACTTCTCTGAGATCATAACCTTGAGGCAGATCCTCAATGTTTAAAATTTTATTTCTTACTTCTTTTGCAATATTTGGTATTTCGGTATCTAATTCAAATGCAATTAAAAATGATACCAGTCCATCTTTTGTAATTGAGATAACTTCCTTTGAATCTTTCATTGTCATCATCTCTTTTTCTATCGGTGCTGTAATTAATCTCTCCACATCTGTTGAAGATGCTCCATCATAATAAATAATTACGGAGACAGATTTTAAATCTACATTTGGCCATTCATGCCTTGGAAAACTAGTGTAGGACAGAATACCTACTAAAAATATCCCCACCAAAATAGTATTGATTGTTTTTTTTCTGAAAAAAATTGTATCAAGTATTTTTCTTAGCATTTATGCAAATGAAGGCTTTCTGTATTTTTTGATAATATCTTTGATATGATCTGGTAAAACCAAAAGACAAGGAGTTAGTACTAATGTTAAAATTGCTGAAAAAGAAATACCATAAATGATACATTGAGCTAGTGGAGCCCAAGATGTGGACGCATTTGAGTCATATGCAATATCTCGTGCTATTGGATCGATAGAATAGTTTAATGCTAACGGTATCAAGCCTAACATTGTTGTTAGTGATGTAAGAAAAATAGGTCGCAACCTCTGCGCACAGGCCTTAATTATTCGAGTTCTTACATCCTCCTCAGACTTAGAAGATATAACATTAAAGCTGTCTATTAGAATTATATTATTGTTTACAACTATGCCTGCCAAAGAAACTATTCCAATTCCAGTTAAAAGTGCGCTGAATACTTGGTCAAAAATAAGTAATCCTAACATCACTCCAGCAGTACTGAGTACGACAGCGCTTAGAATTATTGTCATCTGATAGAAGTTATTGAATTGGGTCACTAATAATGCTGCCATAAGCATAATTGAAATGACAAATGCCTGTGTAACAAAATTCAGTGAATTTACTTGTTCTTCATTATCACCTCCAAACTCAATATCTACATTTGCTGGAACACTTTGTTCTTTGATCCACGTTTCAAATAATTTCAATCTTGATTCAGGTGTAAATTCCGAAGATACATCAGCTTTAATTATTGTAACGTGTTTAGAGTCAAATTTTCTTATATAGTTTACTTTTTGTTGGGGTTTTTTTTCAACAAAATTTGAAATTGGAACCATGCCTGATTCAGTATTTATTAAAATATTTTCCAGTTCATCAATATATCTTTCCTTTTTTGGGTATCTCAGGACAATATCTAATTCTTCATCAATGTCTTTTGGTCGATAGGACCCAATTGTAAGACCACTTGTTATTAGTCCAATAGAATTCCCAATGGTAGGTATATCTGCACCAAACTTTGCAGCTTTCGGCTTATCAACAAAAAGTTCCCATTCAACACCCGGCACTGGAAGCGTACTTTCTAAGTTAACTATGCCATCTAATGTATTCAAATAGGTTTGAATATCTTGAGCAATATTCATTGTAGAGGCTCTGCTGGGCCCAAGAACTCTTATTTCAATATCCTTTCCAGTGGGTGGTCCGCCTTCTTGCGCTTTTATCTCAGTTTTGATACCTGGAATTTTATCTAATTCTTTTCTCATGTTTTCAATTACAATTCTCCCGTTTTCTCTGTCATCCCTATCAGTAAATTCAAAGAAAAAAGATGCAATTGTATCATCCGAACTGCTACCACCTGTTCTGAAATTATTAAATCTACCTGTTTGTAGAAATAGATTTTTTATACCTTTTGTATTGAATACGATATCTTCAACTGACTCAGATAATTTATCAATTTGTTCAATTGTAAGATTTCCGCGTGCTTGGATTTTGCCAAAGCCAGCAAATGGATCACTTTGAGAAACCAAAACAACACCTTGACCTATTGATGTATAAGTTGAAATAACAATAAATGAGAAAGCAATAATTGATCCACTAATAAGCAATGGTCTTTTAAGGACTAATGTCAAAAAATTAATGTATTTCCCTACAAATCCCTCAACTTTTGTAAGATCGTATGCATGCTCGGAACTTATCGACTGAACAGTTTTTTTACTCATTTCTGACGCCTTGCCAAAGATGCTACCGATTACAGGTACAATCATTAGACTATAAATTAAAGCCACAGTTAGGATAATGAATATTGTAAGAGGAAGAACTCTCATGAACTGCCCGCTAACTCCGGGCCAGAAAAATAAAGGTATAAAAACAGCTAACGTTGTTGCCGCTGATGCAGTGACAGGCCAGAACATCCTTTTTGCAGCATAAATAAAAGCTGTTTTCTTGTCATATCCTTCTACCATTTTTCTATCAGCTAACTCTACAACAACAATTGAACCGTCTATTAACATCCCTAAAGCTACCAACATTCCAAAAATAACCATGAAATTATATGTAAACCCAAGCGCATATAAAATGAAAATGGCAATAATAATTGATACTGGAATTCCAGATCCTACTATTAAGGAAGATCTAATTCCGAATGTAATCATAGCTACAATTAGCACAAACATAGTAGCCATTATAATATTCCCTTGAAGTGAATTAACTTGTTCAAGCATTGTATCTTTAGTATTCAATACATAGCCAAGACGAATATCAGGAGAAATTTTTGACTTATATTTTTCTACAATATTTTCTACTTTATCAATAGTGCTTATTAGGTTTGCCCCGCGGGCTTTTTTAACTCCTAAGCAAATACTTTGATTTTGATTAATACTTGTAAAGAAAGTCCGCTCTTTAAAATTTCTCTTTACATCAGAAATATCAGACAACAGAACAACACCATCAGAAGAAGATCTAATAGGTATAGAGTTTATTTCACTTTCGTCTTCAAACAAGCCTGGTACATCAACTGAAAACTGTCCCTGTCCCGTTTCAATTTCGCCGGCCATAACAGCTTGATTATTATTATTTATAGCTCTTATAATTTCATAAATAGAGATATTGTAATTTTCAATTTGATTACGGTTGAGTATTGCCTCTAATTGCTCATCTCTATTACCAATTAAATCAACTTCAAAAATTTCTGGAAGAAGTTCTATTTCATTCTTGATATCTCGCATAATGTTTAAAAGGTCACGTTCTTGAGCAATGTCTGAAGAAATTGCAACAATAATTGATGGGTCATCAGATAAAGATACCTCTCTAACGATTGGTTCTTTGGCGTCATCCGGAAACTTTGATTTAGCTTCATTTACAGCATCTCTGACACTATCTAATGATTTTGACATTGTCTCGGCCGCTTCAAACTCTACAACCGCTGCAGCATAACCCTCGAAACCGAAGGCTTGAAGTTTTTTTACACCCTCTATTGATCTCAACTCTTCTTCTAAAGGACGTACTAACAATCTTTCAGAGTCGGACGGTGATACCCCTGGCAGTCCAACTCCAGTATAAACAACTGGAATCGTAATATCAGGTTCAGCCTCAACAGGAATATTCATCCTCCCAAATATGCCAGATACTATAAGTACTAATAAGAATGCAAGAGCTGTTCTTTTTCTATCTACAAAAAACTCGATCATTTAATAATTAATTTCCTGTCCCTCAATCACATATTCTTGGCCGACTGTAATAATCTTTGTTATTTCAGGTAATCCCTCCACCCAGAGACCATCTGGAGTGTCTTCAATTATCGATATTTTTTTAAAAGTTGCTCTGTTATCAATTGCGATTTTAACACCTAACTCTCCATTATCATCCAAAGATAATAAATAAGAAGGTATTAAATGCGCTGTTGTTTCGCGCACTGGTACTTTTATTTCTGCTGTTAATCCCTCTCTAATTTCTCCACCTGTATTAGATATTTCAGCTTCAACTGTATAAGTTCTTGTTAGAGGTGAAGCACTCTTACCGACAAAGTTAATTTGGCCTTTTAAACTTATGTTATTAAGAAGCTCTATTTCTACTTTTGATTTCTTTTTAACTTTACTTACTTCTTTTTCGGTTACCTCTCCCACAACCTTCATTGGATCTAATTGAATAATTGTCACACACGGCAAGTTTGGACCAATTAATGAACCTATTTCAACATGCACCTCTTCAATGTATCCATCAAAAGGGGCTAATATTTTTGTATTATTCAATTCATTTTGTGTCATTTCAACTTTAGCATCAGCACCTTTAAGCCTTGCCTCAGCCATCGCTAAGTCATTTTCTGAACGATATCCATCAATCTTAAGCTTGTTTATTGCGTCATACTGCAGGCTAGCTTGTTTTTGAAGAGCGAGCGCTTCATCTAAAATTGCAGCTCTGTTTTCCTCTTCCAAACTGCAAACTAAATCATTTCTTTTAACATAGTCTCCCTTTTTCGAAGTAAAAATAACATTTGAAGAAGTTTTTGGATTTAGATTAATTTTTTTATTCGCTTCAGTTTTGCCTCTAATAGTTAGATAAAAAACTTTTTTCTCAGAACTAGTCTCCATTACTCTAACGGATACTGATTTATCTATTTCGATAGATTTCTCAATATTTTCAGCAACTTCATTACCACTATCTCCACTTAGAACTCCTGATAAAATCCACAGTAGTACACCGGCAAGTATGTAAAAAGCTATCATGTAATTACTTAATAAAAATCTCATATTTAACCTCTATAATGTTTTATTTATTCCTTTAATAGATGTCTATTCTTCTCAACGTACCCAATTCCTGTTTCAAAAAGTGTTGATGCTAAACCTCTAACAAATTTAATTGATTTTTCATTTCTTAGAGTAGCAAGTTCAGAGGGGATAGGGCCATCATATTTAAATTGTTCAAGCTTCTGTTTTAAATATAGAACTCTTTCATTCATTACAGTGTCTAACATTTCATTTGGGAGATATTTGGAAAATAATATCAATAAAAAAAATTCAGATTTTATCTGATCGCCAAAATTCCCAGATCTAATATATTCTGTTGCATCACTTAATAAATTAGACTTCATCAAAGCTAATCCTTTTTTTGTAATTGTATAAACTTTCTTGTCTGGCTTTTTACTTTGTGTGTGCTGTTTGCAAGAAACATATTTATTAGATTGTAGATTATTTAATGTGGGATAAATTGTTCCAAAACTTAAACTGTAGAAATCTGATAAAGGACCTTCAAACATTTGTTTTATTTCATATCCAGATCTTGGTCCCAGCGATAAGAGGCCTAAACAAAGGGTTTCTTTCTGCACTTTAATTTACCTCTAAATTTTCTAAATTAAGTATACCAGCTAGATACATAATTTGAGTTTTAACTATTTCTCTATCTTTTTGTTTATTGAAATAATTAATTTCTGAATTGAGCAACGCTTGTCTTGCAATTAAAACATCAAGTACGCTTCTTTCACCAACCTCTTGCTCAATCACAGTACCTTTGTACGCAGTTTTATTGGCATTGTAATTCAGTTCTGCAGCTTTAATGGTTTGCTCTGAAATTTTATATTTATCCCAAATATTTTCAGAAAGAATTACTGTTTCATTTTGTGTTTTTTGTAAGAGAATTAATTGTGAATTTTTAAGCTCCTTTGCCTTGCGAACATTAGATAGAGATTTCCCAGCAGTAAAAATAGGCCAATTAAGGGTAGCTTTGATTTCTTCATTGGTCAATTCATCTACCTCTGATGAAAATTCGTCTAGCTCAGATATAGTAGCAGTAAGATTAAGTTGAGGGTAATATGCCGAACGTGCAACTCCTACATTAGCATTCATTATTTTCATATTTACTTCTGCCATTCTAATTGAATAATTATTTAATATTAAAATGTCTTTAAACTCTTCAAATGAGTTCGGGATATCTACATTAATTTCTGAGAAAATTAAATTTATGGCATCGACACCAACTAAATCAAAGAATGAGTTTTTCAAATTTTTTAGAATTATTTCCGAATCTAATAAATCAATCTTTGCACTATTTAAGTAAGCTTCAGCCTGAGCTACATCAGTTTTTGATGCAAGGCCAACCGCATATTCTTTTATTGTTGCATTTGATCTCTCTGAAACAGACTCAAGGTTATCCTTGTATGATCGAAGCGACTTTTCAGCAACAAGGACATTATAGTAAGCTTCAATTGTTTCTAAAATTATATCTTGAGTAACTTTTTGCTGATTAAGTCTTTTCAAGTTTAGAGATTCTTTTGTTGAAACTGAATTGTAAAACCGATTGAAACCACTAAAAAGATTTTGGGATAAAATAATTGACTTACTACTTGGGGTTAACTCATACTCATTAGTGCTAATTCCAGATTGCGTCTTAATATCTGAGTATTCGTTTTCAGATATATTGGCATTAAGACTAATAGATGGAAAGTAATCTGATTTAGATTGAAAATAATCTTCTTCAGCAATATCTACGCTATTAGCTTCCATTTTAAGGAGCAGGTTATTTGCTAAAGACTCACTAATTGCATCATTTAGACTTAATGCGCCCGCATTGCTACTTGACAAAAAAGCTACTACTGTCGCTAAATATTTAAAATATTTCATATAATTATCTTAAAAAATTATCTATATCAGGTTGATATATGTAATCAATACCTATATCAGTGTGATATAGTAGTATTTGACTATTTTTCAAGTAAAATTGATACATTGTTAAATAATTGAAAAAAAACAATATTATGAAAATTAAAAATAAATCATTTAAAGATAAAAGTAAGAAATGGCTTAAGAGGCATGTAGACGATGAATTCGTGCAAAAGTCTATTAGTGATAATTACAGATCAAGGGCTGCTTACAAGTTAATCGAAATTATTGATAAATATAAAATACTAGATGAGGCCAAAAATGTAATTGATCTTGGTTCAGCCCCTGGAAGTTGGTGCCAAGTACTAAAAAATAGAGGGAAAGGTCTGAATTCAATAATTGCTGTAGACATTTTGGAAATGACGGGAATTAAGGGCATTACTTTTTACCAATTAGATTTTTTATCTCTTGAATTCGAAAAAATTTCAAAAACTATCGGTGAATTCGATCTAGTCCTCTCTGATATCTCGCCAAATTTATCAGGGAATAAAGTGTCTGATTTCCTTCTTTCTAAGGATTTACTTGAAAATGCCTTAAATTATTCACTTCAGAATCTTAATGCTAATGGGCATTTTATAGCTAAGTACTTCAGAACAGGAGATATTTCAGATGTTCTTACCATATGTAAAAGGAACTTTTATAAGGTTACATCATTCAAGCCAAAATCAAGCAGGAAAAATTCAAGTGAAATTTACTTAGTTTGTCTCAGAAAAAAATAACGCCTTGATTGACATAATTTGTTAAATAATTTAATCATCAGAGATGGAGCGCTCCACTATTCAAAAATCCCTTTCATTTGATGATGTTTTAATAAAGCCTGCGCGCTCATCTATTCTGCCAACTGAGGTCCAATCACATACATCTATAACCTCAAATATTAAACTTGGCATACCATTAATCTCATCGGCTATGGACACTGTCACAGAATATAAGTTAGCTATCGCTATTGCTCAATCTGGTGGGCTAGGGATACTTCATAAAAATATGTGTATAGACGATCAAGCTCAAAATGTTGCAAAAGTTAAAAAGTTTGAAACTGGCATGGTAATTGATCCTGTAACCATAGCACCTGAAGCCACTCTATCCGATGCTTTAGATTTAATGAAAGAGCATCAGATTTCTGGTGTTCCTGTAGTAGATAGTAACGATAAATTGCTTGGCATTTTAACGAATAGGGATGTTCGTTTTGCAACTAACATGTCTCAAAAAATTAGTGAGTTAATGACAAGTGAAAATTTAATTACTGTAAAAGAGGGAATCTCTAGTGGCGATGCCCAAAAATTACTTCATGCTCATAGAATTGAAAAACTAATCGTTGTTGACGATAATAGAAAGTGCATTGGCTTAATCACAGTGAAAGATATAGAAAAAAGTCAATTGAACCCTCACGCATCTAAGGATGCCAAAGGTAGGCTGATAGTAGGCTCTGCAATAGGTGTTGGAATTGAAGCAATTAATAGAGCTGAGCGTTTAGTTGATGCTGGTGTAGATGTATTAGTAATAGATACTGCCCATGGTCACTCAGAAAAAGTTATTTCTACTCTTGAAGAAATTAAATCTCATTTTTCTATTGATGTAGTTGTTGGCAATGTGGCTACAAAAGAAGCTACAGCAGAATTAATTGATAAAGGTGCAGATTGTATAAAAGTTGGCATAGGTCCAGGGTCAATTTGTACCACTAGGGTGGTGGCTGGAATAGGGGTCCCTCAATTCTCAGCAATTTTGGATTGTGCTGAAATTGCAAACAAAAAAAATATTCCGGTTATTGCTGATGGAGGCATAAAATATTCTGGAGATATTGCAAAAGCGCTGGGTGCAGGAGCTAACGCAGTTATGATAGGATCATTATTTGCAGGAACTGACGAGTCACCAGGTGAAGTCTACTTATTTAAAGGTAGAAGTTATAAATCATATCGTGGAATGGGTTCCTTGGGCGCAATGGCACGAGGGTCTGCAGATAGATATTTTCAAGAGGAAATTACAGAAAGCAATAAACATGTACCTGAAGGAATTGAAGGAAGAGTACCTTACAAAGGTCCAATATCACCAATAATATACCAACTCGTTGGCGGCTTGAAAGCATCAATGGGCTACACAGGCTCAAAAGATATAATGCAATTTAAAAAGAATGTTCAGTTTATTGAAATCACAGGAGCAGGATTAAAAGAGAGTCATGTGCATGATGTTGATATTACTCGTGAGTCACCAAATTACCCAACCAACATTTAAGTTGATGAAAAATTTTATAATTTTAACTCTTTTTTTATACTCATCGCATTCTTGGTCAGCGTCAAATTTTTATGATAATGCTATAGAGAGTTTCAACGAAACTAAATACGAAACAGCCATTAAATATTTAGAAAAGGAAATTGTTTTTAACCCCAAATCATCAGAATCTTTTATTTTGTTAGGCAAATCTTATGAAAAAATTGACGATTTAAGCACTGCTAATAAATATTATAATATTGCGTTCACATTAGTGCCTCACAATTTAGAGCTTAATTTTCTTTTAGGAAAAACTGCGTATAACTTGGGTAACATAGAAGATTATGCTGAATTTATATCCAATTTAGAAATCCTTTGTGATAAAGACTGTGAAGAAATTGATAATCTAAAATTACTGGCTGAGTAGTATGATTTATATTGTAGACTTCGGCTCTCAGGTAACTCAATTAATCGCAAGAAGGGTTCGAGAAGCAAGAGTTTATTGTGAAATTGTTAGCAATAAGAACCTGTTGCATAAAATTAAGGATACGAAGCCAACTGGAATTATATTTTCAGGAGGACCTGCAAGTGTTCATAAGTCACGTACACCAAAAATTGATAAGAAAATTTTTTCGCTAAATATTCCAATTCTAGGAATTTGTTACGGAATGCAACTTATAGTTCATCAACTTGGAGGTAGGGTTGAAATATCAAAGGAACGCGAATTTGGCAAAACATTAATTACGCACACGCATAAAAGTAAGCTCTTTCAAAACATTAAGTTAAAAAATAAGCAACATTATG
>CACDOH010000021.1 GCA_902554325.1 uncultured Pelagibacteraceae bacterium
TGGGAACACCAAGGCCTATTTGCGATATGGGATCAGGAGGCGTAAGTATTGCTGCAACAGCAAAAACACCAACGATTACGTATTTTCTATTTTTTCTCAGTCCTTCAGAGCTTACAAACCCAACTCTTGCTAATAATGTAAGCAATACAGGTAATTGAAAACTTAAGCCGAAAGCAAAAATTAGTCTCATAATTAAACTAAGATATTCATTTACTTTGGCTTCTAGTTGTATTGGTAAAGTTCCTTGTCCTCCAATTGACTCAAATGATAAAAAAAACTTTATTGCAAGCGGCATTATAAAGAAATACACCAGAGAAGCCCCTAATATAAATAGAATTGGTGTAGCTGCTAAATAAGGGATAACAACTGTTTTTTCGTTTTTGTACAATCCTGGCGCTACAAATATCCATATTTGAATAAGTATAAAAGGCAGTGCAACAAATAATGATGCAAATAAAGCGACCTTTAAATATGTAAAAAATGTTTCATGCAGTGCTGTAAAAATGAGTCTTCTTCCAGCTTCCCCTGCAACAGCATCTGCATAAGGCTGGACTAAAAAATTGTATATGGAATCTGCATATATGTATGCAATCACAAACAATATTGAAATTAAAATGATAGATTTGATTAAACGACTTCTTAGTTCAATTAAATGCTGAATTAAAGGCTGTTTGCTATCATTGAGTGTTTCTTTCTGATCACTCATCTTCACTCTTTTTATCTTCTGACTTCATGATGGTCTCGTTAATTGAATCACGCATGTCGTCAGTAAAATTTTTAGGACTTGCATTTTCAACAGATGATTTAATATCATCTACCCCAGTCTCGGCAGCAATTTGATTAATGCTTGATTTAAACTCTCTTGAAAAATTCCTAATCTTGCCCCACCATTTTCCAAGACCTCTGAGCACAGCTGGCAGATCTTTAGGGCCAACAAAAATTATAATTAATGCTGCAATGACAAGATACTCTACTCCACCAATTCCAGGTAACATCAGATAATACTATTGCTTCTACTCTTTAGTAGAGCTGTCTTCTGATTTATTGATTGATTTTTGCTCATCGTCATCATTGATGCCCTTTTTAAAACTCTTTACTCCTTTAGCAACATCTCCCATAAGCTCAGAAATTTTGCCACGTCCAAAAAGTATTACTAGAAGTGCAACAACAATTAAAATTTGCCAAAAACTAATTCCCATTCGGTCCTCTTTAAAAATATTAACTTATAAGTTTATTATATATAAAAAACTTATATTTAAAGAATATAATTAAGTATTTGCTTTAATACTACTGAATTTTACTGATTTTTCTCTAGATATATGAGTAATATCTTTTGCTGAGCCACTTTGTATAACTGTTCCATCTTCAATAACAATCACTTTATCCGACATCGACAGCGCGTCATCAAAGTCATGTGAGACGATAATTGCAGTTATATTATTATCTTTTAAAATTTTTCTTGTTTCAACGCGCAGCTGATTTGTAAGTGATTGATCTAAAGTTCCAAACGGCTCATCCATCAAAAGTATCTTTGGATTTGGTGCCATTGCTCTTGCAATAGCAACTCGCTGCTGCTCACCACTGGAGATCTCGTTTGGGTAATTATAAGCATATCGGTCAACTCTAAATAGCTTAAGAAGTCTCATGGCAGTGGAATGTCTTTCAGTTTTACTGCCGCTTACTCCGAACATTACATTATTTATTATTGTCAAATGAGGAAATAAAGCTCTTTCCTGAACAACCAATCCAACATCTCTATTTTCAGTCAAAACAGTATGAAAATGATCTGAAATAATTTGATCTTTCATGAGAATACTGCCACCAGTTTCTTTCTCCAAGCCAGCAATTATTCTCAATAATGTAGTTTTGCCGCAGCCAGAGGGACCAAGAATTGACAATATCTCTCCCTCTTCAAGCTCTAAGTTTACGTCATTAAGGACATTCTTTCCTTTGACGTAATAGTGGTTTAAATCTTTAATTTCTAATGCTGTCATTTAATCCCTACTAGCCGGTCTAGATGTTCTGATCATTCTAGTCAATATAATAATAGGTATCAAACCCACCATAACTATTGCTATTGAAGGAGCTGCAGCATCATACATTCTCTCTTCTGCAGCATAGATGTAGGTATAAACTGCAAGAGTATCAAAATTAAAAGGTCTTAAAATTAATGTTGCTGGGAGCTCTTTAATAACTTCTGAAACAACTAAAAGCATACTTGTTAAAAAACTAGTCTTAAGTAGAGGAAGATGCACTTGGGCCAATAAGGCCCATCCTGATGTCTTTAAAGTTCGAGCTACATCATCTACTCGTGAGTTAATTCTTTGATATCCTGCCTCGATTGTTGAGCTTGATAGTGCATAAGATTTAATTACGTAAGCTAATACCAAGCCCATTACACTTCCAGTTAAAATAAAATTAGAAAACTCTGATATAAAACTTTGATCAAAATAAGTTAACATTTGCATTACGCCTATGGCTAGGATTAGACCAGGAACTGCATATCCAACAGTCAGAAAAGAACTCATTACTTTTAAGTAATTGTTACTTTTGTATCTAATGGAAAAATTAATGATCACTGCAAGTATAGAACATAAAAAAGCAGCTATTAAAGCAAGGTAAAAAGTATTCCAAGCAGTTGTAATAAATTTTTCATTAAAGAAATCTAACTTATAGTTTAGAGCCCAATATAAAAGTTCCATTACAGGAAGTAAGAAACCTATAAAAATTGGAGTAAAGCAAATTAAGAAAGCTAGAGTATTGGGGATCCCTTTTAGTTTTGTAAGGAAAAGTGGTTTATATAAAGACATTGCATTTGAATAGCTAGCATTTCTTCTAGAATATCTTTCAATTAAGATTAACGTGACCGCAAATATTAAAAGTAATGATGCTAATTGCTTCGCCGTTTCAATATCATACATTCCATACCAAGTTCGAAATATTCCTGTAGTAAAGGTCGATATCGCAAAATGATCTACAGCTCCAAAGTCAGAAATTGTTTCCATTATAACAAGCATTAAGCCACCAATTATTGCCGGCCTTATCATTGGGACTCCAAGCTTATAGAAAGTCTCAAATTTATTTAATCCAAGGGTACGTCCCGCCTCGAGCATCGTTCTAGATTGATTAATAAAAGCCATTCTACTTACCAAATAAACATAAGGGTATAAGGTGAATGAAAATACAATAATCGCACCCGGTATATTTCTAACCTTTGGGAAAAAAGTAAATTCACGTCCTAAATCAAATACATCACGTATCAGATTATTTGCTGTCCCAAAAGTATCGAATAAACCTGTGAATGTATAAGCAAGAATATAAGGTGGAACGGCAAGTGGTAATATAAGAGCCCATTCAAAAATATTTTTTCCAGAAAAATTATAATTTGTGATTAACCATGCAGTACCTACACCAATAATAGATACTAAAATTGAAACGCCTGTTACCAAATATACTGTATTAATAATGTATCCAGTTAAAACGAATTCATACAGATGGGTCCAATTATCTGAGTACTCTCCCGTTAAGCTATAGAGCACCAAAGCAACTGGTGCGATAAAGATTATAAATAAAGTAATTGGTGTTATTTCCCAAAAAGTGAGTTTCATGAGGTCTATTTTAGAATGATACTAATTAACATCTATATATATTTCAGTATTTATATTTCAACGTTATTTTTAATTAATAGAGGTAATCTGCCCTTGATACTAATGAGAAGAAGAGACGGTGAACAAATTACCTCTTAATAGATGACAATTATTATTGCCATCCAACTCTATCCATCAACTTAACAGCATCTGGATTGAATTCGCCATAGCTTGCAACTGACGTCTGGTCTTCTTTAAAACCTGAGCCAAATTGAGCTATTAAGTCACTTGAAGCAACGCCTTCTAGCATAGGAAATTCGTAAGTGTTATTTACAATGTGACTCTGAGCTTCTTCACTTAAAAGAAACTCAATAAATTTTACAGCATTATCAGCATTTGGAGCATTCTTCATAAGACCGGCTCCACTTACATTAATGTGTGCTCCGCGGCCATCTTGACCAGGAAAATGTAATTCAACTTTTCTTGCTGCAGCTTGTTGCTCTTCACCTTTTTTGCCTGAGAGCATTAACCCAATATAATAACTGTTAGCAATTGCAATATCAGCTTCACCGTTAGCTACAGCCATGATTTGTGCTCTATCATTGCCTTCAGGTTTTCTTGCAAAGTTTCCAACAAAACGGTGTGCCCAGTCTTCAGTGGCTGAGATGCCATTATTAGCAATTAAAGATGAAACAAGTGATTGATTATACATATTTCCAGAACTTCTGATTGCAATTCTTCCTTTCCATTTAGGATTAGATAAATCTTCATAAGTAATTCCTTCCATCTCTTCGGAGGATACATTTACTGGATTGTAATACATAACTCTAGAACGCTTAGCTATTCCAACCCACTCATTGTTTGGACCTCTTAAATTCTTTGGTACGATAGAGTCTATTGTACTTGAGTTAATACTTTGAAACATGCCATCTTTTTGAACTTTCCATAGATTGCCAGCATCTACTGTAATAAAAATATCAGCTGGAGAACTTGAACCCTCAGATGCTAATCTTTCCATTAAAGCTTTACCTTTACCTGAAATAACGTTTACTTTAACTCCAGTTGCGTCAGTAAACTTTGAATACAAAGCATCATCAGAGTCATAATGCCTTGATGTGTATAGATTAACTTCACTAGCAAAAGAGCTCGCAATTGTAACAAAACTAACCACTAAGATAGTTAATAATTTAGAAATTAAATTCATAGTTCCCCATTTGTTTTTAGAATGATTATAATTAGCAACTACATACAGTTATTGATAATGATTATCAATAGCAAATATGACGCAGGTAATTAATTAATAGGCTACAAAGAATTGATAAAACTAAGTAATTGATTTACTTCATTTTTTTTAAGTTTTTTATAATTTTGTATAATTTCGTTTGCCTCTCCCCCATGCCATAGAATGGCCTCTTCGATTGTTCGAGCTCTGCCATCATGAAGGTATCCATATTCATCAGAAACTATACTTGTTAAACCAATGCCCCATAATGGGGGAGTTCTCCACTCGCTTCCCTGCGCAAAAAATTCTGAAACGCCATCAGATAAACTCTCACCCATATCGTGTAAAAGAAAATCTGAATACGGGTATATGATCTGATTGTTCAAATTTGCATGGGATCCAGAGTCGCCAGTCGTAAAACTTTCTACATGGCATGAGTTACAATTTAACGCAAAGAAGATCTCTTTTCCTTTTTTCACATTCTCTGCATTTATGCTCCTTCGTGCTGGCACCCCTAATTGAGAGGAATAAAAAGTTACAAGATCCAATTGATCATTGGATACCTCGAGATCATCGTATTCTTCACTGTTGCCGCTAATAGCTTTAGCACACTCTACTTGCTTACTGGTACAGTTAAATGGATTGCTATAAAGTTTATTTGATAACCCCATATCATGATAAAAAGCATCAGCTGTTTGTTGGTAAACAGAAGGCTGTGCAGCCTTCCATCCAAATCTTCCAATTGCTAACTTTTCTCTTTGTATATCCCAGACTTTATTAGCCTTTCCAGAAACACCATCATTATTTGTGTCATCAATATCCTCATTCATCAATAAGCTTTGGTCACTAATATGTTCAATGAGACCAAGACCTATCATTGGCTGTGCAATTCTTGCAGAGAATGTTGTACTCTCATTAAATTGACCATAATTCAAATTATCTATTTTTATTATCGGACGACGAAGCTCGACCACTCTGCCGTCTTCATACATTTCGAGTGAATATTTATAATCGATTATTATATCTGCTTCTTTTAATACATCTTTAACAGCAAATTCACTTATCTGTCCTCCATAAGTATCATCTTCAATATTTTTTATGTAATCATTTGGTTGCTCAATATTTTGAGAAATTTGGATAACTACTGAAATTTTGTCTTCTTTGTTTGTAAGTGGAATATGTCCTCTTCCATCGTTGATGTGACATGACTCACATGAACGGGCACTAAAGAAAGGGCCAAGACCGTCTTTAGCAATATTTTTTGAAATACTTGAGTCTTCCCACATTCTCTCAAAAAGTGCATTGCCAACAAGAAAATTAATTCGCATATGCTCTTCAAGATTTCTTGATGAAAGTGAGAAACTATTTTTATTTTCAACTTGATTTGAAGTTTCGCCTCCAGGCAGAGAAGGATCAGCAAATGTATCTGCTCTAATTAAAAAAATTGCTAAAAAAATATATATGAATGAGAAAAACCTGATCACTAAATGAAGGCTAAATGTTACTCGGCTTCGTGTCCACTTTGAATTAAATCGTCAATATTTTCATCTTCTCCAAAGGGTTCTATCTGACTTTGATCTAATTCCTGAGGTTCTTTGATATCGAGATTTGGAGGAAGCCTGCTCTCAAGTAATCCAGCGGCTTTAAGCTCTTCTAACCCAGGCAAATCAGATACTTGTTCAAGTTGGAAGTACTCTAAAAATCTCTCTGTGGTTCCATAAATAATTGGTCTTCCTGGAACCTTTTTCCTTCCAATTGGTCTAACCCAGTTCAATTCCATCAATACATCAAGTGTTCCTGGGCTAAAATGAACACCACGTATATCTTCAACTTCAGCTCGAGTTACAGGCTGATGATAAGCTATGATTGAAAGAGTTTCAGTAGCAGCTTTAGATAACTTTCTTTGAACAATTTTTTCTTTTTTCATCATTGATGATAAATCTTGGGCAGTTTTGAAGCTCCACTTATTTCCCGTTTTAACTAAATTTACACCCCTATTTTCGTATTGAGCTTTTAATAAACTTAAAAGTTTATTTAAGTTCGACCCTTTTGGAAGACGAGCTTTCATACTCTCTGCGTCTAATGGTTCACTCGCAGCAAATAATAGTGCTTCAAGAACTCTTAGATTGTCCATATGCTCAGATGGAAAATTCATTATATTGTCAGCTTGGTTTTCTTTACTCATAATAATTTTAATTTAGAAAATCATCTTGTTTCTTATTCTTTATAAACACTGGACCAAATGGTACGAGTTGTTGGACTTCAAGAACGCCTTCCCTAACCAACTCCATTGCCGCAGCTAAAGTTCCCGCCACTCCAGATCGTGCATTTTTGCCTTGTGAAAATTCCTTCGGTAGAAATTTTTCTAATCTTGTCCAATCAGGAACCTCACCAACCATTCTTTGTAATCTTACGAGCGCATCTTCCATCGCAAAAACTTGGGGCCTTTCTATTGTCATTGATGAATAAGCGGTTCTGTACCTCTGATCAGCATAAGATTTAAGAAGGTCATATAAGTCCAAATAGTATTCAGGCGTTCTGATTAAACGTATTCCTTCTGGCATACCCCTATTAAAAAAATCAATTCCTAACTTAGGCAAGCTCATTAGTTTTTGTGACACTTGTCTTATGGCTTCAAGTTTTTTTAATTGGAATTTTAATCGTTCGGCCATTTCCTCGGCACTTAATTCTTCGCCAGTTTCTTCTCTTGGTATTAGTAGATTTGATTTTAAAAATGCCATCCAGGCCGCCATAACTAAATAATCAGCGGCAAGTTCTAGGTTTCGATCTCTCACTTTGGCAATAAACTCCAAATATTGCTCTGTCAGCTGTAGAATAGATATTTTCATTAAATCTACTTTTTGAGATTTAGCTAATGTGAGCAGTACATCTAAAGGGCCTTCGAAGCCGTCTAAGTTAACGATTAAGTCATCAGGATCAGAGTCGACTACAGGACTTGTTTCACTATAAGTATTTGAAATATCTTCCATTTTTTTTACAGATTGATTCCTTATTATACAGCAGAAGAATGTTTAATTCGACGAAAATAACCTATGCTTGGCTTAGCACGTATTCAAATTCACTTTCAGCTTTATGCATGTGCATGGACACAGGTTGATTGTATATGTCTTCTATAGCACTGGGGATAGTTATTGGCTTAAATTTTTCTTTAATTCTTTCAGCTATCATATTCATTTCATTGATGTTTCCATTACAGTGAAGAACCAGATCACAACCTGCATCGAGAGATTTAACCGCTGCATTAACCGGCTCGCAATCTACTGCCTTCATAGACAAATCATCAGTCATTAAAAGTCCTTTAAATTTCATATGCTGTCTAATAATCTTGTTAATTATTGTTTTTGAAAAAGTAGCTATGTTATCAGAATCTATTTTATTGAATTTAATATGAGCAGTCATTGCCAATTGTGCCTCTGCATTTTCAGTAAATGGTTTAAAATCGTATCTTTCTAAAAGCATTTCATCAGCGTCAACCAGTGGCATTTCAAGATGACTATCTACTTTTGCTTTACCGTGCCCAGGAATATGCTTCATTATTGGCGCAACTCCATTTGATGTTAAGGTTTTAATAACTATTTTTCCTGCTGCACTCACAATATTCTCATCAGTAGAGTACGCTCTGTCGCCAATTATTCCACTTTCTTCATTTGTAGGTAAATCCAGCACGGGAATAGTGTTACTGTTAATGCCAAGCTCTTTCAAAGTACTGGCCATCATAATTGAATTTAATTCTAGAAGCCTTAATCCAAGATCATAATTTTGCTCGATCAATTTTCCAAAAAAGTCACTTGTTTTAAATTTTTTTATATTATCAAGATTTAATCTGGAGACCCTCCCACCCTCTTGGTCGATTAATATAGGCAGATTAATATGATTTATTTCTTTGAGATGTGCTGTTAGTCTTTTAATGGAATTAATATCACTGCAATTTCTTTCAAAAAGAATTACGCCCCAAGGTTTATACTGTTCAAAAAACTTTATTTCTTCGTTAGATAATTTAGTTCCTGATATTCCACATATAATGGGTAGATAGCTATTCATTGTGTCGCTTAATCGCCGAGTTCATAAATATTTAAATCTGGAATTTCTAGCCCCCCAGTATCCTCGGGTATAATTCTATAATTATCTAAATTTCCACTAATCGAAATAATTTCATCAGTGTATTCAGTGTGATAAAATAACCAAAAACCAATTAAAATAAAAATTGAAACGCAAACAGTCGAAATGATTGCAAGTTTCATTCTACTGCATTTCTTCAGGTGCAGAAACACCTAATATATCAAGACCAGATTTTAAAGTACGTTTTGTAAGCATTAAAAGTGCAATCCTTGCATAAGTTCTTTCAATATTGTTTTCATCAATAAACCTCTTTTCTTTATCAATCTTTCCTTGGTTCCATAATGAATGTAGCGCTGACGCTAAATCATACAAATAGTAAGATATTCTATGAGGTTCCTCTAATGTAGCTGAGGTCTCTATAGTGCTGCTGTAATTCATTATTTTTTTTAATAAAAATAGCTCTCCATCTTCCCTCAACTGTTCGTAGTTACAGTTGTCAAAAGTATTTAGATCAAGATCTAATTTGTATTCTTTAAGATTTCTGATAACTGAGCAAATTCTTGCATGAGCATATTGAACGTAGAATACTGGGTTATCTTTTGATTGCTCCGTAACTTTCTGAAAGTTGAATTCTAACGGCGCCTCATTTTTTCTATACAACATCATAAATCTAATACTATCACTGCCAACTTCATCAACTAATTCTCTTATTGTTATAAAATCACCTGATCTTTTCGACATCTTTAGTTGCTTCCCATCACTTATTAGTTTCACCATTTGACATAATTTAACTGAAAACTCCGCTTCATCATTAGTTAGAGCAGCTATTGATGCATTCATTCGTTTTATATACCCACCATGATCAGCACCCCAAATATCTATTAATTTCTGAGAACCTCGTTGGTATTTATCAAAATGGTATGCGATATCGTTTGCAAAATAAGTCCACTCACCGTTTGATTTCTGTAAAGGTCTATCGGTCTCATCGCCGTAATTTGAAGATTTAAAGAGCATTTGTTCTCGTGGCTCCCAATCTTCAATTTGCTTTCCTTTTGGTTTATCTAAGATGCCTTCATAAATAAGGTCTAAATCTTTTAATTTTGTAATAGCCTTATCAATCTTTCCCTCAGCAATTAGTTTCTTTTCAGATATGAAGTGATCTTGTTCGATAGATAAAAGTTTTAAGTCTGCTTTTATCAAATCCAATAGCAAAGCTACACTTTCAGCTTTAATTAATTCAAATGAATTATCTTGCTCTAAAATTTTATCTCCATTTTTATCAATTATCTTTTTTGCAACATCGATGAGATACTCGCCAGGATAAAAATTATCCGGATAATTATTTTCGTTTCGCTGATTTAGTGTTTCTTTAATTCTAATGATAACTGAGTCAGCTAAGTAATTAATTTGAACCCCTGCATCATTTACGTAATATTCTTTTGTTACATCATAACCTGTAGATGTAAGTAAGTTTGATAATACATCTCCAAATACAGCACCTCTACAGTGACCTATGTGTAATGGTCCAGTTGGATTAGCCGAAACATATTCCACATTAATCGTTTGGCCATTACCTATATTTTTGTCATACAGTTCACTACTATTTAATTTTTCACTTAGAAATTTATACCAAACAGACATATTGACGCGAAAATTAAGGAAACCAGGTTTTGCAATCTCTAGTTGTTCGAATTCAGAGTATTTTTCAAGAGAGGTTTTAAGAATTTCAGCAATTTTAATCGGTGGTTGGGAGAGGTCTTTACTTAAAACCATGCAAATATTAGTGCTTAAGTCTCCATTGTCTTCGTTCTTTGGACTCTCAACAACAAAGGAACTTTCGTTTACAGTTTGCTCTGGTAATTTAAAATTTAATGCAAATTCCTTTGAGATAATAGACTTATAAAAATGAAATATATCAGACATCAATTAATGTGTTTATTATATATTGTTTGTGCAAAATTATCTGTCATACCTGCGACAAAATCACAAATCATTCTTGATTTATGATTTTCATTTTCATATTTTGGTAGATATTTGCTGTATATCTTGTCATCAGCGTTCATGAATAATTCAAATAAAGATGTAATTATCTTATGAGCATTTTGGGTCATCGTCTTTACTTTATCATGGTTATACATTTTAGATGAAAGGAAAGATTTTATTGAACTTACTTTTTCCTTCATATCAAGCGAAAAATCAGCAACTAATTGATTTTGCAACCTTACATCATTAGCAGCCTTAATGGATAGCTTGCTTACATGTCCATCAATAGTATTCATTACATCTTTAATCATAATTGCTGTGGATTTTCTCGTTATCTCATTATTTATCCTTTGCATCTCATATGACTCAAATTCTTGTGGAAAGCTTTTAATTATATCGCCTATAAGCGGAAGATTAGCTAACTCATCGTAAGAAAAGAATCCTGCTCTGAGGCCATCATCTAAATCATGATTATTATAAGCAATATCATCTGCAATTGCTGATATTTGAGCCTCTAAAGATGGATACTCGTTTAATTGTAAATTAAATTTATTATTTAATTCATTTATCGTCATAGGAATATTTTCTTTTATTGGGCCATTATGCTTTACCAGGCCTTCTAGCGTCTCCCATGTAAGATTTAGACCATCAAAATTAAAATATTTTTTTTCAAGTAAGTGCACTATCCTTATCGCCTGATCATTATGATCAAACCCTCCG
>CACDOH010000022.1 GCA_902554325.1 uncultured Pelagibacteraceae bacterium
ATTTGTTGAGATACAAAAGAATGTTCAAATAGGAAGTAAATGCAAAATATCTTCTCATACCTTTATTTGTGAAGGTGTCGAAATAAAAGATAACGTGTTTATAGGCCACAATGTAACATTTATTAATGATAGAAACCCAGCAGCAGTTAATAATGAAGGTTTGCTTAAAAATGATAATGATTGGATACTTGAAAAGACGATTATAAAAAAGGGCGTATCTATAGGTAGCGGATCAACCATATTATGCGGAATTGAAATTGGAGAAAATGCTTTAATAGGCGCGGGTTCAGTGGTAACAAAGAATGTAAATGCTGCATCAACTGTATTTGGCAATCCTGCCAGAGTAAAAAAATGAACATAGGCATAGTTGGAATAGGTTACTGGGGGCCAAACTTACTTCGTAATCTTAATGACAATAAAAAATTTAAGGTTAAATATGTTTGCGATCTCAATAAAGAGAAGCTAAAGAAAATCAATTTACTTGATAACGGAGTTATAAAAACAACAAATGTTAAAGATTTGCTATCTGACAAAAATTTGGAAGCAGTTTTTATTGCTACTCCTGTGAACACACATTTCAAACTAGCAAAATTATTTTTAAAATCAAATAAACATGTTTTTATTGAAAAACCACTTTCAGATAGTAAGCAGCATTGTATAGCTTTGATTGAATTAGCTAGAAAAAAATCTTTAAGCTTATTTGTAGACCATACATTTCTCTACACGCCTGCAGTTATGGAGATAAAAAAAATTTCCCAAAAAAAAGATTTTGGAAACTTTATTTATTATGATTCTACTAGAATTAATCTCGGACTAATACAGGATGATATAAATGTTTTATGGGATCTAGCTGTACATGATATTGCTATTCTTAATTATCTATGCAATGAAAAGCCTAAGCATGTTTCATGTGTTGGGCATAAATATATCCCTACTAAACCTGAAACTGCTGCTTATTTGACTCTTAAATATAAATCAAATTTTATTGCGCACATAAATGTTAATTGGTTATCTCCAGTTAAAATTAGAAAAACTATATTAGGGGGATCAAAAAAAATGATTGTATATAATGATCTTGAGCCAAGCGATAAATTAACAATATATAACAAAGGTATAGATGTGATTAAAAAAGAAAAAAGTTCCATCAATTTAATTAAATATAAAGTGGGTGACACAATTGTGCCGAGTCTAAAAATTAAAGAAGCTTTATCTCAAGCAATTTCAGATTTTTATCAAACAATTGTAAATAAGAATTTTATATGCAAATCTAATGGTTTAAAAGGTCTTGAAGTAGTTGAAATTTTAGAAGCTGCCAATAAATCCATGAAACTTGAGGGTAAACCAGTAAAAATTTAAATATGAAAGTACCTTACTTTGATCTTAGAAGGCAATACAAAGATATAAAGCCGCAGCTTGAGCGCAGGGTGATAGGAACTTTAAGATCAACGCAATATAGTTTGGGTGGAGAGGTAGAGTTATTTGAAAGTAACTTTTCTTCTTTTTTAGAAGCCAATTATTGTACAGGAGTAAACACTGGTACAAGCGCTTTACACTTAGCTTTATTAGCACTTGGAATAGGGAAAGGAGATGAAGTAATAACTGTTTCTATGACATTTATTGCGACAGTAATGTCCATTTCATATACCGGAGCAAAACCAGTTTTTGTTGATATAGATAAAAAAACTCAATTAATTAATTATAAAAATATTATCAAAAAAATTTCATCAAAAACTAAAGCTATTGTAGTTGTTCACTTATATGGGCAATGTGCAGAAATGAACGAAATCAACAAAATTGCTAAAAAATACAAACTAAGAGTAATTGAAGATAGCTCACAGGCTCATGGAGCTAAATATTTTAATAAATATGCTGGAACAATGAGTGATGTTGGGACTTTCAGTTTCTATCCAGGCAAAAATCTAGGTGCAATTGGTGAAGGAGGAGCAATAATAACCAATAACAGTAAATTAGATAAAAAAGTAAAAGAATTACGTAACTGGTCACAGCCAAAACGATATTTTCATAATGAAATTTCATACAATTATAGAATGGATTCAATTCAAGCGGCGGCGCTAAATATTAAATTAAAATTTCTAAAAAAATGGACATTGAAGAGAAGAAAGATTGCCAGTGAATATCAAAGCAGAATAAAAAATGATAAGTTAGAATTTACCTATGCAAAGCCACATAATTTTCACGTTTATCATATATTTAGTTTATTTCATAAAAATAGAGCATCATTACAAAAATACTTAAATAAAAATGAGATAGGTACTAATTTTCATTATCCAGTCCCTGCCCATTTACAGAAGCCATACATAAGCCTTGGTCACAAAAAAGGAGATTTTCCTATCACAGAATTAATTTCTAATTATCAAATATCAATTCCAATATTTCCTGAAATGAAAAATGATGAAGTAGAGTATGTTATAAAAATAATTAATAAATTTTAAGATGAGAATATTGCATGTATCTAATTTTGGGGACAAACATAATGGTAGACTTTATTGGAATCAATGTTTCAAAATTAGCAACGGTTTCATAAGAAACGGTCATAACGTATATAATTTCAGCGATCGTGACCGATCAAGATCTTCTATATTTAATAAATTTAAAAACAATGAGTCAGTTCAAAATGAATTGATACAAACAATTGAGAACTATAATCCAAATCTTATAGTTTTAGGACATGCAGACAGAATAAATATTGAAACGTTAAGTAAAATTAGAGCAAAAAAAGATATTAAAGTCATTGAATGGAATGTTGATAATTTTTATTTAGATAATACTGCAAATAAATTATTAAACAGATCTAAATACTTAGATGGAATATTCTCAACTACAGCAGGTGAACAAATATCTCAATGTGTTTCGGATAATTTTATTAGTTTTTTCCCAAACATAGTAGACTCATCAATTGAATCTATGAAAATCTATGAAAATACCAATCATCCTAAAGATGTTTTTTTTGCTCTATCACATGGAGTAGGTACAGGTAAATTAAGAAAAAAAAATAGTTTAAATGAAAATAAAGATCCAAGGGTCAAGTTTATGGATAATCTTAAATGCGATCTATCTGATGTTAAATTTAGTTTTTTTGGAATGAGGGGAGTCCAACCAATATGGGCAAGTGACTTTGATAATAACATTAAAGATTGTTACATGGGAATTTGCTTACAAAGAAAGCCAATTTTAAAATACAGTCTTTCAGATCGAATTTCTCAATATTTAGGTAACGGTCTAATGGTATTTATAGAAAGTGATACACAATATTACGATATTTTAAAAAAAGATGAAGAGGCTGTTTATTTTGATGATCTTGAGGATTTAGAAAAAAAAATTATTTTTTATAAAAATAATAAAAAAAAAGCTCTAGAAATTGCAGCAATGGGACATAAAAAAATTCATCATGCGTGCAATGAAAAGGTTGTAACTAAATATATGTTAGATTGTCTTAATAATCATAGTATTGAAAATTTGAAAAGTAGTTATAATTGGCCCGTTAATCTTTATAAATAGAGTAATTTCAGACTAAAATATTTAGGGATGAACAAAAGACAATCTTCATCCCTAAACAGTTAGTTTACTTTTGCTTTGGATACCAAATAATTGCTGCATACATAATTGCAACAATAGCTAAAAATACCATGCCAAGGGGAGTGGGTGTAAATGTGGCTTCGGTAGTGCCAACATAATTTATCCAACCTTCAGCAACTGGAGATATCTCTGTTCCAGTCTCTTTTAATTGTTCAAATGCAAAAGCTGAAGCAATATAATTGCCAACTGCCTCTGTAAATTGTATCCACGTACCAAGAACTATAATACCACAAAAAATTGATGACATTATTTTGCCAAACATAGTAGGTTCTTCACCTGATGCTGGTACACGAGTACCTACAGCAATTCTAAATCCTAGCCATATAAATATTGCTGATGCAACGAATGCTAAGGCGCTTCCAATTCTAAATGAATTAAAAATGGACCATATTTGAAATTCTTCAGGGCTCATATTTTTCTCCTAGTGTTTAAATTAATAGAAAAAGGGTATACTGCTTGAGCAAAATAAATATATTAGAGTTTAGTTATATATTCTATTATTCGTATAATATATATTATGTTAAATTATAATTATACTGCATTTACAGTAACTAAAGGCAAATTATTAAATAAATACATTAACTAAACTTAAACTTAAGAAAATAAAATAAACCACTGAAAAATATGAATTATTTGATATTTAGAAATGATGGAATTGGGGACTTAATTGTTTCATCAGACGGAATAAAAAAAATACACAAATCTGATGAAGATGCTCATATCACTCTTATTTGTTCTGACAGAAATATAGAATACGCAAAAATACTTAAAAAAGATGGATATATTGATCAATTATACAACTTAGACAGATATAAGACATATAGGGATAATATTACGATAATATCAATATTAAGAAAATTAAAGCTAAATCATGTCTTTATTTTAAAATCAGATTGGAAAAATTTGATCATATCGCTTTTATGTAAATCTATAAACATTCATGCAATTATTCCAAATAAGATAAGTAGGATTACAAGCCGAATTGTATATAAGTACCCCCTCTTCATCATTAAGAGATTACTAAAATCAATAGAAATAATAAATACAATTGACTTAAATGCACATGATAACAAAACTAGAATGGGTACCCATTACAATAAATTATTTAATAAGGCGCTAAATCTTAAAAATAGTAAGCTAGAATATCTTAAACCATACTCATTTCGTCATTTTGAAATTAAAATAAAAAAAATCTTTACATCACTCAAGATAAATAAAAAAAAAGTTATATTATTTCATTTAGATGAAAAATGGGACGATATCAATAGTTCTAAAGATTTTATTATTGATCTTTTCGAAAAAATAATAATCAAAAAGAAAAAGAGTCCTATTTTAATAGTCACTAATGGCAAATATAGCACCTCTCTAAACAAAAAGGTATGGAACTATTACAAAATTAATAAACTTAATAATAAAAAAAATATTTATATTAGTGGCAAGAATGAGAAAATTTTTTTTATTAAAAATTTAAGTATCTCCGAAATAATTGGAATTGTGTCAAATGTAGATTTAATATTTCATATGCATGGATCGATAACGCACATAGCAAGTATACAAAAGACGCCGATTGTAGATATTATAAGAAATAACTCTTTCAAATATTTTTATAAATGGAGACCAAATTTAAAAGAATTTAGTCAAGTAGAGATTAGAAATTTCTCAAATCCAAATAAATATATTCAAAAATACCTTTAAATTATTTATGTAATTTTACCTCGACTATACTTGAGCCTGATAAGCGATTAATTTCTTTCTTGAGAAAGGCCCTTTTATCATTAAATATATAAACCTTTCTTGCTAAACTGATAAAATTCTCATCGAACTTATTAAGTTTTTCGCACTTTCTTTTTTGATTCTCGATATTCCAAAGTTTCTGATTAATTAATTTTAAAGATTTGTATTTTTTCTTGATACTTGTATTCGAAAGTTTTTTATCTCTAACAATTTTTCTTAATTTAGATAATTCATACTTAATTAATTTAAGATCATTTTTATTTTTAATTTTTTTAGTCTTAATATCTAAAATAGATATTTTATCAAAAAGTTCTCCTACTGAAACTGGTACGCTTATCAACATATTATGATATGGAAGATACCTTTACATTTTTAAATAAGTTAAAAAAATTATTTGAAGTTATTTTCTCTACTTCAGCTTCATTTATTTCAAGAATATCGGAAATTTGTTTAATTGTATGTATTATGAAACTTGGCATATTTGTCTTTCCACGATTTGGTACGGGGGCTAAAAAAGGAGAGTCTGTTTCAACTAAAATTTTGTTTTTATCTACTATTGAAACAATTTCTCTTAAATTTAATGAATTTTTAAAAGTAATAATACCACTAAACGAAATATAGAAATCAATATCAACCATTTCTTTTGCAAATTTTTTTGATCCCGTAAAACAATGTATAACACCTGTAATATCAGAATTTTTTTTGTATGAATAAAGGATTTCTTTTGTCTCTTTTTCTGCCTCTCTGCTATGAACAATAATCGGTAAATTATGTTCGAGTGCCTTTTCTATATGCTTTTCAAATGAGTCTATTTGGCTTTTTTTATTGCTATGATTGTAATAAAAATCGAGTCCCGTCTCCCCTACTGCTATTGTTTTATTATTTTCTAAAATTACTTTATTGATTCGATCAAAAATACCTGGATCTAAATGTTCTGTTTCATGCGGATGTATTCCTACACTGTTATAAATACGTTTATACTTTCTACTTATATCTAAGATTTCATTAAATTCTGATTCTTTAGTGGCAATATTTAATAGAAGACTAATATTCTCTGCAAAGCAATTTTCGATGATCTCATTAACGGGTTTATCATAACGGCTAGCTAATAAATGACAATGACTATCAATGATCATTCTTGAATCCTTGTAAATAAATGATTTACACTCGATATATTATTTCCAACTATATTATGGTTATTTATCTTTTTAAATGAAAATTGACATTCATCAATTCCGATTGTTTGAAGTATTTTTATTGAAGTTTTAGGAATAATTGGATTAATAAAGAATGCTATATTTCTAATTTGTTCAGTTGTTACAGCTAATACATTTAAAAATTGTTCTTTATCACTTTTTTCTAACTCCCACGGCTTATTATCATTAAAATATTTATTTACTCTTCCAATATGCTCCCATACAAGTCTAATATATTCATGTATCTTAAACTCATCTATCATTTTTGATCCTTTATTTATTACCTCTTCACTTAATTTTTCTAACATTTCTTCATTAGGACCCTTAATAGTTTTACCAGGAATAATTGACTCAAGTTTTTTTTCAATCATTGTAAGTGATCTCTGACATAAATTTCCAAGGTCATTCACTAAATCGCTATTAATCCTATTCACGAGAGCTTTAACTGAAAAATCTCCATCATTGCCAAATGGAACTTCTCTTAACAAGAAGTATCTAAATTGATCAAGACCGTAATTATTAATTATTTCTATAGGATCAATGACGTTTCCTATGGATTTAGAAATTTTTTTACCTTCATTTGTCCACCATCCATGTGCAAATACTTTATTTGGCAATTTTAGATCAGCTGCTAATAAAAAGGCGGGCCAGTATACAGCATGATGTCTCAATATATCTTTGCCTACTATATGAACTACATTGTTCCAGTAGACACTTAGATCATTTTTTGAGTCGGTTAGATATTTAACACCATTTGCGTAACAAGTTAGAGCATCAAGCCAAACATACATAATATGATCATTATCTGTTGGAGTCTTAATGCCCCAGTTAAATGAAGTTCTAGATACAGATAAGTCATTTAAGCCAGACTCAACAAATTTAATAACCTCATTTCTTTTAGATTTTGGACTTATAAAATCAGGGTATTTTTTGTATAGATCTAATAATTTATCAGACCATTCAGATAATTTAAAAAAATATGACTTTTCTGTAATCCATTCAACGGGCCCACCTGTAACAGTTTTAAAGCTTCCATCACTTTGTTTTACTAAATCTTTTTCATTGTAAAAAGTTTCATCATTAATTGAATACCACCCTGTATATTCACCTAAATATATTTGATTTCTTTCATACAGTCTGTTCCATAAGAAAGACGCACCGTCAATATGCCTTTGTTCAGTAGTTCTGATAAAGTCATCATTTGACAAATCTAATGTAGTTGTAAGATCTCTAAAAATTCGTGAATTTTCGTCACACAACTCTAATGGTTCTTTTCCTTTACTTTCGGCAGCCTTCTGTATTTTGAGACCATGCTCATCTGTACCTGTTTGAAACCTTACATCATAATCATTAAGACGCATAAATCTTGCAATAAAATCTGTTGCAACTGAAGTGTATGCATGGCCTATATGTGGTTTATCATTAACATAATATATTGGTGTTGTGATATAATATTTATCAGTCATATTTTAGCCTATGAAATAATGAAATAATCAGATTTTCAAAGTCAAGATTTAGAGCAATGTTCTTTTTATTAAAAGAGTCAATCAATGCATATATATTCAATAACTTAATAACTAAATTATTTTCATTGTTATGACAAAGTTTTTTAGTCTCATCATTAATTACTAATTGTAAATAGTTAAAAAATACTGGAATTGCTTGGTCTAAGTTTTTAAAGTTATGTAAGTATTCAATATAATGATTTGCAGTGTTGGCCTTTATCTTCTTTTGATTTGTCAATAGTGTTTTAAAATGATCATTAATCTCATAAAAATTATATTGAATAAACTGTTTAGTTAAATATGAAGAACCATTTGTTATTCGATATAAATAATTCAAATATTCTTCATTTTCAGAACCTCTATAATAATTTGCAAAATTATCATATTTTAACTTTCCAAAAAATATTCTATGTGATCTTGATACAATTGTTTTTAAACATTTACTCTTATTTTGATTGACTATAATGAAATGACTATTTGTATTGGGTTCTTCAATTATTTTTAGAACCGAATTAGCAGCATCTAAAGAAAGATCTTCTATTAAATTTATTATACAAACTCTTTTTTGGCCATTCTCATCTTTCGTTGAAAAAAAATCATTTATATGTTTTACATCTTCTCTATAAAGCTTCTTTTTAAATCTTTGCTTATCTTCAAGAAACACCGGTTCAATTTTTAAAATAAAATTAGATTCCTCATGAATAGAGTTTAATAAGACATATTCAAAGTCATCACGATTTTCAATTAATTTCCTTGATATAATTAATGAAGCAAGATTTCTAGCAATAGTTGAAATTATATCAGTATCTTGTCCTGTAAGGATTATTGAATTAGGCAATTGTGATTTAAATATTTTATATAAAGCGCTAATTTCGCTTGAATGCAGATTTCTATTATTTTGCATTTATTTTAGTTGATACTTCATTCCAGATAATATCCTGAATAAGATTAATATCTTGATTTGCATTAATTAATATAAATTGCTTTTTATTTGATTTAGCCACAGCCCTAAATGCTTTACGAATTTTTTTATGAAAGCCTAAAGACATATTCTCATATCGTGTTTCAGTATTTGATTTTCTTTTAGACCTATTTAAACCAATTATTGGATCTATATCTAAAATAAATGTTAAACTAGGTGTTAAATTATTAGTTATTATTTTATCAAGCTTTTTAATAAGATCTATGTCGACATTTTTGCCATACCCTTGATAAACTAGAGTAGATTCCTTGAATCTATCACATAAAACCCATTTATTTTTTTTTAAGCTTGGGGCAATTACCTTATCTATATGGTCTTTGCGGGCCGCGTATAAAAGTAAAGTTTCTACTACCCCACTCCATTTATTCTTTTTGCCTTTAACAAGTAAATTTCTAATTATTTCTGCTTCGATTGTTCCTCCGGGTTCCCTTGTTGTGATTACATTTCCGTATTTAGCCAGTCTTTTTGCTAGCAGTTTTATTTGTGTTGACTTACCTGATCCTTCTCCACCTTCAAATGATATAAATCGTGGCTTGATCACAAATTAAATAAATAAATTTATCACTGAGTTGTAAATATAAGTAAAGAACCTTGAAAACATATTACTTCTATTTACATCGTTTACAGATACTGCATCAAAATATTCTGACTCTTCATTTGGAATATCAACTCTTATTTTTCCAATAATATCACCTGAACTTATTGGAAATATCACATCTTCAAATAATTCAATTTCATAATCTAATTTTTTATCTTTTGTTTTTGGAACTGTCAGAACTATATCTTTAACTGCGCCAATTAAAGAGCTGCTTTCATTAGAGCCAGGAATATTAATACTTGCAATTTCTGTAAAATCATCAAAAAGCTTTATATTTTCGAACTCTCTAAACGACCAAGTAATAAGTCTAGAAGATCCTTGCGATCTCTTTTGTGTACTGCTAAATCCGTTTGTAACAGATATTACTCTCCTATCACCATCTATTGCTGATGCTGCAAGACCATAACCTGAAATAGATAAGTGACCTGTTTTTAATCCATCAACACCCATATTTTTATATAAAAGAGGATTCCTATTTTTTTGCTTGATATTTGACCATTCAAAATCAGTTTCAGCAAACATGTGGTAATATTCAGGATAATTACTAATTAAATATTTAGATAGAATTGCAAGGTCATAGGCTGTAGAAAAATTATTTTTGTCATGCATGCCTGTAGAATTAGTAAAATTGGTATTGGCCATGCCAATATCTATAGCCTTTTGAGTCATCATTTTAGCAAAAGACTCTTCTGTACCAGCAATATTTTCAGCAACAACTATACACGCATCGTTACCAGACTGAACTATAATGCCGCGCAAAAGGTCTTCTACTCTTATATTTTTATCCACTTCAACAAACATTGATGAACCTTCTCTTTCTTTCCAAGCTCTTTCGGAGACTAAAAAAGTATCGTCAAGTGATAATGTTCCATTGGATAACTTTTCAAATACAATTAACGTCGTCATAATCTTTGTCATAGATGCTGGAAAGGTTTTTTCATCTTTATTCTTTTCAAAGAGTACTTTTCCTGTAGTTGCATCAATAACTACTGCAGTTTTAGCATCAGTATCTATGTATGAACCAAACGCTAGTACCGAATTTAGGAAGAAAATAGATAAGACCGTTAAAATGAATCTATGCATAGAATATTATTATATTAAATATATTGATAAATCTTCATATTTTTTAAATGTGTCATCATTAAGATCTATTAACAATGACTCTACATCGCTATAGGGTCCAATTAGTACCCTGTATTCCGTATTGCCAGACAAATTTTGACTTTCAAAAATTCTAACATCATAGCTCGACAGATCTCTTTTAATTTTTTGAGCACTTTCTTTGAATGCAAAGCTGGCTATATTAATGAAGATCTTATTATATAAACTTT
>CACDOH010000023.1 GCA_902554325.1 uncultured Pelagibacteraceae bacterium
ATATTTTTGACTATTGCCTTTAGCGACAAGTTTTACTGAGTTAGCATTTTCTAAATTGACATCCTTAAGATCTCTTCTGATTTGTATAAAGCCGCCATTATTCTCAGTGGAAACATTACCCTTTAATAAAGCAATAACATCTTCGTCAACAATGCTATATTCGACATTACCGGTTGAAACGCCGCCCATTACATCGTCAGCTATATATTTCCACTGCTCATTATTGCTAAAATTATCTTTGAACATGTCCTGGGCAATACTCATTTTTCCAATTATAGCAGAAATAAATACAGCAAATGTAATTGATAAAATACGCTTATTATTCATATAGTTATTAATACTTAAATATCTAAATTCTTAAATTACTCTTACGATATAAAATACCCAAATTGGTATGATTAAAATCCAATATCCATACATCCACATTATTCCAACCACCCTGCCCCAATCAGATTGTTCGTAAGAAACCTTTCTCTCGTGAAATGCATTATTCAACTCAATTTTCATTTTCTCTATATTGAATTGCATTGATTGATTTTGAATATCGTTGTTGCCCTTAATCCTATCTAAAATTGATTTTAGGTGAAATACTTGCCATGGCAGATACAAAATACCAAAGATGATATTTAAGATTATGAGTACATTGTAATCACTGGAAATATTGCTATTTAATAAAATAATGCTGCAAATACTGTTGAATAAAAAAATAATCAACCAGCCTAATTCCTCATAAAAATAAAATCTCTCATATTTAATTAAGATAGCGCCCCAACAAAAGAATTGTGAAATTGTTACTTGCATTACCATCAGCCAGGATAAAACTGTAACAAACATATACTCCTCATCATTAATAATTCTCAGTACATGACTGAACATAAAGATATAAGTGACTTCAACAATTGTTACTAAAAATCTAGTTATAAATACAGACGATAAAATTGAATCCAACAAGACCGCTTTTGAAGCATAGTTAACTGGAAACATACAGCGGTAGGCAGAAATCAATAATAGGAATTGAGCAGGTATTAAAATCCATAAATTATCTGTTGCATCAAGGTATGTAAAAGTTCCCCAAAGTAAAACTAAATTAGATATGACTCCCACTCTCAAAAAATTGAGTAAATTTTTGTACATATCTTTTAATTTCCTATTTTGTATTTACCAGGATGCACTGCTGAAAGAATTAATAAACCAGCAATAATTCCTGTATTTTTTACAAAATTTTGCAACTCATGCCGTTGCTCAAGACCTGACTCCATATTCCAGAAGTCATGCATGTAGTAATTTATAATGATGGTTAAAATTGCGAGACTAAAAGCGGAAAACTTTGAAAATTTTCCTACTAATATTGCAATAGCACATGCCGCTTGGATGACAATTGTCATGACTAGTGCTATCTCCGTATATGGCACTTCATGAGTAAACATATATTCCAGTGTCAGATTGTAATTAAATATCTTAAAGGCAGCGCCAAATACAAGAAAGTAGATACCTATAATTATCCTACCAATTAATAAATTTACATTACTCAAAACTAATCATTCCAATTCATATATTTTTTACAGTTTACAGGAGTTTCGGATAAATAGCTAAATCCTTCTTGCCAAATATATTCAGCGTTTAAACAGCATTCTAACATTTCTTCATTTGCGCTGTGTTGCTGGTAACAAATATTCTCAAGAGGTATTCTTTTTTGATAATTAAATATTTCTAGTCCGAATATTATTACAGATGAAATGAGTAGAAATAGTATTCCAAAGATTATTGTTAATTTTTTAAATTTACTCAAAGCCTTATCAAAGTAAAAAAAATAACCAAATGGAATGATTAAAAAGATAATTATTATGAACAAAAGAGCATAATCTGGAACGAGATATTGTATGTTTACTTCATTTTCAAAATAATAATCGATAAAAGGTATATAGGTCAGAAAGGCTAGATAGACTAACCATAAAAATAGCAATATTGTTTTAATGTTAATGAGTGTTTTGCTGGCTTTTCGAGTAATGGCAAAATATGGAAGAAAATAAAAGAGTAAGATTTTAGAAGTTAAATAAACATAAAACATTACTTTTTAACTAATTTCCATATTCCACTGTTATCATCATCTATAATAACAAATATTTCGCCAGACTCATTTTGCTCAACATCACGTAATCGTCCCATACCTTCTATTAAAACAGTTTCATTAGACACCTTACCGTCATTAAAATCTAAACTGATTAGTCGTTGGGCTTTTAAACTGGTTAAGATGACTTTATCTTTTAGTTCTGGAAAAAGGTTGCCTTGATAAAAGGTCATATCGCTTACCGCAATTGAAGGGATCCATCTATAAATTGGCTTAAGCAGACCCTCTTTCCATGCGCTACCATCGCCTATTATGGAGCCGTCATAGTCGGTTCCACCCCATGCCACATCCATCCAGCCATAGTTAGTGCCTTTTACTACTTCACCAAAGAAGTCTCCTCCTTTGGGTCCATGGTTTGTAATATAAATTGAGTTATCATTTGGATTTAATGCCATTCCTTGAGGATTCCTCAATCCAATTTGATAAACTTCTGGAAGCCAGTCTGGCTCAGATGAGTATGGATTGTCTGAAGGTACAGAACCATCTCGATTTATTCTTATAATCTTGCCTATATGATTTGTGGGGTCTTGAGTAAAGCTGCCTTGCGCTCTCTCACCTACACTTGCATACAAAAGATCATCTTTGATCATTAGTCGAGAACCCCAATGTATATTGTCCCAAAGAGGTGGCTGTGACTGAAAAATATTTTGTAAACTCGTCAATTCATTATCTTGTATAAGGCCTCTTGCAATAGACGTACTAGTTTTGTCATTACCCATGTCTTCTGTATAACTGACGAATATTTCTTCATTACTGTACAAGATATCTAGCATGCCTGCTTGCCAATGTGGTTGTACAACTTTAAGATCATGATCCAAATTGATTACTTCTTTTGTTTTCAAATTAATTTTTAAAATTTCACCAGTTTTTTGAGTAAGGAACAATTCATTATCATTGATGAAACTCATGCCCCATGGCTTAGTCAAATTATCTATTACTTTTTCAAGCTTATACTCTGATGCATATGAAATTGATGAAAATAAAATGTATATAAAAATAGTTATTAATATTCTCATAATTATTAATTGATTTTATTGACTGCAAATTCTTCAAGTTGATCTTTGGTCACATAAGATAATGCATTTAAATGACAACTCTCTAAATACACACGCGGTGCGACTCCAGCATCGTAAGCCTCTTTCCATCTGAGCGCACATAAGCACCATCGATCACCTTCTTTTAAACCAGGAAAATTAAATTCAGGTCTTGGCGTAGATAAATCATTTCCCATTGCTTTGCTAAATATGAGAAAATCCTCTGTGATTTCAGCACAGACTACATGACTTCCAAAGTCGTGTTCATCAGTATTGCAAAAACCATCGCGAAAATATCCAGTCACTGGATCATGACAACAGGCTTCTATTTTATCCCCGAATATATTGATAACTTCTTCTTTGCTCATCAAGTTAAATTAGGTCAAAAGGTATATATTTCCAACTATAAACAAGGGTATTTGAAGCCCAAAATTGGTTAATATAGCTCTATCCGCCGTCATGTATCCAACAGCGGTCCAACCAATAGCTCCTGTCCCATGAACAAATATATTCAATGGATAAATATTCAGATTTGTTAGTAAAATTCCCACAAGTATAAAGCAAGTGCTGCCCCATTTAATATAATTAACCATAATTTACTCCTATTTATTTTTCTAAAGTATTATAACATTAATCTCATAATTTTATTTATTTACAATACTCTAACCATAGGAACATCATGATTAAAACGAAAATTACAGAAATGTTTGGAATTGAACACCCAATAATTCAAGGTGGAATGCACTACGTTGGTTTCGCTGAAATGGCAGCTGCAGTTTCTAATGCAGGTGCACTTGGCATTATCACCGGCTTAACACAAGAATCGCCAAAAGCTCTAGCCAATGAAATCGCAAGATGTCACGATATGACTGACAAACCTTTTGGTGTGAACTTAACGTTCTTACCTGGGTTTGCAAATCCTGATTATCCTGGATACATTGAATCCATTGTTAAAGGGGGAGTCAAAATTGTAGAAACAGCTGGAAGAAGTCCAGAAAAATTTATGCCCCTTTTAAAAGATGCTGGCATAAAAGTAATTCACAAATGTACTTCTGTAAGACATTCCTTAAAAGCTGAAAAAATTGGTTGTGATGCAGCAAGTGTTGATGGCTTTGAATGTGGGGGTCATCCAGGTGAGGATGATATTCCTAATATGATATTATTGCCTAGAGCTTATGAAGAATTAACAATTCCTTTTGTAGCATCAGGTGGCATGGGTAACGGGCAACAATTAGTTGCGGCGCTCGCTATGGGTGCTGAAGGCATAAACATGGGAACACGATTTATTGCGACAAAAGAAGCTCCTGTTCATCAAAATGTTAAAGATGCCCTCGTGAATGCGAGTGAACTAGATACAGAACTGATTATGAGGCCACTCAAAAATACTGAAAGGGTTTTAAAAAATGATGCTGTGACACGCATACTCGATAAAGAAAAAGCACAAGGTGATAATCTTCAGATTCAAGATATCTTTGGCGAAGTTGCAGGCGTTTATCCAAAAATTATGCAAGAAGGAACAATGGAAGCAGGTGCTTGGAGCTGTGGAATGGTCGCTGGATTGATACACGATATTCCAACATGCAAAGAACTTGTGGATAGAATTATTTCAGATGCTGAAAGCATTATCAACGATCGACTATCAAAAGTAAAAATTGCTTAAATATTAGTACCAATTTTAACTATTTTTTTACTACCAAGATACACTAGTAATTCTGTGCAAATGACTATTGATAAAGACAGAATTGTTGCGTCAATCGAAAGATCTCTAAAATTTTATGAGTATGAACTCACGGTTCCGTTGACTAATTTTATTTTCAGAACGCCTTTACATTGGAACGTAATGCTCATCATTGCGCTTGCAACATTTAAAGATGAGTATGTTACTTCTTTTCAAGACATTTGTAAGTCAATACCCTCTAAAGTGGGATCAAAATCTTCAATTCAATCAATTATAGAAAATGGTATTCAAGAAGGTTTTATATTTAAGGCGCCGTTAATAAAAGATATGAGAATTAAATCGCTTACTCTTACAGATAAAGCAAAGAGAGATTTTGAAGCCTGGTTAAAAGCTGATGCTGAAACGTATTCACCTCTAGCCTTATCGGCACCGTTTTAAATTTATCGAATTACTTTTTTTCTAGTTCCTGGTTCAGGTGGTTTTTCAGCTCCTCCTGCAAAGCACTGCGCAATAGACATCCATTCATTTGCGACATCTCCCGCAAGTTTTAAGTTAACGTCTTTTATATTTCGTACTTGGGTAACAACTTGACAAAATTCTTCAGCTAATCCCTCTATTATATTTTCATTTTCTGGATCGTTGAATTCCCAAATCTTTCCAGATGGTGAAGTAAGTTTTAAATAGGGAGTTTCTTTTGGTAATGGCTTTTGATGAACTGTATAACACCATTTAAATGTATTGTTTCCAATGATTACAATATTCTTAATTCTATCTTCATTAACTCGGTCAACGCCAAGTGAATCATAAAGTTCTTGGGCATGTGCCCATGTTTCCATGTGTCTTGCGCTTATTGAGGAACGGGCACTCATATCAGGCCCCATCCATTTAACTCTCTTCTTTGGATCTGCAACAGCAAACCTTGTTGTCATATCTTCATAGTAATTCTTCCATGTATCAAGTAATTCTTTTCCTTGTTTGCCTTGAGTAATAGTTTCTTCAAACTGGTTCATTGTTGATCCTTTGCCAAACATTTCAAGAGCCGCGTTTGCAAAATTTTTCCACTCCTCACCGTCTATTAATGACAAATCTGCAGCATGGTTCCATACATGAAGGTGACCGATTACATTATTGATCGTCCAGCCTTTGAATTGAGTTTTCTCATTGAAATCATTGTCTGATAGATTTGAGAGTAAATCATAAACTGCGTTACTTTCTTCACAAAAATCATAGGCTTGCGGTAAAGATGTTTTAGTCTCAGTCATTTTGACCAATTTGGCTTTCTCTTTTCAATAAATGAAGATATTCCCTCTTTACCTTCATCGCTCAACATTCGCTCAGCAAATCCCTTAGCTGCAAATTCTATCATTTCTTTTCGTGTTAAGTGTCGCGTAGCTAAAACAATTTCTTTTGTTACTGCATTGGCTCCCGGTGCACATTTGAGAACACCTTTCTTTATATCAGCCTCTATAACCTTTAAATCATAAGCATTTTTTGCAACAAAATCTGCTAAACCCATTTCATGTGCTTCTTTTCCAGTAAACCTTGCTGCTGTCAGCATAATTCTTCTGGCCTTTGCAAGACCAATTCTTTGAGATACAAATGGTGCAATTTGCGCGGGAGGAATACCAAGTGTTGTTTCAGTTAAAGCAAATTTACAATCTTCTGTGACAACAACAATGTCACCGGCACATAACATTCCTAACCCACCAGCCATAGCAGCTCCTTCAGCCAACATGACTACTGGTTTGGGATATGAGTTAATCATATCAAAAAATAATCCTGTCATTTCACTCGCATGATGCACATCTTTCAAACCTTGCTCACCTCCCTGGAAACCTGTTTTAAACATCTTTAAATCACCTCCAGCACAAAATATACCCCCTTCACCTCTAAGAGTGACGCCTCTAACACTCAAATCGTCTCTGACGGCATTAAAAATATTCTTTATGTCTGTAGTCAGTTCTTCTGTAAGAGCATTTCGCTTTTCAGGTTGATTAAATGAAATGGTCAACCATTCATCTTCTAATTGTACGTTACAAGCTTTGGTGTTTGGTAAATTACTCATGATAAATTTATATCAGTTTTTCTAAAGTATCGTAATTATAAATATTCTTGGTTCTTCTCATAGCAATATTTGTATTTTTTAATAAGTAGTCTCTGACATTTTTTAAAAGAGGGCTAGTCAAATGATTAACGTAGCCTTGAAGCGCTGAAGAACTTTTTATGTAATTTACTCTTTTTCTTCTTAGGTCATTATATTTCGCTTGTGCCAAGTAATAGCTCGGTAATTTCAGAAGCAGTTTGCCAAGAACAAAAGCATCCTCAAAGGCCATTGCCCCACCCTGCCCTAAAAAAGGCATCATTGGATGAGCGGAATCTCCTAAGAGTGTAATATTTCCTTTTGAAAAATTATTTAGTTTATCTCGATCATATAAACCCCATCGAAATACTTTTTCTGATGATTTAAACAATGAATGAATAAAATCTCCATAATCAGATAAATCACTTATTAATTGATCATGAGTGCCCTCTTCTCTCCATGACTCGTTATTTTTGGCATTATTCTTAATGACTCCAATAAAGCTTGTTTCAAGAGAATTATTGATAGGATAGCAAACAATATGACTTCGTGGGCCAAGATAGATGTTTATTCTTTTACTATCCGACATGCCTATGCCTCTCCATGCAGTATATCCAGTAAATCTTGGTGAATCATTTTTGATGTAATTTGATCTCACAAAAGATTTAATTCCATCACATCCGGCAATAAAATCAACACGGTCTTCATTACCGTTCTGAAAAAGAAGTTCCTTCTCGTTCTTAATCATAATCAGCTCATGTGAAAATTTTATTTTTCCACCAAGTGATAGGTACTTATCGAGTAGATGTTTGATTAATATCTTCCTATTTGTAGTGATAAGTTTGCCAAATTCACTTACGTTGATTTCTCTGATTACTTGACCAACATTGTCTCTCCATACAATATCGAGAGGAAGACAAGATTCATCTTCAACATTTTCTAAGATTTCTAGTTCATTTAATAAGCGAATAATATTAGGAGAAAGAGAAATGCCAGCACCATAATTACTAGGGCCGTCTGACTTCTCATAAATAGTACAATTTTGAGAATCCTTTGCTAATATGCAACCTAAAGTAAGGCCAGATATTCCAGCGCCAATGATTCCGATCTTATTTATCATTCTATCTCTATAAATAAAATTAGTTTTTCCTTTGCTTTAATCAAACATTTATCAGAAATAATTCTATTACTTATGCCATGTGAAAATGAATTTAGTTTTTGATCAGATAAATTGTATTCAAGACCTGATGTTGTAATTCTATTGTCAGAATGCAAAGAGATCATAGATAAATTTTTGTTTTTCTTTTCTAAAATTTCTATACTGCTATTAACAAAAACAATCTGAAAGAAATTACTAATCATTTCAATGTTCAGGGCATCTGAATATTGCTGTGCCATCAAAATATTCGCAAGGTTATGATCGTTCCTTTCGCCACCTGTAGCGCCAAGTATATATATATTATGAATACCTTGAGAAACACAGTAATCAAGTGACTTTTCAAAATCTGTTTTACTCTGATCGTGCAATTTAATTACTTTTGTATTGATATCAAGATTTTCAATTACTGCAGTATCAATATCTCCAAGTATTAAATTAGGTTTGATGCCCAGTTTCTCTAAATTTTCTAATTTAGCATCAATACTAATAAAGAGATTATTATTATCTATAATACTTTTTACGTATTGAATTTTTGAAACTTCACCGTTTGCAATTAAGACAGCGCTTTTTATCAAGTTGATACCGTAGTTAGTAATTAATGGGACCTGATATTACTTCAAATCTTCCATCTTGAACTTTAAAAAAATAGGAAATATTACTTCCTTGTCTTTGGCTTGTGTTGAACGTTACTGAGCCAAGTTTAAGAGGGTCTTCGTAATTTTTGAGAGATTCCATTGCATTAACAAAGCTTTCTACATTAAGATCTTTTCCAGCTCTTTTAATAGCTTCAATGAAAATATCAGCGTAAATATATCCATAAATTGCGCCCGAGTTCGGTTCGTAATCATATATGTCTCTAAATCTATCCCACCACTCTTTTTCTAAATCAGATGCATTCTCATAATAAGGAACTACAATGCCATTCAAACAATATAGGCCATCCATAATACCATTAGGTTGCTCAGCAACTACTGAGAAGTATGATGCCGACGTTGCTACGAAGTCTACATTGCTCCAATTAATTTCTTTAGCCTTAATATAAGGTATAATAGTTGACCGGATTTGTGTACCCATGGCAATCAAGTCGCAACCAGCATTTTGCAATTTTTTTATCTGAGATGAGAAATCTGTATCTGTAGGTTTTGCTGAAGCTGTTTCGATTAAGGGCATATTCATTTCATCAAGTTGATCAATAGCTGCATCTAGTATTTCTTGACCGTAATCAGTGTCTTCATACAAAACGCAAACCTTGTTTCTTCCATTTTGATCCACTAAATATTTGATGCCAGTTCTGATTTGATCATAATACGTAGAACCTGAAGTAAATTTGAGTTCATGAAA
>CACDOH010000024.1 GCA_902554325.1 uncultured Pelagibacteraceae bacterium
CAGAATGTTTCTCAACTTTCACCTCACTTACACTTTGGCGAAGTCTCACCAAACCAAGTGTGGTACCGAGCTAAGACAAAATGTGGAAAATTAGGCATTAAGAAAGACCTTGATCACTTCTTGAGTGAATTAGGTTGGCGAGAGTTTTCTTTTAACTTGCTCTACCATTTTCCATTTCTTCCAAAAGAAAACTTGCAAAAGAAGTTCGACAATTTTCCATGGGATGATGATAAAGACAAATTAAAGAAATGGCAAAAAGGACTAACTGGCTATCCGATTGTAGATGCAGGTATGCAAGAATTATGGCAAACGGGCTACATGCATAATAGACTAAGAATGGTAGTGGGGTCATTTCTTGTAAAAAATTTACTTTTGCATTGGCATCATGGAGAAAGATGGTTTTGGGACTGCTTGATTGACGCAGATCTAGCGAGCAATAGTGCTGGGTGGCAATGGATTGCTGGCTCAGGAGCGGATGCTGCTCCATATTTTAGAATTTTTAACCCAATAACTCAGGGACAGAAATTTGATCCTGACGGAAGATACACAAGAAAATACCTACCTGTTTTGAATGATATGCCAGATAAGTTCTTATTTAACCCTTGGGAAGCCCCTGAAGATGTCCTAAGATCGGCAGGTATAAAGCTTGGCGAGAATTATCCACTGCCTATTGTTGAAATTGGCTCATCCCGTCAAAAAGCTTTAGAGGCATTTGCCACAACCAAAACTTTATTAGCCTAATGAATACAGACACTATTCTTCTTATTGTACAAATGGTAGCGGCATTTGGTGTACTCGTCTCAGTTATTTATTTGGGGTTACAAATTCATCAGCAAAATGAAATTACTAAAGCTCAATTTGGACATTCCCTTACACAACGAATGTATGAAAGATATTTTAATACAGCGAAAGATAAGGAGTTTAGTAATTTTTTAGCAAAAGATTGGGCCACAGGTGACCTAGATGATGCAGACAAATGGCGCGTCGCTATTTTTATAAATACATTATTGGTGGATATATTCGATACCTACGAAAAAGTTGAAAAAGGCTTTGTTGACGAGTCGCATTTAAAGATGAGAATGCACATGCTAAAACTTGGAATTATGAAAGCGCCCATAGCACAATCATCATGGAAATATTGGAAAGGGATAAAGTCAGATGAGTTTATCAAGTGGTTTGAAGCAGAAATTTATGGCGCTTCTGACTCATTCAATGAAGGTTACCAAGAAGAAGTAATCCCTAATGTTAGGCGAAAATAACCAGTTTTTAAGCTTTTTATAGAAATTTTTCTATTTCTAAAGTATAAACCGCTGGATGAAACGTAAATCTGTAATTGATATCAAAAACCAAAAAGGAAAAACCCCAATTGTTTGCTTGACGGCATACACATCACCGATTGCAAGATCTATTGATGGCTGCGGTGATCTTTTATTAGTAGGCGACTCACTCGGAATGGTTCTGTATGACTATCAAAATACATTGCCAGTAACACTCTTTCAAATGATAGAGCATTCAAAATCTGTTGTTAATGCAACAAAACAGTCGTGCATTATAGTTGATATGCCTTTTGGGACTTATGAAGAGTCTGTTGACAAAGCTTTCATGAATGCTGCAAAAGTAATGAAGGAAACAAACTGTAATGGCGTAAAGCTTGAGGGTGGAAGAAATATGTTTGAAACAGTAAAATATTTAACTGACCGTTCAATCCCAGTAATGGGACACATTGGTCTTCAGCCTCAAAGTGTACTCATAGATGGTGGCTATAAAGTCAAAGGAAGAAATAAATTTGATTGGGGTAGATATATTGATGATGCAATTGCAATAGAAGAGGCTGGAGCATTTTCAGTAGTACTAGAAGGGATGGCTGAACCATTAGCTGCAGAGATCACATCTAGAATATCGATACCAACGATTGGCATAGGCGCCTCTCCTAATTGCGATGGCCAAGTATTAGTAACAGAAGATATGTTAGGCTTAACTAACATTGCCCCTAAGTTTGTAAAAAAATATGCTGACTTAGAAACCTTAATAAAAACGGCAGCACATCAATATGCTGGCGAGGTGAGAAATAGAGAGTTTCCATCTAAGGAGCATACTTATGCCATGAATCCTCAAATTGTCAGAAAAGGTGATGAAGATTAATGTCAGATATTTTAAGACAAGTTGATGAAGAATTAAGACAGGATCGTCTAATAAATTTGTGGAGACGTTACCGTGTTTATTTAATTGGCGGACTAATTTTATTAATTGGTTCGGTACTTGGTTATCAAATTAACAAGTCAGTAAATCAGTCATTTTATGAGGAAGAAGTAGAGAAATATATTGGTTCTTCAGATTTAGTAGATTTTAATCAAACGATTGAAAACCTAGGTGAAATTGAAAATTCAAATCAGTTACTTATTTCAGGTATTGCGCAAATTAAAATTGCAACTCTATTGATGGAAAATGGAAAAATACAAGAAAGCAAAGACAAGCTTTTAGAAATAATCAATGCAGACAAAACAGATGATATCATAACTGATCTGGCGATCTATTTTTATTTAATGAGTAATTTAAATGACATGGCGATGGATGAAATCAATATATATATTGACACTGAAAAATTAGAAAATAGTTCTTTTAAATTTCTTTTTAAAGAAACTATTGCTATCAAAAATTTATTATCAGGTGAAATTCAAATATCTAAAGAAAAATTTGACGAACTAATTAATGATGCAAATACTCCAAGAGATATTGTTATTAGAGCAACTAAATTTTTAGACACAATTAAATAGTATGAGAAATATTTTATATATTATTTTACTATCAACATTTGTAATATTTAGTTGTACAAAAAATGAAATAGTTGAGAAAAATGATAATAGCTTTCCTATATTGGCCTATGATGCAGAGCTATCAGAAACAATAGGTTTAAATATAGAAGATATAAGATTAGATCCTCCAAAAGAAGTAAATTATTGGTCGCAGCATTTTCAAAATCCTGGAAATAATTTGAATAACATATTCTCTATTTCTTACATAAAAGATAAGACAAAGATTGTTTCTGGAACAAGAGGTGCTCTTAACATAATCCAGCCAATTTATTTTAATGATTTGATTTGCTACGTTTTGCCCAAAGGTTTCTTAGAATGTAAAAATCATAAAAGTAATGAAAAAATATTTTCAATTGACATTAAAGTTGATGACAATAAAAAGTATGAAGTTATAAGAGGTGGACTTGCTTATTTTGATAATAAAATAGTGCTAGTGGATGCTTACGGGCAGATTTTGCTTGTTGACTCTATTGATGGAAATAAAATATGGGAGAAAAAAATTGAATTTCCTATATTATCTCCACCGTTAATTTATAGAAATCAAATTTTATTCATATCGTCAGATAATAGATTATTTTCACTTTCTCTAGAGACTGGCGACGTAGAGTGGTCATTTCAAACACTGGCAGAAGATAAGAAGAGTCTCATTACAGCTTCGCCTATAGCTTTTGAGAACATAATCATAGCTCCATTCAGTAATGGTGAACTCATTGCCTTTGCAAATGATAACGGCAGACCATTGTGGTCAGAAAATGTCTCAAAAATCTCATTATTGAGTAATTTTGATATTAAAGATATTTCAGCTAGTCCAGTCTTATCAAATAATACAATTTTTTCTGTTAGCACTAATGGTAAATTGATATCAACAAATGCCATTAATGGTAAAAGGAATTGGGCGATTGATGTTTCAGGATATAGGACTCCAACTATTTCGGGAGGTCAAATATATGTTATAGATGAGGATGGAAAGCTTATTTGTTTAAATAAAAATACTGGTGAAGTCTTTTGGATTACAGAACTTAATAAATTTAAAAAAGGTCAAAAAGCAAAGGATCTGAATTTATGGCTAGGTCCATATTTAATAAATAGTTTATTATATAATATTTCATACTTTGGCGAATTAAAGATTGTATCGCCAATAACAGGCGAAGTTTTGTCAACTGATAGTCTAGGTGTAAAAGGCATTATATTACCACCAGTTATATTGAGTAATGCGGTATTTATAATGGACGAAAATTCTAATGTCTTCCAATTTGAATAAGATAAATTTTTGTATTATTGGAAAACCAAATTCAGGTAAATCAACTTTGTTTAATTGTTTGCTTGAAGACAATATTTCTCCAGTGGGTGACGAATATGGGCTTACAAAGAATTTATTTAAAGATAAATTTACGTTGTATAGTCACGATTTTACAATTTTTGATACTCCAGGACTGAGACGAAAAAGTAAGATATATGATCTGGATGAAAAGAACAGAAACAAAGAAGTTATAACACTTGTTGAGAAGGTTGACGTAGTGATTTTGCTCATAGATTCTGTTGAAAACATTACCAAGCAAGATTTTAGGTTGGCGGATTTGGCAATAACAAAAAAAAAGATAGTATTTTTTTTGTTTAATAAGATCGATCTTATTGACGAGGGAAAGAAATTTAAAACTAAGATAAAAAAATATTTAAGCAATAATTATAGTCAATATCAAATGATAAACACAGACTTCATTTCTGCAAAAAAAAATATTAGAATTAAAAATTTTATAAAACAAATTATAACCAAAAATAAACTTGTCCACGTTGAAATCACAAAAACTAATTTAAATAAATTCCTTAATTATCTAAATAAACAATCAAAATATCCAAAAATTAAAAAAAGAGAAATTAAGCCAAAGTACATTGTGCAAATAAAGACTGGCACTCCACTTTTTAAGGTCTTTATTAATTCAAAAAAGAAAGCGCCTCTTATATTTCAAAGATTCTTTGATAATGCATTTAGGGATTTTTTTAAAATAAAAGGAGTGCCTATTTCTTATCAATTTATTAGCTCTAGCAATCCTTATTCAGACTAAAGCTTAATAATCTCACCGCTTTTTTCATTTGATAGCAAGAATTTTACAATCGTTCTTGCAACGTCGACTGGATCTTTTATTTGTTTTTTATTCTCACCTGGCATGATATTTTCTCTAAATTTAGTATTTACTGCACCCGGATAGATAATATTAGCATTTATAGAGGTACCCTTATTCTCATTGGCGAAACTTAAGACTAGTTCATTTAATGCTGTCATGATTGGTTGATAAATACCCCAATATTGGGACTTCATTTCAGTTTTTATTGAAGAAATAACAACAAAGTTAGATTTTTTAGAGTTTTTCAGCAAAGGATGAAAATGTTTCATAATTCTAAAGTTAGAAATGTAATTTAAATTGATAATGTCATTTAATTCATTTAAATCAATTGACTCTACAGGAGATAGCTTAGTAATTTGGCCTGCGGATGAGACAATAATATCTAAAAATTTATCTTTTTTGAAAATTTCTTCAGAAAGATTTTCGATTACACTAGGCTTACATAAATCAATTGGAACAATTGTACATTCACATCCATTTGAAATTATTTTATCATTTATTGTTTCTAATTTAGATGTATTGCGTGACAAAAGATATATGTGTTTAACTGACTTTGACAGCTCCTGAGCAACACTATACCCAATTCCTGCTGAGGCGCCCGTAATAAGACAATTTAGAGTTCTCATGTTTATACGCCTATTTCATCTAAATTTCTTGGTATATGTTCAAAGAAATCTATTCCAATATTTACCATTTCAGCAAATGAGCTGCTAGTCATAAAGTCATCTAATAGACTGGAAGATATATTTTGATTTATAAAAAACAAAGTTATCACAACTATAATATATCCTCTGAAAATACCTAGGACCCCACCAAGCCCCATATCTATAACTCCTTTTTTTTTAGGCTGTAAAAAACCGATGAAAAGTCTCAGTATGAATGAAATAAAAATATATGAGGTTGTAAGGGTAATTAGGAATATTGTTACATCAGATAAAGTTTCATTAGATATATACTGATCTGCAACAGGTCTTAATAAGGTAAAACAATTTTTAAGTATAAAAAATATTAGTATCCATTTGATTAAATTAAAAAAACTTTTTAACAATCCATTTTTAATGCCAAAAAAAATTGATATTAGACAAATGATAAGGAAAGTAATATCAAAAGCATTGAGAAATTGAGAATAGTTAAGGTCGTTCATATTATGAATATTTATTAAAATACCCGAGCAATATTGGCAATATAGTAAGACTTCCTGTTAAAGCAATTAACATTGCAAGTGCAGTAAATGCTCCAAAGTATATTGTAGGGTAAAAATTAGAAAATACTAAAATTGAGAAACCTGCCATAATAGTTATTGAAGTATTTTTGATTGCAGTACTAACTGTTTTCTGGCAGTTATTAACTGCATCTTTGTGTGATCCAGTTATCAGAATATATTCACGGTACCTATAAACATAATGTATGCAATTATCTACTGCTATCCCAATCGTAATAGAGGCGATCGTAATTGTCATTAAATCTAGGGGTATATTTAATAAGCCCATCGTTCCCAATATAACAAAACAAGCTACTAAATTTGGTATTAAAGCAGCTAAAGCTATTTTAAAGGATCGAAATAAAATAATTAATATTATAAATATTCCCATTAAAACAATTCCTAAAGATTTAATTTGAGAGTCAAACAGACTTTGTAACATATTATTGTAAAGAATTAGAATACCAGTAAGACTTACCTCAATATTTTGATTGTTATAATTTGATTCCATATGTTCTTTAAGTTCATTAACAAAATCTGCTCTTTTTAACTCTGGGTGAGTGTCGATTACACGCAGAGATATTCTTGCTTGATTTTTATTAATCAACACATAAGGTTTTAAAATTTGATCTTTAATGTCTTGTGGTAATTTTTTGTACAAAACTGAGAGTTCGAGAGTGTCAAACTCTTCATTTGAATTAAGTTTTTCAGCAGTTCTTATAATGGATGCCAATGAAAGCACTTTACCTACAAAATCATACGTTTCTAAATAGTCATGAATACTTTTTATATTGTCAATTTTTTCTTTAGTAAACCAATAGTCTGCAGGATCGTAATCAATACCAAAATCCATAAAATCCTCTTCATCATCAGAGAAATCATCGTTTGAATCATCTTTGAACTGAACAATAATA
>CACDOH010000025.1 GCA_902554325.1 uncultured Pelagibacteraceae bacterium
GGTTGATGAAAGCTTCCTCCAGCTAACGCTTGTGCACCAAGTCCATAACCTTTTCTTAAAAAAATTGTGATCAAAGGTATTTTTATTTGCGAACCTACCTTAAAAAGAGCAGACATTCTTCTAACTGCCCCTTCTTGCTCACTATCGGGTCCAACCATAAAACCAGGGGTATCGACTAAAGAAATGATCGGAATATTTTGAAGATTGCAAAGTTCAATAAAATTTGCAGCTTTATCAGCTGATTCTGAGTCGATTGCTCCACCTAAGTGTTGACTGTCGCTCGCCATCAATCCAAATGCTTTACCTTCAATGCGTATAAATCCTGTTACGATACTCTTTCCATAAATCTGTTTGAGCTCTATAAAGGTATCTTTATCAGAAATGATATTAATAATATTTCTGATTGGATAAGACCACTTTCTATTTTTTGGCATGATGTCTTTTAATTGAGCCTGATCTTCAACTTTCCAATCAACTAAATCACCTTGAAAGTAAGAAAGTATTTTCTTTGCAAAATCTGTTGCTTCGGCTTCATCTTTAGCTACTAAATCAATAACACCATTTTTTTCATTTACCTCTGATGGACCTATTTCTTTTGGGCTGTAGGATCCAAGACCTCCTCCCTCAATCATTGCAGGGCCTGCCATACCAATCCATGAATTTTTAGTAGCTATTCTAATATCTGCACAGCCAAATAGAGCAGCATTGCCAGCAAAACAGAAACCATTATTTATGGCAATTCGTAAGCACCTTCCAGTGAGACTTCCCCATAGAGCAAAAGTAGGGACATGCAATCCTGCTATACTTGTAGTGATGTCTGTATCGCCTGGTCTACCACCTCCACCTTCAGTAAATATAACAATAGGTAGTTTGTATTTTTTTGCTTTCTCGCAAATCCGATCAAGCTTCATATGATGAAAATAACCTTGTGTTCCCGCTAAGACAGAATAATCGTATACAATAGCAACGGCATCAGTTGACGCATTATCTATTATTTTACTATTAATTTTACAGAACCCAGTAATAACGCCATCACCAGAAGTTTCCATCAAAAGTTCTTCTTGGCTTTTACGACTTTTTTGAGCCGCTACAGCAAATGCTCCATACTCAAGAAAGCTGTCTTTATCAACAAGATCAGAAAGATTTTCTCTTGCAGTTCTTAAATTTAGTCTATGTCGTTTATTTTTTGCATTCTCTCGAAAATCATCAGTTGTCTTGTTGAGCCGTTCAATAAATTCAGCAAAGTTTTTTTTATCTTCCATAACTAACTCTATAGCATTTTTCTCAATATCTTATCCTTTTGAAAAACATGATGATATATGACGGCACTCAAATGAATAGAAAAAAGAATTAATAGAAAATAAGCTGACAACGCGTGGATTGCATAAAATCTGTCAGCAAGATCAAAGTTGTAGTAATCTATTGATACTTTCATAATGATAAAATTGACTTCCTCACCAGATAATAAAAGTTTACCTATGCCACTTATAGTGATGACTAATAAAGTCATATAAAAAAGACCATGCACAACTCGAGAGGCAATAATCTGAATTTTGCTCATCGATGCATTATCAATGGGTTTTGTATTAATTGATTTCCATATCAATCTTAGAAGAGTTAGGTAAAAAATAGTCATGCCAATGATTATATGAATATTCTCAATGGAGAGTTTGAATTCTGAAAACTCAAGATTATCTAAATATATTCCTAAAGGGAGTTGTAACAATAATATAACAAAAGTAATCCAGTGAAAAAAACGTGCAAGAAATCCATAAGAATTAGTGTCATTTGTAATTTTCATATTATATAATTAAGTGCATGATTAATTTTTTCCAGTTTCTTGTCTCCACAATTCTATCGATATTACTCTTAATTGTAATTGCTTTTGCAGACGATCATGGAAATATTATTAAGGAGAGAAAGTCACTATTTAAGCAGAATTATAGTCATGCTAAGAGAATGAGCGCTGAAATTACGAAAGGGAATAATGAGAAAGTGATTGAGCTGTCACAAAAGATGAGTGCAAATTATGACAAGCTTTTAGATTTATTTCCGGATAACACCAAAACAGGCTACGATACAGAGGCTTTGCCAACGATATGGCTACAAAAAGAAGAGTTTAATGCTCTAATGATAGAGACGTCGAATAAAGTAAAAGAGTTTACAGTCCTTGCATCCGAACTTACTGGGGATGAGTTAAAAGATGCCCAAAAGAAACTAATCTGGTCAAGTTGTAAGACTTGTCACGATAAGTTTAGAATGCCTCATTAAACTTAAGCTACAATTGTCATACTAATTATTCTTCTTATGCCAGGATCATTGTTTTTATAACGATGTTCAAAAATAAAAACTCCTTGCCATGTCCCCAAATCAAGCTTTTTCTCTTTGATAGGTATATTAATGCTTGTATTTGTTAAAGCTGACTTTATATGGGCTGGCATATCGTCAGGTCCTTCTTCCTTATGAGCATAATTTTCTGATTCAGGGACCACACGATCAAAAAAATCTATTATGTCCTTCAGAACATTTGGATCAGCATTTTCTTGAATAATAAGTGATGCTGAAGTGTGCTTAATAAATAATGTACACAAACCCTTTGCTATTCTGTGCTTTGCAATAGCCTGGTTTATTATTTCAGTGATATTATAAAGCCCTTTGCCATCAATAGTAATTTCGAGTTCTTTTTGGATTAACATTTTAGATATCAATAATTAGGAATTTAAATTAAATTTAAAATAATGATAAATCATAATGAGTCATTTTCAAATATTGGATTGAATCTTAAGGCAACTTATACCCAATTGCCTGAGATACTTTTCTCTAAATTAATGCCTATAAGTGTTAAAGACCCCAAAACTGTGGTCCTTAATAACGAATTATCCTCTGAGCTAGGGATAGATTTTTCAGACTTATCCAGTAAAGACCTCTCTAATTTTTTATCTGGTAACACAATACCCAGTGGGGTTGGTCCTTTCGCACAAGCATACGCTGGTCATCAATTTGGAAATTTTACAATTCTTGGTGATGGAAGAGCTATAACCATAGGAGAGCAAAGCACTCCTAAAGGTGAAGTTTATGACATTCAGTTTAAAGGATCTGGGAGAACACCATACTCAAGGGGAGGTGATGGAAGAGCGGCTCTTGGCCCTATGCTTCGCGAATATTTAATTAGTGAAGCCATGTTCTATTTAAATATTCCCACCACAAGAAGTCTTGCTGTGGTTGAAACAGGAGAAAAAGTGTTTAGAGAGACACCTTTAAAAGGAGCTATTCTAACAAGAGTTGCAGCTAGTCATGTTAGATTTGGTACATTTCAATTCTTAGCAGCTCACAAAGACATTGATGCTATGTCAAAATTACTTGACTACTGCATCAAAAGACACTTCCCAGAAATTTTAGATAGTCCAAATAAAGTAATTAAATTTATAGAGTTAGTGATGTCAAAACAAATTGATCTAATTGTAAACTGGATGCGTGTTGGATTTATACATGGTGTTATGAATACTGATAATTCAACTATTTGTGGAGAAACTATAGACTATGGTCCATGCGCATTCATGGATCAGTACAATCACAAGGCAGTGTTTAGTTCTATCGATTTTCAAGGAAGGTACTCCTATGGGAATCAACCTGCAACTATTCATTGGAATTTAATTAGACTTGCTGAAAGCTTGCTTCCTTTAATCGATAAGGATGAGACAAAATCAATAGAAATTGCCCAGAAAACAATCGATTCTTTCAGTGAAATATTTAACGACAAATGGCAAATCATGATGAGATCAAAACTTGGACTAAATGATAGAAGTGAAGAGGATGAAGTTTTAATTAAGGATTTGCTGACATGGATGCAATCAAAAAAACCAGACTTCACAAATACTTTTTGCAATTTGATGCACGGCAATCATGCAAATGATGAGGAGTTTGAAGATAATGGTTTCGTATTATGGAAAAAAAATTGGCAAGAAAGGGTCAATAATTATGATTATCTAAATATTATGAAAAAAACTAATCCAATATTAATTCCTAGAAATTATTTAGTTGAAGAAGCTTTAGCTGAAGCCGAAACAGAAGGTAAATTCGATAAATTTAATGAACTACTTGTAGTTTTGTCAAAGCCGTATGAGCAATTAGACATTGATGAAAAGTACTCGAAAACTCCTGAAATTCAACCTAAGCCTTATAAGACTTTCTGTGGAACATAGACGAAAATTGCTATAAATTGTCACAATTTCGTAAGTAAATAAAAATTGCTATTTTATTAGATATCACTATAAGATCAATTTAAAGATTGAGTGCTTGTTCCTAATTGGACTTGAACGAAGTCTAAATTTAAAAAAAGGAATAAGAATAATATGGCTACTGGTACTGTTAAATGGTTTAATCCAAAAAAAGGTTATGGTTTTGTTGCCCCTGATGAGGGTGATAAAGACATTTTTGTTCATATCACTGCTGTTCAAGCAGCTGGTATTAACAGATTGGACGAAGGCCAAAAAATAAGCTACGAAGCTGAAGAAAAAAACGGAAAAGTATCTGCAGTTAATTTGCAGATTTCAGAATAAATTTAAGCAGCTTTATAAATCATATCTAGCCACATGGTGAATTCGTCTATTAATTCGCTTGAAGGCTGGATGATTTTAACTCTTTTATCCTTTGTACTGACTTGAGTAGTCAGAGATCCTTTACTTATCTCATCATTAATGAAATTTATGATGGTGGCTCTTGAGGCTAGATCAGCCATTTTTTTTGTTAAATATTCTTTAGTACAATCAATTTTATTTATATCTTCATCAAAATGAAATTTCATGATTTCAAAACAAATTCTGATTCCGTAAACAGAGCGTCTAAAATGACTCAGTCTACCAAAGATTTTTTTATCTCCAGCAGAATCAAAAACCTTAATCTGCTGATTAACGCCCTCAAAGATTTTTTCTGATTTCATTTTTTTTTCCATTTTTTTATTTTAATAATCATATTATTTTTTACTGATAATAATTAACTATAATTAGTTGCCATATTGGCGCTTTTATTTGAATGAGACTAATTGGTTGTAAACATAATAATTATTTGTTTCATATATGAACAAAGATAACTCATCTGTAATTTGGAAGCTTATTCAAGAAACTGGTGATTATCTAAAAGGTAAACTGCCAGCACACCCCAACCATCCGAAAGGTCGAAACCCATACGCTCATGTGGCCTTGATGGTTAAAAATCATTTTGGCATGTCTTATAAAGATGTTTCTGATGATAAAATAAAGGAAGTAAAAGAATACCTAAACTATCTGAAGGAGAATCCAGAATGAGTAACTAACTCTTTGGTTTCCACTCTGGCGTACCAAAAAAAGACAAAAGTTTACTTTTAATTCCCTTGGATTTTTTGAAGTCTATGTACATTGAATACCAGAACATAAAAGTAATTTTTAGGGGATTGAAGGTATTAACATTTTCTCGAATTCCATACCTAACTTCTTCTTGTTCCGCCGCATAGGTTCCAAATAATTTGTCCCATATAATTAAAAGGTTTCCATAATTTTTATCAATATAAACTTCATTACTACCATGGTGTACACGGTGATGCGAGGGTGTGATGAATATGTATTCAAGGATACCAAGTTTATTAACCCATTTAGTATGAGTTAGTAATCCGAATAGAGTAGATACTGCGCCTGCTATAGCAGATATGATCGGATCAAAACCTATCAGAGGCATTACTGCAAAAAAGGGAACTTTTGTTAATGGGCCAAACCATGCTTGTCTTAAAGCGACTGTGAAATTCATTTCCTCACTTGAGTGGTGGTTCATATGAACAGCCCACAAAAATCTAATTCTATGCGAGCATCGGTGATACCA
>CACDOH010000026.1 GCA_902554325.1 uncultured Pelagibacteraceae bacterium
GTTTATGCGAAACTTCCACTTTTAGGAGAAGTTGAGGTACAAAATATAGAGACCAAACTAACTATTTTTGAAAATAAGTTTAAATATTCCTATAAAGTAAATCCTACTAAATTAATTGATTTTTTTGATGACAAAATAAGCAGTGGTTATATCTTAGGTGAATTCCAAAATAAGTCAATTTCAACTGATACATACTTTTTTAAAACTGTAAAGGATGATTTCATTCGTACTATTAAATTTACATATACAGAAAATATAATTGATGATGTATCCATTTTACCATCTTATGACCTTTCTAAAATTACAAATGTATCAAGAAAAATGATAGATGAATCAATTGACCCTGTTACGATGTTTTATATGATTACAAATTTTGAATTTATTAAAAACTGCAATAAGATCATAAGTGTTTATGATGGCAAAAGAAGATACGATCTAACCCTTTCAGATCCCAAAAAAAGCAAAAATAGCTACAGTTGTACACTTACACATCAAAAAATAGCAGGCTATAAACCTAAGAAAATTGATGAAGACGTAAAATATGTGTCAGACTTAAAATTTTTAATTAACAGTAATAATATATATGAGTTTAATGAGGTGTCACTGAGAAATAACAATACAGATCTAATAATTAGAAAAAGTAATTAAATTTAGTAATTCATTAACTTATTCTTGAAATTTTCAATTCCGAACCCGGTGTATGCACTTATAAAATTATTTCTTTTTGAATATGATCTATAAGGATTTAAATCAACTTTATTATATACTGTAATCATATCTTTTATTTTTGTCTCGCTAATATTAGCCATTTTAAGTATTTCAATTGTTACTTTCTCTTTATTTTTATAATCAATATCAGATATATCAATCACATTAATTAATACATATATTAATTCTTCAAGAGTAGCTTTGAATGACTCAATTAGTTGTGTAGGAATATTATTAATAAAACCTACTGTATCGATTACTCCAATATAATTATTTTTACCCAAATAAACCCTACCTGTTTTAGTATCTAGTGTTTCAAACATAACACTTCTACTAGATTGATTTTTTTTTGTTAGATAATTAAACAATTGAGATTTCCCTGCGTTTGTATATCCGACTAATGCAAATGTTTTGAAATTTGATTTTCTTCTTAACTTTCTTTGTTGGTTTCTACGACTTCTTACCTTTTTAAGATTCGTCTTTATTCTTATAATTTTTTCTTGAATTAGTCTTCTGTCTAATTCAATTTGAAGTTCTCCTGGCCCCCCTATAAATGTAGTTCCCCCTCTTTGTCTTTCCAGATGAGTCCAAGCCCTAACTAATCTTGATTTCCTATATATTAATTCAGCAAGTTCAACTTGTAATTTTCCTTCTTTTGATTTTGCTCTTTTAGAAAATATTTCTATGATAACGCCTGTTCTATCAATAACCTTTATTTTAAGTTTATCCTCTAAATTTTTTTGTTGTCTTGGCGACAAAACGGCATTCACAATAAGAAGATTAATTTTTTTTGAAGTTACATGTCTGAGTATTTCTCCAATAATGCCTTTGCCAAGCATTGTGGCGGCATTAACTTTTCTAATTTTGGCGATGCGCTTAGAGAAAATGTCTATATTTAAGTTTTCGGTTAAATTAATGATTTCATTAATTAGCTCCTTTGATTTATATGATGGTTCTCCAATAAAAGATGGGTGAACAATAAAGCTTATATCCTTATTTCTTATTTTAATTGTATTGCCTCCATATATGCATTCTTGAATATATGAGCATATCTTCCAACTTTACCCTTACCTACCCTGATATTATCAACTTTAATTACCGGCATAACAAACTGTGTAGCACTTGTAATAAACGCCTCATTTGCTTTCTTAATATCATTTTTATTAAATCTTTTTGCTAGCAGTTTGATATGATTTTTTTTTAATGCTTTAATTAATGAAGTTCTTGTAATACCTTTTAAAATTGAGTTAGTTGCAGGAGTGGTTATTAATTTATCTTTAATTAGTATCCATGCGTTACTCGAGCTACCCTCAGTAATATATCCGTCGGTGTCAACCATCCATGCTTCATCACAACCACTTTCAACTGCCTTCTGTTTTGCCAATACTGGTGGTAACAAATTAAGAGTTTTGATATCAACTCTTTTCCACCTTAAATCCATTGTAGTCTTAACTTTAATTCCATTTTCAAACTTTGAATGGTAATTTTCCATTGATATACTTTTTGCAGTTATGACTATTGATGAATTAACATTTTTTGGGAATTTAAAATCTCTTTGCGCTACTCCTCTTGTTATCTGCAGGTAGATTAATCCGTCCTGAATATTATTTTTATGAATTAAATTTCTTATATGAAAAAGATATGACTCCTTAACAATCGGGGATTTTAAAGATATTTCATTTAATGACCTAAAGAGTCTATTTAAGTGACCGTCATAATCAACTATCTTTTTGTTAATTACAGCAAATACTTCATAAACTCCATCTGCAAATTGATACCCCCTATCTTCAACATGTACCATTGCACTATCAAATACTTTATATTGACCATTTACAAATGCTTCTCTACTCATCAAAACTCACTTCTAACTTGAAATAGTTCCTCTGCTTTTTTTATGTCCTCAGACATGCACAAAAATAATATTTCATCGTGTATCTCAATCTTTGTTTCTTTATCAGGAATTATTATTTTATCATCTTTCTTTATCAACCCAACTCTTAATCCGCTTGGAAATTCAGCATCTTCTATATTCTTGTTAATTAATTTAGAACTTTTAAGAACTTGAGCATGAATAATTTCTGCCTGGTTGTTATCAATAGCAAATACTGATTCAATTTTACCTTTATGTATATGTTTTAGTATTTTAGATACTGTAATTTTTCTTGGATCAACAACTTTACTTATGCCCAGGACATCTTTTAATTTATTATATTCTGAATTATTAACAATTATTATTGACTCGCACTTATTCTTTCTAGCAACCGCTGAAATAATAATATTTGTTTCATCGTCATTTGTGAGCGCTAATATCAAATCAGCATCTTTAATGTTCGCCTCATCTAGTAGATCCTGATCTAAACCATCACCATTTAATACTAACGTATTAGACAACTGATCGGCAATATACTTTGATCTGTCATCATTGCTTTCAACTATACTGACAGATATTTCAGTTTGATATTTTTCTAAATCTTTTGCCAAATTGAAACCAATATTTCCACCACCTATAATTATTATTTTCTTAATAGGCTTCTCATCATACCCAAACGCACTCATTGCTCTTTTTACATGGTTTTTGTCAACCAATATGTAAACATGGTCACCCTTAGTTAGTATGTCTTGTTTTTTTGGGATAAAAAGCTTTTCATCTCTGCTAATTCCTAATATTGAAGCTCTAAGATTTTTTTCTGTGACGGTATTTTCTTGAAAAAGTTCGTAAATATTTATCAAACTCGTATCAACTAAAGGGCACCTTTCATTTATAACCAAACTTAGAAGCTCAATTTCATCATTTAAAAATGGTACAACATCGTAAGCGCCTGGAGCTTTTAGTTGCCTTTCTATTGATCTTGCTACTTCTAATTCTGGACTTATTATAAGATCAATAGGCATATTATCAGCATTATATAAATCACGCCAAATAGGATTTAAGAAGTCTTCTGTTCTTAAACGAGCTATTTTTCTTGGAATTTTAAAAAAGGTATGGGCCATTTGACATGCAACCATATTTATTTCGTCTTGAAGAGTAACAGCTATAATCATATCAGTATCATCAGCACCTGCATTTTTTAATACCGATGGATTTGAAGCTGATCCAGTAATTGTTTTAAGGTCTACTTTTTCTCTTAAATCATCGATGAGTTTTTGCGAACTATCAATAACTGTAACATCGCTACCCTGATCCACTAGATGTCTTGCTATACTTGTTCCAACTTTTCCAGCTCCACATATGATTATCTTCATTATTTATCTTCTTCTGTAATACCTAATTGCTTTAGTTTTCTATGAAGCGCAGATCTTTCCATTCCTATAAATGAGGCGGTTTTTGATATATTACCATCAAATCTATTAATTTGTGATTGAAGATAGTTCTTTTCAAAGATTTTACGTGCATTTCTCAATGGCAAAGAAATTACATTTTTACTTTGAAAGTCTTCAAAATTTTCTGTAGTGCCATTGTCTTCATATTTTTCCCCTAGAATTAAATGTCTTTCAATTACATTCCTCAATTCTCTTATATTTCCTGGCCAATCATAATTAAGATATTTAGTTTTAATGATCGGCTTAAGATCAGTATTTTTTTGATGATTTGCCTTAGAAAATATTCTCGTGAAATAATCTATTAGTGCGTCAATATCATCAAACCTTTCATTTAAATTAGGAAGCTTTATAGTTACTACATTCAGCCTATGAAATAAGTCTTTTCTAAAAGACCCTTCATTAATTAACCTTTCCAAATTTTTTGTTGAAGAGCAGACAATTCTACAGTTTAATTTTATTAATTCGTTACCTCCTCTTTTCGTAAAGTTTTTATCTGTAAGCACTCTTAATATTTTGGCCTGTGTTTGGAGAGGCATTTCACCAACTTCATCAATAAATAGTGTTCCATTTTCAGCTTTTTCTAAATGTCCAATCTTATTTGAGCTGTTATCTTGAATACCAAAAAGTTCACTTTCTAAATTATCTGGATTCATAAGAGCAGCATTTAAAATTATAAAAGGACCATTTTTATATATTGAGTTTTTATGAATTTCTTTTGCTATTATATCTTTTCCTGTGCCAGATTCTCCATAAATCATAACTCTACTTAAAGTTGGTGCAATCTTAAAAATTTGTTGCTTTATTTTTGTAATAGCTGATGACTCACCAACAAATTTGTAATCAAAAATATTACCTTCTTTTAAGATACGATTTTCATATTTAACTTCATGTAACTCAATAGACCTGTTAACTGAAAGTAAAAGTCTTTCGGTATTAAAAGGCTTTTCAATAAATTCATTTGCTCCATCTTTTATTGCAGAGACAGCCATATCTATATTTCCATGTCCAGATATAACTATTATTGGTACATTTTCAGTTTGTCTTATCTGCTTAAGAATTTCTAAACCGTCATACTTTGAATTATCTAACCAAACATCAAGGATTATTAGACTATATGAATTATTATTTATATAATCAAAAGCATCATCTGAATTATTTGCAATTTGAATATTAAATCCTTCGTCTGTAAGGATGGCTTTAATATTATTACAGATATCAATTTCATCGTCAATAACTAGAATATTTTTCATATTATATTTTCTCAAAAATGATTCTTACTTCAGCTCCAACTTCTCCATCATTCCTATTTGCTAAAACAAAATCAGCATGATGATCAAATAAGATTTTTTCTACAATAGACAAGCCAAGTCCTGAGCCGCCAATTTTCTTTTTGGTAGTAAAGTATGGCTTTATAAGTTCATCCTTTTCATATTTTAGTCCAACTCCATTATCTATTAATGATATTACCACATTATTGTC
>CACDOH010000027.1 GCA_902554325.1 uncultured Pelagibacteraceae bacterium
AAAAAAAGACTCATTAATTGTCAATCCTATTAACAAAGTCTCTCTCGAACCGATTAAAGAGTCTTTTGAAATGGGAATCTTAGAACCACTCCTAATAGGAAACAAAGATATTATTGCCGCATTATTGGATGACTTAAACTGGCATTTGCAGCCTGAAATTATTCATTCATCTAATGAACAAGAGTCGTCAAAGATTGCATGCAGATTAGCAAGTGATCGCATAGAAGACCCTTATTTAATCGTTAAGGGTCATTTGCATACAGATGTCTTAATGTCAGAGTATATTAGATCTGAATATAAACTCCTAGTGAAAGGAAGGCGACTAAGTCATATATGGTATATGACTTTTCCAGATGACATCAGAACTCCTTTAATTATCACGGATGGCGCATTGAATATAAATCCTAATGTAGAAACCAAGAAACACATTATTAATAACGTTATTGAATTTACTTCAAAACTTCCAAATTTCGTTCCAAAAATAGCTATTCTATCTGCAACTGAAGAAGTTTTATTACAAATGCAGAGTTCAGTTGACGCAAAAGATCTTGTTGATTGGTCTAGAATAGAGCATCCAACTACAGACATTCATGGCCCATTTGCATTTGATAACGCAATATCATCTGAAGCGGCTAAAATTAAAGGAATTCATAATAGTGTTGCTGGCAATGCAAATGTAATTGTCGTACCAAATGTTGAAACAGGCAACTCATTAGTAAAGATTATGGTCAATTTTATGAACTGTACGGCAGGGGGCTTCGTTACAGGAGGTATATCTCCAGTTGTCATAACTAGCAGGTCCGATACTTCAAATTCACGACTGTCTTCAATTGTAAATGCTGTTTTGAGTACACTCTAATTATCTTAAAGCTTGCATGAGATCATTAATTAAATCTTCTGAATCTTCTATTCCAACAGAAAGTCTAACTAGTTTTTTGGGCACTTGATTGTATGACTTATCTTCTAAATAAGCATGCGTCATTAATGCTGGAGACTCTATAAGTGACTCAACTCCACCTAGGCTTTCTGCAATAGTGAATATCTTAAGTTTCTTCATGAACTTTGAGATATCTGACATTGTACCTTTATGAATAAAGGTAATCATTCCACCAAAACCATTCATTTGTTTTTTAGCTATATCGCTTTGCTTATGATTTATTAAGCCGGGGTAGGTAACATCAGATAGTTTTTTATGACCTTTTAAAAACCTTGCGACTTTAATTCCATTTTCATTATGTTTTTTTATTCTAAGCGAAAGAGTCTTAATCCCTCTTAGAATTAAAAAACAATCAAACGGGCTTGGTACTGCTCCTGTAGAGTTTTGTATCAATGCAAGTTTCTTTTCTAATGTTTTATTTTTACCTATGACAAGTGAACCGCCAATAATATCAGAATGCCCATTTATGTACTTGGTAGTTGAATGATTTACTATATCAATTCCGAAATCCAATGGTCTTTGATTGATTGGCGTTGCGAAAGTATTATCGCAAACGGTTAAAAGTCTGTGTTTTTTTGCTATACGAGCAATACGCTTAAGATCTGCAATTTTTAAAAGTGGGTTAGTAGGAGTTTCTACCCAAATCATCTTTGTATTCTTTTGAATATATTTGCTAAAATTTGTGTTTAGATCAACAAAAGTAAAATCTATATTTGATGATTTAGCTTTAATTTCATTAAACAATCGAAATGTACCACCGTATAAATCATCGAACGCAATAACATGATCTCCAGGTTTTAGAAGATCCATAACAGCTGTTTGAGCTGCGACTCCTGACGCGAAGGCAAAAGCTTTATGTCCATTTTCTAACTCAGCTAATGAAGCCTCTAAAACTTCACGTGTTGGATTTTGAGATCTTGAATATTCATACCCCTTATCTTTACCCGGCGTATCTTGTGCAAAAGTTGATGTCGCATAGATTGGAGTCATAACAGCGCCCGTAAGTGGATCGCTTTTGATCCCTGCGTGCACAGATAATGTATCGAATTGATTGATTTTTCTTAAATCAGATTTTTTTCTTTTAACCATTCACTATTATACGCCGTATTTAAATATTTTTCACCATTATCACAAACAAATGTTACAACATTTTTCTTTTCTTTTTGTTCATGACAATACTTTAATGCGGCACAAATTAGAGTTCCGCTAGATGATCCGCCTAATATACCCTCTTTTAATGCAAGTGTGCGAATTGTTTGAAAGGCTTCTTCATTACTTACTGAATAAGCTTTTTTAATGTATTTAAGATCTAGTGTATCGGGAAGAAAGTCTTCTCCAATCCCTTCAACCAACCACTTGTAATCAGCGTCTTTTAAAGGTTTCTTATCAACAGCATCCTTTACGATTGAGCCCTCAGGATCAGCAAGAACCATTTCAGTTTTTGGGTTATTCTTCTGGAAAAACTTACCAATACCGGAAATAGTTCCACCAGTGCCGACACCGCAGACAATTGCATCTACGTCTCCATCCATTTGGTTAAATATCTCTGGTGCGGTGGTCAATTCATGTGCTAGAGGATTCGATTTGTTAGTAAACTGATTAGCCATAAATGAGTTGTGAGTTTCAGCGGCAACTCTTTTAGCCATGTTTACATAATGATCTGGGCTATCAGGACCTACATCACTTTTTGCAAGCATTACTTCAGCACCAAGTGATTTTAAATGAAAAATCTTATTTTGATTCATTTTATCTAATATTATAACTTTCGCTTTATAGCCTTTTAATAAAGCTATGAGTGCTAATCCAAGACCTGTATTCCCAGCTGTAGCTTCAACAACCGTTGATCCTTTTACCAAATCTCCGTTCTTTTCAGCATCGTTAATTATTTGGAGCGCAACGCGGTCTTTTATAGATGAGCCAGGATTCATATTTTCCATCTTTAAGAAGAGATTGCATTTACCTGCATCTATATTTTTAGCTTGAACTATTGGTGTATTGCCAATTAAATCTATAAGTGATTTTATATCTTTCATAAAAATTATGCTATTAATAGGTAGATATGAGTTTAAAATTTAAATTATCATCAATTTTAATGATCTTTACTATAATTAATCTGTCGTCTTTGCAAGCAGATGAGGACTATAGCTTTGTTGAATGGCTTGAAAACATCAAAAATATTGCCACTAAAGAGGGGATATCACAGGAAACTGTTGATTTATCATTAAGAGAAATTGTAATCAACGAACGAGTTTTAGAACTCGATAGATCTCAACCAGAGTTTACACTTACACTGGATGAATATCTAAATAATACGACACCGAAAAGCAGAATGCTTAAAGGAAAAAAGTTATACAGTGAACATGAAGATTTGCTGTTGAGAATATATAATGAGTTTGGTGTACAACCCCGCTTTATATTAGCCTTATGGGGCATAGAAACTAGTTTTGGAACGTATACAGGCTCGTTTAATGTAATACGTTCTTTATCAACATTGTCACACGATTTAAGAAGAAGAGAGTTTTTTACAGATGAACTTATAAACGCATTAACAATCATTGACCAAGGCCACATTACTGGCGATGAAATGATGGGTTCATGGGCAGGGGCCATGGGGCAAAATCAATTTATGCCGTCTAGCTTTTTAAATTACGCAACAGATTTTGATAAAGATGGTAAAAAAGATATTTGGTCTACCTTGCCAGATGTATTTGCTTCATCATCAAATTATTTAAAAGAATCTGGCTGGAATAATGATTTAACGTGGGGCAGAGAGGTAATGACTTCAAAATCTATTCCAGATGATTTTATTACAACATCTGCTAAAGAAATTAATATATCAAAATCACTTAGTGAATGGGCTGCTTTAGGTATATTAAAAAAGAACGGAGAAAAATTACCACTTCGGGATATTCAGGCATACTTAGTTTACCCAGAAGGTGAAGAAGGCCGAAAATTTTTAGTTTACGAAAATTTTAAAGTTATTATGAAATGGAACAGATCTCTCTTCTTCGGATTATCAGTTGGTATATTGTCTGATATGATTGAATATTATTAATGAGAATATTTTTACTAATAATTTTTTTAATTCTTACTAACTGCACTATCGCAAACGTTGTCCCACTGGTAATTGAGGACAGTAATAACAGAAATAATATTGAATTAATTGAAAAGCTAATTGAAGAGCCATATCAGGTTAATGGCAAGTGGTTTTACCCCTATGATTATAAAAAATTTGAGGAAATTGGCTTAGCGCAATTGGAAACAAGTTTAAAAAATGGAAGTAAAACTAAAAATGGAGAATACTATCATAATGATACATTAACAGGAGCTCATAGATCATTGCCATTACCATCAATTATTGAAGTTACAAACCTTAATAATGGCAAATCTGCATTAGTAAGAGTAAATCATCGAGAAGCATTTTCTTCGATTAAAGTAGTTAATTTATCTGAAGCTGTTTTTAAAAAACTAGATATGAATCAGAATGGCGACTTAGTCAAAATATCTCTT
>CACDOH010000028.1 GCA_902554325.1 uncultured Pelagibacteraceae bacterium
AGGCTGGAGACAAATGGGTTGTGACGGATGGGGTTACGCCGATGTCTTGCCTTATTTTAAAAAAATGGAGTCCTATAGCGGCGGTGGGGATGATTTTAGAGGGGATACTGGACCATTAAGAGTACATAGAAGCGTACCCAAAGATCCTCTTTCCATTGCCTTTATTAAAGCAGGAAAAGAAGCGGGATATAAAGAAACAGATGACATCAGTGGATATTGTCAGGAAGGTTTTGGTATTTTTGACCGGACTGTATTCAAAGGAGAAAGATGGAGTACAACTCGTGGGTATCTTGACCCAGTCCGTGATCGAGAAAATTTAACCATTATTACAAAAGCACTTGTGTGCAAATTAAATCTTGAAAATAACAAGGCAACAGGAGTTTGTTTTAAAGATAATAAAAATAAAATATTTAATGTAAAATCAAATAAAGAAGTCATCCTTTGTGCTGGTGCGGTTGGATCTCCGCATATACTAATGCTTTCAGGAATTGGTCCAAAGGATCATTTGGAATCAATGGGTATTAATCTTGTAGTTGACATGCCTGGTGTTGGGCAAAACCTTCAGGATCATCCTGATTTTATGATAAAATATAAATGTTTAAAGCCGGTAACATTATGGCCAAAAACAAAAAGACTAAATAGCATAGGTGCTGGCATTCAATGGCTTTTAACAAGAGAAGGTATGTGTGCATCTAATCATTTTGACTCAGTTGCATGTATTAGGTCTGGACCAGGAGTTGAATATCCAGACCTGCAATTATGTATTTCACCAATTGCGATGGAAAATAATTCATGGCAACCCTTAAAGGAACATGCGTTTCAGGTACACGTCGGTTTAATGCGTACGCATAGTCGCGGCAAGATTGAATTGCGCTCAAATAACCCTGCTGATCCACCTCGTATTCTAGTTAATTATCTAAAAGATAAACGTGATAGGGAATTAATGCGTAAAGGAATTCATTTAGTTCGCGAATTATTAGATCAACCGTCATTTTCTGACTTAAAAGGTGAAGAGATTTTTCCTGGTGATAATTGTAAGTCAGATGCTGACCTTGATGCCAAACTAAACTTGCACACGACTAGTCAATGGCATTTAGCTTGCACAGCGCGTATGGGATTAAAAACAGACAAATATGCAGTAGTAAATAATTCAGGTAAAGTTCATGGCATCAATAGTCTACGAGTTGTTGACGCTTCTATCATGCCTTTTGCTCCAAATGGCAATACAAACGCGCCTACAATAATGATTGCTGAAAAAATTAGTGATGAAATATTAGGCGCTAAACCTTTAACTCGCATAGAGTTGCAAACTTGGCAGAGCTCAAATTATCAGACCGATCAACGGTAAATAATTATTGCTAAATCAAATTCATTTGAAGTTTATGGCGGAGAGGGTGGGATTCGAACCCACGGAGGAATTGCTCCCTCGTCAGTTTTCAAGACTGATGCTTTCGACCACTCAGCCACCTCTCCACGAATTTTTAATTTATTAGAATTAAAATATATGACAATCTTTAATTCAGAAACTCAAATTTAGAAACAGTATAAATAGTGAGTACTGATATTGATAGGCACAATAACATTCCCCATATTATATCAAACACAATTATTTGTGTATTGAGTGTATTAAATACAGCTTTTACAGTTAGTGCGTAAGTTGCATAAGTAACGAGCCCATAAATAATAGAAGGCATTATAATTGATGAAACACCATTATCTTTATTTGGAGCTATGACAAAATAAACTAAACCAAATACAAAAATAAAATAAAAAATCAATGCAACTGGCAAATTGAAATCTAATTTTACATCTTTTGGTAAGTTTTTTTCATAAACTTTTCTTACAAATAAACTAATACCAATTAAATCAATAATAATAAAATATATAAATGTTGTAATGTATAACTTAATCATCATAGTTATCATTAATGAATAATAACAAAATAATCAATGCATTATTGAGTGCACTTGGCGCATTAATTTTCATAAGTTTTTTAGCTTATTTAGAAAATTCATTTGAGGGAACAATTTGGCTTATTCCGCCATTCGGTGCTTCTATGGTTTTAGTGATGGCAGCGCATGAGAGTCCATTAGCAAAACCAACTAATATTTTACTTGGTCATGTATTATCTGCTTTATCAGGTGTTATCGTTTTGTATTTAATAGGCGATCATTTTCTAGCACTGGGATTAGCCGTAGGATTAGCAATCTTTATAATGATTATTACGAATACTATACATCCACCGGCAGGTGCTAATCCAATTATTGTTATTCTAACAGGTCAGGGAATATCTTTTGTTTTGTTTCCAGTAGCCGTTGGTGCGTTGATGTTGGTTTTATTCGCTTATTTATATAATAAGCTTTTGAAAAGAAATTATCCTTAAATAGAATTAATTTTATTTGCTTTTTCAATTACTGAACAATATTGATCAATAAATGACGTTCTCATTGGGTTGGGAGGTAATTTTTCAAACTTGAATGATTCTATATTTTTTAATTGATTTGTTGAGATTTTTGTCTTTGTAGCGATTGCTTTTAAATCAAGTTCAATACTTTTTCTTAATTTAGAAAGTTCTCTGACTTTTTTTACAGTGTCATTGTCAATTTCACTGCTTACATGAGAAGGTTGATTTTTATTCATAACAAAGGTACCTGTATCATCTTGAACCATATTGTTAAAAACTCCAGAGTTTATTTTTTGTAAAATCATAAAATACAACTAATTGTTATGCACTATAATTTTATTTTTGTACGATTCTGTGCACCCATTTTGGGTTGCAAATTAAGTAATTGTTTTTGCTATTTTTTCTGGCCCCTCAAATAGGATGTCTGCATTTTTAAGTCTTTTTATGAGATGGTCTCCAAGTCCAGTTGCAGTTGTTAAGACGCCTCCTTTGTTTGTATTCTCTAAATATCCATCAGATTTAACTAGGCATAATGCAGACTCACATATGAATTTAGCTGTAGTTTTATAGCCTGGGTCTCCGTCTCCATAAATTCTCAACTTATAAAATTCATTATTAGTATTTTTGCCAATAAATATACTTTCAAACCATCCGTTATCACGCGTTTTTTTATCAGGTCCATTTCCTGGCTTTGTAAATAATTTTCTAAACAAAGAACTTATTGGACTTATAATCATTAATCCTAATATTGCTAATCCAATTGATACCATCAGGGCAGTCGAATACTTTTTAACATTCATAAACTCTTTATAAGTAAAGTCCGATCCATAACCTGACTGATTAAGTTCATGTAATTCAACACTCCTTCGGACAACTCTTGTATTAGCAATAGACATAACAAAAGGCGCAGACCATGATTTAATGCTGTTTATATACTTTATTTTAAATGTATCTTTACTAGCTTCTTTATTTTGTTTTTCTATGAAATCTTTACTATTTAATAAGAAAGGGTGTCCGATCGAGTAGTTTGTTTTATAATTTTTCATTGTAAAAGCACTTTCAATTGTTCCACCGCTTACACCACCACCTCCACGATGATAACCGTCAACAGACAATAAGTTTTCACCAAGAGATCTTTGTAAGTAAAAACATCCCATATCAGATGGAATTGAATCATAGCCACATGAAGGAATGATCTTAATTCCTTTTTTTTCTGCTTCTTCATGATGTTTATCTATTAAATCTCTAACCCATATATTTTCACCAGTAATATCTACATAATGGGTATTATTTTTCACACAACATCCTACCAATTTATCACTGTATCGATTAAAAGGGCCTGCCAAAGAAGCTATGACATTTGTTTGAGCGGCAATCTTATTTAAACCGGCCATATCTTCACTATCAGCAATGAAATATTTAGGTTTATAGGCTGTACCGCTTGATAACTTATCTAGTTTTTCTTCATTTCTGCCAGCGATTGCCCAATTGATATCAGAATAATTTTTGTCCAAATACTCTACCACCAAACGGCCAGTAAATCCTGTTGCACCATATATGATTAAATCATAGTCTTTTTGCATAAATGTATAAATATAAGCCTTTATGTGTTAAGTATACTAATATGTTAGACTGGATAATAGGCGGCCT
>CACDOH010000029.1 GCA_902554325.1 uncultured Pelagibacteraceae bacterium
CAGGATAAATTTGGGGGAATGATTAACGCCTTTTCTTACGGAGTGCCACCTCATGGAGGCATAGCTCCTGGCATCGATAGGATTGTAATGCTTCTAGCTCAAGAAAAGAATATCAGGGAGGTAATCTTATTCCCAATGAATCAACAAGCACAAGACCTCATGATGCTTGCGCCGGCAGAAGTTGATGATAAGACTTTGGATGAGTTGAACCTAAAAGTAATACCTACTGAAGAAGATTAAGAACAGCCCGTAGTAGCTCCGCACGTATCGCATTTGAGACAAGTTCCATTTCTCACCAAAGTAAATGAACCACACTCAGGGCAAGCGTCACCTTCGTAGCCCATCATCCTTGCTGCTTGAACTCTACTCATTGATGCATCCGATGTTCCTGTAGATAAAGCACTACTGCTTGGCACTGTTTGCTCTGCAGTTACTGTGCCTATATCTCCAGAGGAGCTTACCACTGAAAGGCCATCTTGACCTCTTAAGTAACCTTGGCTGGATACTTTTTTAACTAGTTTCCAAGGTATCTCATTATTTTTAAGCGTCCCTTCCTCGGCACCTGTGCCAAGCGAAAAGTCAACATCAGTATTATCTGCATGAGCTAGGTCATTTCTGCCTAAGTAGGAAACAGCTAATTCCCTAAATACATAATCCAAAATTGATGTGGCATTTTTGATTCTATTATTCCCTTGAACAACGCCAGCAGGATCAAATCTCGTAAATGTATAGGCCTCAACGTATTCCTCAAGTGGTACCCCGTATTGAAGCCCAATAGAAATAGCTATGGCAAAATTATTCATCAAACTTCTCAAAAAGGCACCTTCTTTATGCATATCGATAAATATTTCACCTAAACTACCGTCTTCATATTCTCCTGTATGAAGATAAACTTTGTGACCGCCAACAATTGCTTTTTGTATATAGCCTTTTCGTCTATCAGGGACCTTATTTCTTGATCCGTAAACAATTGAATTAACTGCTTCTTGTGCAATAGCAATTGTTTTATCAACTTGAGTTTGTTGGGCAGCAATTTGATCAGATTCTGTAACATCTTCATCTTCAACCAATTTTGATGCAAGTGGCTGACTTAGTTTTGATCCATCTCGGTATAATGCATTGGCTTTTGTTCCCAGCTTCCAAGAGAGCAGGTAAGCTTCGTTACAATCTTCTACATCTGAGTCAGAAGGCATGTTGATTGTCTTGGAAATTGCTCCTGAAATAAACGGTTGAGCAGCTGCCATCATTCTTATATGACTTTCTACAGACAAAAATCTTTTTCCTATTCTTCCACATGGATTAGCGCAGTCAAAAACCGCTAAATGCTCTTCTTTAATATAAGGAGAGCCTTCTAGAGTCATTGTTCCACAACAATATGTATTAGCCTCGTCTATTTCTTCATTAGAGAAACCTAAGAAAGCAAGCATATTAAAATTCATATCAGCTATCTGTTCATCAGAGATACCTAATTTTTCTGAGCAGAACTCTTTTCCAAGAGTGAAGGAATTAAATGAAAACCTTATATCAAAAACATTCTTTAAGTTTTGCTCTAATAATTCTAGCTGTTCATCTTCAAAACCTTTTTCCTTCAGGGACACGTGATTAATAAAAGGCGCATCTTTTAAGGTCCCGTATCCAACAGCATAATTAATTGTTTCTTCAACTTCTTCATTAGTATACTGCAGTTGTTTTAATGCCTCTGGAACAGTTCTGTTTATAATCTTAAAGTATCCTCCGCCAGCAAGTTTCTTAAATTTAACCATTGCAAAATCAGGTTCAATTCCAGTTGTATCACAGTCCATAACTAGTCCAATAGTACCAGTAGGGGCTATAACCGTTGTCTGAGCATTCCTATATCCATATTTTTGGCCACCTTCATAAGCTTCGTCCCAAGCTTTTTGAGCTTCCATGCCAAGATTTGTATCTCTTAAATCTTCAACAATAAATGGCACAGGATTTATATTTAGGTCTTCATAACCTTCTGTGTTGCCATGAGCCGCTCTCTTATGATTTCTTATTACGCGAAGCATATTCTTGGCATTTTGCTGATAGCCAGGAAATGGACCTTGTTCAGACGCAATCTCTGCTGAAGTTGCATAAGATATACCCGTCATCAATGAAGTTATTGCTGCACAATTAGATCTACCTTCTTCACTATCGTATGCAACCCCTTTTGACATCAGATATCCACCCAGATTTGCGTATCCCAATCCAAGAGTTCGGTATTCATAGGACAATTTAGCTATTTCTTTGGAAGGAAATTGCGCCATCATAACTGATATTTCTAGTATAAGAGTCCAAACTCTGACTGCATGTTTGAATAAAGTTGTATCGAGACACTTATTTTCATCCATAAATGTCATTAAATTGAGTGAAGCTAAATTACAGGCGGTGTTATCTAAAAACATATACTCTGAACATGGATTTGATGCACGGATTTCACCACTTTCTGGACAGGTATGCCAGTCATTAATAGTTGTATGAAACTGTATTCCTGGATCTGCACATGCCCATGCTGAATATGCAACCTGATCCCATAATTCTTTTGCTTTTACAGTCTTATTAATTGAACCGTCAGTTCTGTTAACTAAATTCCATTCTTTATCACTCATAACTGCATCAAGGAATTCATCTGTTACGCGCACAGAGTTATTAGAATTTTGTCCTGATACTGTTACATATGCTTCTGAATCCCAATCAGAATTATAAGTTTCAAATTCTACTGACTTATATCCTTGTTTTGCGAAATGAATTATTCTTTGAATATAATTTTCAGGCACTTCGTTTCGCCTTGCAGCTATAATTTCTCTTTTAAGAGCAGGGTTTTTTGAAGGCTCAAAGCAGCTTTCTCCATCTGCTTCACAGTTGTGACAAGCACTCATAATGCTTTTAAGGTGTTTTGAGCATATTTTTGAACCAGTTACGATGGATGCAACTTTTTGCTCCTCTGTAACTTTCCACTTTATAAACTCCTCTATATCTGGATGGTCGATATCTACAACAACCATTTTAGCTGCTCTTCTTGTCGTACCACCAGATTTAATAGCTCCAGCTGCTCTATCTCCAATTTTCAGAAAGCTCATCAAACCAGATGATTTTCCACCACCCGAGAGACCTTCTGTGGAACCTCTTAAACTAGAAAAATTTGTTCCTGTTCCTGAGCCATATTTAAATAATCGAGCTTCTCTAACCCAAAGGTCCATAATACCGCCATCATTGACAAGATCATCATCAATGCTTTGTATAAAACAAGCATGGGGTTGGGGCCTTTCATAGGAGCTAGATGATCTAGTAAGTTTGCCGTTTTCATGGTCAACGTAAAAGTGACCTTGAGATGGTCCATCTATACCATATGCCCAGTTCAGCCCTGTATTGAACCATTGAGGACTGTTAGGAGCAATCATCTGATTGGCCAACATATATCTAACTTCATCAAAAAAAGCTTTTGCATCTTCTTCTGAGGAGAAATATCCACCTTTCCATCCCCAATATGTCCAAGCTCCCGCCAATCTATCAAAAACCTGTTGAGAGTTTTTTTCTGATGAATAATTAAGTTCACCAGACTCTTCGTCTGCTATTCTTGGTGATAGCCAGGAGGGCACATTTCGTTCTTCAGTTCTCCTGAGCTTATTTGGTACACCAGCTTTTCTAAAATATTTTTGTGAGAGTATATCACTTGCAACTTGACTCCATTGCTCAGGAACTTCGAAATCCTCTAATTCAAAAACGATGGATCCATCAGGATTTCGTATTTCTGTAGAAACCTTTTTAAATTTAATATTTTGATATGGAGATTGATTATCGCTTGTAAATTCTCTATTTATTTTCATTTTTTTTCCTTATTAACAATAGCGCTTCAATAGCAGTTTAAATCAAGAACAAGTTAAGAATGGTTCCGACCGATTTATTACCAGAATGT
>CACDOH010000030.1 GCA_902554325.1 uncultured Pelagibacteraceae bacterium
TTCCATCGGGCAATTTTTATGTTTTTGCAAACCTGGTACCTCTAGAAATGGGTCAAAATGACAACTCTACCTATTTTGATAATATTAATTTTGGTATTTTAGGATCAAAATCAGAAGAAACAGATTATAGAAGAACCTTTTTTGGTTGTGACTCAGGTTTCTATTCGGCGGCTCCTACCAAAACAAAAAATATTGTAACTAGAGGCTCAGGCAACTTTGAAGAGACATGTTCTGTCGCAATTAATGATGAAGGTGATTTTGGTAATTTATCTAATATTTTTTATTTTACCGATTGTGCAGAAATATGCGTCGAAGTTAGCTTTTCTCTATATAGAGAAAACTATAATATAAATACTGACGATTTTGACGAGTTTTCAGAAAAATTATTTGGCGCAATAAGAAATACTGTTTCAGGTAGTGGCGATGGTTCTCTGGAATTTTTGTCTGATTATAAAAGTTAGTTTACTTAAGAATTTATAAGGTTTTTAAATACATACTGAAGTATTCCGCCAGTTTCGAGATATTCTATTTCGGTAGCGGTATTAACTAAAAGTTTGATTTTAATTTTTTTGAGATCGCCATTCTTGTATTTAATTAATGCACTGTAGTTTCCTTGTGGTTTTAAATTGTCTTTTACATTGATAATACTTATTTTTTCTGAGCCTTTTAGCTTGAGTGTTTTTCTGTTGTCGGATCCAGTAAATTTAAATGGCAATACACCCATGCCTACCAAATTTGATCTGTGAATTCTTTCATAAGATTCAGCAATAACAGCTTTGACCCCAAGCAATTTAGTACCTTTTGCAGCCCAATCTCTCGATGAACCCATTCCATAATCTTTACCTGAAATAATAATCAGTGGTGTCTTAGATTTTTGATATTTAATTGAGGCATCATAAATAGACATTTGTTTATTGGATGGGTAATGAATTGTATAGCCGCCTTCAATATTTTTTAACATTTCATTTTTAATTCTAATATTTGCAAATGTTCCTCTCATCATTACCTGGTGGTTGCCTCTTCTGGCTCCAAATGAATTAAAATCATTTCTATTCACTTTTTTATTTTTTAGGTAGTCCCCTGCTGGTCCATCATCTTTTATTGCTCCTGCAGGGCTAATATGATCTGTAGTAACCGAGTCTCCAAAAATGCCGAGAATATTAGCATCTTCAATATCGCTTATATTGTTTTGATTAAGTTTTAGATCTTTAAAAAAAGGAGGGTGTTGTACATATGTTGAATCTTTATTCCATTTATATGTTAACCCTTGAGGTGCTTTTACGGAGTTCCATTTCTTATCGCCCTTAAATACATTCTTGTATCTCTGCTTATAGAGTTGTGACGTAATAGTTTTAGTTATTATCTTTTGAATTTCTCTATTAGTAGGCCAGATATCTTTTAAATATATTTCTTTACCGTTACTACCAATGCCAATTGGATCTTTATCCAAGTTTATTTTTGTAGAGCCAGCAAGCGCGTATGCAACAACTAAAGGTGGTGAAGCTAGATAATTCGCTTTTACAAATGGATTGATTCTTCCTTCAAAGTTTCTATTACCTGATAATACCCCACTTACAATAAGGTTATTCTTTCCAATGGTATCAGAAATATTTTTATCAAGAGGTCCAGAATTCCCAATACATGTTGTGCACCCAAACCCAACTAGGTGAAATCCTAAATCATCTAAATATTTTTGTAGTCCTGATTTTGTTAAATAATCTGTTACAATTTTAGAGCCTGGAGCAAGTGAAGTCTTTACCCAAGGTTTAGTTTTTAGACCTAACTTAGCGGCTTTTTTTGCCAGCAAACCCGCTCCGACCATTACGCTTGGGTTAGATGTATTAGTGCAGCTTGTTATTGCAGCTATGGCCACATGACCGTGATCCATTTCAAAATTTTCACCCTTAACTTTAGATAGATTTAAAATATTTTTTTGTGAGAATTCAGATTTAAGTGATTTCAAAAATTCATCTGAAACTTTAGAAAGAACTATTTTGTCTTGGGGTCTCTTAGGTCCAGCAAGACTAGGTAGTATTTGCGATAAGTCTAATTGCATTTTATCAGTATAAACTCTGTCATTCTTCTTATAATCTTCCCAAAGTCCTTGAAGTTTCGCGTATTTTTTTACAAGTTGAATGCCCTTTTCATCTCTACCACTCACTCTTAAAAATTTAATTGTTTCTTCATCAATTGGGAAAAAGCCACAGGTTGCTCCATATTCAGGAGCCATATTTGAAATTGTAGCCCGGTCAGGTATCGATAATTCTCTAAGCCCTTCACCAAAGAACTCTACAAACTTGCCCACAACCCCTTTTTTTCTAAGCTGTTCTGTGATCGTGAGGACTAAATCTGTCGCTGTTATTCCCTCTTTTATTTTACCTTTAATTTCAAAACCTATTACCTCTGGAACAACCATTGATATTGGTTGACCAAGCATTGCAGCTTCAGCTTCAATACCTCCAACTCCCCAACCCAGTACTGATAGACCATTGATCATCGTAGTATGGCTATCGGTTCCAACTACTGTATCAGGATATGCTAGTTCAACTTTCTGATTATTAATGAAACCACTGGATGACCATATTGTTTTAGCAAGATATTCTAAATTTACTTGATGACATATTCCCGTTCCTGGTGGAACAACTCGAAAATTATCAAATGACTTTTGGCCCCACCTGAGAAACTCATATCGTTCAATATTTCTTTTATATTCCAAATCAACATTGGCTTTATGCGCTGAGGCTGAGCCAAATTTATCAACCATTACTGAGTGATCAATAACTAGGTCTACAGGTGACAAAGGGTTAATTTTTTTTGGGTCACCTTTTTTATCTTTAATAGCAGATCGCATTGATGCAAGATCGACAACCGCGGGTACCCCAGTAAAATCCTGCATAAGAACTCTGGCTGGTCTAAAATTAATTTCTTTAGCTATTTTTTTTTGTTTTTTCCACTTTTGGAACTCAAGTATATCACTTTTTAATACAGTTTTTTCATCTTCATGCCTAATCAGGTTCTCAAGAAGTATCTTAATTGAATAGGGTAAAGCTGATACATTCTTTAATCCATTTTTCTCAGCATATTTAAGGCTATAATACGTATAGGTCTTTTTGCCGATTTTTAGTGTTTTTTTTGTTTTAAAGCTATCGTACATAGAGGGTTTACTGGATGTATTAATAAGACTAATTTGAACAGCTATCAATAGAAAGTTTAAGATGAATGAACTAAAAATTGAGGACTTAACTTGTTATAGAGGTGAAAACATAGTCCTAAAAGATCTAAATACAAAGCTTAAATCTGGTGAAACACTTGTAATCAGAGGCAGCAATGGATCTGGTAAAACCACTCTCCTCCGTGCGCTATCAAATTTCATAAAATCTTATAATGGAACAATATTTTTTAACGATAAAAATGTACTTGAAGACACTAATTATAGACACTCGTTCAGCTTTGTAGGTCAAAAGAATTGTCTAAAAGATAATCTATCAGTCAAAAATAATTTAAAGCTTTGGGAAATTATTTATCAAAAAAATATTTCTTATTCAAAACTTTTAGAAGATTTTAACATATCACATCTTGTGGAAAGAGATGTTGCTTCTTTAAGTGATGGACAAAAAAAGTGCATATCACTTCTTAGGCTTAATTTTACAGAAAGTAAGATATGGTATTTAGATGAACCTTTTGTTTTTTTAGATGAAGAAAACAGTCAAATATTAATACAAAAAATTAAAAATTTTAACACTAATAATGGGATTGTGATTATTACTTCGAATATCAATTTACAAAATACATTTACAAACGAAATTAAAATTTAAATAATCATTATGTTAGCATTACTCAAGAGAGAT
>CACDOH010000031.1 GCA_902554325.1 uncultured Pelagibacteraceae bacterium
TATATTTTTACAGGCAGGCGTTGGCGGCTTTCCAGCATCCATGGCAACTTTAGCGCGCAAGTACTTTGGAGATAAACCAAAAATAATTATTGTTGAGCCAACAAAGGCTCCAGTGTTACAAGAGTCGATTAATGCAGGAAAAGCAACTACCGTAACGGGAGGTGTTTCTAATATGGGAAGGCTTGACTGTAAAAGTCCTTCATTAAAAGCTCTTTCCTCATTAGCTATAACCTGTACTCATTTTATAACCATTGAAGATGAAGATGCAGAAAACTCACTTTGCGATTTAGACGAGAATGATTTAACAACAACGCCATCAGGAGGTGCTGGGTATGCTGCGATTGCAGAAGCTCAAAAATATAGTGAATGTGGGATTGATAAAGACAGCAAAATATTAGTTTTTTTAACAGAAAAGCGAGATTAATTTTTATTATTGATAAAATCCTAAAGTCATTATTTAATTTCCGCATGATTACAAAAAGTCTTCTTGGGAATATTATCAAGGTTGGCAACTTAACCTGGATCAGTTCTAATGGTGAATTAAATACTTACGGTGATGGCTCAGGAGAGCCAATACGTATCCGCACAACAAATAGTTTTTCTGAACTAAAACTTCTTATGAACCCCTCTGTTCATTTTGGCGAAAGTTATATGAACGGTTCCCTAATTGTTGAAGAGGGTCGAATACATGATTTTCTAAAACTTATTTTCTTGAATACTAATAGTGAGATTGATCATTGGGTCATGAAATTATCTAAGATCGTAAGAATGATACAAAACAAAATCAGAACGAGTAACTATATTTCTAAGTCGAAACATAATGTCGCTCATCATTATGACTTATCAGACAAATTGTATGAATTGTTTCTAGATCCAGATAGGCAGTATTCCTGTGCATATTTTAATTCACCAAATGATACTTTGGAGCAAGCGCAAATTAATAAAAAGGAATTGATATCAAAAAAATTGCTCTTAGAAGAAGGGCAATCAGTATTAGACATAGGATGTGGGTGGGGCGGTATGGCTTCGCATATTTATAAAAAATCTAATGCCAATGTAGTAGGGGTTACTCTATCAGAAGAGCAAATTGCATATGCTAAACAAAGAAAAATTGATGAAAAGCTTGATAAAGTTGAATACAGATTGCAAGACTATAGAAATGTTAATGAAACTTATGATCGTATTGTGTCAGTTGGTATGTTTGAACATGTAGGCACTGCGCACTATCAGGAATTTTTCAATAAAGTTCATGATTTACTTAATGATACTGGAGTAGCCTTAATACATACAATTGGAAGACTTACTGAACCTACAAATAACGATCCTTGGATTGAAAAATACATATTCCCAGGCGGATATATTCCCGCATTAAGCGAAACAATGTCTCGTGTAGAAAAATCTGGATTATCATTAACTGATGTTCAAGTGTTGAGATTTCATTATGCGGAAACGCTCAAGCGATGGCGTTACAATTTCTATGATAATATAGATAAAGTTAAAGAACTGTATGATGAAAAATTTTGCCGCATGTGGGACTTCTACTTGTCATCTTCTCAAGCTTCTTTTGAAGAGGCAGGACTTGTTGTTTTTCAATTACAGCTATCTAAAAACAAAAAAACAGTTCCTGATTCTAGAAATTACATGCTCACTTAGTTGCCCCATGCATCATGAGGCAACCAAGACTATTATATTAATTGTGAAAAGCTAAAATACCAGCGTCGGTTATATTTATATGTGGCGCTATATTTGCAAATACCCATCTTTGAATATCATTTGATGAGAATATGTCCATTGCTTCACCCATGTCTTCCATATTTCCAGCAGCAAAATAGATCATTGCATTTGCAGGCAAGACAGACTCACCACACGTAGCGCAATTTAAACTATCTACCTGAACTTTTGCTCCAGCACTTTGCATAATTTCTTGAAATTTAGGCATATTTAATAAGAAATTTATACCACTAGTCACTTCAACAAAAGCATATGCAACTGTTTGTCCTGCGCCACCCATTTCAGGCATTGGACTATCGTTAGCCATAATCGCATTATTACTTGAAGCATCTTGATTTACCTCGCCATAAGTACTTGCAAACCAATCTGGATTTGCAGCGGCTAGAACTTGATCGCTCATTAGATCGCTAAAATTTTCATAATATATTTGAACAAAAGTAGTATCTTGAGGATTATCACCTCTCATTTTAGATGATGATCTTATATTAGCCATCTTAGCACCACCAGCTAGAGCTTTTTCCTTATATTCAGCGGTAGCAGCAGCTAATTCTTGTGCATCCATACCCTCAATTGTCCATACATCCATAACCCATGCAATATTCGCATTTTGTTCAACAAGTAATATTGTAGTTTTCAATTCTTTATTGATCCTGATTATAATTTCAAAAATTTCTTTAACAAGTTTTGGTGACAAGCCTAATGAAGGTTCATCTAAAAGCATAATTTCTGGCTTACTCATTAAAGCTCGACTAATGCAAAGCATTTGCTGTTCGCCGCCAGAAAGTAATCCAGCAGGCTGATTTTTTCTTTCCTTAAGAATGGGGAAGTAATCATACACCTGTTCTATGTCTTTCTGTATACCTTTTCTATCACTTCTAGTATACGCACCCATTTCAAGATTTTCTAAGACTGAACAGTATGGAAATACTTCTCTTCCTTCAGGAGCATGACTCATGCCTAATCGAAGTATCTTATCAGGATCTTTCTTTTGTATTTCGCTACCACTCAAAAAAACTTTTCCTTTTCTTGGATCAATGGCTCCCGATATTGTTTTTAGAATTGTAGTTTTCCCAGCTCCATTAGATCCAAGTATTGTTACAATAGATCCCTCTTGAACCTGAAAACTAACACCCCTAATTGCCATTATTGGCCCATAAAAAGTCTCAATATTTTCAACATTTAAAAGAGATTTAGACATTATTTCAACACCACTTCAATATCATCAAAGTTTGCTTTTAGGTTCGCAAGACACCTCATAGGGCTTACATTCTGCTCAAAAGCAAGTTCTTTAGTGGGCCTAATTGTAATCTCTAAATATGTAGATTCAACTAAACTTTTTCTTAGTTGTTCATCTACAGCAAAATAATACTGTGTAGTTGGCGATGCAAATAAATCTGACAAATATGATGAGGCCTTCGAATATTTGCCATCT
>CACDOH010000032.1 GCA_902554325.1 uncultured Pelagibacteraceae bacterium
CAAGCAAGAAAACGAAAATTAAAATTTATTCATCTCAGTATTCTAGATTGAAAAAAAGCTATGAAACAGTAAAAGCAATTCATGAGGGTGTGACTATGACCAAAAATCTTGTTACGGAACCACCAAATGTTATGACGCCACCTGAATTAGCTAAAAATGCTGCCTCACTTGAAAAAATAGGTGTTAAAGTTACGATTCTTGGTGAAAAAGAAATGACTAAATTAGGCATGGGGTCATTACTCAGTGTTGGTCGTGGAAGTGAGCATGAGTCCAAACTAGCTATCATGGAATGGAAAGGTCATAAAAATAAAAAGAAAAAACCAATCGCGTTCATAGGTAAAGGGGTATCATTTGACACAGGCGGAGTTTCACTTAAGCCTGCAGGTGGAATGGAAGAAATGAAATATGATATGGGAGGCTCAGGTGTTGTTATTGGTTTAATGAAGACATTAGCTCTAAGAAAAGCTAAGGCTAATGTAATAGGTGTTGTGGGTCTTGTCGAAAACCACATTGGAAATATGGCAACAAGACCGAGTGATGTAGTGAAATCTTATTCAGGTCAAACAATAGAGATTTTAAATACTGACGCTGAAGGCAGACTGGTGCTTGCCGACGCTCTCTGGTATACCCAAGAGAAATACAAGCCTGAGTTAATGGTTGATTTAGCTACCTTAACTGGAGCAATAATTATTGCAATCGGCAATGAATATGCTGGATTATTTTCCAATAACGACAAATTAAGTAAGCAGCTGGAAGACGCTGGCAAAATTGAAGATGAGAAACTATGGAGATTTCCCCTTCATGATAAATTTGATAAAATGATAAACTCACCAATTGCAGATATGCAAAACATCTCCAGTGGAAGAGGTGCGGGCTCTATTACTGCTGCTCAGTTTTTACAAAGATTCGTTAATAAGGTTCCTTGGGCTCATTTAGACATTGCTGGAACAACCTGGTCAAAAACAAATTTACCAACATCTCCCAAAGGAGCAACAGCATTTGGGGTAAAGCTTCTTAACAAATTTGTATCAAAATACCATGAGGGTAAATAATGAGTACTGAAAGAACATTTTCAATTATTAAGCCAGATGCAGTTGAAAGAAATAAAATAGGTGAAATCACTGCAATGCTTGAAAATGCAGGATTGAGGGTTGTTGCTTCTAAGAGATTGCAGCTAGATCAGGCAAAAGCTTCACAATTTTATGAGGTTCATAAAGAGAGACCTTTTTTTCAAAGTTTGTGTGATTTTATGTGTTCTGGACCAATTGTAGTTCAGGTTCTCGAAGGAGAAGATGCTGTAAAAAGAAATAGAGAAATTATGGGAGCTACTAACCCTGAAGAGGCCTCTGAAGGAACAATAAGAAAAAAATACGCATTATCACTAGAAAAGAACTCCGTCCATGGCTCTGATAGCCTTGAAAATGCAAAAATTGAGATAAGTCACTTTTTTTCAGAAAAGGATATTATTTCCTAAGTAATTTTATTATCGAAGCAGGGTAAAGCTCATGCTCTGCTTTTAGAATCTTTTTTGATAATGTATCTGCATTATCTGTCTTTTCAATAGCAACAGAAGTTTGCATAATGATTTTTCCATCATCTACTTTACTATTTACATAATGCACACTGCATCCTGACTCGACTTCTTGTGCATCCAATGCTCTCTGGTGAGTATTGAGGCCTTTAAATTTAGGAAGAAGGGAGGGGTGTATGTTTATTATTCTGTTTGGAAAGCTATTAATTAATTTATCGGTAATTATTTTCATATATCCAGCAAGACAAATAAGCTCAATATTATAGGGTTTTAGTAGTTTAAGAATCTCTTTTTCATAATGACCTTTGCTCTCAAAATTTTTTATATCTAGAGTATGAGTATCAATATTATTTTTTGATGCAAATTTAAGACCTGCCGCATTAGCATTGTCAGAAAAAACACATACAACTTTTGCTGGAAAGTTTTCATCTTTGCAAGCATTGATAATCGATTCTAAGTTAGAACCTCTGCCTGATATAAAAACCCCAATCGGTTTTTTATTCATTTAAATCAAGTCTTCCTATAAATTCTATACTTTTTTCTTTAGCAGATTTTTTTATTTCAATATTGCCAATTATATTAGATTTAAATTTAAATTTTTTTATAATTTTTGTAACTCTACTTAGATTTTTTTTATTAATTATGATTACCATCCCATAGCCACAATTAAATGTTCTTAACATCTCACTTTGAGATACATTAAAACTACTAATCCATTTAAATATTGCTGGGAGTTTCCATTTATTCAGATCTATTACAGCCTTGGTATTTTTACTGATTGACCTAGGTAAGTTTTCGGTTACACCGCCACCAGTAATGTGTGAACAAGTCTTAATAAGATTTTTACTAAAAAGATCAAGAATCACATCAACGTAAATATGCGTAGGCTTTAATAATACTTTCCCTAATGTACTATTTTTGATAATTTTCTTTTTTAGACTAATATTATTATCTTTTATAATTTTACGGATCAGTGAAAAGCCATTGGAGTGGATTCCTGATGACTCAATTCCGATTATAAGATCACTTTTTTTTAATTGTACAACTTTCTTCGAAATACCGCTTTTTACTCCAACACAAAAACCAGCTAAATCATATTTTTCCTTAGTATCATATCCTGGATGCTCGGCTGTCTCACCACCAAGTAAAGCACAATGTGAAATTTTACATCCCATTATTATACCTTTAATTATATCAACACCTTTGGACACATTTAATTTTCCAGTTGAGATGTAGTCTAAAAAAAATAATGGAGTTGCTTTATCAACAATCAAGTCATTCACGCACATAGCTACTAAATCTACACCAATTGTTTTATGGTTGTTCATTTCCTCTGCAATTTGAATTTTTGTTCCTACGCCATCTGTTGCTCCAACTAGTATAGGCTTTTTAATTTTAGTGCTTAAGGGGAATTGTCCTGAAAATCCTCCAATTTCAGTCTTAATAAGATCTTTATCTTTTTTGATTAAGTTGCTAATTTTTCTTACAAACTCATTTCCTTTGTTGATACTTACACCAGAACTTGAGT
>CACDOH010000033.1 GCA_902554325.1 uncultured Pelagibacteraceae bacterium
AGTAAATCAAATAAGAAATCTCTTCCTCCAATTGAAAAATGGAACCCTCCGTTTTGTGGAGATATTGATATGACAATTTCTAAATCTGGAAAATGGTATTACATGGGATCAGAAATTAAAAGACCTGCCATGGTCAAATTATTTTCAGGTATTCTTAGATTAGAGTCTGACAATTCATACTATTTGGTTACTCCAGTTGAAAAAGTAAGAATTCAAGTTGAAGACGCGCCTTTTGTAGCGGTAGCTATAACAAAAGAGCGAAGTGAAGGAGTGAATACAGTAACTTTTCGGACCAATCTTAATGATGAAATTGTTCTTTCAAAAGAGAATCCATTATCAATTGAAATAAAGAAAAATGATGAACCCTCGCCATACATAACAGTTCGTAATAATTTAAGAGCGCTTATTTCTCGATCAGTTTTTTATGAATTAGTAGACTTAGCTGAGACTATACCAATTGATGGCGTGCCGTACTTAGCGATAAAAAGCCAGGGGGAAATTTTTAAAATTCATAAAGTAGAAGATTTATGATCGAAATTTCTCAATTGAGAAAGCTTTTTAAAGGGCCTGAAATAATATCACACAAATATTTTGACCAATTAACTGATGATTTGATTACAAGAGCGCATCATCCGTTGGCAAAACTTAAAAAAGAAAGTTACAATTTGATACCGTCCGCAGTTTTAGTGCCAATTATTTATGAAGAAGACAATGTAAAGATATTGCTTACAAAAAGACCTACAAATCTTAAAGATCATGCAGGTCAAATAAGTTTTCCAGGAGGTAAAATTGAGACAGGCGATTTAACTCCTATAGAAACCTCTCTAAGGGAAGCATCAGAGGAAGTTGGGCTTTCTAGAGAACAAGTTGAAGTGTTGGGAAACCTTGATGTTTATGTAACAGGAACTGGCTTCAGAATATTACCAATTGTTTCTGTAATTAAAGATTACTCGTCACTAAAAATTAATAAAAGTGAAGTAGATGAGGTCTTTTATCTACCTTTAGAATTTCTCATGAATAAAAATAACCATCAGGAGGAAAGTGCTACTTACAGTCATGGTAAAGAAAAATATGATTATGTTTATAGTGTTTTACCTTACGAAAACTATAGAATTTGGGGGGCAACAGCAGGCATGTTAATAAATCTTTATCAAATTTTAAAATAATATAAACATGCACTTGCTATGAGCAATTATTCTTCCCTAATCTCATCTGAAGAAGTTAGTCAAATATTTACAATTTTTGAAACTTTTAAAAAGAACAGTATTTTTCTTGTTGGTGGCTGTATCAGAGATGCAATTTTACAAAAAGATGTCACTGATATTGATTTTGCAACAACTTTGAATCCTGATGAAACAACTAACTTGCTAGATCAAAATAATATTCAGTTTGTGGATGTAGGAAAGAAATATGGCACTGTCACAGCGATTATAAATCAGAAAAAATATGAGATTACATCTTTTAGAAAAGACATTTCAACTGATGGTAGACATGCAACAGTTATATTTACTGATGATATGAAGGAAGATGCTCAAAGAAGAGACTTTACTTTTAATGCACTATATGTCGATAGTGATGGAGAAATATTTGATTTCTATAATGGTCAAGAGGATTTGAAAAAAGGAAATGTAATCTTTATTGGAGAACCAAGTGAAAGAATTAAAGAAGATTATCTCAGGATTCTTCGATACTTTCGTTTTCTAGCACTTTTTGAAAAAAGTGATATTGACTTTGACTTGCAAAAAGTCTTTACGGCCAATCATGCTCACTTAGCAAATATCTCTAATGAACGGAAATGGTATGAATTTAAAGAAATTTTGAAATTAAAAACACCTTATAATTCACTTCATATGATGGAGAGTGTAGGAATATTGAAAACTCATTTTGAAGGAGCCTTACTGGATGGAAATTTTAAAAACTTAATCGAAATTGAATCAAGAATCGGTGCCGTTCCCAATCCAATAATTAGGTTAAGTACACTAATCGGAAGTTCACTTGAAAAAACAAACCATTTTATCAATGCTTTTCCACTTTCTAAGGCGGACTCAGCAGAGTTACTGAAATTATCAAGCTTAAATAAAAAAATTGTTTCATACCTCTCAATGAAAGAAGTTCGTTACTTATTGTATAAGCTTGGTAAAAGTGAGTTTCAAAATCAGATAATCATAAATTGGTCCCGAGATACTCAAAATAAGAACGAAGTTAACTGGAGATCTTTATACGAAGTAGCAAATAATTGGACCAAACCCAATTTTGAAATTTCATCCAAAGATGTTATTAACATGGGCATAGAACAAGGACCGATGGTTGGAAGAATAATGTCTGAAGTTGAAGATTGGTGGGCCGAAAATGACTTTATCGATGACAAGTTTTCTCTTATAGAGCGCTTGAAAGCTATTGTTCAGGCTCAAAAGTAAAAAATTTTTTATTTGAATTCAATTTTTTTAATATCGTAATTTTTTTCACCTTTTGGTGTCGTCACAGAAACAAAATCTCCTTTTTCTTTTCCAATTAGCGCTCTGGCAACTGGTGATTTATACGACAATAAGCCTGACTCGATGTCTGCTTCATCATCGCCAACAATTTGGAATTTAGTTTTAGATTCATCATCTAGATCGGATAGTTCAACGGTTGCACCAAAAACAATTGTCTTCTGGGTTTTTGGAATATTATCAAGATCTATTATTTCAGCATTTGCAAGCATCAGTTGAATTTCTTGAATACGTCCTTCAATATGGCCTTGCTCTTCCTTGGCTGCGTGATACTCAGCATTTTCTTTTAGGTCACCATGCTCTCTGGCTTCTGCTATGGCTTGAATGACCTTTTGACGCTTATTATTTATAAGATCATTTAATTCATCTTGAAGTTTTTTTGCACCTTTTACTGTAATTGGCTCTGTTTCCATTTCAATTTACTTCCACTTTGCGTTTGGAGGCATAGACATTAATATCGCATCAATATTACCGCCACTATTAAGTCCAAATTTAGTTCCACGGTCGTATAAGAGATTATATTCTACGTATCGGCCTC
>CACDOH010000034.1 GCA_902554325.1 uncultured Pelagibacteraceae bacterium
TTCATCGTTAGAGAAAAGTAAATACACATGTACAGGCTCACTCGTACTTGGTGTATGTGAACTCTTTGCTCCAGAGACATCAAAGTTTAAGGTCCCTGTACCGCTTTTAACATCTGCTCTTTCTTGGACTATTATAAATCGATCTGAAGAAGAGTCCTGCACTCCATTGTTGTTAGTACTATCACCAGGAACTTGGGCCCTAAAGTTGGTTGCAGAAGAGGAAAGGTTAACGATACTTGAGTTAATAGAAGTTATATCGTTAGCAAGCGAATAATCATAATTTTCAACATCAATATTTTTAGTCTCAATAATTCCTGTATGCTTTTCAAGATCCCAGTCGCCACCTTTACCAGTGACGTCATCAGACGCTGCAACATCTGCATCAGTTATGTCTGCAATTTGTTTAATTAATATTTCACCACTTTGATCGGCGGCTATGTTACAACCATAAAATAAAATATCTCCATTTTCTGATAGACTGCTTCCAATCTCTTGAAGAATGTTTTCATAAGCACTCAATGTGTCACTGTTCAATACAGCTGTACCAAATGCAATCTGTCCCACACTACCGTGACCAATGACGTGAACCGCATCTATATTTTCTTGGGATGACAAAATATTTTGCATGGTAACAAATCCATCTTGATCACTTTGTATGACATGTACTTCAGTATTGTTGTCGAAACTATTAATCAGTGTTTCAATATCTTCAACTGTACTATCGATAAATACAATCTGCCTTGATTTTGCATGTTGAGCTGATGTATCTAAATTTACAAAAGGTAACTTTGTGTCTTTATCAACTTTGAAGTGATCTGCTTTAGATGACTTATCATTATCTGACTTTTGAAACTGAGCTAAATCATCAACTGCATCAATTGCCGTTGCTACTGCAGCACCGTCCAGCATAAGACGGGGTTCCAAGGCCTGAATAAGTTTATTGCTCATTTATATATCTAATTTTTCGCACTAGTATGATTATTGGCATTTGGCCTTTTCTTTATACATGACTAAAATTCTAAAGGTACTCTCATAAGCTAAAATTACCCATTTTGGGCAAATTTTTTTTAGAGTTTTAGGCCATTTATCTATATTCCCTTCTCATAACAGCGAGTAAACAGATATCCTTAATTGATGAGAATAATAAGTACAAAAATAATTATATTTTTCCTATTCATCGCACTCAGCGCCTGCGCCCGAACACCAAATGTTATCGATGCAGAAAAATTAAATGTGAGTGTTCAAAAGGATTTATCTTTGCTTGCAGTGGAGGCGCCTCTAGAAAACATAGACCTGCACACGGCAATTGCTATTGGCATTAAAAATAACCGTGACTTAAGAATAAGTGTTATGGAGTCTGCGCTAGCTCAAAGACAAAGTGATCTTCAACGATTTGATATGCTGCCTGATATTGCACTCAATGCTGGATACTCTGAGTTTAATGAATTGCAACCATCAACAAGTGTTGGCGTCGATAATGATATAGGAGATGCACCGGCATTAGATGGAACACAGTCTTATACAGTTTCAAGAGATAAAGGTTTGGAAACTAGAAACATTGAATTTACATGGAATGCTCTTGACTTTGGTTTATCCTACATTCGTGCTGGACAACAAGCGGATCGTTATTTAATTGCTAAAGAACTTGAAAGAAAAGCAACTCAGAATATTACACGAGACATCATTCGTGCTTACTGGAAAGCACAAGCTTCAGAAAATCTCTTAAAAAAATTGAATCCTCTTCTAGAACGAGTTGAAACTGCTCTTGCAGACTCAAAATATATTGAAGAACTTCTCATATCCGCGCCTATGGACTCGTTGCTTTATCAAAAAGAATTACTTGACGTACAGAGAACGCTACAAACTCAACAACGGGCATTAATAAATTCTAAAAATGAGCTTGCAATACTCATGGGATTACTACCGGGGCAAAAGTTTAGTTTATCAAGCGAAGACACTTACCTCACCAATATAAATATGCGCATAGAAACAATGGAAGAGATGGCTCTTGTTTCAAGACCTGAACTCATGGAAAGTCGATACCAAAAAAGAATTACCAGTAAGGATACTAAAGCAGCTATTTTAGGTTTAATCCCTAGTATAAAATTCAATGCCACGTATGGATATTCTGATAATGAATATTTATTAAACCAAGATACAACAGAATACGGAGCGTCAATTGGGGCTAATCTTTTTAACGTATTTTCTTTAGGTGCCGTAAGAAAATCATCTGAAGCAAGTAAAGATTTAATTGCAGAACGTCATCTTGCAATAGCCATGACAGTGCTGTCTCAAGTGCACCTCTCAAATATGAATTATGCCCTGGCCATTGAAGAATATGATACCGCACAAAGATATTTAGATGTTGCACAAAGGATCAGTAAACAAGTTCAAAATGCCCAAAAAGTCTCACGTTTTGGTGAGCTTGAAGTTATTCGGGAAGAAGCAAGTTTACTCGTAGCAGAGCTCAGACGAGATCTAGCATTCTCTGAAATGCAGCATAGTATCGGTCAAATCTATGCATCAATAGGAAAAGATATTCTTCCTGATAATCATCAAAATTTGTCTATTGAAGATGTGAGTAAAAATATTGAAACCAATCTTTCCGAATGGGGAGAAGTTTACCAAGCAGCCGTAAATCTTCCTATCAGCGAGCAAAATCCCATGCTCCTGATTATAAATGATCCAATCAATACACAGCAAACGAGTAATAAATTTCAAATTTCAGAAAATACTTTCAATATCAGTGGGCCAGGTAAATTACGTTTTCAAGCTACACAAGAAGATGGAACTCCTTTGCCCAGATGGCTTGCTTTTTTAACTTCTGATTTATCGTTTGTGGGCAATCCACCAAATGATGTGTCAGGAATTAAGTTAAAAGTTTCAGTAGCAAATGCTCT
>CACDOH010000035.1 GCA_902554325.1 uncultured Pelagibacteraceae bacterium
AACTTGTTAGATCAACTGTTACCAAGTCCATCGAGACTCTACCAATTAAGTTAATTCGTTTATTATTCAAATAAATTTTAAAATTATTTGAAAAGAGTCTACTGAATCCATCACCATAACCAATGGCGAAAGTGCCTACTTTCATCTTTTTTCTTGCTTTAAATGTAGCTCCATAGCCTACTGTATCTCCTTTATTGATTTCCCTAATTTGAATTAATTTACTCTTTAAAGAAACAACATTTTTGTAGTATTTTTTTTCACTGATTTGGCAGTTCCCTCCATAAAGAGATATTCCAGGCCTAACCATATCAAGGTTATATTTTCTTCCCAGCAAAACTCCTCCAGAGTTGGATATGCTGTGTAGACAATATGGAAAGTGTGTTCTTATCTTATGAAATGTCTCTAATTGAGTTTGGTTTTTTTTGTTTTTTGGCTCATCCGCACAAGCTAAATGGCTCATTATCAGAACAAGGTCTGAATATTTAATTAATTTTGATTTATTTTTAATCAGATTAGCAGATTCATTTTTATCTAAACCAAGCCGCGACATACCTGTATCAAAATGAATTGCAATTTTAAGTTTTTTATTAAATTTACTTTGGTAGCGCTCTATTTTCCTAAGCTGTTTTAAATTATTAATTACTGGTATTAATTTATATTTACTTATAATACTTAAATTATCTAAAACTAAGCCATTTAGAATAAATACAACTACTTCTTTATTTATTTTTCTAATTTCTACAGCTTCATCTGTAGATGCTACGAAGAAGTACTTACATTTTGAGTTTATCAGTACTGGTAGCGCTTTATCAACTCCAAGACCATATGCATCTGATTTCACAGTTGCTGCAACAATACAATTTTTATTTACTTTTCTTTTTATTTTTAAGTAGTTGTCACTAAGTGATTTTAAGTCAATATCTAAAAAAGTATTTTGATCAATATTCTTCATTTTGAAAGACTTTACTCATAATTGTTTGAGTGATCTTTGCTAATAAAGTTCCCAAACTTTGTAAACTTACTTTCAAAGCTTAGTCTTATATTTCCTGTTGGTCCATGTCTTTGTTTGGATATGAGAAGTTCAGCTTGACCATGAATTTCATCCATTTTTTGCTGCCATTCAATATAATCAGCTGTGCCAAGTGCAGGTTCACTTTTTTCTAAATAGTACTCTTCTCTATAAATGAACATTACTACATCAGAGTCTTGCTCTATAGAACCTGATTCTCTTAAATCTGACAGTAATGGTTTCTTATCTTCTCTTTGTTCAACTTGTCTTGATAACTGTGACAAGGCTATAACAGGAATATTCATTTCTTTTGCTAGAGCTTTTAATCCTTGGGTGATTTCAGAGAGTTCTAGAACCCTGGATTCATTTCTAGATATTTTACTGGGTCTTAATAGCTGCAAATAATCTATTACAATTGCACCTAGTCCATTCTTACGCTTAAGTCTTCTTGCTCTAGACGCAAGTGTTCCAATATTAATTGCTGGAGTATCATCTATGAATAATGGAATTTCCAATATTTTTTTTGATACTGACACTAAATTATCTAAATCATTTTCGGATAAATCACCTTTTCTCATATCATTTGAACTTATTCTTGCTTCTTCAGATAAAATTCTTCTGGCTAGCTGTTCTGATGACATTTCAAGTGAAAAGAATAAAACACTTGAATCCATATCATTATTATTGTGAGCCTCTTTAGCAATATTAAATGCCATATTTGTTGCTAATGCTGTTTTTCCCATCGATGGTCTTCCAGCAATTATAATTAAGTCTGATGAATGAAACCCTCCTAATTTAGCGTCAAGATCCCTAAATCCAGAGGATAGACCAATCACACTCGTATCTTTTTTAAAAGCTCTAGTTGTAAGCTCAATAGCCTCTTCAACTGAACTTCTAAATGATTGAATCTTATTTTTTGTAGTTCCTTTTTCTGATATCTGATAAAGATCTTTTTCTGCATCTTCAATGAGATCTCCAGGTTTTACATCCATATCACTTTCAATTGCATCATGTTGAACTTTACCTCCAAGCTCATAAAGCCCTCTTCTTACAGCCATATCATAAATTATTTGAGCATAGCTTTTTGCATATTCTAAAGAAACCGCTGAATTGGCCAGTCTAAATAGGTAATTTGATCCGCCTATTTCCTCTAGATTTTTTTCAATTTCAAAATAACTCTGTAAAGTAATTGGTGACGCAATCTGACCTTTAGAAATCATTTTATTCATTGCCTCAAATATAATTCTATGAACTGGTTCATAGAAATGTTCAAAATTTACTATTTCAGTTATATCATAAAATATTTCATTATTAATAAGAACAGCACCTAGCAATCCTTGTTCGGCTTCCATATTGTGTGGGAGTTGTTTAGAAGAAATATTATTGGACTGAATTTGAAATGTAT
>CACDOH010000036.1 GCA_902554325.1 uncultured Pelagibacteraceae bacterium
GAACGACATAGTAAAAATAAATAAATCGGAATGGCCTAAAACTATAAGCGTAGATAAAAAGGATAATAAAAAAATTAACTTATTACTTGAGTTTATTTCGTCAATAAGGTCCACCAGATCTGAAATGAATGTACCAGCAAACGCAGAAATAGATATAAATTACTCGAGGATTAGTAATGAATTAGGTGCTATTTTCGATGAACATGAAGATACAATTCGAAGCTTAACAAGGTCAAAGTTTATAACTAAAAAAAATTTTTCAAAGGATGAAGGTATGGTTCAAGTCATATTTAATGACGGTTTGATCTATTTGTCGCTTAAGGGTATTATTGATTTTAAACAAGAGAAAATTCGGTTACAGAAAAGCTTATTAAAAATAGAAAATGAAATGAATAAAATAAATGACAAATTGAAAAGTGAAAACTTTATACAAAATGCTCCGAAAGAAATTATTGATGAACAAAATAATAGACATAAAGAATATGTACTTTCTAAGGAAAAAATTGAAATAGCTATTAAGAGTTTGGAATAATTATGAAATTTGATAAAAATAAATTACCTAGCCGCCATGTGTCTGTTGGTCCAGAGAGAGCGCCTCATAGATCATATTATTATGCGATGGGATTGAATGAAGACGATATAGGTAAGCCTTTTGTAGGAGTTGTATCTACTTGGAACGAAGCCGCTCCGTGCAACATTGCTTTAATGAGACAAGCACAATCTGTAAAAAAAGGCGTAACTAAAGCTGAGGGCACTCCAAGAGAGTTTTGTACCATTACAGTTACTGATGGGATCGCAATGGGTCATCAAGGTATGAAGTCATCCTTGGTATCTCGTGAAGTAATTGCAGACTCTACCGAACTTACAGTTAGAGGACATTGTTACGATGCAATAGTTGGACTGGCAGGATGTGACAAGTCTCTCCCTGGTCTAATGATGGCCATGTGCCGCTTAAATGTACCTAGTGTGTTTATGTACGGGGGTAGTATTCTGCCAGGAAAATACAAAGGTAAAGATGTTACTGTAGTTGATGTATTTGAGGCTGTCGGCAAGTATTCATCTGGCAATGCAACTGAAGAAGAATTACATGAACTTGAATGTGTAGCGTGCCCAAGTGCAGGTGCTTGTGGAGGACAATTTACTGCAAACACCATGGCATGTGTTTCAGAAGCAATTGGATTAGCACTGCCATATTCATCGGGTGCCCCTGCTCCATATGAGGAAAGGGATAAATATGCGTACGAGGCTGGAAAGCAAGTTATGCAATTGATTGAAAAAAATATTCGACCACGAGATATTGTTACGAGGAAGTCACTTGAAAATGCAGCAACGATTGTTGCCGCTACAGGAGGCTCTACAAATGCGGGACTTCATTTACCTGCAATTGCTCATGAGTGTGGTATCAAATTTGATTTAGATGATGTAGTCGAAATATTTAAACGCACTCCTTATCTTGCTGACTTAAAACCTGGTGGACAGTATGTTGCCAAGGATGTTTATGAAGCTGGAGGTGTACCTATAATTATAAAAACTTTATTTGAAGGTGGCTATATTCATGGAGACTGCATAACAGTTACTGGCAAAACAATGAAAGAAAATTTAGAAAGTGTGAAATTTAATAAAGAACAAAAAGTTATTCGTTCATATGACAATCCTCTAAGTCCTACGGGAGGAGTTGTAGGCTTGAAAGGTAACTTAGCACCCGATGGAGCGATAGTAAAAGTTGCAGGAATGGAAAATCTTAAGTTCAAAGGCAAAGCAATTTGCTTTGACTGCGAAGAAGATGCCTTTGAATGTGTAAAAAATAATAATTACAGCGAAGGTGATGTATTTGTTATTCGTTACGAAGGGCCCAAAGGAGGCCCAGGCATGAGAGAAATGTTGTCAACAACAGCCGCAATATATGGACAAGGCATGGGAGATAAAGTAGCGCTTATAACTGATGGTCGCTTTAGTGGAGCAACAAGAGGATTTTGTGTCGGACATGTGTCACCTGAAGCTGCGGTTTGTGGAACAATTGCCTTAGTTCAAGATGGTGATGAAATAATATTAGATGCCGAAATAGGTGAAATACAGCTCAATGTGCCAGAAAATGTTCTGGAAGAAAGAAAAAGTAAGTGGAAAGAGAGAGTAACTGATTTCAACTCAGGAACTCTATGGAAATACTCAAAGACAGTAGGGTCCGCCTCATCAGGAGCTGTTACCCATCCAGGAGCAAAGGAAGAAA
>CACDOH010000037.1 GCA_902554325.1 uncultured Pelagibacteraceae bacterium
AAAAATCAATGGAATTGTCAATGAGGTGGGCAGGTAGGTGTAAGAAGTATTTTAAGGATCATAATACAAATAAATTGTTTGGCATTGTTCAAGGAAGTACTTACGAAGACTTAAGGCATCAGTCTGCTAGTTTATTAAGTGATATTGGATTTGATGGTTACGCAGTCGGAGGTTTAGCTGTTGGAGAAACTCAAACTCAAATGTTTGACGTGCTAGATTATACGGTTTCACGGCTTCCGATCGAAAAACCTCATTATTTAATGGGGGTTGGTAAGCCCGATGATATTATTGGAAGTGTTGCTCGTGGCATTGACATGTTTGATTGCGTGTTGCCTACACGCAATGGACGAAATGGACAAGCTTTTACAAAATCAGGACCAATTAATATAAGAAATGCTAAATATAAAAGTTTAGATGAGTCAATCGATCCTGAAAGTAATAATCCAATTAGTAGCGAATACTCTGCTGGCTATATCCATCATTTGTTTAATGCGAAAGAAATGCTAGGAGGAATGCTCTTGTCGTTACATAATATATATTTTTATCAAGAGTTGATGAGCAATATAAGAGCTTCTATTGAAAACAATGAATTTGAAAAATTTAGAACTTATTTTTTATCTAAATACTTAGATTAAGTTATTTACCTTTGAATTTTGCTTTCTGTTTTTGGATAAATGACATTACACCGATTTTGCTATCCTCAGTTTTTCCAGCAATAGTTTGTGCTTTGCTTTCAGCTGAAATCTGCTCTTCAAATGTATTTGCAAAGCTATCCCAATATAGTTGTTTCATTAATCCTAGAGCGACTGTCGGTCCTTCTGCAAGATTAGTTGCAGCATCCATTACAGTTGACATTAGCTTACCGTCTTCAACAACATGATTTATTAACCCCCAATCAAGCGCTTTATCAGCTGCAACTTTTTCACCAATTAATGAAAATTCTAATGCACGGGCCATTCCAATCTTTCTTGGTATTACAAATGTAGAGCTCGCATCTGCTACTAGTCCAATAAACTTAAATGCTTGATAAAAATACGAAGATTTTGAAGCATAAACTATGTCTCCAAAAATACCAAGTGAGCATCCTGCGCCTGCGGCTACTCCATTAACAGCAGTTATGAGGGGTATCTTTAAATTTTTTAAATCAACTAAAAAAGGATGATAATATTCTTCTAATGCTTTTCCTGGATCGATGTCTTCAAAGCTGGACTTTCCAGCTCCTTCAATTAAATTTGCTCCTGCGCAAAAACCTCTTCCAGCACCAGTTATAACTAAACATCGAGCTTTTATTTCACCATTATTAATTAAAATTATATTTTTATGTAATTCCGCTATCATGTCTAAAGACAAAGCATTAAGCCTGTCAGGGTCATTCAGAGTTAATAATGCAACATTATCAATAATTTCGGTTTTTACTATATCGCTCATGATTTATTAATATACTATTAACCATCAAACAAAAAAGTATATTTTTTGTTATTTTAAAGTAAAAAAATTTAAGTTAGATTATTTTTATGGGATTAGGGAATATTTCAATTACAGGTAATTATCCAGAAGTTAGTAAAGATATTATGCTTTCAAAGCTCAATATATTGAAAGAACCATTCTTAGAGAACTTCAACCCCAATATTAATGATCGAATAGATCGAATTAAACGAATACAGAAATTAGTTGAAGAAAATATAGATGCTTTTCATAAATCATTGAGAGAAGATTTTGGATCTCGTCATGAACAATTAAGTTTAATGGCAGACACAATGCCAGTTATTAATAATGCGAAACATGCTTTAAAAAATATTAAGAAATGGGTAAAGCAAGATAATAGAAAGCCAAATTTTCCTTTGGGATTATTAGGCTCAAAAGCCTATGTTCAGTTTCAACCATACGGAGTAGTAGGTATTATTTCGCCATGGAATTTTCCACTTACATTAAGTATTGCTCCGCTTATTGAAATATTCGCAGCTGGAAATAATGCTATGATTAAGTTATCAGAATTTGTTCCAGCCACTTCAGAGCTTACTGAAAAATTAATAAACA